>JBBAVG010000016.1:15026-57257 GCA_040397805.1 Phycisphaerales bacterium
AGGCGATCAGACCTCGGCGTCGGTGGCGTGGGTCGCCGCGGCCCGGAAGGCCTTCACGAGCGATGCGCGGTCGAGGCCTGCCTCGGCGAGCTGGCGGCTGCGGGAATCCTGGTAGATCCAAGCGTCCGGGAGACCCAGCCGCGTGATGGGCGGGCAGGAGGCAGGGCCGGTCGCGGCGCAGTCGAGCACCGCCGAGCCGAACCCGCCCACCACGCCGTGATCCTCCACGGTGACGATGGGCACCTTCCGCGAGGCCAACTCGTGGATCAACGCGGCGTCGACGGGCTTGGCGAAGCGGGCGTCCCAGACCGCCACGCGGAGCTCCTGGGCGAGATCCGCCGCGGCCTCGCAGGCGGTGATGGCGCAGGTGCCGAAGGCGAGCACGGCGACGTCGGGGGTGGGGGCGGCGATGTCGCTCTCGAGGTGCTCGAAGCCGGGGGTGAGGCAGCGGGCCTTGCCGAGTTCGAAGGGGGGGCAGGACATGCCCAGGAAGCGGTCGCTCACGTTGTCACGCGGGTAGCGGACGCTCGAGAGCCCCGCGTCGTAGTGGCGCATGAACTCAAGCGACGCGACGAGCGAAGGCTCGTCCATCGCCGCCATGATCGCGGCCTTGGGGAGCGTGCGGAGCAGCGAAACATCGCAGAAGCCATGGTGCACCGCGCCGTCGCCGCCGACCAGTCCGGCCCGATCGAGGCACAGGCGGACGGGCAGCCCCTGCAGGGCCGCCTCTTGGAACGCCTGGTCGAAGGCACGCTGCATGAAGGTCGAATAGACCGCGAGGAAGGGCTTGAAGCCCGTCTTGGCCAGGCCCGCCATCATGTCGAGGGCATGGCTCTCGCAGATGCCCACGTCCCACGAACGCTCGGGGAACTTGGCGAGGGTCTTGCTGATGCCCGTGCCGTCGGGCATCGCCGCCGTGCAGGAGACGACCTTAGGGTCGCGTTCCATCAGCGACACCATCGCGTCGCCGAAGGCCGTCGTGAAGCTCCGACCTTCGCTCTTGAGTTCGACGCGACACCCTTCCTCGGCCAGGTCGCCGTCGACGGTGAAGGGCGAGGGGGAGTGGAATCGGCTGGCGTCATTCTCGGCGAAGGTGACGCCCTTGCCCTTGATCGTCTTGACGTGCAGCACGAGCGGACGGTCCGTGTCGCGGGCCTCGCGCAGCACGTCGAGCAGCGACCGGAAGTCGTGCCCGTCGATGGGGCCCACCTGCACGAGCCCGAAGTGCTCGAACCAGTTGGAATCGCTGACCGCCGCCTTGGTGGCCTCGGTCGCCCGGTGCAACGCGCCCTTGATCGTCCGTCCGCCGGGCATGTGCGTCAGGGCTTCCTTCGCGCTCTTCTTGAGGTCGGCGTACGCCTGACTCAATCGCACGCGGTCGAAGTAGTGCGCCAACGCGCCCTGCGGCTTGCTGATCGACATGCCGTTGTCGTTCAGGATGACCAGGAACTGCCGCTTGAGCGTGCCGGCGTTGTTCAGGCCTTCCATCGCCACGCCGTTGGCGATCGACGCGTCGCCGATGATCGTCACCACGCGACGGCCCGCCGGATTCGTCTTGGGGTCGAACCCCTCCTTGGCCAACGTGTCGCCGCGGGCCATGCCCACGGCCGTCGAGATGCCCGTGCCGGCGTGGCCCACGCTGAACAGGTCGTACGGCGACTCGCGCGGCTCGGGGAAGCCCGCCATGCCCTCGCGCGTCCGCAAGCCCGGCAGCATGTGAAGCCGTCCGGTGAGCAGCTTGTGCGGATAGCACTGGTGACCCACGTCGAAGAGCAACCGATCGAAGCCGAAGTCGAAGACGTAGTGCAGCGCGATCGTCAACTCGACCACGCCCAGATTGGGCGCCAGGTGCCCACCCGACTTGGACACCTGCGCACAGATGGCGGCACGAATGTCGGCCGCCAAGTCGGGCAGGCGAGATTCGGGGAGCTTGCGAAGGTCGTGGGGGGACTTGATGGTCTCGAGCAGCGTCATGCGTCTAGATTCTGTTCAGGGCCTGAAAGGCGAAAAGGGAGCGTATGACCGCTTGGGAGCCCGGTCAGGCGTCGGACATGCCGTCAAGGATTCGCCGCGGCGGCCGTTCCGGATGATGCCCCGTCCGGTCACGCTCCGCCCGGCACGTACGATCCCCTTGATCGTCACTTCGTTCGTTCCAGCACCGAAATCACCGTGCGATGGAGCGCTTCGGCTCGCTGGCCGAAGGTCGACAGCGCCGCGTGGGCCTCCGCCGCGTGCCGGCGGGCCGCTTCGCGAGCTCCCTCGATCCCCAGAAGCCCCGGATAGGTCAGTTTGCCCGCCGCGGCGTCCTTGCCCGTCCGTTTCCCGACATGCTCGGCCGTTTGCGTCACGTCCAGGAGGTCGTCGGTCACCTGGAAGAGCACGCCCAGCGACCTCGCGTACGTGGTGATGGCGTCCATCGCGTCATCGGGGGGGGCAACGCCGGAAGCCGCGGCACACTGGACGCCCATGCGGCACGCCGCCACGATCAACGCCCCGGTCTTGTTCGCGTGGATCCGTTCCACCCGCTCGAGGGGCGTCAGCGCCCCGTCGAGGCCGCCGAGCGTGTCGTGCACCTGCCCGAGGATCATTCCTTCGGTGGCCGCCGCGAGTTCCCGGACCAGGCTCGGCGCCGAAGGGACGTGCTCGGCCAGCAGGGAGAAGGCCATCGTGAGCATCAGGTCGCCGGCGAGGATGGCCATCGCTTCGCCCGCGTGGCGGTGCAGCGTCGGGCGGCCGCGGCGGAGATCGTCGTTGTCGAGCGCGGGCAGGTCGTCGTGAACCAAGCTGAAGCAGTGGACCAGCTCGAGCGCGGCCCCGGCGGCCATGGCGGCCGTCGCGGTCCCCCCGCAGGCCACGCAAGCCTGCATGCACAGGATCGGCCGGAACCGCTTGCCTTGTCCGAGCACGGAGTAGGCCGTGGCATCGTGCAGGTTGGCGGTGAAGTGGCGACCGCGCAGGAAATCGCCCAGAAAGCGATCCACCGCCTCCGGTGTCATCACGCTGGCATCATCGACATGGGCCATGGGGCGGGTTCGCGTGCCGGTGGCGGGTCGCGAGGCAAGGGGCGTGACGCCCCCGCTCGCGTCAGGCGGGGCGTTCCTGGCTGCTGAGCAGGTCGTGGATCTCCTGCGCCGACGCGGCGTCGTAGATCCGCTCGCGGAACTCGTCCATGGTCATCAGCTTGCTGATGCGGGCGAGCGCCTGGATGTGGTCGCTGGTGCGATCGGGCGGGCTGGCCAGGAGGACGATCAGCCGCACGGGCTTGCCGTCGATGGCCTCGAAGTCCATGGGCTGGGCGGGCTTGCCGATGGCCATCGAGAGACCGGCCATCCCCGCGCACTTGCCGTGGGGAATCGCCAGCCCATGACCGATGCCGGTCGTCCGCGTCTGCTCGCGGGTCCAGACGGCTTCCTTGAGGGCGGCGGGGTCGGTCACGCGACCGGCCGCGGCGAGGACGTCGACGAGCTCGTGAATCACGCCCTTCTTGTCGGTCGCGTTCAGCGGGGCGCGGATGCACGCGAGACTGACAATGTCCATCAAGTTCATCAGGCTGCTCACTGCATGAGGCCGCACGCGTCGCGATGGTGCCTCGGGAACGATCAAGGGTCTCGCGCCGTCCGACCCGACCGAATGACGCGTCGCCGAGTGTACGCCGCCGGTTCGGCCCGGTGGCGTTCGTGACCGGGCGGCATCGCCCGTCGTTCGGGCTCCGGTCGTGTGGCGAAGGTCACGCCGGACGCGTCAAGATCGCGGCAAAGGCTCCGTCGTGGTAGTGCTTCGCGTCGTCGCCCGGGAGTCCGGCGGGAAGCGTGCGTTCCATCTCGACCAGGTCGAGCCCCGCGTGCGGAGCGATCCACGTCGCCTGCTCGCGATTCTCGGCGTCGTCGATGCTGCACGTCGAATAGCAGAGCACGCCCCCCGGGGCCAGCAGTTCGGCGCCTTGCCGCAGGATCTCTCGCTGCGTCTGCACGAGCCGATCGGTCTGCGACTGATCGAACCGGTACCTGGCCTCGACCCGCCTGGCCAGCACGCCCGAGTTAGTGCACGGCACGTCGAGCAGCACGAGCCGCGCCGTGCCCTTGAGCGACCGGTGGAGGTCGGGCAGGGAGAGCACGCGGGCCCGCGGACCGATGCCCCGCACGACCTCCGCGAGCGCCTTGGCCCGCTCGGGAGCGGGATCGGCCGCCACGATCGTCGCGCGGGGGAATGCCGCGGCGAGCTGGCGCGTCTTGGTGCCCTGCCCGGCGCAGACGTCGACCACGAGGCCGTCGGCCACCCAATCGTCGCCGCCTCGGAAGCGCCGCAGTCGCTCGACGGCGAGCGAGGAGGCCGCGTCCTGCACCCAGAGGTCGGTTCGCGCTCGCAGCAACGCCGCGAGCGCGTCGCGGGAGCCGTCGAAGACGCAGCTGCCCGGCAGGGAGTGAGGCGTGCACGAGTCGGGCAGCGGGGAAGCCGCGTAGTTCGTGCAGAGGGTGACGGGCGGCGCGGCCACATCGTGAAGCGCGAGCCGCTCGGCGACGTCGGCGCCGAGCATGGTCGTCCAGTGACGCACGAGGGCGGAGGGGTGGCTGGTGGCGATGGCCAGCCGCATGACCGGGTCTTCCGGGAGCACCGCGGCCCGAAGCACGAGCGCTCGGCCGTCGGCGAGCGGAATCTCGTCGGCGCGGTTGGTCCAGGTCGGTCGGAAGGCGCGTTCCGGGAGGCGGCCCGGGTCATCGGAGGGCGTGGCCACCAGCGAGCCCACCTTGCGGAGCACCGCGTTGACGAAGCCCGCCACCGAGGCCTTGGCCGCCTGCTTCACCCATTCGACCGACGCGTTGATCGCCGCGTGGTGGGGGACGCGATCGAGCAGGATCATCTGCGCCGCGCCGGCGAGCAGGGCGGCTTGCGTCTGCGGCTCGTTCTCGCGGAAGGGCTTGGGCGTGTACCGCTCGATGAGGTACCCCAGCGTGATCCATCGTCGCAACGCGGCGTCGTGGATGGCGTGAGCGAAGGCCGCGTCGCGTTCGTCGAGTCGAGGCAGGGACAGGCCTTCGATGTCGAGGTCCGGGAAGGCCGCGGCCTGACGGGCCAGCGCGTTCATGGCCGCGCTCCTGGCCGCGTCCGCGGTGCGGACGGGGGCCGTGCGGTCGACGCGGGGGAAGGGCGGGCGACCGTTGCCGCCCCGGGGCTTGGGACGACGTCTGGACGAGGGGTCGCGTGGTGCCATGGGGGACGAGTGTATAACGTCCTGCATCGAACCGACGGCCTCGCCATCGATGCCCGAACAGCCATCGCCCGACGCCGCCCCGCGGGCCGCGGTGCACCGCGTGCCCGCGATGCCGCCGTACTTCGACCGGCGACTGGTCCGCCGGGCCCCCGCGACGCTCGGGCCCGCCCGCCTGCTGGCGGGCATGCGCATCCGCAAGAAGCTCGTGGTGCTCCACACGCTCTTCTCCATCGCCTTGGCGGCGATCCTGCTGGTGGCCCTGCGACCCGCCATCACCGAGGTCGTCGAACAGGCCGAGATGGAGAAGGGCCGGGTCATCCTCGAGAACGCGGCGTCGATCATCCTCCGCGACGGCGCCATGCCGGCCATCGAGCGGAGCGTCGCCGAGCGATTCGAGCACCGTCGCGGCGACGCACGCGAACTCCTGCTTGATGCCGCCGCGATCCAGGCCGCGTTGGCCACGCCCGGCCGGGCCGTCGTCGCCAGGGAGAGCGTGGCCGGCCCCGCGGCGGCCCTCTTCGCCCCCGCACGACCCGGCGTCGGCGAGGCCTTCCACCTCGTCAGCGTGCGGATGCCCGAGACCCGTCGCGCCGCCATGCAGGTCTACTGGCTGCTGGTGGTGGCCCTGCTGGCTGTGTACGCCATCGTCGCGCTGGCGCTCGAGGTGGTGGTGCTGCCTTCGAGCGTGTACGCGCCGATTCAGCGCATGCTCGTGGCCGACGCCGCCGTGCAGTCGGGCCTCAAGACCGAGGAGTTGATCCCGGAGGAGTCGATTCCGGGCGATGAACTCGGCGCCATCATGCGGTCGCGCAACGAGTCGGTGATCAAGCTGCGCCGCCAGGAGGAGGCCCTGGGCGCGGCGTTGTCGCAGCTCGAGGCCGTCGCCACCGACCTCAAGCGAAAGAACCACCTCCTCGAGACCGCCCAGCGCAATCTCGCCGAGTCCGATCGGCTCGCCAGCCTGGGCATGCTCTCGGCCGGCATCGCTCACGAGCTCAACACGCCGCTGGCCGTCCTCAAGGGGTGCGTCGAGCAACTCCAAGGCCAGCCCGGCCGGCCCGTCGACCCCGCCACCGCCGCCCTCATGCTCCGCGTCGTCAGTCGACTCGAGAAGCTGGGCCTCAGCCTCCTCGACTTCGCCCGCGTCCGCCCGCCCGACAGCCGCCACACCTCCGTGCGTGAGACCGTGCAGGAGGCCATCACGCTCGTGCGGCTCGACCGCGACGCCCGCGGCATCGACCTCGTCAACGACGTGCCGCCCGCCGTCACGCTCTTCTGCGACGGCGACCGCATGGTGCAGGTCTTCGTCAACCTCATCCGCAACGCGGTCGACTCGCTGGCCAAGGCGGGCGGTGGCACGGTCCGCGTCGAGTCGGCCGCCGTCGAACGCGAGGGGCGTCCGCTGGTGAGCATCAGCGTGGTGGATGACGGCCCGGGCATCGATGCCGCCGTGCTCGCCCACCTCTTCGAGCCCTTCGTCTCGACCCGCCTCGATTCCAGGGGCACGGGCCTGGGCCTGGCCGTGGCCGAGGGGATCGTCAAGGAACACGGGGGCACCATCCTCGCTCGCAATCGCGCCGACCGCTCCGGCGCGATCTTCGAGGTGGTCATGCCCGCGGAGCCGCGCGAGCCACGGGGCTGACGGGACGATCGCCCGCGCCGAACTGGCGGCGAATCAGCGCTTGCAGCGCCTCGAGCGATGTCCGCGAATGGAGCGACAACGACCACGTGCGATCGTGCGCCACGCGGGAGGCCTCGCCGGCCGACTCCAGTGTCGCCGCCCTCGCGTCGAGCGCGTCGAGCTGAACGCGGTGCCGTGCACGTACCTCCTCCAGCATGGCGTGCAACGCGACGTAGGCCCCGCGAGCGTCGCCTCCGCTCGCCTTGGCCTCGCGAATCCGGTCGAGCAGGGAGGCTCTCGTCCGCGAGGCCGACCCATCGCCCAGTCGTGACGGATCGTGCCTCGCGGCGTGCGCGTTCCAGCGGGCCTTGGCGATGGCGTCAGGTGTGGGCAGCGTGCCGGGTGCAGCCAGCGGCAGCGTGAGGGTGGCCGAGACCACCGCGCCCGGGCATGGCCTCCATGTCGGACGCCATCGAGCCAGCCACGCGTCGGTGGCCTGGTCGTAGAGCCCGCCCCCCGTGCCGTGGATGAAGAGGTCGCAGACGAAGAGCCGCAGGAAGGCCGAAAGCAGCAACGCCCGAGGGGCGAGTTGGTTCAAGGGCACGCCGGCCAGCGAATCGCTGAACACGGGCTGACGCGTGCCGGTGCCGGGATCGATCCGCCACAAGGGCAGTTCCACCCGCCCGCCCAGCATCCGCAGCGGGGCCAGCCGTGCCCGGGGCGCCGTCGCCACCGCCGCGTTGTAATGCTCGATGCACGCGACAGGGTCGGCGGCCATCGCGCCAAGGAGCGTCCGGAACCCCTCGGTGTCGGCCAGACGCGTCGCCCGCACGCCCCGCGGCAACGCGAAGAGCGGTTCGCACAGCGTGCGGAGCATCGCCTCGAACTGCGCGGGGAGGTCCGGCGCCGACGCCGCGGCCGGCACCAGCGCGATGATCTCGGCGAGGCGGGCGGTGACCGCGGGGTGCACGTTCGGGGGCACCACGCCCGCCCGCAGGCAGACGGGTTGCAAGGCGGTCACGCGACCGGGCGAGGGTGGCGAGAGCCGAATCGTCACGCGGCGGAGGTCCGACGTGGGCACCGCCAACGCGCCGGCGTCGTTGACGTCCTGATCGACGACCACGTGAGACCACGCGCCGCACGGCGTCTGCCCGGCCAACGCGTCGGCCGCGAGGTACTTGGCGAGAATGCCCGGATGCCAGAGACCCGCTTGGTGGCCCGTCATGACCAGCGGCCCTTGCTCGGGCAGGCCGAGCCCGCGGCGAGTGGCACGAACGCACGCATCGCGCTCGCGAGGCGACGACCACGCCTGCCAGCCGCCGAGGGGCGGCACCAGGTGCAGCGAGGGGGCCAAGGCGGGATTGTCGGACGCCAAGGTCACGCCGGGCACGGTAGGGTGCACGCGGCGGACCGCTCCGGATCGATCAGGCCCAGGGCGGCCTCGGCGGGGAGCGATGAGGCGAGGCGGCGAATCTCGCGGTGAAGGATGTGGCGGTAATGCGCCAGCCGAACCGCGGCGTCGTCGAGATGTCCGCCGAAGGTGCGTGACGGGTCGTTGTAGATGCGCCGCACCGGAAGTTCGCTCACGCGAAGGCCCGCGGCGACCGCCTGCACCCAGAACTGCATCGGGAAGGCGTAGCCGCTGACGGTGGGCCGCAGGCGGCGGAGCGTGTCGACGCGATAGGCCTTGAAGCCGCAGAAGGCGTCCGTGATGGGGCGGGCCGGCGCCGGGAAGAGACGGGCGTTGATCTCGTCGGTGATGGTCGCGTTGATGACGCGGCGGTCGGGAGGCGCCGCGTCATCGCTCGCCGCCGCGGACAGGTACCTCGACCCGCTGATCACGTCGGACCGGTCGCGAGCGGCTTCCTCGAGGAACGCGGGAATCGCGGCCGGTTCGTGCTGCTCGTCGCAGTCCATCGTGATGAGCCAGTCGAAGTCCTCGGCGATGGCGTGTCGGAAGGCGTCGCGGAGGCTCTTGCCGTAGCCGCGGTTCTTGGCGTGACGGAGGATCTCGACCGGGAACTCGGGGAGCAAGCGAGGCGTCGCGTCGGTCGACCCGTCGTCGATCACCAGGACATCGGGGGCGTGGGCGAGCACTCGCCCCAGCACGGCGCGAACGTAGCGGGCCTCGTTGTAGACCGGAATGGCAACCAGCGTTCGCACGACGAACCTCCCTCGGAGGGCGTCATGGCCCCCCGTGTTCCATACAACCTTCGCGTCGGCGGGGTTCGCGGATGCGTCGGGGCCTGGGTCAGCGGGGCACGAGGTCGAGCACCACGGGCAGGTGATCGGCCGCGGCGGTGTCGCCCCGCTCGATGCCCAGCTTGGTCAGGACGCTCTCGTCGAGCCGTGCGGCATCGAGCACGAAGGCGGCCTGTTCCTTGAGGTTGGAGTCGGAGTAGACGATCCAGTCGAGCCGACCCGGGCTGAAGGGGCTCTTGTCGTCCTGCCACGTGTAGAAGGCCAGGTCGCCGTGCACCATGGCGGCCGCGGGCGTGAGGTCCGAGCCGTCCGCGTCGATGCCCGCGCGGAGGATGTCGAGCGGCGGCCTGCTGCCCACCAGGTTGAGGTCGCCGCTCATGATGCGACGCGGGGCGGCCGACGCGGCGGCGTTCCCGGCGAAGGCGGCGTTCACGGCGCGGGCCTCGGCCATGCGACGCCGGTCCTCGACGCTGTCCTTGGTGCCCCGCGACTTGAGATGCATGCTCCCGACCTGCACGGGGCCCATCGGCGTGTTCAGCGTGGCCTCGACGAAGCGGACGGGCTTGGTCTCCTGCTCGCCCGCGTCGTTGCGGAACGTGCACTCGATGCCCTGGGGTTCGCCGCCCACCACCTCGAAGCGAGTGGCGATCAGCACGCCTCCGCCGGTGGCCATCGTCCCGGGGGCCTTGCGCACGTTCCACGCGCCGCCCACGTGCTGCTCGAACCACGCGTCGACCTCGGCCGCGTCGCCCTTTTCCCATTCCTGGATCAGCATGACGTCGGGCTTGAGCGCCTTGATGACCCTGGCGAAGGGCGCGGGCGATTGCATCGGCTTGCTCAGTTCGACGTTCCACGAGACCACCCGCAGGGCGCCCTCGGGCGCGGTGGGCAGGTCTTCGGCCGTCAGGCGGCGGCCACCCACGCACGTCTCCTCGGTCTCGACGGTGAAGGTGTCGCTCGCGGCGGCCACCAGGCCGTTGCCGTCCAGCACGCTGGCGAACCCCTTGATGCGACCAGGCGAGAGCAGGCCCGTGGCCGGCAGGCTCGACGTGTCCTGAGGCGTGCGGCAGATCCGCAGTTCATACCAACTCGAGGCGTACGTGGGCGCGAAGACCAGGTCGAAATCGGCCTTGCTCAGTTCGCGGCTGCCGCCGGTGGAGTCGAGGGCCAGAAGCTTCACGCCGCCGCGACCGCCCGGGGAGAAGAGCACCTGCATGTCGGCGCCGATGGCGCCGTCGCGGCCCTTGACCGCCGCGCCGGTGGAGGCGTTGGCGTCGCAGTCGACCCACAGGCTCACGCTGCGAGGGGCGGACTGCAGCGTGAACTGCTCGTCGGCGACGGAGAAGCGCGTGTAGAGGTAGTGCTCGTCGGCCATCGCGGCCAGCGTCGCGGGCCATTCCGAGGTGTCGCCGTCGATCACGATCGAAATAGGTTCGGCCGCGTCCATCGGCGACGCGACGGACGCGGGACGGGTCGTGCAGGCGCCCGCGAGCAGGGCGAGCGAGAGGGGAGCGAGCGTGCGGAGCAGGAGAGCCATGGACATGAATCCTCGGAATGGTCGCAAGGGGAAGGGGAGGCGATGGGGAGCGTTCAGAACCGCCAGCTGACGCCGGCACCCAGCCCGAAGGCCGGATCCGCGTCCTCGCGCCGGACCCGCTCGCCGTCTTCGGTGTCGAGCACGATTTCCTGGCTGAACAGGTAGCCGACGTAGCCGTTCACCGAGAAGCGGTGCGAGACGTCGTACGTCACGTCGAGGGCCACCGGCAGACGGCTGAAGCGGCCGACGCCCTTGGGTTCGGGGCCGTCGTCCTCGAGCCGGAACTCGACCCGCTCGGAGCCCGTGCCCAGCGTCAGCCGCAGGTCGTCGGTGGCCTGGTAGCTCAGGCCGAGGATGCGGCGTCCCACGCCGGGGTTGGTGCGAAGCGAGAGCTTGTCGTTGATCTTCCAGTCGATGGTCATGATGGGCAGCACGCGCCAGTCGTCCTCGAGGACTGAACTGGCGATGAGACCGCCGCCGAGGCTGAAGCGGTCGGAGAAGGCGTACGTGACGCCCACGATGCCGCCAAAGGTGAAGCCGTCGCCGGCGTCCGCGCCGTCGGCGAAGGCCGATCGGATGAATCCGCCGGACACGTACGACCACTTGTCATCGATGCGGTTGGCGAAGGTGACGGTGGCGTTGACGTCGTTGACCCCGCTCCAAGGCTCGCCGTCGGCCGCGTCGAGCGTGGTGGCGTTCTTGAAGTCGAACTCCCAGCGGTCGTACCCGACGTCGAAGGCGACCTGGGCCTTCTCGTAGGCGGGGATGGCCACGCGGATCGAACCGCCCGCGCGGGTCGCCGCGAACTCGCCGGGACCTTCCTCGAAGTCGGTGGCGAAGGAGTGGTCGGCGTTGAACGACACCACGGCCTGCGTCTTGCGCTCGCGGGCGGGGGTCGAGAGCGAGGGGGAACGCTCCTCGGGCGTCACGGGTTGGTGCTTGTCGCCCTCGGCCGCGGGCGGCTGGTGCGCGAGGGCAGGCGAGGCGAACAGGGCGGCGGCGACAAGCAGGCGTGCGGGCGTCATCGGGAAGTCTCCCGCACGAGGGCGCCGTGCCCGACGGGGGCGAGGCGCAACGTGCGCGGGGAAAGACGACCCGAGTGTAGTGGGGGCTCGCCGGTTCGGTAGGGAAGGAGGATCAGTCGACCGTCTGCACCCGGTTCGAGCGCCGCGAGTCGATGCAGTTGATGCTCTTGGGGAAGCGCCGCGTGTCGGGCGAGAAGAAGATGTTCTGGATGATCTGCGCCTCGGCCACGGGAATGCTCGGGGTGCTCTTGAGGAACTCGGCGTGGCCGTCGGTGAAGACGAACGAGCCGCCCTCCCTGCCCTGGTTGTCGACCGGCGCGTAGCCGCCAGCGCCCGCCGCCCCGGCCGCCTGCCCATACGCCGCGAAGGCCGAGGGGTTGCCGCCGCCGTACCACGCCAGCGTGCTCACGTCGGGGCCGTTGGTCTCGTCGCCCCAAAGCGGCGCGGGCGTGACGATGTTCGACTCGTCGGTCTTGAAACCCGCGATGTACAGGTAGGAGATGTTGTACGACACCACCTCGTTCTCGCCCGCGGGGGGCTTGGGAATCTTCGACGCGGCGGCGGCGTAGCTCGTCACCGCCGGCGTGGGCGAATAGGGGAAGCCGTACCAGCGGTCCTCCTTGTCGCGGGGGTTGACGAGAATGCCCAGTCCCTCGAGGTAACTGCGCATCAGCGGCACGGTGCGGGCGGGCGCTCCGGGGGGCGTGTAGTACGCCGCGGTGTCCGGATTGTTGTTGAGTCCGCGATAGCCGTAGTGCCCGGTGGAATCGCCGTCGCCGACCTGGTAGAGGCTGAAGAGGCCCGCGACGCCGCCGTACACGAACTGGCCGCTGAGAAAGTCGCGACTCTGGTAGTTGGGCGGGATGGGCATCACCGGGTACCAGTTCTTCCACTCGTTGGCGTAGAGCGTCATGCTCAGGCCCATCGAGCGGAGGTTCGCGAGGTTCTTGGCGTCCTGTCCGGCCCGGCGAGCCTTGCCCAAGGCCGGCAGCAGGATGCCGATGAGCAGCGCGATCACCGCGATCACTACCAGCAACTCGATCAGCGTGAAGCCGGTGCGGCGGTGCGACGCGGCGTGGACTGGCTGGTGGCGGAGGTTCATCGCAGTCGACTCCTGTTGATTCGAAACCGCCCGACGACGTCCGGGACACGACGCCCGATCCGCGGCAGACGATCTTCGGATTCACCTCGCGTGACGGAACCGTCGAACGATCGAGTTCCTGATGTCGCCGCCGCACGACTCGCGGGGCGAGGTGTCGAGCCGTCGCCGCCACGAACGCGGCCGCTCCTTGCTCACCGAACGCTAATCGTTCGCGATGCTGATTTCAAGGAGTTTGAACGATTCGGCGCGAGAGATTCGCCTCGTGACGGGACGCCGCACGACGGGGGTTCCTTCCGACCGCTCGCGTCCTGTAACTCAGGCCCCGGTGATCCCCCTTGGCGTGAAACCGTTACAAAACGGCAGGGCAACGTGAGGCGGCGACGGTCTGCGAGCCGGTCTTGAAAAACTCGTCAAATCTGTCGCGGTGTTTGCATCAGCCGATGGTAAAGTACGACTTCCGGACTTTTCCGCCCGCCCCTCACGGCCCGCTTGTGCAGGTACGTGAGCGACGGTGCCGGGAACGGCCGGGCGTCCTGTCGTCGGTTCGTTGTCGCTGGTGACCGCGTTGGCGTGACGTCCTCACGCCGCGAGCTGGCGCCCCGGGGTCCGACGCTTGGCACGAAGCCAGGGCGTTCGTCGTCTCGCACGTGCACAGTTGGAGAGATCGTCAACCCAGTTGGAGGCATCTGTCATGAAGAAGAGCATCGTTCTCGGCGCCGCGTCCCTCGTGTTCCTCGCCGGTCAGGCCATGGCGCAAACCGGCGCCATCGACGGTCGTTTCACCGACACGGGCGAACGCGCGCTCTACGGCGCGGCCAAGTGGGTCACGACCAGCACCACCAACTGGGGTGACGCCGGCCCCTCCAACCCCTGCGACCCCAGCGGCACCGGCGGCGACCCCGCCGCCGTCTCCACCGGCGTCGAGTTCAAGATCCCCCTCTCCGTGCTCGGCAGCCCCGCCGCCAATGTCCGCCTGCTCGCCTTCATCAACGGCAGCGGCCACGACTACGCCAGCAACCAGTTCCTCCCCAGCCTCCCCTCGGGCACCGGCAACCTCGGCGGCAACGGCTCGGGCGGCTACATCGGCAACATGTCCGGCGTCGACCTCAACGCCTTTGCCGGCAACCAGTACCTCACCGTCAACCTTGCCTCGCTCGCCAGCGGCAGCCCGACCGTCGACGGCACGCTTGATGCCGCTTACGGCGCGGCCAAGGCCCTCCAGGCGTGCCGCACCGGCTTCGGCAACGCCACCAACGGCACCCAGGCCGCCAACGGCAGCGAACTCGACGGCATGTACGTCGTCCGCGACGCCGAGCACCTCTACATCTTCCTCAGCGGCAACATGGAGACGAACTTCAACAAGCTCGAGCTCCTCATCGACACCGACGAGGCCACCAACGGCACCAACCCCATCTCGGCCAGCACGCCCGACGTCGACTTCGGCGCCCTTGGCAAGCTCGTCGGCATGACCTTCGACGCCGGCTTCGCCCCCGACTACTACTTCACCTTCGGCGCCGGCGGCGGCGGTCCTGACTACTACCCCAACTTCGCCGTCATCGGCACCTCCGACGGCGGGTACATGGGCACCAACATCGTCGGCAACGGCAGCGGCGTCCTCGGCGGCGGCAACGACCGCGGCTGCCAGATCTCCCTCAACAACGCGAACGCCGGCGGCGTCGCCGGCGGCTGCCCGCCCCCGGCCGGCAACGCCGACAACGCCAACGGCAGCGAGATCAACGCCGTCTACTCCTACGTCAACAACGGTCGCCTCCACGTCCTAGTCACCGGCAACCTCGAGTCCGGCGGCGGCACCCCCTGCGACGCCGGCGGCAACAAGCTCAACATCTTCCTCGACGCCGATGGCCAGGGCGGCCAGAACGTCCTGCTCAACAACAACGTCGACATCTCCTACGGCAACCTCAACCGCATGGCCGGCCTCACCTTCGAGTCCGACTTCGCGGCCGACTACTGGATGAGCATCAAGACCGGCGGCAGCACTCCCTACATGGTCATGGACTGCTCCGTCCTTCGCACCGGCGGCAAGCGCACCAACGCCCTGGGCAGCCCCCTCGACTACGGCGCGTATGACGGCGGCAACAAGGCCGACTACAACCCCGTCACCTTCCGCGGCAACTTCGTTCCCTGCAACGGCAACCCCAACGACCCCATGATCCAGGACGGCTTCACCGCCAACCTGTACACCAACTACGGCCCCCGCGCCGCCGCCGAGAGCCTCTTCGCCGACAACTTCAACCCCGTCGGCACCCCGGGCCTCATCAGCTTCAGCATCAACAACAGCAACTTCGGCGGCGTCCAGGGTCGCGGCGGCAGCGTCGCTGATGCCGCCAACGTCACCACCGGCATCGAGTTCAGCATCGACCTGACCGAACTCGGCTGGGACGGTTCCTCCTGCATCAAGCTCGCGGGCTTCGTCGCCAACGGCGACGCCAGCTACGCCAGCAACCAGGTCATCGGCGGCCTCCCCGGCGGCTCCGACACCAACGACCTGCAGAACCCCACCCTCGTCAACTTCGGCAACATCGAGGGAACCCAGTACGTCGTCGTCGCCGGCTCCTGCGGCGGTGGCGGCTGCCCCCCCTGCGCGGCCGACTTCAACAACGACGGCGGCGTCGACGGCGGCGACATCGAGTCCTTCTTCGCCGCGTGGGAAGGCGGCGACTCCTGCGGCGACGTGAACCAGGACGGTGGCGTCGACGGCGGCGACATCGAGGCCTTCTTCAGCGTCTGGGAGAACGGCGGCTGCTGAGCCCCCGTCGCTGACATCCTGAGTCGAGATCACGGCCCCGGGCGGGGACACCCGCCTGGGGCCGCTTTGTTGATCGCCCGCACGAAGCGGGCTGACCAATCGCGAACGGGGCTGCACTTGGTTTTTGCCCTCTTCGCCAGCCCGGCAGGGCGTCCCTTCGTTGAGCCGTGGGCGCAGCCCGGCTTTGCGGGCAAGTCCCCGGCGGCCGCGGGAACGGCGACGCTCCGGCGAGCGACATGCATCAACACGCCTGAAGCTTTGGCAGAGACTCGTCTCGGGATACATCACCGCTTCGGGTTCTCCCGTCACGCAGGGCCCCGGTCATGGCCCGACGACGGGATGCCTCGGCGGAGCGATGAAGCCGCACCGAGCCGTCGGATTGCCTTGAACTGGCCCATGCATCGCTTCACTCCACTTCCCATGTCCGGTTTTCGACTGATCCAGCGTTTTGATCGTTGAAGGATTGTTGGGAATGCTCGCCATGATGCTCGCCATGTCGCTCACATCCCGATCCGTGACGCTTCCCCGCCGCCCGCGTTGCCGCCGTCTCGCATGAACGATCCCGTATTCGCCATGCTCGAAGAGGCCTTCGACCGCTGTCAGGCTGCATCTACAGCCCAGCGAGAGGCCATCATCGCCGAACTCGGCAAGTCCTCACCCGACGCCGCGGCACAACTCCGCCGCATGCTCGACCTGCCCCCCGTCGACCAGGCCGCCGTGGCCGAACTCATCGGCGAGGTGGCGATGGAGGCCTTGGACCTCGAACCCCGCCGCGTCATCGGCAAGTACACGCTCCTGAGCGTGCTGGGCGAAGGGGGCTGCGGCATCGTCTACCTCGCCGAGCAGCCCGCCCCCGTCCACCGCCTGGTGGCCCTCAAGATCATCAAGCCGGGCATGGACACGCGTCAGGTGCTCGCCCGCTTCAACGACGAACGCCAGGCGTTGGCCCTGATGGACCACCCCAGCGTGGTCACGTCGATCGACGCGGGCTCGACCGACGACGGACACCCGTATGTCGTGATGCCGCTGATCCCCGGGCTGTCGGTCACGCAGTTCTGCGACGAGGAAAAGAGCTCGGTCGAGGACCGCGTGCGGGTCATGGTGAAGGTGTGCCGCGGCATCGAGCACGCGCACGCCAAGGGCGTGATCCACCGGGACATCAAGCCGGCGAACATCCTGGTGGTGCGGCACGAGGGGGAGGTGTTGCCGCGGGTGATCGACTTCGGCCTGGCCAAGGCGTTGACGGACCCCTTGACGCCGCACGCGACGGTGACGCTGGCGGGTCAGATCATCGGCACGCCGGAGTACATGAGTCCGGAGCAGGCGGAGGGGCTGGGGGCGGACGTGCGGACGGACGTGTACTCGCTGGGGGCGGTGCTGTACGAGCTCTTGGCGGGGTTGCCGCCCATCGATGTGCAAGCGATTCGGGCGCAAGGGCGGCTGCAGGCGTTGAAGGCGACGGACGTGGTGGCGCCGTCGAGGCACGCGAGGCAAGGGTTCCGGCGCGAGCTCGACTGGATCACGCTCAAGTGCCTGGAACGCGAGCCGCAGCGGCGCTACTCGACGGTGGCGGCGTTGGCGGACGACCTGGAGCGGTACCTGGCGGGCGACCGTGTGCAGGCGGGGCCGCCGGCGAAGCTGTACCGGGCGACGAGGTGGTGCGTGAAGCACCGGGTGGTGCTGCTGGCGATCGTGGCGGTAACGCTGAGCGTCGCGGCGGGATTGGTGTACGCGGAGCAGGCCAGGCGACGGGCCGAGCAGGTGGCGCAGGTGACGCGATCGATCCTGACGGGCGTTGATCCGGCGGTGGCGCAGGGGCGAGACACGGAGCTGCTGCTCTTGATGCTCGACAGGAGTCGCGGGGTGCTGGAGGATCCCTCGCTCGATCCTTGGGTCGACATGGAGTTGCGCGAGACCTTTGCGGAGGCGTATCACGCCGCGGGACGACTAGCCGATGCCGGCCGGGACGCCAAGTGGGCGGACGTCCTGATTCGGCGGTTCGAGGGGGAGCATTCGCCGCGCCGTCTGCCGATGTTGTGGTTGCAGTCGGCCGCGCTCAACGCCGGGGTGCCGCCTGACGGCGTCTCGCAGCACGACAAGCCCGAGATCCACTCAATGATGCGGGAGATTGCCGCGAGGAACGCGGTCGACGACCCGACGTTGCCCCTCAAGACGGAAGTCGACATCCTGCGCCACGCGAGTCAGGATTCGGAGCTCATGCGTCCGACGCTGGCGGCCGCCGAGGCCTCGCTGGGGCGGGAGCATCCGAACACGATCATGATGCTCCGCACGCTCGGTGGGCAGTTGATGAACGAGGGGAGCGACGAGGGGTCGCGTCTGCTGGAGGAGGCGCGTCGCCGGGCGCTCGAGGCCTTCGGGCCGGATCACCCGCTGGTGCATCTGGGCCTGACGCGAGAGCAGTTCGGGGCCCAGTGGGTCGCGAAGTCCGACGAACTGTTGGTGAACATCACTCGAGAGCGACTCGCTGATGCCGAGCGAGTGCTCGGCCGACGCCACCCCGTCGTGGCGGCGGCCTACAGCAACAGGGGATCGGCGGAACAGCAACTCGGGAGGCATGAGGATGCCATCGTGACGCTCGAGCACGCGCTCCTGCTCGAGAGCGAGGCCCGCACGGAGGCCTCCTCGATCGCCCGATGGACTCGAGCCCATTTGCTCGAGTCCGCGGCGGCGATCGGTCGGTGGGACGTCTTCGAACGCTGCGAGGACACCATGTTCCGGCTCGATCCGCAAGGGCCCAATCTCGAGCGAGCGAGGTTCGACAAGGTCATCGACGCGCTCAGGACCCGAGACGACCAGGCCCGGCTCGAGCGTTGGACCAAGGCCAGGAACCACTTCTTCCCCGCCGACGCCATCGAGGCGCCGAAGGGCGGCGGCTGATTTCCTCGCGTCACGTCGTCGGACGCGGCTTCGCCTCCGCGAGCTCCCGCACCATGATGGTGCGGAACCACAACTCGCCGCCGTGATTCTGCAGCTCGATCGCCCCTCGCGGGTAGATCGGCTTGTCGCGTTCCCAGTAGTTCTCGAGCGGCGTGGCGTCGACCACCAGCACGTCGTTGAGCCACACCGTCACCAGGTCGCCCTGCATGCGGATGCGGAAGGTGTTCCATTCGCCCGGTGCCCGGTCCGCCGCCGCCAAGGGCTTGCTCGCGTGCTTCTGGTTGTTGTAGAGCCCGCCCGAGCCGAGGGGGTTGTCCCAGATCTGCACCTGCGGGCAGCCCCGCAGGTAGATGCCGCTGTCGCCCTTGGCCGGGACCTTCCAGTCGACGAGCAACTCGAAGTCGCCGAACTCACGGATCGTGCAGAGGTTGTCGCCCTTGCCGTCGAACCGCAGCACGCCCTCCTCCACCCGCCAGTGCGCCCGCATCCGCTCGTCGGCCGCCCGCTGGGCCTCGGCCAACTGCTCGGGGCTCATCTTCGCACGGGTCGGCGGATCCGCCACCAGGCCCTTCCAGCCGCTGAGGTTCTTGCCGTTGAAGAGGGGCTCGAACCCGGCGGGGCGGCCGGCCGCAGCGCAGCCCTGGAGCACGAAGATCGCGAGCGAGAACAACAGCACGAGCGTAGCAAGTCGGGCGGGCATGGGGTCTCCTTGGACGCACGATGATATTGTCACGCCGACCCGACGCACCTCCCGAGGCCATGCCCATGAACCGCACGCCCGTCGCATCGTTCCGTCCGTCACTCGCGCGCCTGGCGATGATGCTTCGTGCCGCCGCGATCGCCGCCGCGATCATCGCTCCGGCGGCGCACGCGCAGGGCGAAGCGACGCTCCCCAAGCCCACTCCGGCCCAACTCGCGTGGCACCGGCTCGAGGTCGGCATGTTCATCCACATCGCCCCGCAGACGTGGCAGGGACGTGAGACCGACGACGGCTCGACGCCCCTCTCGGCGATGAACCCCGACAAGCTCGACACCGATCAGTGGGTCTCGGTCGCCGAGTCGATGGGCGCGAAATACATCGTCTTTGTCGCCAAGCACGAAGGGGGCTTCTGCTGGTGGCAGACCAAGACCACCGACTGGTCGGTCGGCCACATGCCCTGGCGCGGCGGCAAGGCCGACGTGCTGCGTGACCTTGCCGAATCGTGCCGCCGGCGCGACATGAAACTCGGCGTCTACATCTCGCCGCAGGACCGTCGTCAGGGCGCGGGCATCGGCGGTCGCACCAAGGATCCGGCTCGGCAAGCAGACTACGAGCGGCTCTTCCGCGAGCAGCTCACGGAGGTGCTCTCCAACTACGGCGACATGATGGAGGTCTGGTTCGACGGGTCGCTCGTCTTCGACGTGGGCGACATCGTCGCGAAGCACGCCCCGAACGCGGTGGTCTTCCAGGGGCCGCAGGCCAGCATCCGGTGGGTGGGCAACGAGATCGGCGTTGCGCCCTCTCCCGCATGGAACGCCGTCAAGCACGGCGTTCGGCCGTGGGGCGAGTACACGGCCGCCGACGGCGATCCCGACGGCGACCGCTGGCTCCCCAACGAGTGCGACGCCCGCTTGCGCGACACGTGGTTCTGGAACCCCCGCAACGAGGCCTCGATCAAGAGCGTGAAGGACCTGATCAAGATGCACGACCAGTCGGTCGGCCGCGGCGCGGTGCTGCTGCTCAACCTCTCGCCCGACACCACGGGCGCGATTCCCCAGGCTGATGCCCGTCGAGCCGCGGAGTTCGGCAGTGCCCTCGAGCAGGAGTGGGGGCTCCCCGTGAGCCAGACGCAGGGCGAGGGCTCCGAGTTCGTCATCCAGCCCTCCGCACCCCTCTTGATCGATCGTGTCGTCATCCAGGAACGAATCGAGGAGGGCGAACGCGTTCGCGGGTACGTCGTCGAGGCCCTCGTCGACGACCAGTGGAAGGCCGTCGCCACCGGGTCGGCCGTGGGTCACAGGCGCATCGAGCGGTTCGCGCCCGTCAAGGCCGCCTCCATGCGGGTGCGCATCACTGAATCGCGAGGCACGCCCCTCATCGCCCGCTTCGCCATCTTCCTCGCTCGCTGACGCACCGCCATGGCCACCTTCCCCCACCGTCCCCTGCTCGAGATCGCCGTCGATTCCGTCCAGGATGCCGTCGCCGCATGCCATGTTGGCGCGGATCGTCTCGAACTGGTCGCTGACCTGCACACCCAAGGCCTCACCGCGCCGCCGGAACTCATTCGTGACGTGACCAGGGCGTGCGCCGTACCCGTCATGGCCATGGTCCGACCCCGGCCCGGCGATTTCGTGATGGACGCTTCCGAGCGGCTCGCCATGCAGCGCGAGGCCGCCGCAGCCGTCGAGGCGGGGGCGCAGGGTGTCGTCTTCGGCATCCTCACCACGACCGGCCACGTGGCCGTCGAGGCGTGTCGCGAGTTCCTGGCCTGTTGCCCGGGCGTCGAGACGGTCTTCCACCGGGCCTTTGACTTCACCCCCGACGCCGTCGAGGCCCTCGAGACGCTCGCCGCGCTGGGCGTCACCCGCATCCTGAGCGCGGGGGTGGGCACCTGGGCCACCCCCGGCGAAGGACAGGCCTTCGAGGCCCGCTGTCGCCGTCTGGGCGAACTGCACCAGGCGGCGGGCGGACGGATCCAGATCCTCCCCGGCGGCGGCTTCAGGCCCGCCAACGCGGCCCTGGCCCTGGCGTTGACGGGGTGCGGGGCCCTCCACAGCGCGTGTCGCCCCGCGGCGTCCGGGCTCCCCTGTGGAGCCCTGCCGCGGCTCGACCCGGCCATGGTGGGGGCGATGCGCCGGGCCATGGACGAGGCGGCGGGCATCGAGGCCTGAAACCCCGCCGCTACCATTCCCAATCGTCAGTCGGCCTGACGCCTTTGGAGCATCCCCATGTCCCTCACGATCGCCATGCAGACGCAGGCGGCGGCCGATCCGGTCGTCAGTCGCCTTCTCGACGACGGTGTGCTGGTTCCGCTCGTGATGATGGGCGGCGTCGTGCTGATCGTGGCGATCAACGTGGTCGCGGGCGTCCTCAAGACCAACGCCAGGGAGCGGTCCCGACGCGAGATCGCCGCGTACATCGCCGAAGGGTCGATGACGCCCGAGCAGGGCGAACGCCTGATGAAGGCCGGCAAGGGCGGCGACAAGGCCTGAGGCCGGCGTCGGATCGAGCCCGCAGGGGGCCCCATACCCTTCTGCATGAACTCCCAACGACTCCCGGCCTTTGCGGTCGCAACCCGTCGAGGCAACGGACTGGTGCTCCTGGCCCTGCTGCTGGTGGTCGGCGTCGTGCTGATCATGATGTTCGGCAAGACCGGCGGCACGAGCTACATGGACCAGGTCAAGCAGACCCGTGACTCCGGACGCGAGATGGCCCGCGAGATCCGCACCGAGCAGATGTCGCTGCTCATCGCCATGTACCGCGAGGCCAACAAGCGGCTTCCCAAGACCCCCGCCGATCTGGAATCGCCCGGGGCCTTCAACGACGGCTGGGGCAAGGAAATGACCTTCTCCTTCGAGGAGCGGACGGGCAAGACCATGGTCAAGTACCACTCGGCCGGGCCCGACGGCGTCGCCGGCAACGACGACGACAAGGTCTACGCCGACACGATCCCGTACTGAGCCGTTCCGGCAGTCGCCCGGCACGCCTCATACCATCCGGGACCATGCCGACCTACGTCTACGAGATCCTCGACAAGAAGGGCAAGCCCACCGGCAAGACCTTCGAGATCGTCCAATCCATGAAGGAGGACGCTCTCACCGAGCACCCCGAGACGGGACAGAAGGTCCGTCGCGCCATCGTCGCCCCGGCCATCGCCGAGAAGTGGAGCGACATGAAGTCCAAGAGCGCGCTCTCCGACAAGAACCTCGAACGGCTCGGCTTCACCAAGTACCAACGCAAGGGCGACCGCTACATGGAACGAACCGCCGGCAAGTTCGGCCCCAAGACCCTCGGCGGCGGCGACTGACGCCCCCGGCGGCATCACGCCTGCAGTCCATTCCGCGTCATCGGCCCGCTCCCCTCGCGCACCCCACGCACTCATGGCTTCCAAACCTTTCATCGGCATCGACCTCGGCGGCACCAACATGCAGATCGGCGTGGTCTCGCCCGATCACAGGCTCATCGGCGAGGCCAAACGCAAGACCAAGGCCGAGGAAGGCACCGAGGCCATCCTTGGTCGCATCGTCACCGGCATCGAGGAGGCGTGCATCGCCGCCAAGATCACCCTCGCCGACTGCGGGGGCGTGGGCATCGGCGCTCCCGGCGCGGTCGACCCTCACGCGGGCGTGGTGCTCGAGGCCGTCAACCTTCGCTGGGACAACCTCCCCCTGGTCGACATCCTCTCCAAGCGACTCCGCACCAAGGTCTACCTCGACAACGATGTGAACGTCGCGCTCCACGGCGAGAACAAGCTCGGCGCCGGCAAGGATTCCAAGGATCTGCTGGGCGTCTGGGTCGGCACCGGCATCGGCGGAGCGTTGATCCTCAACGGCTCGCTCTACTACGGGCACTTCATGACCGCCGGCGAGATCGGGCACGCCATCCTCTACCCGCACAACCCCCGCGGGCAGCGTTCGCTCGAGCACAACTGCTCGCGAACCAGCGTCGTTGATCGCCTCGTCCGCCTCATCAAGGCCAACAACAAGTCGCAGATCGTCAAGGAACTCGACGGCGACTTCACCAAGATCAAGTCCAAGATGCTCGCCCGCTACTACCGCGGCGGCGACGCCGAGGATGAACTCGTGATCGAGGTGATCGACCACGCCGCCGAGGACTTGGCCGTGATGATCGCCAACTGCGTGACGATCCTCAGCCTGCCCCGCGTGATCCTGGGCGGGGGCCTCACGGAGGCCGTTGGCAAGCCCTTCGTGGAGCGGATCGAGAAGTCGGTCCGCAAACTGGCCTTCCCCGAGGTGTGCCGCAAGGTCGAGGTGGTCGCCAGCCGCCTCGAGGACCACGCGGGCATCTTCGGCGCCGCGCTCTTGGCGATGGATCGGTTCCCCACCAAGTAAGCCCACGCGAGACCGCCATGACCACGCTCTTCGCCGCCGCGACGATCCTTTTGGGAGTCGCCATGCAAGAGGCCGCCAAGCCCATGCCCGACCCGCACGAGGCCTCGAGACGGGCCGCGGCCATGGTCGACGGCGAGCGGCTCATGGCGACGGTGCGGTCGCTTCCCGCCAAGCGGGCGGCGGCGGGGGACGCGGCAGACGCGGCGGGGCTTGAAGCCACCGAGCGACTGCTGACTGAGCGGCTCAAGGACATGGGCCTCACCCCCCGGTTCCACGAGTTCCCGTGGAACAGCCCGGCGAGGAATCTCGGCCGCCCCGAAGGCGAACCCGACTCCGACAAGGTCCTCTATCGCAACATCATCGTCGACTTTCCGGGCGCCGATCGTCCCCACGAGGTCCTCATCGTGTCGGCGCACTTCGATGCGGTGCCGGGGTCCCCGGGGGCGGATGACGACGCCAGCGGCGTGGCGGGCGTGATGGAACTGGCCCGCATCCTGAAGGACGTCGGCCCCGGAGCCCGCACGATTCGCCTCGTGCTCTTCAATCTCGAGGAGGTGGGGTTGGTGGGGTCGAGGGCGTACGTCTCGTCGTGGGTCAAGGAGCAACGTGGCGCGACCTCGACCCCCGGTGCGCCAGCCCAACCGCCGCCGGTGCCCGAGCGGATCGTCGGCATGATGAGCCTCGAGATGATCGGGTACTTCACCGACGAGCCCGACAGTCAGAAGAGCCCCATCCGGCGGATTGAGGGCGTCTTCGAGCCCTCGACGGTGGGGGACACGATCGCCGTGGTGGGCGTGAAGGCCCACCAAGGGTTCAGCCGCCCGCTGATCTCGCTGATGAAGGCCCATGCGCCGGGCCTCAAGACCACCGACGTCGACTTCATGCCCGTGCCGATCCCCGACATGATGCGGTCCGATCATGGTCCGTTCATCATCGCGGGCAAGCCCGCCGTGATGATCACCGATACCGCCAACTTCCGCAACCCGCACTACCACCGGGCCACGGACACCCCCGAGACGCTCGACGTCACGCGGTTCACGCTGGTGGTGCAGGGCGTTGTGGGTGCGGTGCGGCGTTTGGCTGATGAGCCCTGAGCGGGCATGCCAAGGGCCGATCAGGGCGGATTCACAACGACGAAAGCAGCAGGTTCGCCGCGGCGTCGAGACGCTCGAAGGTGTCGTACCCGCCGCGAGCCAACTGGGCGCGGACGCTGCGAATCAACTCGGCGCGAGCGGGTTCGAACTCGTCGAGGTTGACCGCGGCCACGCTGACGAACGAATCGGCGCGATCGAAGGTCGCCGCGGGCACCATCTTGGTTCGCAGCGGCGCGATGTGGCCGCCGCTCATGCTGTTCATGCCGCCCGTCGCCGCCGCCTGGTTGATGCTCATGGACATGGGAACGGCCTTTCTCGAGAGGTGCGGCATCTGCCGCCCCGACTTGCACGGACGCACTGACAACCCGCACCGATCATCGCCGATGAGGGCGGAAGATCGGTGCCACGCCTGGGCTTCGCTGAATCGATGCGCTCCGCGCCTTCGACGGTGTTCACGACGCTCGTGGGTGCCTCGCCTCCGACCTTGCGAACCGACGTGGGTCGGTCCGGTGTCTTGCGTTGGCTGAGCGTTCGTCCCGGTCACCATGTCCGTCGGTGACGCCATGTGTATCGACTGGCGCCCGTACAATGCTTCAAAATCGGAAAGTCCCCCTCAAGTCCATTCAAACCTTTGTGCCGCAGCGGCTTGCAGCGAATAATCGCGGGCGGACGGCGGAAGTAATTTGCGGGTCGTTCATGAGTTTTCGACACTTCATCGTCGCGGGGAAACCCCTTCAGGGGAGTCTTGCAACCGGACCGGGGGAACCCGCTTCGGGGATGCGGCGGTGGTCCATCGCCGCGACCGTGGTCGTGATCGTGGGAGCGATCTCCGGTGGGCTTGCAGGGTGTGGCGCATCGCCCGACGACAAGGCCGCAAAGACGCCTGAAGGGCCCGCCTATGCGTCGCCCTGGGACAAGCCGTTCGTGCCGCGGCATCAGCGTGCGGCCAAGGACGCCGCCGCCGCGGCCCCTCTGCCCAAGTCCCGGTCGCTGGCGGAGCTGATGCAGCTGGGCGACGCGGACGCACCTGCTCCAGCCGCCCCCAGCCCCTTGGAAGTTCCGGATGCCCCCGTGGCCGTGCCACCAGTGGCGGCGGCAGGCAGGGAGCCGGGGCCGGCGATGCTCCCGGTCGGTTCCAAGGACTGGACGATCGTCATCGCCGGGTTCGACAAGGTGACGGAAGTGCCGCTGGCCAGCGCGGCGTTGGCCCGCGTCCGGGCCCAGCCCGGCCTGGAAGCGGCGTTCCTCGAAGAGCGTGGCAAGGCCGTCGTCGTGGCCTACGGCAAGTACCCCGCGCTCGATGCGCCGGCCGCCCGGGCGGATCTGGAACGCATCCGCGGGCTCGCGGTCGAAGGCGGGACGCCCTTCGCGGGGGCGATGCTCGCGCCGCCGGTCTTTGACGCCCTGCCCGGCACCATTCCCGAATACGACCTCCGCAACGCCAAGGCGCAGGCGGGCGCCGAGCGGGCCGCGTACACGCTGCAGGTGGGCGTCTACTGCCGCCTCGATGACCAGGAGCCCTCGCCCAAGGAGCTGGCCGAGTTCCGCAAGGCGGCCGAGAAGGCGGCAGTCGAGATGCGGCGTCAGGGCGAAACGGCCTTCTACTTCCACGGGCCGCGACGGAGCATGGTCACGGTCGGCCTCTTCGGGGTCGATGACTACGACCTTCGCCAGTCGCGGCTTCGCAGTCCGGCGATCGCCAAGCTCATGGAGCGGTTCCCTCACAACCTCGTGAACGGGGCGGGGGTGAAGCGCAAGCGGTCCGGACAAGCCGAGGCCGTGATGGATCCCAGCTTCGTCGTGGCGGTGCCCTGAGGCGGGGCGGTCACGGGGCGTTGATGTGGAGCAGCTCGGCGTCTCGGCTTGCCAGGCCGTTGGCGGCGATGCTGACCGAGAGGTCCTCGCCGCCGAGCTCGATGTCGAGCGGGCCGCCGATGGCGGAGATGGTCCATGAGCCCATCGAAATGCCCTTGGCCTCGCCGACGAAGACGTGGATCGTCATGCCCGGATCGAATCGACCTTGGGCCGAACCACCCGCGGCGAGGGTGAGTCGCTCGGTCTGGCCGGTCGGGGTCGTGACCACGGCCACGAGATCCGACCCAGAGGTGTTGCGGATCGTGAGCGGGTCGCCCGCTTCCAACGCCTGGGGGCGTTTGGACAGGACGACGAAGACCGACGCGACGCCGAGGGCCACGAAGATCAGGACGCGGATGAGCGGGGCGATGCGCATGGCTCAGGGACGAGACGGGACGCCGCCGGCGATCATCGGTCGAGCTCGGCCGCCACGACGTTGATGGAGCCGATGACGGCGGGGATGTCGGCGAGCATGTGGCCCTCGGAGAGCTTGGCCATGAGCTGGTAGTTGATGAAGCAGGGGGGCCGCACGCGGACCCGCCAAGGGCGGGGGCCGCCGTCGGCCACGATGAAGTACCCGAGTTCGCCGTTGGCGGACTCCTGCGCCGAGTAGAGCTCGGCGATGGGAGCCTTCCACCCGCGGTTGGTCATGATGAGCTCGAAGTGGTGGATGAGCCCCTCGATCGAGCCGTAGACCTCCTTCTTGTTGGGCTTGGCCATCTTCGCGTCGGCGAAGACGTCGGTGGGCCCCGGAGGAATGCGGTCAATCAGCTGCTCGATGATCTTGATGCTCTGCTTGAGCTCTTCCACACGGACCAGGTAGCGGCAGTAGGCGTCGCCGCCGGTGGTGATGGGCACCAGGAACTTCACGGCCTCGGCGCCCTGACCGTCCCAGTTGTCGGCGTAACAGAGGTAGGGGAAGTCCTTGCGGAGGTCCCGCTTCACGCCGCTGGCGCGGGCCATCGGCCCCGTCGTCGACCACGCGATGGCCTCGTCGTGCGTGAGCACGCCGATGCCCTGCGTGCGGTCCATGAAGATGCGGTTGCGGTTGAGCAGGTTCTCGAGGTCGGCCACCGCCTGGGGGATCTTCTCGCGGATCAGCGTCTTGACGAGCTTCTTGAACGTCTCGTCGTCGGGGATCTCCTGCATCAGGCCGCCCACCCGCGTCCAGTCGGGGTGGAACCGCTGGCCGGAGATGTAGTCCACGAGGTCGTAGATGTCCTCGCGAACGTTGAAGGCGTAGATGAAGCCCGTGAAGGCGTTGAGGTCGAGCCCCGCCGCGCCCACGCACAGCAGGTGGTTCTGGATGCGGGCCATCTCCGCCATGATCGTGCGAAGCACCTTGCACCGAGGCGTGATCTCGATGCCGAAGAGGTGCTCGACCGCCCCGTGCCACGCGATGTCGTTCGCGATCGGACTCAAGTAGTCCATCCGCGAGCAGATCGTCACGTACTGGTTGTAATCGAGTGCCTCGCCCAACTTCTCGAAGCCGCTGTGCAGGTAGCCGATGTGCGGCGTCACGCGGGCCACGCGTTCGCCGTCGAGCTCGAGCACCAGCCGCAGCGTCGTGTGCGTGGCCGGGTGCTGGGGACCGAAGTTGAGCACCCAGCGGTCGCCGGTGTCCACGTGGTCCTTCAGGTAGTTGATGGTGTCGGTGTCGACCGTCAGGGCTTCGTCAGGCTTGATCGTGAAGGGCATGCGACGGCATTGTAGAGGCCCAACGCCGGGACGCGACCTGCTGCATCCGGGCATCCCCGTTGCCTGCCGCCAACGCGCCTGTGGTGGCCGTGCCACGGTCCGGCCTGTCCCCACCCCCCGGCCGTGGGCTCCCCCCCACGTCTTGGCTCCCTGCGGACGTCATTCTCGGGCCTGTGGTGGCGGCACGGCGGTTGACAAGCCTCCCCCGCCGGATGTCGCTTGCGATCCCCCCATACCCGTCGCCCTTGCTATGTCCGCCCGTGGCGGCCGGACATCGGGTGGTCGAGCGGTCCGAACCGGCTCCGGTCACCAACCCCGACCTTGCGAAGCCTGCGCCCTTCTGGAAGTTCCTTGAGCACGAAAACGCCACCCGGCCCGGCCTTGTGGTGCTTCGGGGCCGACTCGATGTGTACGCCTGAACGCCGAGGGCTTCGGCCGCAGATCGAAGGGCCAGATCGAGGGGCCAGATCGAGGGGCCAGATCAATCGCGCCAGATCAATCGCGCCAGATCAATCGCGATCGTGTGGTGCTCCCCGCATCGACACGGGGGGCATGAGCAACTCCTGCAGCACGATGGCCCGACGCCAGTGGGCGTTGGACTTGACCGAAGCGGCCAGCGCCACGCCGGCGGCCGCCCGTGCGGCTTCCTCGTTGCTCGCGGCCTGGCGCTGGAGACTCGAGGGGCCCGAGGGCCGCTGCTCCCGTGCCTCGGCGATGAGTCGCTGGGCCATGGCAGCCTCGATCGCCTCGGCGGTCCGGGCGGACGGTTGAGCCCGGTCGGCAGGCATGGGCTGACGCTCAGGGGCGGCGACCTGCCCGGGCACTCGTGGCCCGCGTCGATCGGTGCCGTCGTCCCGGCGACGCTTCTTGGCAGGTTGCCCCGGCTGCGGCTCACCCCGCCGCGAAGGCCGGCCGGGGGTACCGGAGGCGACCCGACCCGGTACTGGTTGGGGACCCTGCATGACTGGGCCGGAGGCCATGCCGCGCCGTTGAGACGCACGCTGCTCGAGGGCTTCCCCCGCCGGGAGGGCGTCATCTTCGCGGCGACCACCGGTGCGGAGGGCTTCGATTCTGGCCCGCTCGCTGGCAACTTCGGCCTGGCGGGCCTGGGCTTGCCGCTTGAGGTGCTCGTAGATGGCCCGCACCACCGGCCCCACCACGAAGAAGAGCACGATCAGCAGTTGCGGGTTGTTGAGCAGGTAGCGGATGAGGCCCATGAGCGATCACCTTCCCGAGCGGCTGACGAGCACTTCGACGACATCGCCATGGCCGCCGGTCAGCACCGGCACGGCCTCCGTGCTGGTGAACCAAGCCTTGCCGTCGACCACCAGCCACGCGCGGACGTTGTACCGGCGCGACGGGTCGATGTCGGCATTGCGGAAGCGAAGTTCAAAGGCGTAGGGTGGTCCTGACGACACCGTTTGCGCCGACTCGACGACGATCGTGGCCGGCGCGTCGGCCAGCGAGACGTCCTCGAGGGCCACGCGGAGCGTGGTGTTGGGCGGAATCATCATCCGCTCGCGGTAGGTGACGGTGCCGCTGACCATGCCCATCTCGCCGGCGGGGCGGGCGGTCGAGCAGCCGGCGACCATGGTCGCCACGATGGCCCCGCAGCACGCCGCGGGAAGGCAGGAGAGGATTCCTCGCATGGGAAACCATACGCACACGCGGCGAGGCGACGTTCGCGGCCGGCGGCGAAAACGGGCATCTTTCGGGCGTACCGTTCCCGCATGTCGATGACGGGAAACTCCTACCCGGTCGCCAGGTCGACCGGCCGCTGCGCCGCTTCGGGCCGTGCCTTCGAACAGGGCGAGCGGTACGTCGCGACCCTGGTCGAGCGCGAGCAAGAGGGCGTGCTCGAGCGGCTCGACTACGGGGTCGACGCGTGGAGCCAAGGTGCTCGGCCCGCAGGCCCCGGTCGCGTTTTCGCGAGTTGGCGGTCGACCTTCCAAGAGCATCCCGTCACCAAGAAGCCCCTGCTCGGTGACGACGAACTGCTCGACCTGTTCGAGCAGCTTGCCGAAGCCACCGACCCTCGACAGCTCTCGTTCCGCTACGTGCTGGCCCTCCTGCTCGTGCGGCGGCGGTTGCTCCGGATGATGGGCAGCAAGCCCCGCACGGCCGATCGGCCCGCGCTGATGCTCGTGCTTCCTCGCGGGGCCCTGCCCGAGCAGTCGCCGTCCGAGGTGGTCGATCCCGGCCTCGACGAGGCCGCCATCGCCGAGGTCATCGAACAAGTCGGGCAGATCCTCGCTACGGGTGACTGATCCATGCTGACGCGAACGCTCGGGTTGTCCAACGCGGCTCGGCGACGGGCCCATGCTTCCCGCGCCGCGGCACTCGCCCTGCTGGCCTTGGTTGCCGGTGGCGTGGCAGGGTGTTCCGGCACGCCCGGTCGAACCGGTCCGGACCGATCCGATGGCGCGCCGCTCCCGCCCCTGCCCGAGTACTCATCGATCGTCGCCTCGTACAACGCCCGTATTGCCGGTCTGGCCCGACTCTCGTCGCCCGTGTCCGTCGTGATCGAGCGGCGACGCGACGAGGGGGAGGGCCGCACCCGCGACCAGCTCGACGGCAACCTCTCGATCATGCCCCCATCGTCCACCGCCTTGCGGCTCGACAAGGCCGGCGTCAACGCGGCGTACCTGGGCTCCAACGACTTTGCCTACTGGTGGCTCGACCTGAGCGGGAGCGAACCCGTGGCCTTGGCGGGCACCCACCTCAAGGCCTCGCGCGACGATGCGGCCGACTTCGGGTTGCCGGTGCATCCCCTCGAGTTCATCGAGTTGCTGGGCGTGCTGCCGCTGCCCGCGGAACCCGCCGTCGACGACGCCATCCGCTGGACGCCCGACGGAGCGTCGTTGGTGGTCGCCGCGCCGTCGCGGTGGGGCGTGCGGCGGTTCCTGCTCGATCCCTCGACCATGGAGCCGCGAGCCATCGAGCTCCTCGATGATCGCGGTACGTTGGCGGTGGGAGCGGCGTTGTCGGAGTTTCGCCCGGCGTTCATCGAAGGTCGACCCGGGGTCTCGGTGCGGGTGCCGACCAAGGTGGAACTGCTGATTCCCGGCGACGACACCCGCGTGCTGCTCGTGCTCGCTTCGCCCAAGGTGCCGCTGAAGATCAACCCGCGGGCCTTCCAGTTGTCCGGGCTCATCGAGTCGTACGGGGTGCGTCGCTTTGTCGATCAGGATGCGAGGGGCGAGCGTCGTCGAGGCGAGCCTTCCCCGCGGAGTGATGCACGATGATGGGCTTGCTCCGGTGGGTCGTGGCGGTCGCCGTGGCGTGCGCCTGTGTGGCCGCCACCGCGCAGGAGGTCGATCGCACGCCCTTGATGGCGTGGTCGACGGCGAACGGCTCGGGGGCGGGTCGCATCGCGACGCCGTCGCACGCGTGGATCGTGACGCCCGATTCGGATGGACGCGTGTCGCTCGTGTGGCACGCGCCGCCGCGAGGTGGGCGGCTCTTTCTCGGGTCGTCGCCGGGAACGGTGCGGCTTGCCGCGGACATCCCGGCCGTGCCCGTGGCCGCGGCGGCGGTGGGTGAACGGTTGTATCTCGCGTTCGAGGAACGCAAGGCGATGCCCGACGGGAGCCCCCGCCAGGTGCTCTCGCTCGATGCCGTGCCGGCGGGGGAGATCGCGGGCGAAGTCACGTGGGTCACGCGCCCGGCGGGCCGCCTCGACGCGGCGGCGTCGCTCCGGGGCGACGGACGATTGGTGGATCTGTCGGGCGGCGGTTCGCTCCACGCGCTCATGCACGGCCTGCGTGATCACGATGCCGACCCCACGCGGGTGTCGCTGCTCGCGATGGTGGATGCCCAGTGGCGAGAGGTGACGCTGCCTGCCGAGTTGGTGGAGCAGTCGCGGCGAGGAACGCAGCGGCAGGGCAACCGGGTGTCGCTGGATTCGCCATGGCGACTGGTGTCGATGCCTTCGGGCGTGGCGGTGGCGACGCTCGCGGATGGCGAACTCTTGATCTGGACGGCCACGCGTGCCGCCGAACGCGCCGTGGCGAGCGCCGGCGACGGCGAGACCGCGGCCGGCGGGCCACTTCCGGCCTCGTGGTACGCGTGGCGTTTCCAGCGAGTCGCCACGCCGCTGACGGACACGGCGACGATGCCCCGACTGCTGAGCGACGGGCACGAAGTGCTGGCCCTCGAGATGTCGGCCGACGGCGGGTGCCGAGTGTGGAGTCGCGGGGTCTTCGCGCAGGAGGGCGTGGCTTGGAGGCTGGTGCTCGAGCAGCGGCTCGAGGCGGCGAGAGTGGGCGAGGTGGTGGCCGTCGGGATGGCGGGGGTTGCGTCCGGCGACCTGGTTTCGCCGGGGCTCCTGGCGGTGACGACAGGCGAACCGGCAGGGGCGTCCAAGGCGCTGGGCGGCGGGCGCATGCTGGTGGAACTCTCGCCGGCCTCGGGCAACCTGCTGTCGGTCGGGCCGCTGGCTCCTCGGCATCCGGTCTCCGCGGCGGACTACCGGTTGATGGGCGTGCTGCTCCTGCTGGTGCTGGGCACGGTGATCGTCTTCCTGGCCCGCCCACCGGGGTTCGAGGCCACGCCGGTGACCCTGCCCCGTCAGACATGTCTTGCAGACCCGCTGCGGCGGCTCGTGGCGGGGGGGATCGACCTCTTCATCGCGTGCGTCATCGGCACGGCGGCCTGGGGCCTGCCGGTGCGGGTGCTCGTGGCGGCCGAGTGGTGGGGCGGCGGGGGGAGCATGACGGTGCTGGCCACCATCCTCGTGCTGCTGATCGTTCAGGGCGGCGTGAGCGAGTGGCTCTTCGGCCGCACGCCGGGCAAGCTGATGGCGGGGTGCGCCGTCATCGGCGCGAGGCCCCACCCCGAGACGGGCCTGCCGATGGGTTTGAGCTTGGCGAGGGCGATGGTCCGCAACATGCTCAAGTGGCTCGCGCCGCTGGTGGCCATCGTGGGCTTGCTCGATCCGTCGCGGCGTCACCGGGGCGACCAGTGGAGCGGGAGCGTGGTGGTGGAGCGGCTCCCCGACGACGTTCAGGAGTGATGCGGATCGACGGGCGGACCGGGCGCGTGTCACGCTCGCCCGATCGCGATCCGAACTCGACGGCGGCACATCCATGCCGCGTGTCGCGTCGCCCCTCGTTCCTTCCACCGTCACGCGTGCCCGACATGCGCCGGGAAGCCGTGTCGCAACGCGATCCGGCCAAGCGGGGGCCGGAAAAACAGAAAGGCCCCCCGATGTCGGAGGGCCTTTCCTGAGACAAGGTTCAGTGAACGCTGCGAATCAGCGGCGACGGCGACCGGCGACGAGGCCGGCCAGGCCCATCAGGGCGACCGCGCCCGGAGCCGGGACGTAGGTCACGTCGAGGCTGTACGCACCGGAGGCGGCGCCGGCGGTGATGCTGCCGATGGTGGCGCCGAAGACGGTGTTGAAGCCGCCGACGACGATGGTGTAGGTGCCCGCGGCGAGCGAACCGTTGGCGCCGGGGGCGGTGTTGCTCGGATCCGCCGAGTCGCCGAGCGGATCGGCGTCGCCGAAGGAGAGCATGCTGTAGAAGCCGGCACCGGTCGCGCCGTCGTCGTCATCGGCGACCAGATTGCCCGAGGCGTCGTAGAGGGCGATCTCGCTGTCGTACGAGCCCGCGCCGACCGGCTGGCTGGTCTTGATGTTCAGCCACTGGCTGATGTGCGTGACGCCGTTGGGGATGGTGATGGTGTAGAAGTCGAGCCCGCCCGAGACGTTGGAGCCGGGCGTGGACCGGGTCACGCCGTCGATGGGGGCGGTGCCGAGGTTGAAGGTGCCGTTCTGGATCACCGAGCCGCCGAAGGAGTAGGTCACGGTGTCCCACGTCGACTCGGGGAGGCCGGCGGTGCCGTCCTGGAAGCTCTCGAACCACTCGAAGTTGACGGTGCCGCCCTCGGCGAGCGAGAAGGCCGTGACGTTGACCGAGCGGTCGACGGCGATCGTGCCCGAGTAAGCGCCCGTGGTCGAGCCCTGCACGTTGAAGGCGGTGAACGAGCTGCCCGCGCCGGCCGACATGCGAACGCGAGCTTCGCTCGCGAAGGTGTCGGGGTTAATCTGGGTCAGCGAGCCCTGCACGCGGACGGAGGTGACCGAACCGCCGCTGCCCGCGGGAACGACCCACGTGTCGCGAGCGTTGGCCGCCGCGCCCTGCGCGTCGATCGAGCCCTTGTTGTTGAACGTCACCGACGCGATGGTGGTGAAGTTGACGGTGCTCGCCACGGCCGAAGCCGCGGTGCCGGCGACGAGCGCCAGCGCCAGAAGGTTCTTGCTCATGTCTTGTCTCCTGCTCTCTGGTCCCCTTTCGGGGCACACGACTCTCTCCGCCCCTTGCTCCTGATCCTCGCGGACTGGCGCAGGGCTGCTCACTCAAGCCCCTCGTGTCGAATCAAGGCCCGTGGAGGCCGCGACGCGACATCGGGTTGTCGGTTCACCCCCGGGCTCCTCGACCCGGCTGCGACCGACCGCCAACCGCTGCCCCAAGCAGCGAAGGCCAGACGCGGAATAGCAGCGTAAAGGGAGGCCGACATGGGTCGGCGGCGAACGGTGAAGCCTGCGGCAGCGGCGAAACGATTCGCCGGAAACACCCGCCTGCCAGCCGCCAGATTCGCGTTGCTCTCTCTCGGCTCCTGATTCCGAACGCCGGACTCGGAAAAGTCGGCGTCAGCGTCAGATTAACGTGCCACGCCGCGAAATGCAAGTCATACGTTCGTTTCGTTTCGTGTTTGCAAAGACTTGCGAGCCTTGCTTCCCATAACCGTGCTCGGCGGCGTCGTTATCCGGTCGTCAGGTGTTTCCTTGTGGTCGGGGTGGATCCTGTCGCCGCGTCGGACACTGCGTCCGGGGTCTCGCACCCCCCGCCGTCGGGCCGGACGGGCCCCGCCCGGAGGGCCCCAACAATGACCCATGACGATCCAGGAACTCATCGACGCCCTCGGGGCCATCGCTCCGCTCGAGTTGGCCGAACCGTGGGACAAGGTCGGGCTGCTGGCCGGTGACCGTGCCCGGGTCGCCAAGGGGCCCGTGGTGCTGACCATTGATCTGACCGAGACCGTGCTCGCCGAGGCGATTGCCGCCAAGGCCGCCGCGGTGGTGGCGTACCACCCGCCGATTTGGGACCCGCTCACCCGCATCACCGACGCGACGCCCCGCCAGCGGATCATCCTGCGGGCGCTCGAGGCGGGCATGGCCATTTATTCGCCCCACACCGCCCTCGACGCCGTCCAGGGGGGCATCACCGATTGGCTGTGCGAGGGGCTCAGCGGCGGTGGCGGCGACCCTGACGGCCCGGCGGGCCGCATCGCCGGCGACTGCCGCGCGTTGACGCCTCACGCCCGAACGGCGTCGACGCAGCAGGTGAAGATCGTGACCTTCGTCGGCGCGGAGGCCGCCCCGCGACTGCGAGAGGCCTTGGCCACCGCCGGCGCAGGCGTCATCGGCGAGTACCAGGTGTGTTCCTTCGCCACGCCCGGCACAGGGACCTTCCTCGGCGGGCCGACCACCAAGCCCCGGGTGGGACAGGCGGGCCAGATCGAACAAGTGAACGAGTGGCGGCTCGAGATGGTCTGCTCCCGCAACGCGCTGCCGTTGGCCCTCGAAACGCTGCGGCGGTTCCACCCCTACGAGGAACCGGCGATCGACGTCTACGACCTGGTGGCGCAACCCCAACGCACCATGGGCGCGGGCCGGCGGCTGGTGCTCGACCGTCCGGTCACCGTGGGCGAGTTGGCGCAACGCCTCAAGGCCTGGACGCGCCGCGACCGCGTTCGATTCGCGCTGTGCGACGGCGACGAGCGACGCCTGGTTCGCTTCATCGGGGTCTGCCCGGGGGCGGGGTCGTCCCTCTCCAAGATCGCCAGGCAAGAAGGGTGCGAGGTCTTCGTCACCGGCGAGATGCAGCACCACGACGTGATGGGCGCGCTGCACGCGGGCATGAGCGTCGTGCTCGGCAACCACACGAGCACCGAGCGGGGCTATCTGCCTCGGCTGGCACGCCTGCTCACGGAGCGTCTGCCCGGCGTCGAGTGTCTGGTGTCGAAGGCCGATCGCGACCCCTTGGTCACGGTGTGAGGCCTCGCGGCCCATTCACCGGGGTGCCAGCATCATCGAGCGTTCCGCCGCCCGGACGGCTCTGGCGACCAGGACTCGATCGTTCGCGTCCGTCGTCCCGTTGCGGTTGACGTCGACCGGCGACGCCTCCCAGGCGTAGAGATCGCCGCTGCCGACGGTGCCGTCGCCGTCGATGTCCTCGCTGCTCCGCTGCACGCGGGCGAGCGGGTCGCCCACGGCGATCTGCATCCAGCTCAACGCCGGGATGCTCGACCATGCCGCCTCGGCGAAGCTCATGGTGCCCAGCAGGAAGTTCGCTGCCAACAGTCGATTGTCGGGGACGGTGTCGGCCAGCGGCTCCCACACGTTGCCCACCGCGAAGGTGCCGCCCGCGTTCAGGAAGGCCGCGGCCTGCTGCTGCTGCGCGAACGAGAGCGTGCCCAGGCCGCCGAAGTCGCGGCAGTTGAAGCTCTCGAGGCTGTTGAAGACCGCGCCCGGCGCGTAGTTGTAGCTGGTCGCGTAGACCTTGCCCCCCTCGATGCCGGCGGTGGTCAGCGGCTGGCCGGCGTGATTGAGGCCGTAACTGGCCACGAGCACGACGGGCGAGGTCACCATGATGCCGTGGTTGGCCTGCCACGACAGGCGAGGGCCGATGAAGAACTGGTTGAAGGCGGACAGGGCGTTGTACCGCACGTTCGACGCCGTCCACCGACCATCGGCGACCAGCAGGTCGCGGGTGGCCTCGTAGTCGTCGGCGTCCCGCATGCCGTTGAAGGCGGTGTTCGCGTTGTCGAACTCGGAGTTGGGGCCGACGTCGGTCAGCCCGTTGGAGGCGCTCTCGTCCAGCAACACGGTCGCCGTCGCGAGGTTCACGTACGGGTTCGCGCCGCGGTCGATGATGGCCCGCACGTCGGTCAGGCTCGACCCGTCAAGGCGGCAGACCAGGTACAAGTCGCCCGCCGACAGTCGGCCGGCCGACCCGACCGCGCCGCTCGTGATCCACGTCGGCCCCGTGCCCGAGGCCGTCAAGGTCTTGGCGGCGGTGTTGTTCGCGTTGCTCGCGACCGCGATGCTCGTGGTCGACCGCCAGAAGGGGTTCTGGATGACGCCGTCGGCCCTGCTGTCGCCGCTGCCGCCGTTCTCGCCCGAGGACAGGTTCTGCCACAGGAGCGCGAGTTCCGCGTCGACGCTCGCCGCCGTGATGTCGCTCGAGGAGTATTCGTTGTTGATGTTGCCGGGGAAGTCCATGATGTCCCCCGCGTCCGTGTCGAGGATGCGGTGGGGCAGGCCCCGCGTCAGCACGAGGCATCGCACCCGCTGCGTCAGGCCCGTGGCCGTCAGGTGGGTGCGGATGGGAGTCTGCAGGCGGGCCACGAAGTCGGCGTATGAGATGTTGCCCGGTGAGGTCGCGGCCGCGCCGGTCGATGCCAAGTCGAGCACCCGCACGCCGGGCCTTGCGCCGGGCAGCGAGCCCGTCCCGCCCGGCACCAGGCGGCTGCCCGCGTAGTACTCGGCCACGTCGCGGCTGATCCGTGCGCCGCCTGCATCCGTGATTCGGGAGTCGTAGACGACCAGCACCTCGTCGGGCCGCAACTGGGCCGCCGCGGGCATGCAGGCGAGCGCCCCGGCCGCCGCCGCGACCACCCGCCGGACGGCCCGCGGCACGCGTCGATGCATCGGATTGGCGGGACCGGGCGTGTGCACGCGTGTGGACTCCATGGGCGGATGAACCAGTCGCCCTCGATGACCGGACGACGACCCTTGCGATCGGCCAGTGCCGCTCCGGCGGATACCCGGACCCCGGCAACACCGTCGATTCTCGGCCCGCCGCTCCATCCGTTCCACTTCTTCGCACCGAAGGTTCGCCGGATCGGGGGGAAATGGGCTTGGAATTGAGATCGCGATGATCGAAGGGGCCAGGCCCGACGAGCGGGGGCGGCCGCCATGAACGACAACCCGCCCCGAGCGACTCGGGGCGGGTTGCATGATTATCGGAAGTGGGGGATCGAGGGATCAGTCCTCGGGAATGTCGGGGCCCGAGACGATCTCCCGGAAGAGCTTGCGGATGCGCTTGGTGACGGGGCCCTCGCCGCCGGACCCGATCTTCGTGTCGTCGATCTGGTTGACGGCGATGACCTCGGCGGCGGTGCCGGTGAGGAAGACCTCGTCGGCGGTGAGCACTTCCTCGATGCGGAGGGAGGACTCGACGGCCTCGATGCCGAGCTTGGGGCACAGGGTGCTGAGGACGAAGCGGCGGGTGATGCCGTTGAGCATGCCGTCGTCGACGGGGGGCGTGTAGACCTTGCCCTTCTTGATGATGAAGAGGTTGTCGCCGGTGCACTCGACGACGTAGCCCGCGGTGCTGAGCATGATGGCCTCGTCGCAGCCCTGTTCGATGGCCTCGACCTTGGCGAGGATGTTGTTGAGGTAGTTGAGGCTCTTGATGCGGGGGTCAAGGCAGGGAATGGGCGTCTTGGGGCGTTGGGCGACGACGACGCGCATGCCCGTCTCGTAGAACTCGGGCTTGTAGAGGGCGATCTGGTCGGCGATGCAGATGATGCCCGGGATGGGACAGCGGCGGGGGTCGAGGCCCAGGGTGCCGAAGCCGCGGGTGACGACCAGGCGGATGTAGCCGTCCTTGATGCCGTTGGCCTCGATGCACTCACGCTGGATGGCCTCCATCTCCTGCTTGGTGATGGGGATTCGCAGGGAGATCTGCTCGGCGCAGTGGTAGAGCCGGTCGATGTGCTGCTGGCACTTGAAGATCTTGCCCTGGTAGATGCGAATGCCCTCGAAGACGCCGTCGCCGTAGAGCAGGCCGTGGTCGTAGACGCTGACCATCGCCTGGCTCTTGGGGAGCATCTTGCCGTTGACCCAGATCAGCGGCTTGTCGCCGATTTCCGAGGCGGCGGGCCACATCGAGGCCAGACGCGCGGGAACGCGGCCGGGATGGGTGGCGTGGTGAGTGGGGCTTGACTGCGAGGCCGCTTGGTTCATGTGCGTGAGCTCCTTGGTCCGCTTGGCGTTCGACGGACGACGTCCTGAAATCGTATGAACCTCGCGGCGGCAGGGGAACGTCCCGTCCGGCATCTATCATCGATCCCTTCATCGATGTCCGTTCGCTCGTCACCAGAAGCGTTTCGTTGGCCCCCCGTCCCTGAAGGCGGCGGGGTGGTCGTCGTGCCTCGGCTTGGTGGCGGTCCGTCTTCGCCGGCGGCGGCCGATCGCGAGGCGTCATGGCGGGATCTACTGCTGGACATCGAGCGGACGTGGTTGGGGCTCGAGCGGCCCGGACTGGCGGACATGGTTCGAGAGGCGGGGTGGCGGCGTGATGCCGCGGCAAGCTATTGCGGCCGGTGCGGCCGCACGGCCGGGGGCGAGGAAACGCTCGATCCGGGCGATGCATCGACGGCCGACGCGGGATGTGGCGCGTGTCGAGGCCGGGCGATGGCGTGGGATCGCGTGATTCGCTTGGGCGAGCACGAGGGCCTGCTTCGAACGGCGGTTCTGGAGACCAAGTTCGCGAGGGCTCGCGGGATGGGTCGAGCGTTGGGCCGCGAGTTGGGCGGGGCGATTGCCGAGGCGATGGGCAGGGTGGTGCGGGCGAGGACGAGCGGATGGCGGGAGGTGGTGGTGGTGCCGATGCCGGCCTCGCGTTGGCGCCGTTTCGTTCGTGGCATCGATCATGCATCGGTGCTGGCCGACGGCGTGGCGAGTGAGTTGGGCGTGCGGCGGGAGTCGTGGTTGGCCAGGTCGCACCGGCCGGCGCAGGCGACGTTGTCGGAGGCGTCGCGTCGCAGGAACGTGGCGGGAACGATGAGGCTGTCGCGTCGTGGGATGGCGAGGCTCGCGGCGGAACGCGGCGGGCGATTGGTGTTGGTGATCGATGACGTGATGACGACGGGGTCGACGATGCGGGAGGCATGCCGCCGGCTGGCGAGTGCCGGGGGGCCTGGGCCCGAGATTTGGGCGTGCGTGGCGACGGTGGCTGGGGAGGGGGCGGTTTGATCGTCGTTTGGAAGGGTCCGGGGCGAGGGTGGGGGCAGGTGCGGGGTCGCGGGGGTGGGGGAGGGCCAGAGAATCGCGGGGCGCAAGTGGGGCGTGGGGAGGGGGTTGACAACAATTCGCCTCACGAATTGTCCCCAGCCGCTTGACGGGGGGGAAGGCGAACGCTTAGTATCTCGCCCTGCTGATTTCGCAGCGGACAACCTGACGAACGCAAGACGTTCGCGGGCCGCAAGGCGAGTGAGCAGCCAGCTCTTTGACAAGTAAACAGTTGGGAATACCGCACGAGAGTGTGGGGTTCGTGTGTCGGTGCACACCGAGGGCTTCGACAAGCCCATCACGAATCCGATCCTAAAATATGTCACGTCAGCCCGTACAAGCTGGCCAAACGTGACGTCGGGCCCTTTCCTTCACAGGGGGGCCGGTTTCACTCTCGTGCAAGACTTGCATCGGTTCTTCAACCCAACCGATGCGAGGTGAACGAGTGAAGCCAAATTTTCCGTCCATGCCAATGGACGGCAGGAGTCCTTCCCCCGAAGGGCTCCTGGAGACCGCCTGCGAGAAGGTTCGAAAGGACCGGACGCAGGTCACATGGTCTTCTTCTCTTGAGATCAAAGCCTCCGCAAGGAGGTTCAAGGAAATCAACTGAAGAGTTTGATCATGGCTCAGATTGAACGCTGGCGGCATGGCTAAAACATGCAAGTCGAACGTGCCCGCAAGGGCAAGTGGCGAAAGGGTCAGTAATGCGATCGAACGTACCCCGAGGTGGGGGATAGGGTGGGGAAACTCACCATAATACCCCATGATCTCCAAGGAGCAAAGGTTTACCGCCTTGGGAGCGGCGATCGTCCTATCAGCTAGTTGGCGGGGTAAAGGCCCACCAAGGCGAAGACGGGTAGCGGGTGTGAGAGCACGGCCCGCGACATCGAAACTGAGACACTGTTCGGACTCCTACGGGAGGCTGCAGTAACGAATCTTCCGCAATGGGCGAAAGCCTGACGGAGCAATGCCGCGTGTGGGATGAAGCGTCTATGACGTGTAAACCACTGTCAGGGAGCAGAAACAATGATCGCTCCCAGAGGAAGTGGCGACTAACTCTGTGCCAGCAGTCGCGGTAATACAGAGGCCACAAGCGTTAGTCGGAATCACTGGGCTTAAAGGGTGCGTAGGCGGCTCGCCAAGTGTCTTGTGAAATACCTTAGCTCAACTAAGGAACAGCAGGGCATACTGGCGAGCTCGAGGCAGGTAAGGGTCGCTGGAACAGTAGGTGGAGCGGTGAAATGCGTAGATATCTACTGGAACGCCGATGGTGAAGACGAGCGACTGGGCCTGTCCTGACGCTGAGGCACGAAAGCGTGGGGAGCAAACAGGATTAGATACCCTGGTAGTCCACGCCGTAAACGATGGGTACTAGGTGTAGGGGGTGTCGACTCCCCCTGTGCCGAAGCTAACGCATTAAGTACCCCGCCTGGGGAGTACGGCCGCAAGGCTAAAACTCAAAGGAATTGACGGGGGCCCGCACAAGCGGCGGAGCATGTTGCTTAATTCGAGGCAACGCGAAGAACCTTACCTGGGTTTGACATGTACGTATTAACCCCATGAAAGTGGGGCCACAGTCGCAAGACCGGAACGTGCACAGGTGCTGCATGGCTGTCGTCAGCTCGTGCTGTGAAGTGTCAGGTTAAGTCCTTTAACGAGCGCAACCCCTATCGTTAGTTGCTCGGCGCAAGCCAGTACTCTAGCGAGACTGCCGGTGTCAAACCGGAGGAAGGTGGGGATGACGTCAAGTCCTCATGGCCCTTACATCCAGGGTTGCAAACGTGCTACAATGGTGCATACAGAGCGACGCAAGAGCGCAAGCTGGAGCAAATCGCAAAAAGTGCACCCCAGTTCGGATTGTCGGCTGCAATTCGCCGGCATGAAGTCGGAATCGCTAGTAATCGGAGATCAGCTACGCTCCGGTGAATGAGTTCCTGAGCCTTGTACACACCGCCCGTCACGTCATGGGAGCCGAGAGTGCCCGAAGTCGCTGCATTTCAGCAGTGCCCACGGCAAGATCGGTGACTGGGACGAAGTCGTAACAAGGTAGCCGTAGGAGAACCTGCGGCTGGATCACCTCCTTTCTA
>JBBAVG010000017.1:0-8065 GCA_040397805.1 Phycisphaerales bacterium
GAGGGGCGAGGCATGGTCGTCGGCCCCTCCGGGGCCGTGCGCGAGTTGGCGTGTGGCCACGAGTTCACCTCACCCGCTTCGCGGGTTCGGTTCACTCGGGGCTCCATTCGTGGGCCCTGCGGGCCCTTGGTGCGGGTGTTCCGTGGTCGCGGAGAGAGCATGGTCTGGAGTCAGACCCGGAGCCTCCGGCCCTTCCGCTCAGAACTTCTTGTGCGACGCTCGCCCCTCGGGCGACTTCCAGCCCATCATCGCTCGCGCGAGGTCAGCGTCCGATGGCCATGTGATCTTGATGTTCCTCGGATCGCCGTCGATGGCCACCACCCGCCGGCCGAGTCGCTCCACCAGCGAAGCGTCGTCGGTGCTCGTGAGGTCCGCTTGCGCATAGGCCGCCCGGATCGTCTCGAGCGAGAAGACCTGCGGCGTCTGCACCAGGAAGAGTCCCGTGCGATCCACCGTCTCGACGACCTCCCGCAGCGGGGGGAGTTTGTCCTCGTCGACGCCGAGGATCGACGCGATCGCGTCGGCCTTGCCCAAACGCTCGCCGGTGTCACGCACCCGCTTGATCGTGTCGGGCACGGGCACCACGGGAATGACGGCGTCATGCTGCTCCGTCGCGTCGAAGAGGCGGTCGAGCAGTTCCTGCGACACGCACGGGCGTGCCGCGTCGTGCACGGCGACGTGGGTGCAGTCCTTGACGTGCTCGAGCGCGTTGCGCACCGTCTCGTAGCGGTGCGTGATGCCGCCCTTGACGAGCGACGCGCCCAGCAACGCGAGGCGGTCGCCGTGACGGAGGCGGAACTCCGCCATCGATTCGTCGTCGGCGGGGCCGGCGACGATGATGCTCGACACCTGGTCGTGCTTGGTGAAGGCCTCGACCGTCCGCTGGAGCACGGGCTTGCCGCCCATGTCCTCGTCGAGTTTGGAGCGAAGGCCCTGGCCGAAGCGGCGGGAGGAGCCCGCCGCGGGGAGAATCACCGCGATGCGCATGGGCCAAGCGTAGCCGCGGCGACCCGCCTCACGGCCGGGGCAGGTCGATCACCACCGCCAGCGAACGGCGATCATGGAGCGCGTCGAGGGCCTCGGCGCACCGTTCCCACGGGAAGCGTCGCGTCAGCACGACATCGGTGTTGATCCGCGTGCGGAGCAGGAAGTTGATGGCGTCGCGGAGCGTGCCCGCGGTGGCGCCGTGAAGGGTCGCTTCGAGCGAGGCGCACGCCGCCAAGGCGTCGCCCCGTCCTCGCGAGGAGGGCATGGACAGCGGCACGGGCGGGGCCTTGACCACGATGCGGCCTTTCGGGGCGACCAAGTCGCTCGCGAGCAGCAGGTCGTCGGTCGAGGCGTCGCCGGTGCAGTCGATCACCACGGCTTGGTCGTGTCGGCGACCCACCTCCACCACGTGGCGATGCTTGACGCCAAGCCGCTCGCACAGCATGAAGCGGTCGGGGTGTCTGCCCAGCAGCCGCACCGTCGGGTTGATGGTGGCGGCGACCTGTGCGGCAAGGATCCCCATGAGTCCGTCGCCCAGGATGGTGACGTACCCGCGCGAATCGAGCGAGGCCGTGCGCACGGCGTGGAGCGCGCCGGCCAGCGATTGTGCGACGAGGGCTTGGTCGTTGGTGATCGCCGCGGGCACTTCGACCAGGGTCGCGGCCTTGGCCGTGACGAGCATGGCGCCGAGCCCGTCCGCGCCGTGAAGGCCGCGGGCGGTGCGGGCCAGGCACAGGTGACGCAGGCCGCCCCGACACACGTCGCAGGTCATGCACGAGACGAAGGCCTCGACCACGACGCGGCGGTCGATGAGCGAGCGATCGACGCCCGGCCCGACCTCGGTCACGACGAAGAGGCCGTCGCGGCCCAGCGTGCCGGCGAAGGGAATCTCGCCTCGGAGCATGCGGCGGTCGAGCGACCCCAGCAGCAGGTGCGCGGGCCGCAGCAACACCTCGCCCGGTCCCGGCGGCGGCGGCGGGGCGATGGGGGCCACCTCGGCGAGCGTGCCTCGGAAGCGGAGCGACTCGAGTTGTGCGTGCTCCACGGCCATGCCCATCATGGGTATCGGCCTTCGACGTAGCGGGGCTTGCTCGCCTCCGGCTCGTCGGGGCGCCGTGCGGGTTGCATCCCCGACGCGGGGCGGGCGATCCCCGCCTCACTGGGCGGTGGGCTGCAGGCCCGCGGGCGTGCTGGCGGTCTCGTTCGGGGGGCCGGGGACGAACGGCAGGTACTCGTACCAGTCCTTGTCGCGGCTGAAGACCGGATACATGTACACGCTGCGCGCCGAGAAGGGCTCGGTGGTGGAGGCGTTCCACGCGGCCCATGCCGCCCGGTCGAAGCCGAAGTCCTGGCCGGTGAGCGTGCGGAGCGAGGCGAGCGTGGCCTGATTCATCGCCAGGTTGGCGTCGTCGAGCGCCTTGATGAGCTCGTCGACCACGCGGTTCTGGGCGTACTGGCCCAAGGCCTCGGCCGCCTGGGCCCGCACCTGCACCTCGGGTTCCTTCTCCTCGTCGAGCGCGTCGAGCAGGGCCGGAATGGCGACAGGGTTGTGCAGTCGCTGCAAGCCGCGGCCGGACTCGATCCGCACCGACACGTCGGGGTCCTTCATGTGCTCGACCAGCAGCGGCACCAGGTCGGGGCTGCCGTGGTTGGCGATGCCCCTGATGGCCGCGGCTCGCACGCCCGGGTCGACGTCGCGGCTGTTGTCGGTGAAGACCTTGATGTACACCGGCTCGTTGGCGAAGGGCGCGTTGGCGAGCAAGAGCGTGCCCTGGTACCGCTTGTCGGGGTCGTAAGGGTCGATCGACCATGCCGCGGCTTCGGCGGGCGTGGGCTGCTTGAAGACCTCGAAGATGCTCTTGGCGCCCGGCTTCATCTCGGCGATTTGGCAGCCGGCGCATGCCATGAGGAGCGAGCAAACGGCCAGAAGCGTGAGGCGTGCACGTGCGTCCTGCATGGAGCCGAGTATAAGCCCCTGTGGCATGCCGCGTTGGCCCGCGTTGGCCCCGCAGAGGCACACCTCAATCAACGCGAATCGTGACGATCTCCCATGGCCGCACGCGGACCTTCGTGACGGTGCCATCGTGGCGACAGTCGCCCTCCATGGGCCGGTCGAGCAGGTCTACGCGATGGGCCGTCGCGGCGGGGAGGTTCCAGCGGACCGTGACCTCGCCCCGCCCGCCGTGGCATTCCCACAGCCGCAGCACCCGTCCCTTTCCATCCTGCGAGGCCGTCAGGGCCGAGACCAGGACGCCCGCCGTGCCGCCACAGTCGATGACGCAGGGCGACCAAGCGGTTCCCAAGGGACCCGTTTCGCCCGCATTGAGGGCGTAGGCCACCGGGGGCGTGTTGAAGGCCTCGGCGTGGGCGGGGATGCCCGCATCCTGCCACGAGCCGCCGTGGGGGACGATGGCGTAGCTGAACTCATGGGTGCCGATGTCGGCGTCGGGGTCGGGGTGCTTGGGGGCCCGCAGCAGCGAGACTCCGAGCGTCGAGTCGTGACACGAGTGGCCGTACTTGCAGTCGTTGAGGATCGCCACGCCCCGGCCGCGTTCGGAGAGATCCATCCAGCGGTGGGCGCACACCTCGAACTTGGCGGCGTCCCACGTCGTGCTCCGGTGTGTCGGCCGACGCACCGCGCCGAACTGCACCTCGTAGGTCGCCTCGTCCGCGCGGATCGCGGTGGGGAAGAGGGCCCGCAGCAGCGTGCGGTGCTCCTTCCACTCGACCTTCGAGTGAATGTCGACGCGGGGCGACGCCGCGTCGAGCGCGATGGTCTGCTCGATCGTCGACGCCGTGCCCAAGGGCCGCGTGATCCGCACGGCGCAACGCAGCGCGTCCTCGCAGACGACCTCGACGCTCGTGGGCGCGGTCTCCACCGGCATCGGCTTGTGCTCGTAGAAGGGGTCGATGTCCCAGGCGTCCCACATGTGCGGCACGTCCTCGTAGAGCACCAGTTGGTTCATGGGCTCCACCGCGCCGTCGTCGGCCCGCATCACGGTGTCGTCTCCCTCGCCTTCGCGGCGGAGCGAGACGATCTCGCCGGTCTCCGTGAACTCGACGCGCACCAGGCCGTTGGTCATCACGAAGACGCCGTCGGTCTCGAGCCGGTCCTCGAGCCGCACGGGCACCGCGCCGTGCGGGGCGGCTCGGTCGACGACGGCCACGCCCAGCGCGGGCACGTTTCGAGCGAAGGCCAAGGCCCCGTCGGGAAGCTCGATCACCGCCGTCGAGGGCGTGGAGCAGGGGTTGAAGACGCCCACGGGCTCCTTGGCCTGCGCGGTGGAGAGGCCCGACAGCCACGCCGTCGTGCCCTTGTCGATCATCGCGTCCGTCACCTTGGCGATGCGGGCGAAATCACGACGCGAGTCCTCGTACACCCAGCCGATCGAAGAACCCGGCAGGATGTCGTGGAACTGCTGGAGCAGGAGCGTCTTCCACGCCCTGTCGAGCTTGGCGACGCCCTCGGGCGTCGGCGAGGCCGCGCCCGGCGGGGGCGAGAAGGCCAGCAGCTCGGCGAAGCGGAGGTCCTCCTCGGCGCGGCGGTTGGCCGTCTTGATCCACGCCTGCGACGTGAGCGTGCCCCGGTGGATCTCGAGATAGAGCTCGCCGCTCCACGTCGGGAAGGCCTCGGGCGTGCCCTGCGTCCGTTCATGCTGGGCGTGCAACTCGCGGCAGAACTCCCGCGGCGTCGACAGCCGCACCCGGGGCATGCCGTCGCAATCGGCGGCGATCTGGGCGTACCGGATCGACCAGTCGGTGGGGCCGCCGCCGCCGTCGCCATAGCCGAAGGGCTGGAGCCAGATGGCCGGCGCGGTGGTGCGGGTGCGATGGTTCACTTCGCCCTTGTGCAGTTCCTTGGGCGTGTTCACGGCGTTGTAGTCGTGGCCCGGCGTGTTGTGCGCCAGCACCTCCGTGCCGTCGAGCCCTCGCCACGCGAACGTGGTGTGCGGGAAGACGTTGCTGCGGCTCCAGACCATCTTGTTGGTGACGAACGTCGTCAGCCCCGCCTGCGCCATGATCTGCGGCAGCGTCGCGGGGAATCCGAAGGTGTCGGGCAGGTACAGGAAGTGCTGCGACGCCGCCTCGCCGAACTTCGATCGCCAATACGACGTGCCGTGCTGGATCTGGCGCACGAGACTCTCGCCGCTCGGGCAGTTGGCGTCGGGCTCGATCCACATCGCCCCGCCCGGCTCCCAGCGGCCTTCGGCGACGCGTGTGCTGATCTGCGAGAAGAGCTCGGGGCTCGACTCCTCGACCCACGCGTACTGCTGCGCCTGGCTGCACAGGAACTTGTACTCGGGGAACTGCTCCATCAGCCGCAACTGATTGCTGAACGACCGCAGGCACTTGCGACGCGTCTCGCGGAGGGGCCAGAGCCAGGCCGTGTCGATGTGCGCGTGCCCCGTGGCGTGGCAGACGGTCGTGGAGCCCGCGGCGGGCAGCGACAGACTCGCGGCGAGGATGGCGATGGCCTGCTCGACTTCCGCCGGGTCGAGTTCGAGCATGGAACCCTTCACGCCCGAGGCCGCCATGTCGGCGGGAATCACGCGAGGACGCGCGATCACCGCGTTGGTCGCGCGTCGCAGCGCGCCGAAGAGTTCCTGGGCGCGGTTGGAGGCCTCGGGGTGTTCCTTGAGCAGCCCCAGCGCGAAGGCGTAGAGGTGACGGAGTTCACGCGCCCTGGGGTCGAGTTGCGCCACCTCGGCGCGTTCGAGGCGACCGGGCGTCGCCGAGTTCCAGCGGGCGTGCACTTCCGAGGGGTCCCACTCGAAGCCGAGCACGCCGAAGGGGTGGTTGCACGCGGCTTCGATCAGGGCCTCGACACGGGTCCCCGCGGCGGCACGATCGGCGATGGGCAGCGAGTCGCGGTTGACGTCGAGGCCCTGCACGGGCACCCACGCCTCGCCCCGGCGCGACCAGACCTGCGCCTCGGTGCCGCTCGAGAAGCGAAGACACACGGGGTGGTCCTCGAAGGCGGCCGGCGTCTCGCCCTCGACGCGGAACCAGCAGGTGGACCACTTGGGGCCCCAGGTCCAGCCGACGTCGACAGGCGTGAAGGCGCCCGAAGCGGCCTCGGCGGGCTTGGGCGGTTCGCCCTTGGGGTCCGCGCAGGCGGATGCCGCCACGCGGAGCGGAGCCCAGCGGGGGAAGACGGCCGGTTCAAGGCAGTCGCGGAGGAAGGTCTGGTATCGGGAGATCGCCAGTTCGTAGTCGCTGGGCATGCCGCGGGGAGGGTACGACGATCGCGGGAGTGGGGTTGTTATACTCGCGGATCATGAGCGAGAACGTGGCGACGTGGTGTTTCAAGGATCGTCCGGCCATCATCGGGATGGTGCACCTGCAGGCCTTGCCGGGCACGCCCCGCAGTGGTCGGTCGGTCAGGGAGATCGCCGCCGACGCGGCCCTTCAGGCCAAGACGCTCGTGAAGGCGGGCTTCCGGTCGCTCCTGATCGAGAACATGCACGACGCCCCCTATGTCGCCGGGCCGCACGGGCCCGAGATCACGGCGACGATCACCGCGGCGGCCTTGGCCGTGCGCGATGCCGCCCCCGATGCCACCATCGGCCTGCAAGTGCTGGCCCGGGGCGAGCGGGTCGCCTTGGCCGTGGCGCTCGCCTGCGGCGGGGCGTTCGTCCGCTGCGAGAACTTCGTCTTCTCGCACGTGGCCGACGAGGGGCTCATGGTGGAGGCCTCGGCGGGCCCGCTGCTGCGGTATCGCCGCGAGATCGGCGCCGAGGGCGTCCACGTCTTCGCCGACATCAAGAAGAAGCACGCCTCGCACGCCATCACGCAGGACGTGTCGCTGGCCGACGTGGTGCACGGCGCGGAGTTCTTCGGCGCCGACGGCGTGGTGATCACGGGGAGCGCGACGGGTCGCAGCGCATCGCTCGACGACGTGGAAGCCGCCCGCAAGGCCGGGCCGCTGCCAGTGCTGGTGGGTTCGGGCGTCACGCCCGCCAACGCCAAGGCCATGCTGCGTCACGCCCACGGCGTGATCGTGGGATCGTCGCTCAAGGTGGGGGGCGTGTGGAACGCGCCGCTCGACGAACGAGCGTGCGCGACCTTCATCGAGGCCTGCCACGCGGCGTCGTGAGTCGGTCGCCGGAATCGATGGTTCAGACCAGCAGCGTCGCGGGCTTCTCGAGCAGGCCCTTGACCGTGGCGAGGTATGCCGCGGCCATCGCGCCGTCGATGATGCGGTGGTCGCTCGACATCGTCATGGTCATGACGTGACCCACGGCCAGCTGGCCGTTGCGGACGACGGGCTTCTGGATCGCCGCGCCCACCGCGAGGATGGCGGCGTTGGGCGGGTTGATGATCGCCGTGAAGTGCGACACGCCGAACATCCCGAGGTTCGAGATGGTGAAGGTCGAGTCGGACATCTCCTGCGGGGCCAGGCCCTTCGCGCGGGCCTTGTCGGCCAGCGACTTGGACTGCGACGAGATCTGACGCAGGCCCGTCTGGTCGGCGTTGCGGAGCGTCGCGACGACGAGGCCGCCGCCGCGTTCCTCGGGGAGGGAGATGGCCACGCCGATGTTGACGTCGCTGAGGAGTTCGATGGCCTCCTGGCCGGGCGTGGGGACCCACCGCGAGTTGACGTACGGGTGCTGGTGCATCGCCAAGGCGCAGGCCCGGACGAGGAAGTCGTTGACGCTGAGCTTGACGCCCTGCGAGGCGAGCTGCTCGTTGAGGTCGCCACGGAGCTTGAGAAGCGAGTCCATGTCGACGTCGACCGAGACCTGGTAGTGGGGGACGGTGGTCTTGCTCTCGACCAGGCGGGTCGCGATGACGCGACGCATGTTCGAGAGGGTCACGACCTTGCCCGCGAGCTTGGTGCCGCTGGGGCTCAACTGCGGGGCGACGTACGTGGTGGGGGTGGCGACGGCCGCGGGGGCTCCGCCGGCGAGGGCGGCTTCCACGTCGCGGCGGATGATGCGGCCGCTGGGGCCGCTGCCCTGCAGGGCGCCGAGGTCAACGCCCGAGTCCGCGGCGATCTTGCGGGCCAAGGGCGATGCAAAGACCCGCGAGGGGGCGTGCGAGTGTCCGTTGGCGTGGGCCGGCGCGTGCGACGACG
>JBBAVG010000017.1:8165-14265 GCA_040397805.1 Phycisphaerales bacterium
GCAGGGTCTTCACCCGCCTGCGCGAGCACGAGGATCACGGTGCCGATGGGCACGTTCTGGCCTGCGGGCACGGGCACCGACGCCACGACGCCGTCGTCGTAGCAGGGCAGTTCCATGGTGGCCTTGTCGGTCTCGATGTCGGCCAAGGCCTGACCGCTCTTGACCTTGTCGCCTTCCTTGACGTTCCACTTGACGACCGTCCCGGCCTGCATCGTGTCGGAGAGGCGGGGCATTTCGATCTTGACGGGCATGTTGAAGTTCTCTCGTGCGTGGGCGTGCGTCGGGGACGTGCGTCGGGGAGTGGATCAGGCCAGCGTGCCGCGGACCGCGGCGATGATCTTGTCCTTGTTGGGCAAGTAGGCCATCTCGAGGTTCTTGGCGTAGGGGGTGGGCACGTCGTCGGTGTTGACGCGGACGGGCTGGTGATCGAGGAAGTCGAAGCACCGCTCGCACACCTGCGTCACGACCTCGCTGGCCACGCTGGCGAAGGGCCAGCACTGGTCGACGACGACGACGCGGCCGGTCTTCTGGACACTGGCGATGATCGAGTCGATGTCGAGGGGCTTGATGGTCCGCATGTCGAGCACGTCGACCGCGATGCCTTCCTTCGCGAGTTCGTCGGCGGCCTCGACGCAGAAGTTGACCGGCCGGCCGAAGCTCACGAGGGTGCACGCGTCGCCCTCGCGACGCAGGGCGGCCTGGCCGAAGGGGATGTAGTACTCCTCGGCGGGCACGTGGGCCTTGTCGCCGAGCATGCGCTCGCTCTCGAGGAAGAAGACGGGGTCGAGTTCGCGGAGGGCGGTCTTGAGGAGGCCCTTGGCGTCGTAGGGGCAGCTGGGGATGGCGATCTTCATGCCCGGCACGTTGCTGTAGAGGCCTTCGACGCACCAGGAGTGCGTGGAGCCGAGCTGGCCGCCCGCGCCGTCGTTGCCGCGGAAGACGACCGGGCAGCCCCACTGGCCGCCGGACATGTAGAGCATCTTGGGGACGTTGTTGAGGATCTGGTCCGCCGCGACGAGGCTGAAGGACCAGCTCATGAACTCGATGATGGGGCGGAGGCCGTACATGGCCGCGCCGACGGCGAGCCCGGCGAAGCCGTTCTCGGAGATGGGGGCGTCGATGATCCGCTTGGGGCCGAACTCGTCGAGCATGCCCTGCGAGACCTTGTACGCGCCGTTGTACTGCGCGACTTCCTCGCCCATCAGGAACATCCGCTTGTCGCGACGCATCTCCTCGCTCATCGCCTCACGGAGCGCCTCGCGGAACTGGATGACGCGGTCGCCCTCGCGGGAGGGCAGGGGCTTGGTGAAGTCGGGCAGTTCGGTGACGAGGGCGGGCATGGCAAACACCTGTTCGGGTTGTGATCGGATGATTCGGAACCGGCCGAGATGATAGGTCGCCGCCGAGGGCGGGGGCATGTGGTTCGCCGCGGGGGCGGTGCAGGATGCTCGCGACATGCAGGAGGCAGGGCCCGAACGCCGATTCAAGGGCCCGGCATGAAAGGCGAGCGTCAGGACCTCTGGGTGGCCATGAACGACGAGCCCGAGTCGGGGCTCAACCTGCTCCAGAAGGGCCTCCAGCGGGCCCTGGCGGCCCGGGGCGTGGCACCCGTGCACTTCCAGCGTTCCGCCATCGTCCGCCGCGTGGCCCGTCTGATGGGCAAGTTGGGCCTGGTCCGCCCCGTGTGGAGGCGTCGGCCCCGCGTGGTGGTCACCGTCACGTGGGCGAGCGAGGCGACGCTCTTCCCGGCCTCCTGCTTCCACGAGGTCGTGCCGTTCATCTTCGACTGCTGGCCCGAGCAGTTCGAACGCTGGGAAGGCCTGCTCCGCCGCCACCGCGTGCGGCTGGCCTTCTTCAGCGCCCGCGACGCCATGGCCGCCATGCAGCGGCGGGTGCCCTCCCTGGACGCCCGCTGGCTGCCCGAGGCGTGCGACCCTTCGAAGTTCCACCCCGGCACGCCCCTGGCGGCACGGACGATCCACGTCATGGAGATGGGCCGCAAGCACGCACCCGTGCACGAGGCGCTTCGCGCGGGGCTGGGGGGGCTCAGGCACGTCTTTTCCGCCAAGGACTCGTCGACGCCCATCTTCGCCGGCCTCGACGACCTCTACCGCGCCATGGGCGACACGGTGATCTCCATCTGCCATCCGCGTTCGGTCACGCACCACGCGGCGTCCTCCGAGCGGGTCGAGACCATGACTCAGCGCTACCTCGAGACGATCGGCTCGGGCGCGTTGACGGTGGGGCAATCCCCCGCGGAGTTGCGGGACCTCTTCGGCTTCGACCCCGTGATCGCCCTCTCGGAACGCGACCCGGCTGGGCACGTGCGGGACATCCTTCGCGACGCGGCGGGGTATCAGGCCCACGCCGACCGGTGTCTGGCACGGTTGGCCGAGGTGGGCACCTTCGAGGCCCGGGCGGACACGCTGATTGCGGCCTGCGCGACCTCGGGGTGAATCGGGCGGGCCCCGCGGGTCGAAGCGGGCGTCATGCCCGTGGCGCCCCGATCCCGACGTTCCTCGCCCAAATCCGACACGCCCGCCACGACGGCGGAGGCGGTCTTGGCGGAGGCGGCTGATACCATCGCCGTTCCGATGCCCTCCGCCCCCTCGACCACGCCCTCCCGCGGCGACGCCCGGACGATCAAGGTCCGCGGCGCACGCGAACACAACCTCAAGGACATCTCCCTCGAGATCCCCCGCGACAAGCTCGTCATCATGACAGGCCTGTCCGGCTCGGGAAAGAGCTCGCTGGCCTTCGACACCATCTTCGCCGAGGGACAACGCAAGTACATGGAGTCCCTCTCCGCGTACGCCCGCCAGTTCCTCGACCAACTCAAGAAGCCCGACGTCGACGAGATCGAGGGCATTCCGCCCACCATCGCCATCGAGCAGCGGTCGTCGGGCAGCAACCCGCGTTCGACCGTCGCCACCACCACCGAGATCTACGACTACCTGCGACTCCTCTTCGCCCGCTGCGGCAAGCCCTACTCGTGGGCCGTCACCAAGACCCGCAAGGACGGCACGCCCGCCGCCCGCAGCGGCGCGCCCATCAGCGCCACCAGCAGCACGCAGATCGTCGACGCGGTGATGACCCGGCCCGCGGGCTCCAAGCTCATGATCCTCGCGCCGGTGGTCCGCGGCCAGAAGGGCTTCCACCGCGACGTGCTCGAGGACCTTTCGGGCCAAGGGTGGAACCGAGCCCGCGTCAACGGCACGATCGTCGACCTCCGCGACGCCCTCAAGGAGCCCGGCGAGAACCCGCTCAAGCTCGGGCGTTACGAGAAGCACACCATCGAGGCCGTCGTCGATCGCGTGGTGCTGGCCGCCGACGGGCGTCAGCGGCTGGCCGAGAGCATCGAGGCCGCCATCCGTCTGGCCGAGGGCCTCGTCGTCGTGACGCAGGAGACCGAGACGGGCACGTGGAAGGACACCTCCTTCTCCACGAAGTTCGCCGACCCCGAGCACCCCGAGATCGCCCTCGAGGAGCTCGCGCCGCGCACGTTCAGCTTCAACTCGCCCTTCGGCGCGTGCCCCGACTGCAACGGCCTGGGCACGCTGCTCGAACTCGACCGCGATCTGGTGGTGCCCGACGAGACCAAGGCCCTCGCCGACCACGCCATCGCGGCCTACGGCAAGAACATCTCCGTCCGATCGTGGTTCACCAAGCAGCTCCGCAAGGTGTGCGCGAAGCTCAAGATCGACGTGCACCTGCCCTTCAACGCGCTGACGGCCGAGCAGCAGCGGATGGTCCTCGACGGGCCCACCCCCGAGGAGCAGAAGAAGGCCGGCATCCGCTGGCCGGGGGTCCTGCCCGAACTCACGTCGTGGTGGAAGACGACCGACAACCCGGGCGTCAAGGAGTGGCTCGGCGGCTTCATGAGCGACACGCCGTGCCCCGCCTGCAACGGCGACCGGCTCCGCGTCGAGGCCTTGCACGTGCTCGTCGAGAGCAATACGCCCGTCGATCTCTCGCGGTGCGCCTCGGCCAGCGTCATCGGCCGTCCGAAGCACGACGGCTCGATGCTCAACATCGCCGAGTTCTCGCGTCTGACCATCACCGAGGCCGTGGCCTTCGTGACCGGGCTCCGCCTCACCCGCGAGCAGACGGTCATCGCCGAGCCGATCCTCAAGGAGATCAACAACCGCCTGCGATTCCTCGCGGGCGTGGGGCTCGAGTATCTCTCCCTCAACCGCAAGACCGCCACGCTCTCGGGCGGCGAGGCCCAGCGCATCCGCCTGGCCTCGCAGGTGGGCAGCGGCCTCGTGGGCGCGTGCTACGTGCTCGATGAGCCGACCATCGGCCTGCACCAGCGCGACAACGACCGCCTCATCGCGACGCTCCGCCACCTGACCGACATCGGCAACACCGTCATCGTCGTGGAGCATGACGAGGACGTGATCCGCAGCGCGGACCATGTGGTGGACGTGGGGCCGGGTCCGGGCGTGCACGGCGGGACGATCGTGGCGCAGGGCACGGTGGAGGAGATCTGCCGCGTGCCGGCGTCGGTGACGGGCGACTACCTCTCGGGCCGCAAGGCGATCGTCACGCCCAAGTCGCGGCGGCGGCTGAACGCCAAGAACGCCATCGTCATCAAGGGCGCGGCGGAGAACAACCTCAAGAAGGTCGACGTCTCGATCCCGCTGGGCGGGCTCGTGTGCGTCACGGGCGTGTCGGGGTCGGGCAAGTCGACGCTGGTGAACGACATCCTGCTCAACGCGGCCCGCGTGCACCTGCTCGGCACGAGGGTGAAGCCGGGGGCGCACGGGTCGATCAAGTGGCCTTCCGCGCTCGATCGCATCATCGAGGTGGACCAAAGCCCGATCGGGCGGACGCCGCGGAGCAACCCGGCGACGTACGTGGGCTTCTTCGACGAGATTCGCAAGGTCTTCGTGCAGACCAAGGAGGCGAAGATCCGCGGGTACAAGCCCGGGCGGTTCTCCTTCAACGTTCGCGCCGAGGCCGGCGGCGGGCGGTGCGAGGCGTGCCAGGGGCAGGGCCTCAAGAAGATCGAGATGCACTTCCTGCCGGATGTGTACGTGGAGTGCGAGGTGTGCCGCGGGAAGCGGTACAACCGCGAGACGCTCGAGGTGCACTACCGGGGCAAGAGCATCGCGGACGTGCTGGCGATGACGGTGGAGGACTCGGTGGCGTTCTTCGAGAACCACCCGAAGATCCACCGGTACCTGAGTTGCCTGCACGAGGTGGGGCTCGACTACATCCAGCTCGGCCAGCCCAGCACGCAGCTCTCGGGCGGCGAGGCGCAACGCATCAAGCTGGCCACGGAACTTGGCAAGGGCTCGAGCCCCGAGCCCGCGGCATCGGGTGGCGACGACGACGAGGAGGATCGCCCCGCGCCGGTGCGATCGGCTTCTGGCGGCCACACCCTCTACGTGCTCGACGAGCCGACGACGGGCCTGCACTTCGAGGACATCCGCAAGCTGGTGGGCGTGATGAACCGCCTCGCCGACGCGGGCAACACGCTGATCGTGATCGAGCACAACCTCGACGTGATCAAGTGCGCCGATTGGCTGATCGACCTGGGCCCCGAAGGCGGCGACGGCGGCGGCCGCATCATGGCCACCGGCACCCCCGAGCAGGTCGCCACGTGCGCCGAGAGCCACACGGGGCGTTACCTTCGGAAGATCCTCGGGGTGAAGTGAGCGAAGGACGGAGTGCAGCCCTCCGGCCGCCCGGCAGGGCGCACCAGTCGTAGCCGTGGTGCGCAGCGAGGCTCTGCGAGCAAGCCCACGGACAGGCGTTCGATCCGTGTGTCGATCAATCCGTGCGACATCGGCGTGGCGTGCGGCGCGTGTGTCGGGATTCGTCGGTCTTCGCCGCGATGTGGCGTGCATAGGCGTGCGGCCGCGGGCGTTCGATCCGCGTGTTGGTCGATTCGGGGACCCCGGCCGATGGCGTCGCGCGGCGTGCCCGTCGGCATTCGTCGATCGCCGCCGAGACCGTTCGCGTATCGGCGTGCGGCCGTGGGCTCGCCCGCAAAGCCGGGCAGCGCACCACGGCTACGACTGGTGCGCCCTGAACGGGCGAAGATGGGTTTGGCGATGGTCATGGCGATTCCTCGCCCGCGAGGGCATGCCAG
>JBBAVG010000017.1:14365-55943 GCA_040397805.1 Phycisphaerales bacterium
GCCTCACCTCGACGTGTCGTGCATCGCCATCGACAGCCACGCGTCCGCCTGGGCCACCTGGTCGCGGATCGTCGCCCACTTGCGGGTCGCCGCCGCCTGTGATTGCCACCACAGCACGCGGCAGACCAGCGTCCGCAGCGAGCCGCTGGTGCGGCGGGCCAGCCATCGAAGCGGGGCCAGGCCGTTCTGCGTCACCAGCCGGTCCTCCAGCGAGGCGAAGACCTCCACGAGGCCCGGGTCGCCCTGACGACCGGCTCGGCCCGCCAGCTGGCGGTCGACGCGGGCTTCGTCATGGCGTTCGGTGGCGATGACCACCAGGCCGCCCGCGTCGCGGGCCTTGGGGGCCAGGCGGATGTCGGTGCCGCGGCCCGCCATGTTCGTCGCCACGGTGACCGCACCCTCGTCGCCCGCCCGTTCGACGATCGCGGCCTCCTCGGCCTCGCGGGTGGCGTTGAGGACGCGGTGGTCGACGCCCGCCTTGGTCAGGAGGTCCGAGACCGACTCGGAGGTCGTCACGCTCCACGCGCCCAGCAGCACCGGTCGGCCCTCGCGGTGGTGCTCGGCGGCACGCGTGGCGGCCGCTTCCAGCTTCTCGGCTTGCGTCGCGAAGAAGCGGTCGGGCGTCACCTTTCTCGCGACCGGCTTGTGCGTCGGCACGGCGACGACCGGGAGGCGATACCACCGCCACAACTCGTCGGCCACTTCGCGGGCGGTGCCGGACATGCCCGCCAGTCGGGCGTACCGCTGGAAGAACGTCTGGTAGCTGCTGCGCGCGGCCACGTGGGTGGGGGCGGTGGGCTCGAGCCCCTCCTTCACCTCGACGGCCTGGTGAAGGCCGAGTTGCCATTGGCGGCCGGGAAGGATGCGGCCGGTCGAGCGGTCGACGATCATCACCTGGCCGTCGGACACGACATAGTCCTCGCCCAGTCGGTGCAGCACGCGGGCCGTCAGCGCCTGCACCAGCAACTCCTCGCTGCGGCGCGGCCCGGCCCAGAATGGGGGCAGGTCGCCCGATCGCTCGGCGAGCGCGTCGTGCCCCGCGGGCGTCAGCGTGATGGTGCGGAGCCGCTGATCGGCGACATACTCGCGTCCTTCGACCCATGATGCCGCGATGGCCGACGCCGCGCGCAGGCCCGCCGTCAACTCGCCCGCCTCGCCCGGCAGGCTGATGATCGCGGGCGTCACGGCCTCGTCGATGAGCACCGAGTCGGCCTCGTCGATGATCGCCGCGTTCTGGCCCCGTTGCACCACGCGGCCGGCCCACTGGCCCCCGGCACCGAGCAGTCCGTCGAGCAGCAGGCCGCTCAGTCGCGGCGTGGCGGGCGCGGCGAGGCGGTCGCGCAGGTGATCGAAGATGACCTGTTTGTCGCAGGCGTACGTCACGTCCGCCGCGTAGGCCTTGATGCGACCGTCGGGCGTGGTCGATTCCTGCACCACGCCCACCGAGATGCCCAGCCGGTGATACGCGGGCGAGGTGGTCTGGGCGTCGCGACGGGCCAGGTAGTCGTTGACGGTGATGACGTGCACGCCTCGCCCCGTCCAGCCCTCGAGGGCGGCGGGGAGGATGGCGGTCAGCGTCTTGCCTTCGCCGGTGGCCAGTTCCGCGCAGCATCCCGAGGCCAGCGCGAGTGCGCCCAGCACCTGTTCCTCGTGCAGCTTCAGGCCGATCTCGCGACGGATCGCCTCATAGGCCACGGCGAAGGCCAGGTCGACGGTCTCGGCTTCATCGCGGTGCATCATCGCCATGGCGCGGGCGGCGTGGATGCGTTCGTCGAAGGCCGCCTCTGAGTGGGAGGCCATGCCCTGGGCCGCCGCGATGATGGCGCGGGCCCGTGTCCACGGCAGCGCCTTGAGACGGCGTGCGCGAAGGCGGCCGAGCAGCCGTTCGCCGATGACGTCGAGGCCCTTGGTGGGCGAGGTGCGTGCCGCGGGGCGACCGAGCCCGCGCCAGAGGCGGGTGCCGGTCGTGAGCGTGGCGACATCCGCCGCGTCGAACGCGGAACGCGTGCCACGCTCGAGGGGTTGTGGGGGCGTGGGGCTCACGTGCGGGTGCGATCGGAGAGGTACTGCCGCGCCTTGCGCCACCAGGTGGCCGCGAGGGGCTGGGCGGGCGTCTCGAAGCGGACGCGGGTGCGGAGCCCGGCTTGCCACGACGCGCTCGGCGTGCCGGGCGAGAGCTCCACCGTGAACTGCGGCGTGAGCGAGGTGCGTCGCTCGGGGTCGGACGGATCGAGTTGCACTTCGCCGCCGGCGAGGGTGGTGAGCGACGCCTGCGCCACTTCCACGGTCGCCGCCGGGGCGGCACGGGTCACCGTCGCCACGCGCTCGTCGCCCGCCGAGCCCTTGACGCGGAAGGTCGCGGGCACGCGGTCGAGCGGCCGGTCACCGAAGATGTACGCGTGGTCACGGTCGTTGACGAGGCAGCGGACCACGAGGCGGTCGGTGGCGCTGATGAAGCCCACCAGCGTGCCCTTGGCGAGGAATCGTCCCTCGAGGTCGGTCATCCGCGTGGCGGAGGAGGGCGGCGGGCAAATGCGGCCGTCGCTCTCGGCTCGGATGAGCAGCGAATCGACCCGTTGCCGGGCTCGCTCCAACGCCTGCGTCGCCTGCGTCGCCCGGAAGGCGGCGATGGTCTGCTCCGCGCCGCTCCGCTCGGTGGCGGCATCGCTCGCGGCCCGGGCGCGGTCGAGATCGGCCTGCGCCCGGAGCAGTTCCGCACGGGCTTCATCGTTGCGCAGCTGCAGAATGGGGTCGCCCGCCCGAACGGCTTGGCCTTCGGCGACGAACATCCGCTCGACGAACCCGTCTTCGCGGGGTCGCAGCGGTTCGACGGAGGTCGGCTCGAGGGTGCCGGTGGCGTAGGTGGGGCTGGGCAGGGGCACGACCAGCAGCAGCGTCGCGAGCAGGCCGAGGGCCGCCGCGGACATGGTGACGGCCCGGGCCCGGCGGCCCAGCAGGGTCGGCGAACCGATGAGGAAACCCAGTCCCTTGAGCACGGGCCACACGAGCCACACGCACGCGGCGACGATGGCGATCACGGCGCCGATGGTGAGGTAGCGATCGTCCGTCCACAACGCGAGCACGATGGTGGCGGTGATCAGGAGGCGATACGGGGTCGCGAGCAGTTGGTAGCCGGTGAGCAGCCAGAACTGCCCCGCGCCGTCGATGGCGGGGGGGCGGAGACTGCCGACCTTGAAGACACGCCGCAGCAGCAGGAATCGCGAGAGTTCCGTCGCCCGCTGCGCGAGGTTGGCGATGCCCGCGAGGTCGGAGAGGATGTAGTACCCGTCGTAGCGAAGCAGCGGGTTGGCGTTGAAGATGATCGTCGTCACGCCCGAGATGAGCATGACGTTGAAGAGCAGGGACCGCAACCCCGCGGCCTCGGGCGTGAGGTGCGACCAGAGGATCGCCGCCAACGCGGCCAGGAACGTCTCGAAGAGCATGCCCGCCGCCGAGACGATCACGCGGCTCCGCACCGAAGGGAACCGCCACGCGCTCGAGGCGTCGCAGTACGGGAAGGGGAAGATGAAGGCCACCAGCATCAGCCCCACCTCGGTGCACCGGCCGCCCAGGGCCTTGCACGCCGCGGCGTGCCCGAACTCGTGCCACGCGCGCAGCAGGATGAAGATGACACCCATCCACACGAGGTTGGAGGGGTCGAGCACGCCCGCGAACTGGTCGGCCAACGCCGCGTGGCGAGGCACGAGGTGCACCAGCGCGGTGAACAGCGTGAGCAGGTAGACGGCCAGGCCCCACGGCCCGAAGAGGGGCCGCAGCAGATAGGCGATGCGGCCGAGCATGCGGTCGGGGTTGAAGAGCGGCAGCGTGACGGAGAGCCCGCCGCCCCAGCGACGGGCGCGGCGCCGACGATCGACCTCCTCCATGCGGCGACCGATCATGTCGGCCGCGAGGGGTTGGTCGCCGCTGAGCAGCCCGTAGTACTGAAGGCGGCTGAGGACGTCGATGCACTCCTTCTGCGTCGGGGCGTCGTCGCCGAGTTGGAGGCAGCAGGCCTTCCACGCGTCGTCGACGGTGCAGTGGCCGTCGAGCAGGCCGACGAAGGCGTAGGCGGACTCGCTGACTCGGTAGAAGCCGCCGCCGGCGGGGTCCTCGACGACGTGCACGCGTCGTTCGCCGAAGACCTGCGGCGTGAGCTGCGCGTGGGGGGCGAGCCGCGGCCGCGTGGGGCCCACGCGATACCACAAATCGCTGAACGACGAGGAGACGTCGGGCCTGAGGATGGAGGGAAGCCGGGTCATCGGGAATCGCTCACCACCACAGCCGCAGGCGAGCCTCGTCGACCAGGGGCCCGGCGAAGGAGACCAGGGGCGTCGTCCAGCCGTCGTCGAGCTTGACCGTGCCGGTCATGCCGGGCCGCAGCGAGCCGAGCGTCGACGCGTCGCCATGCTCGCCGAGCGTGAGCTCGACCTGGTAGGCGTTGGCGCCTTCGTGGGGCTCGGCGACGGGCGTGATCCTCGCCACGCTCACGTCGAGGGCCTCGCCGGGGAGCGCCTTGCTCACGAATCGGCCCTGCTGCCCGACGCTCACGCGTTGGATGTCGCGTTCGTCGACGTACGCGACGGTGACGTTGCGGTCGGTGATGATCTCGAAGAGCGGCTGGTTGGGCTCGACGCGGGCGCGGATGAACTGCTCGAGGTCGCCCCTTCCGACCACGCCGTCGACCGGAGAGGCGATGACGGCCCGGGCGAGGTGCGACTCGAGGAGTTCGATCGTCGCTTCGGCGCGGCGGCTCTCGGCGTCGTACTGCGCGACCTTGGCGAGATCGCCGCGGCCGAGGGCCTCGTCGCGCTGCGTCCGGGACGATCCGAGTTCGCCCTGGGCCTGCGCCAACTGGAGGCGAAGGTCGGTGGAGTCCATTTCCGCCACGGGTTGCCCGGCGGTGACCCGGTCGCCCGGCCGCACGAGCACCTTGGCGAGGAACCCGGAGAAGGGCGGCGAGACGGTGCGTGCCGCGGCGGCCTTCACGCCCGCCGGCGCGCTCACGCGGCTGGGCACCGGCACGACGGCGCTGAGCACCAAGGCGCCGAGCACCGTGATGCCGAGCAACTTCAGGCCCGTGTGCCCCGGGCCCACCAGCGAGCGTGCGGCATCGCGCATGCCGTCGCGGGCGACGGCCAGCACGCCTCGGTCGGCCATGCGGCGGGTCCAGAGCGCGGGGCCGATCGTCTCGGCCACGAGGCGGAGCAACGCGGCGGCGGGCAGGGGCAGCGGATCGCTGGGCTCGCGTTCGAGCACCACCACGCCCACGATGCCGCCTTCGACGCGGAGGGGCAGGCTCAGCATGGCGCACGGGCCCATGGTGGCGGAGAACCGCTCGTGCTCTCGCGTGACGCGACGCAGGGCGGGTTCGATGTCGGCCGCCTGCGGGAAGATGACCTCGGCATCTTGCGCGGCGCACTCCTCCATGACGGCCTCGAGGGGGCCGATGGCCGCGGCGGTGCGGTCGACGCGGTCGACGCCGCTCATGGCCGCCACCCTCATGAAGTCGCCCTCGACCATGCCCACGCTCACCCGCGTGCAACCGAATCGGCGCTTGAGTTCCTGCGCGATGATCGCGCCCATCGCCGAGGCGTCGCGACCCTGCTGGGCCGCGTCGAGCAGTTCGACCGCCTCGCGGAGCATCAACTTCTGCTGCGTCTGCACGAGGCACTGCTCGCGCCAGAGGTGCGTCTCGAACGCGCCCGCCGCCGCCGCGAGGGCCGCCAGCGTGGCCTCGTCGCCCGAGGGACCGCGTTCCTTGGAGAGCACGACGCACGCGCCCTCGGCCCGGCCGTCGGCGACGAGCACCGTGGCGAAGGCCCGCAGGCGCAGCTCGTCGCCGTACATCGCGCGAGATCGCTGGATGGCGATGGCCTCGACGACGCCGCTCGATCGGTTCGATCCGAACGCCGCGCACGCGGCGGCCGCGACTCGTTCGAGACGCTCGAGCAGCGGGGGGGTGAGCAAGGGGCCGCCGTCGACGAGCGATTCCGAACCCGGGGCGGCGTGCTGAGCCAGGAGGCCCGAAGGCCGACTGCCGCCCAGGAAGGCCGCGGCGGCCACGCCCGGACCGATGCTGCACTGCATGGCGAGCACGCCCTGCAGGCACTGCTGGAGCCTCGCCAACTGCTCGGGGTCGGGGCCGGCCCCGCCGGGGGCGGGCGGCCTCGTGGAGGGAACCATGCCCCCTTCGGCGGGTTGCTCGGAGGCGGCGGAGGGGGAGGCGGAGGTGGTGGTGGCGGTGCCCATGCGGGTGTGTGGAGCGTGTCCGAACGCTGATTGTACGGGCCGAAGGGCTGTTCGGATCTTGGCAGGAGACGACAGGGCGGGGCCAAAAGCGACAACCCCGGCCGCTGTCGGCCGGGGTTGGATGGGGCGAGTCTGCCGCGAACGGCGAACGCGGGGATTACATCAAGCCGCCCTTGAAGTTCATCTGGCGGGACTTCTCGCGGAGGCGGCGGAGGGCTGGGGTTTCCTTGCGGATCTCCTCCTCGCTGCGGCCGACGATCTTCTCGCCCTTCTTGCCGCGACCGCCGGCGGGAGCCTCGGGGGCGGGCTTGAGGGCCTTGATCGAGAGGGAGATGCGGCGGTTCTGCGGGTCGATCTTGAGGACCTTGACGCGAACGACCTCATCGACCTTGACCACGTCGTCGACCCTGGCGACTCGACGGTGGTCGAGTTCGGAGATGTGGACGAGGCCCTCGACGCCCGAGCCCAGGTCGACGAACGCGCCGAACTCGGCGATCTTGGTGACCTTGCCGGTGACTTCCGCGCTCTCCTGGATCTTCTCGGTGGCGGTGGCGAAGGGGTCGCCTTGCACCTGCTTCATGCCCAGGGAGATGCGGTCGTTCTCGATGTCGAGCTTGAGGATGCGCACCTGGATGCGCTGGCCTTCCTTGACGTACTTCTCGACGGCCTTCTCGCCGAAGCCCACGCGGTCGTAGGTGAGGTCGGTGAGGTGGACCAGGCCGTCGATGCCGCCGATGTCGACGAACGCACCGAAGGGCATGATCTTGCGGACGGTGCCCTCGATGGTCTGGCCCTCGGCCAGCGTGCTGCGGAGCTTGGCGGCGTTGGCCTTACGTTCCTCGTCGAGGATGTCGCGACGGGAGAGCACGATGTTGCCGCGGCCGACGCGCTCGACGCGGACGACCTTGCACTTGAGCTTCTCGCCGACGAAGACGGAGAGGTCGGGCACGCGGTCGATCGACACCTGGCTGGCGGGCATGAAGGCCGTGTGGTCGGCGAGTTCGCACTCAAGGCCGCCCTTGCTGACGCCGGTGACGCGGGCCTCGACGACCTGACCGGGCTCGAGCGACTCCCACGCCGCCTTGCGGACCGCGCCGGGAAGCGAGCAGATGAACAGGCCTTCGCCCGATTCGAACTTGTCGATCACCACCTCGATGGCGTCGCCCACCTTGGGAAGGGTCGCCTCGTCGGGGTACTGCACGCGAGAAATGACGCCCAGCTCCTTGGGGCCAAACTCGAGGAAGATGTCGGAGGGACCCACCGAGACGACGGTGCCCGTGCGGTGCTCGCGGCCGGCCGTCACGACGCGCGGACCGCGGGTGCCTGCGGGGCGGACGTTGGCGGGAGCGGCCGGGCGGGCGGCCGCCGCGGCGGATGCCTGGGCATCCATGCTCTTCATGGCGGCATCGATCTCCGCCGCCATTTCGGCGCTGATCTTGGCGGAGTCGGAGTCGGCGGACACGCTGTCGGGAGTGGGGTTCATGTGGGTACCAAAGGATGCTGAGGTCGGCCAAAGGTCGTTCGTTCCGGCGGGCCTGCACCTCACTTCGCGCCGGGCCCGGAGTGTAGTTCGGTCGGCGGGAGGTCGCGCCGGGTTGAGCGGCGACCCCCGCATGGTCCGCCGCGGGCACACACAGGCGGTCCTGTCGGCCTGCTCGGCTCGGATCAGGGGTCGGTCGTGGGCCGGTAACGTGGCCGTTCATCCGGCCGTTCATCCGGCCGTTCATTGGGCCCGTTCATTGGGCCCGTTCATTCGGATTGCGGCCGCCCGTATCGCTCAGATCGACTGCTTGATGGCGTCGACGATCCGTTGGGCCGTGCGAACATTGGCGAAGCCCGCCTCGGCGTCGATGGGGGGGCGATCGCCCGTCCGCACCGCCTGCAGGAAGGCCTCGATCTCCGCGACGATCGGTTCGGCATCGTCGACCTCGAGGTCCTCGATGTTCACGAGTTCGCCCCACTTGAGGTTCGTCAGGTCCGTCCCCAGCCGGATCTGCTCGCGAACCTCGCGCATCTGGATCTCGTTGGCCGTGCGGCGGATGACCTGCCCCTTCTTCGCCGCGTAGTCGATCTTGATGTACGCGTTCTCGCCCGTGATGCGGGTCACGCGTTCGGTCTTGAGCGCCAGGCGGCTCGACGTGATGTCCGCCACGCACCGCCCCGCCGGCGTGTTGAACTCCAGCCACGCGTTGCACAGGTCCTCGTGCTCGGTCACCACCGCCACGCCCGCGGCACGGATGGACTCGGGCTCCTTGCCGCCCATCAGCATCAGCACCACGTCGATGTCGTGGATCATCATGTCCATCACGACGCCCACGTCGACGCTGCGGAAGGTCATCGGGCTCACCCGCACGACCTGCATGAACCTCGGGATGATCGGCTGGCCCGTCGCGTTGGCCTTCTGCATGGCCCGCATCACCGGGTTGAACCGCTCGATGTGCCCGACCATCAGGATCGTGCCCGTTCGCTCGGCGAGTTCCTTGATGCTCCGCGCCGTCTCGACGTCGCCCGCCAAGGGCTTTTCGATCAGGCATGCCACGCCCGCCTCCAGCAGCGGCGCGGCGGCGGCCTTGTGGAACGTGGTCGGCACCGCGACGCTCACGGCGTCGACGCCCGCCGCCAGCAGGTCCTGCACCGTGGCGAACCCCTTGGTGTCGAACTTGTCGGCCATCTCCTCGCGGCGGGCCTTGTCGGCGTCCACCACGCCCACCAGGTCGCATCCCGGCAGGTTGGCGTAGACGCGGGCATGGTGGCGGCCCATTCGGCCAACACCGACCACGCCGCAGCGGACGCGACGGCCCGCGAAACGATCGCTTGATGATGTCATCGTGGTCATTCTAGCGGCAGACTCATGGCCGTCGCGCCGGTGACGACGCGTGGGGGCCATGACGTCGGCGAATGGAAGGGCCGTGTCAGGGATCGACGCAAGCGGGTCTCGCTCAGGCCGCGCCGGCCTCGGCCAGGGCCGCGGCGAGCTCTTCCTTCTTCTTCATGCCCACCAAGGTCTTCACCTTGTGGCCGCCCTTGAAGATGATGATCGTGGGGATCGCCGTGATGCTGTACTTCATCGCCACGCTGCGGTTGGCGTCGATGTCGACCTTGCCGACCTTCGCCTTGCCGGCCATCGCCTCCGCCACCGCGTCGATCGCCGGGCTCATGGCGCGGCACGGGCCGCACCACTCGGCCCAGAAGTCGACCAGCACGGGCGTGGTCGAGGCGAGGACTTCGTGATCGAAGTTGGCGTCGGTGAACGTGTGGACGTTGGCGCTGCCCATGGAGAGAGATCCTTTCAATGCCGCGGCGTTCGAGCCGACGGGTTCGCGTGTTCGACGTGAGCTTCGCATCCCCGCTCGCGAGGATTCAATCCTATCCGCGCCGGGTCGCCTCGGGCACGGCGGACGAGGCCTCCATGGCGGCCCAGGCCGCGCGGATGGCCCGGGCGTGCGGCTCCACGTCATGCACCCGGAAGATCCTCGCGCCGCGCAGCAGGTGCAGCACGCTGAGGGCCAAGGTGCCCTCCAGCCGTTCGGCGGGCGTCGAGTCGCGACCCAGCGACACGCGACCCACGAAACTCTTGCGGGACAACGCGCTCATGACCGGACGCCCCAACGCCACGCTCATGCGCGATGCGGCGTCGATGAGCCGCAGGTTGTCCTCCACCGACTTGCCGAACCCGAGCCCGGGATCGACGACGATCTGCTCGGGAGCGACGCCCGCCCGGGCCAGCGCGGGGAGCAGGTGTGTCGCGAAGGCCCGGGTGACGTCCGACTCGACGTCGGCGTAGGCCGGGGGCCTTTCGTACCGGTCGGAATAGGAATCCTTCTCCGGCGTGGTCAGGCGGTGCATGACGATCATGCCCGCCCCGGTGGCGGCCACCAGCGGGGCCATGCCCGCGTCTTCGCTGCCTCCCGAGACGTCGTTCACGGCCGACACGCCCTCGTCGATCGCCATGCGTGCGACGCTCGCCAGCGTCGTGTCGACGCTCAGCGGGATGGCGGGGGCCGCCAGGCGGATGGCGCGAATCACCGGCAGCAGCCTGGCCATCTGCGTCGGGCCGTCGATGCGTGCCGCGCCCGGCCGTGTCGACTCGGCGCCCAGGTCGAGCATGCCCGCGCCCGCGGCGACCATCGCCAACGCCGCGTCGCGGGCGTGCGACGGGTCGAGGTGTCGGCCGCCGTCGGCGAAGCTGTCGGGGGTGACGTTGACGATGCCCACCAGCAGGGGGCTGGAGCAGTCGAGGAGCGTGCCGCGGGCCAGTCGCCAGGGGATCATCTGAAAGACAACCGCCGCAGGGTGCCGCGGCGGTTGCGAAAGGTCGTGGGGATGTCTCGACTGGGCGTCAGAAGCGGGGGGCGGGGTTGCCGCCGCCGCCGCCGCCGTTCATGTCGTCCATGTCGTCTTCCATGCCGGCGTTGAACTGCTGCATCACGTCGGCGACGCCCTTGATGACGTCGGAGGGGATGAAGATGCGGAAGTCGACGCCGCCGTTGTTGGCCGCCATGCCCATGCCGACGGGGGAGAGTTGGGCGGGCATCTTGATCTCGGGAGCTCCGCCGAACATGGCCGCCGCGCCGACGATGGCTTCCATCAGCGGCTTGACGCCGATGTACATCTCGGCGACGCGACCGGCGGGGAGGTTCGACGCCACGTCCTTGAGGATGGGATCGCCGCCCAGCGCGTTCTTGCCGGACTTGGCGGCATCGAGCGCGTTGGTCATGAGCGGCGTGTTCTGGCTCATGATGCCGACCACGCCCCCTTCGACCGCCGCGTTCATGCCCGACAGTCCGCCCTGACCGAAGATCATGCCCTGCATCATCTGGGCCTGCCCGGCCATCGGGTCGTTGGGATCGAACTCCATGGCGCTCGTCCACGTGTCGACCTTCACGCCGTTGATGTCGGCGGCATCGGCCTTGTAGGTGTTGGTGGTGGTCATCGGACCCACCTTGAGGCCGCTGGCCTTCTGCATCGCGTCGGCGTTCGTCGCCATCATGCCCTTGGCGTCGGAGGTGGCGGTGAAGGTGACGGTGTTCACCAAGAGGCCGCCGCCCATCACGGCGGCGGGGCTGGCGCCCATCACGGCTGCGTAGCCGTCCATCTTGTCGGCGTTGGCCATCCACGCGCCCATGCCCGCCTGCACCGCCGCCCGCTGCTCGGCCGGGATCTGGGCTTCCTGCATCTTGGCCAGGTTCTTCATGATCGTCCGCACGCTGGGCGACGACGTGTCGAAGGCGGCGGCGGCGTAGAAGGGAATGTTGGGAATCTTGCCGAGCAGGCCGGACGTGTTGCCGCTGGTCGAGAACATGCCCGCCAGCTCCGAGCCTTCCTTGAACTGGGTGCCGATGTCGATCGAGACGCCCTTCTCGCCGAAGCCCAGCCCGATGACGCCGACGCTGGCGTCGCGGGCGAAGGTGTCGAACACCACGCTGACGACCTGCATGCTCGACTTGAGTTGGTCGCCCTGCTCGCCCGCCATGGCCGCCATCTGCTCGGCCTGGGCCTTCATCTCGCCGCTCATCTCCTTGATCTGGTCCTGCAGCAGCGGGATGTTGGCGATGAAGAGCATGTCGCTGGCGTCGCTGATGGCGTCGCCGTTCTTGCCCATCGCCTTGGCGTGGGTCGCGGCGTTGCCGGGCTTGCCGTCGAAGGTGTTCAGCAGGCCGTCGACGGTCGTGAGCGCGGCGTATCCGCCGCCCAGGTCCTTCGCGTAGGCCGAGGTCTCCTCGAGCTTGATCGCGGCGATGCCGTCGGTCTTGGTGCCGCCCATGGCCTTCACGAAGGCCGCGTAGTCGGTGACGGGAAGGAGGATCACGGCCGTGGGCTCGGTCTCGGCGTTGGAATCCATCACCACCTTGCCATCCGCGCCGGGAACGATCGCGATGGCGATGCTGCCCTTGGAGTCGAGGCCCGCGCTGCCGAGCAGTTCCTTGACCTGCGCGACCGGCCCCTCGCCCGCGGCGAGCATCGGCATGCTCATCGACTCGATGAACTTGGTGAACCGCTCGGTGGCCTGTTCCGCGTTGCGGAGCGTCATGACCAGCGGCGCGTTGGCGGGCACGCGGTCGAGCACGCCCGGCAGTTCGGCCATCGCGAGCGGGCTCAGCCCCGCGATCAGCGTGAGGAAGGCGGCGGGACGGAGGAGCGAGCGGCCAATCGTGAGTCGGTTCATGCCTGAGAGGTGTCCTTTCCTTGCGACGATCGCATCCGATCCCCGGATGCCTTGTGTGTCATGCCGCGTGGGGCGACATGGGTGTACCTGTGTGCGGGCTGACGGTTCCCGCGGAAACTTTGACGCTCGGCGGGGCACGTCGTTTCGTTCACCCGACGAGTTTGTATTCGGAGATCCAAAGTCCCGCTTGCATCGGCCCTTGCGGCAGGGCCCTGTCGCCCCCCGGCGTCGACCGAACCATGGACTTCGGACCCTCGGGCCGACTATAGCGTCCGTATGGGCGACGTCAGCGGTGAACAGGTTCCATCCCCTCGACGGATGGCCCACTAGGATTGCGAGACCATGACCACCGCCATCTCCTTCGCCACCACGGAGTTCGAGAAGAAGGACCGCTGCCAAGACCTGCCGCACCGGCCCCGAGTCCTCTTGGGCAAGATGGGTCTGGACGGGCATGACCGCGGCGTGAAGGTGATCGCGCGGGCCCTTCGCGATTCAGGCGTCCACGTCATCTACTCCGGGCTCTGGCAGACCCCGCGGAGCTTGGCCATCTCGGCCCGCGACGAGGACTGCGACGTCGTCTGCGCCTCGATGATGAGCAACTCGCACCTCGTGCTCGGGCCCAAGCTGGTCAACGAGTTGCGCTCGCTCGGACGTCCCGACCTCCCGGTCTACATGGGCGGCATCCTGCCCCAGGAAGACCTCCCCAAGCTTGCCGAGGCCGGCGTGGCCCGGTGCTTCACCACCGGCGTCGGGCTGCTCGACATCGTCAACGCCGTCCACGGCGCGGTGCAGGCCCGCAAGCCCGTCGTCGCCGGTTCGGGCGCCACCGCCCAACTCGCTCGCGACATCTCGCTCGTGCATGCCGGCGGCAAGGCTCGAGACGGCGCGCCCCGTCGCAGGCCCCGCCGCGTCATCGGCGTCACGGGCTCGCCTGGCGCGGGCAAGTCGACGCTGGTGGCCCAACTCGTCACCGAGTTCACCCGACGCTCCGCCGCGGGCGAGGCGGGGTACTCCGGTCGCTGCGCGGTGGTCGCTTTCGACCCCATGAGCCCCATCACCGGAGGCGCGCTCCTTGGCGACCGCCTCCGCGTCGACTTCAACACCCTCGACGAACGCGCGTACTACCGAAGCCTGGCCATCAGCGGCGAGGACTACGGCACGCTGCCGACCATCCTCGACCTCATCGGCGGCTGTCGCGACGGTGCGGAGGCGTTCGACACCGTCTTCGTGGAGACCGTCGGCGCGGGCCAGAACGAGACCCGCATCCGTCAGTTCGTCGATCGCACCTTCGTGGTCTTGACGCCCGGCATGGGCGATGCCGTGCAGATGGACAAGGCCGGCATCCTCGAGATCGCCGACGTCTTCGTCTGCAACAAGGCCGACCACCCGGGCGAGGATGAACTGGTGCGAGACCTTCGCGATGTCGCCGGGCGTCGCCCCATCATCGAGACCGTCGCCACCCGCGGCCAGGGCATCGCCGAACTGCTCGCTTCCGTCATCGCCTGAACCATTCGTCTCATGTGCGCGTTCGCCGACCGCCCGTTCCTTGCACTTGCCGCGATGGCATGCCTTGCCGCGGGCGTGGTCGGCGCCGGGTGCGGTGCGTCCGCCCCGTCCGGGCGCGAGGCCATTTCCGGCAGCGTGCGAGCCGCGGATCTCTTCTCGCCCGACACCGCGGGCCGGTTGATGGGCGACGACGACGGGAGAACCCAGCGTCGCGAGGTGTCGCTGCTCGATGGCGGTCCCGCGTGGCGTGTGGTCATCGGTCAGGTGACGCCGCCCGGTCGCAAGCCCGACGCCAAGCCCGCCCGAACGCTCGACTTCGAACCCGGCGAGCAAGGGGCGGTCGACCTGAGGACGCTCATCGACCACCGCCGGGGCACGCTCGTGCGATTCTCGCCGCCGCTGCGGATCATGCCCGGCGAGCTCGCCGCGGGACGTCCGCACGAGACGACCACCGTGGTCGAGGCCTTCAACCTCGACGATCCGGAGCGGAGTGTCGGCACGGGAACCGGCGTGGCGCACGCGAGATTGCTCGAGACCGAACCCGGTCAATCCCGCGTCGAGTGCTTCATGACCTTCAAGGTGTCGGCGGTTCGCGTCGAGCAGCGTCGCACCTACGACGTGGCGATCGAACCCTCCGGCCCTCGCATCGTTCGCGAGGCCGAGATGCTGCGGGTGCGGGTGGGGCCGCTGCCGATCATGTCCGAGTCGTACGTGTGGACTGCTCGGCAGCCCTGAACGAACGCCGCGACATCAATGGCCGCCTTGGGCCTTCTTGTCCGAGCCCTTCTTGTCGGCGCCCTTCTTGGCCGTCGACTTCTTCTCCGCCTCTTTCTTCTTGGGCGGCTGCTTGGAGGAGGACTTCGACTTGTCGTCGCCGTGGCCGGCAGCCTCCTTCTTGTCGGTCTTGCCGTGGGCGGCATCGGCGCCGTGCCCCTCGGCCTCGCCGTGCGGCAGCGAGGGCAACGCCCCTTCCTTGAGGCTAAAGGGCGTGGCTCGCGTCTGGTAGAAGGTGGTCGGACGGACGAACACCGCGTAATACGCCGCGCCCAGTCCGAGCGCGGCCGAGTAGAGCGCAAAGCCCCCGACCGCCAGACGCACGCCCCGAGAGGCGGTGGCCATCGGACGTCCCAGGGGCGAGAGCGCCCTGAGCGTCACGGCTTCCGCGGCGTTGGCGCCCGCATGGAACTTCTCGACCGGCTTCATCAACGCCGTGCCCACGCGCCGCGTGAACGAGGGCCCCGCGACAGGAGTCGCGGCCGCCAGCTCCTCCGAGGGCACCCTGAGCATCGCGGCCGGCCCGGGCGGCATCACGCTCGGATCCGCATCCACCCTGGTCATCTCCGCCGGCGAGGTCGGCGTGGCGTTCGGCGCCACCATCGCCCCCGTGGCGGGTGCAGGTGCTGCCGCGGCCCTGGTGGGTTCCGGGGAGGCGGCCGCGGCTTTGGTCGCGGTCGCGTCACGGGCCGACGTGGCGGCGGCCTCTTCGGTCATGTGCTCGGCGTCGGGTTCGGCCTTCGACGGGGTTGCGCCGCCGCCGTCCAGCGCGTCCAACGCGGCGGCGATGTCATCGGTGCCGGCCGGCGTCTCGACGGCCGCGGCCGCTTGGTCCGCGGTGGCATCGTCAGCCTTGGCCTCGGCGGGCTGTTCCGCCGGGTTCGTGCCTTCGGCTTGATCGAGCAACGCGTCGAGTTGTCCGGCCAGATCCTGCGTGTCCGCCGGTTCGGTCGTCGCGGCGGCGGCAGGATCGGTCGCGGTCGGGGCGGGCGGATCCGAGGCCTTCGCGGGGTCGACGTTCTCGAGGAGCGAATCGAGTTGGGAAGCCAAGTCGGGAGCGGCCGCGGTCTGCGTGCCGGCCTGCACCTTCTCGGCCAGGTCCTCGGCGGCGATGGCGCGAGCCTCCTCGAGACTCGCCTCCGCCGCGGCCGCGGTGCGATCCACCGAATCGAGCAGTGATTGGAACTGCGAGTCCTCGCCGTGCGACGCCGCCTCCGCGGCGGCCTCCGCGGAAGCCGGTTCTGCGTGGGCCGGGCGTTGTGTTTCGGTGCTCGACATGGGTGCGTTCCTCGCCGCTGGAGCAGGGCCCCGGGTTTCACTACCATCGGGCGTGCCCCCTCCTCGATTCATGGGGGCCCGACGCCCGGGCGGCTTCCCGGACGACCGCCTCCCGGTCGTATCGATTGCACGGGTCCGAGCCGATGGTGACGCACGCGTTTTACGTCCCAGAATCACGCTGCGAGGTCGGCGCGTCGGTGCGGATCGACGGCGATCAGGCGCACCACGCGGCTCGGGTCCTGCGTGTCGCGGAGGGCGCTCCCGTGATCGTTCGGGATGGCCGCGGCGGGGTGGCCTCGTGTGTGGTCACGTCGGTCACCAAGGACCGCCGATCCGGCGATTGGCTGATGGAAGCCGCGGTTGAAGCGGTGACGAGGCGTCCGCCGCCGTCTCCGGCGGTGCACGTGCTGGCCGCGTGTCCCAAGGGCGATCGCCTCGCGGAGATGGTGGAGGGGTTGAGCCAGGTGGGCGCGACGTCGTTCACGCCCTTGGTGGCCGAGCGGTCGGTGGTCGATCCCGGCGGGGCGAAGCTCGAGCGGTTGCGCCGCATCGCCAGCGAGAGTCTCAAGCAGTGCCGCCGCGATTGGGTGATGGAGGTTCACGAGCCGATCGGGCTCGAGGCGGGGCTCGAGCGATGCCTCGCGGCCGGGTGGCGGGTGGTGGTGGCCGATGCCGCGGGGGACCTAGGCGAGCCGTGCGAACGCGACACCGCGCTCTTCATCGGGCCCGAGGGGGGCTGGTCCGAGGCCGAGCGAGCCCTGTTCGCGGCACGAGGGCTTCCCTTGGTGCGGTTCGGGCCCCACGTGATGCGGATCGAGACCGCCGCGGTGGTGGGGGCCGCGATGATCCATCCGGTCCGGTCGAATCAGGCGTCCTGACACGGGCGGATCGACGCGGCCCGCGGCTACCCTGCGGCATGCAATCCTCGACCCTCGGACGGTTCGTGATGATGGCCGGTCTCGCCCTCGCCCCGGGTGTCGACGTGATGGCCGATCCGCCCGCGACCGATCCGGTATCGGCCGTTGATTCCGACTCGTGCGGGCGCGCCATGGCCAAGGCCGTGGCGTACCTCAAGTCGACGCAGGACGCGGCGACCGGCGGCTGGTGCATCTCCGACAAGGCCCCGGTCTTTCCCGCCATCACGGGCCTGGTGCTTTCGGGCATGCTCGGCAGTGGCGTGGTCGATTCGAGCGACCCCTCGGTGCAAGCCGCGGTGAAGTTCATCCTCTCGCGACAGCAGGCCGACGGCGGCATCTACGAGGGCATCCTGCCCAGCTACAACACCGCCATCTGTCTCACCGCGCTCGCCAAGGTGCCGACGCTTCCGGGCGTCGAGGAGGCGCGGACCAAGGCGCTGGCCTTCCTCCGCGGCATCCAGAACGGCGAAGACGCCACCGGCACCGTGGTCGGCGGCGACGCGGCCACGTCGGTTGGCAAGGACCATCCCTTCTACGGCGGCGTGGGCTACGGCAAGCACGGGCGGCCCGACTTGTCCAACACCTCGTTCTTCGTCGAGGCCCTGCACGCCTCGGGCGTCAAGGCCGATGACCCCGCGATGCAGCGGGCGATGGTCTTCCTGCAGCGAGTGCAGATGCTGGAACGCTCCGGCGAGACCACCGTCAACGACATGGCGTACGCGAAGGGAAGTCGCCAGGGCGGATTCATCTATGCCACCAGCGAGAACAAGGACAAGGTCGGCAGCGGGCAGAGCTTCGCGGGCGAGTTGAGCGAGACGCTCAGCGACGGCACGGTGGCCAGCCGCCTGCGGTCGTACGGCTCGATGAGCTACGCCGGCTTCAAGAGCTACCTGTACGCCGGGTTGTCGAAGGACGATCCTCGCGTCGTCGCCGCGATGGAGTGGATCGGCCGCCACTACACGCTGGACGAGAACCCCGGCGTGGGCACCGACGGCCAGTACTACTACTACCTTGTCTTCGCACGCGCCCTGGCCGCCCACGGCTCGCCGACCATCGAGGCCGTCGATCCCTTCGGAGGCAAGACGACTCGCCACTGGCGAGACGACCTCTGCAAGAAGTTGATCACGCTCCAGCAGGACGACGGCTCGTTCCGTTCCGTCGACGACCGCTGGATGGAGGACAACCTCGTGCTCATCACGGCCTACGCCCTCAACGCCCTGTCCGACGCCAAGTGATCCCCGCCACGTTCGTTCCTGCGACCGCGTGTCGCGATTCCGGAGAACTCACCGATGCCCGCTCATCCCGCCTGCTACGTCGAACTCTGCGGCCTTCTTCGAGAGGCCGCCCACTTGGCGTCCGCCGCCGCGCTCCTGGGGTGGGACCAGGAGACGTACATGCCCGCCTCCGGCGGCGCGGGCCGGGCCGAGCAGTCCTCGATTCTGGCGGCCATCGTGCATGAACGGCGCACGAGCCCGCGGGTGGGCGAACTCATCGCCGCCTGCGAGGCCGACGACACGCTGATGAAGCCCGGGAGCGAGACGGCGGCCGACGTGCGCGAGATGCGCCACGACTACGACAAGGCCACCAAGCTTCCTTCCGAGTTGGTCGCGGAGATCGCGAAGGTGTCGAGCCAGTCGCAGGAGGTGTGGAAGAAGGCGAGGGAGAAGGACGACTTCTCGATGTTCGCCCCGTGGCTCGAGCGGATGTTCACCCTCTCGCGTCGCAAGGCCGAGTGCTACGGCGCCAAGGGCGAGTTGTACGACGCGCTGCTCGACGAGTACGAGCCGGGCGCCACCTCGGCCATGATCGAGGCGACCTTCACGCCCTTGCGGGAGCGACTGAGCGCGTTGCTCCGCCGCGTCGCCGAGGACGGCAAGGCTCCGAGCGAGAAGCCGCTGAAGGTGAAGATCGACGCGTCGAGGCAGCACGCCTTCGGGCAGTTCATTCTCGGCAAGTGCAGCTTCGATCTCGAGGCGGGCCGGCTCGACGTGACCACGCACCCCTTCTGCTCGGGCATCGGGCCCGGCGACACGCGACTGACGACCCGGTACCGCGACGAGCGGTTCACCGACGCCCTCTACGGCACGCTGCACGAGATGGGGCACGGGTTGTACGAGCAGGGGCTGCCCAAGGCCGAGCGTTTCGGTCAGCCGCTCGCGGACGCCATCTCGCTGGGCATCCACGAGAGCCAGAGCCGCATGTGGGAGAACTTCGTCGGCCGCAGCAAGGCCTTCTGGAAGTGGGCGATGCCGCACGCCCGCAAGCACCTGGGCAAGGAGCTCGGGAAGTTCGACGTCAAGGACATGTTCATGGCGGTCAACACCGCCAAGCCCAGCCTGATCCGGGTGGAGGCCGACGAGGCCACGTACAACCTGCACGTGATGGTTCGATTCGAGATCGAGCGGGCGCTCCTCAACGGCACCATGAAGGTGAAGGACGTGCCCGGGGAGTGGAACCGGCGGTACAAGGAGTACCTGGGCGTCAAGGTGCCCGACGACCGTCGCGGCTGCCTTCAAGACGTGCATTGGTCGTTCGGGCTGGTGGGCTACTTCCCGACCTACACCCTTGGCAACCTGTACGCCGCCCAGTTCTGGGAGAAGATCAACGTGGACATCCCCGACCTGCAGAAGCAGATCGCCAAGGGCAAGTTCGATGCGTTGAAGAAGTGGCTCAACACCAAGATCCACCGGCACGGGCGAAGGTACCGGGCGGCGGACCTGTGCCGCATGGTCACGGGGGCGGACCTGTCGGCCGACCCCCTGATGAGGCATCTCGAGTCGAGGGCCGAGGCCGTCTACGGCCTCTGAGCAGCGGGCTCGCGGATCGCGTGATCGGGCAACCCCGGGAGATCGGCCGGCGATCGGTTCGTTCGAGGCGAGGCCCGGTCCATCGCGGGGGGCGTTCGCCGTCGCCACGACCGGGGGTCAGTTGGTCGGCGGGATCGGCGTGGCCCGACCGAAGGCCGAGGTGGGCCGAGGGGCCTGCGCCTGCGGGGCCGGTGCCGGGCGTGTCGCCTCGGCCGACGGATGCATCGGGGCCGGCGGGGCCGTCCGCTTGTTCCGGATCTGGTCGATCGACCGGTCCAGCTTGCCCAGGATGTTCTTGACTTGATTGAACGACTTCTCAGAGGGACCCATAACGCATGTGCCTCCTTGCACGGTCGCCGTGGCGACGAGGGTGCATCGGAGTTCGCCGGCGGAATCTGACGCCAACGCGACTTTCCGGGTCGCGTCGAGCGAGCGTCGTGACGGACGTGCGGGTTGTCGCGACCGCGAGGCGAGGTCGCGACGCTCCGGGCGTCGTGATCGGACGGAGCTTGGCGGACGTCGAGCGGTCGAGCAGGACGCCCGACTTTGGTTCTCGACGCCCGATGGCGGGAGTCTGCCGGTGGGTGTAACCTACGCCCAGACTATGGCACAAGTCACCCTCTCTCGTGTTCGCAAGGTCTACCCAAGCGGTTTCGAGGCCGTCAAGGATCTCTCCCTCGACATCCGCGACGGCGAGTTCGTCGTGCTCGTCGGCCCCTCGGGCTGCGGCAAGTCGACCACGCTGCGCATGGTGGCCGGGCTCGAGGACGTTTCGGGCGGCACGATCAGCATCGGCGGCAGGATCGTCAACGATGTCCACCCCAAGGACCGCGACATCGCCATGGTCTTCCAGAACTACGCCCTGTACCCGCACATGTCGGTGTACAAGAACATGGCCTTTGCCTTGAAGCTCCGGGGCATGCCCAAGGAGCAGATCGAGCAGAAGGTGCACGCGGCGGCGAAGATCCTGGGCATCGAGGAACTCCTCGACCGCAAGCCCAAGGCCCTCTCGGGCGGCCAGCGTCAACGGGTGGCGGTGGGGCGGGCCATCGTCCGCGAGCCCAAGGCCTTCCTGTTCGACGAACCGCTGAGCAACCTCGACGCCAAGCTGCGAGTGACCACCCGGGCCGAGCTCAAGGCGCTCCACCTGCGGCTCAAGACCACGACCATCTACGTCACCCACGACCAGGAAGAGGCCATGACGTTGGGCGACCGGATCGTGGTGATGAACAAGGGCGACATCCAGCAGGATGGCACGCCCCTCGAGGTGTACCGCAAGCCCCGCAATCGCTTCGTGGCGGGCTTCGTCGGCACGCCCCCGATGAACTTCCTCGAGGGTGATCTCGTCGCCCAAGGTGGCACGGTGCGATTCGTCGAGGGATCGAAGGACCCTTCGGGCCATCCGTACGCGGTCGCCATCCCCCCCGGCGGCCATGCCGACGCCTTGATGCCCTACGCGGGCAAGCGCGTCGTGATGGGCATCCGGCCGCAGGCGCTGCGGCCCGCCCGCGGCGGCGAGTCGGTCGGCGAGTTCGGCGGGGCCCCGTGGTCCTTCCCGGTGCGGGTGGTCGAACCCCTCGGCGACGCCATGGACGTCTACTGCTCCACGCCGGCGCATCCGCACGTGGTGGCGAGGATCGCCGCCGACGCCTCGGTGCGGTCGGGCGACATTGCTTCGCTGGTGGTCGACCCGCGTCGAGCCCACTTCTTCGAGACGGGCGAGGCGGGCAAGGTGATCGTGCACGCCGACGTGCACTGAGGCTGCCGCGAGCGTTTCAGTCCACGGGTTCGGCGACGCCCGACATCCGCAGCAGCGTCTTGAAGGTGCTCGAGAAGACGAAGTTCTCCTTGGGGAACTCCGTGCCCGCCATGTTCTGGTCGATGTGGCTGAACATGAGGTCAACCGTGCCGATCCGAACCGACGCTCGGTCGGGCGACGCGGGATCGATGAGCTCGACGACGCCCGAGGTGCTCGCGCCGCTCGCGTCGAACTGGTTGATCGTGGCGGTGTAGCGGAGCGTGCAGCCGGGGACCGCCTCGGCGCTGAACTCGGCCTTGCTGACCTTCGCCAGGATGACCTTCTCGCGGAAACCGCCCGCGTGTCCGACGAGGATGCCGGCGGTCTGCGCCATGCCCTCGATGATCAGCGACGCCGGCATCAGGGGCATGGCTTCGCGATGACCCGACGCCGCGAAGTGGTCGTGCAGGTGCTCCTCGGCCATGGAGACGTTCTTCACCGCGACCATGCGGACGCGGGGAACCAGCTCCACGATGCGATCGATCCACATCCAGCGCATGCGACGCTCCTTCAGGAGTCGAGGCCGGTCGCCGCCGTCATTGCTTCGCGAGCTTGCCCTCGATGAAGCGAACGAGCGTCTCAACGGTGAAGAGCGTGCCGATGTTCTTGAGCACCGGGTTGGCCTCGAACCCGCCGAAGTCGACGTGGGGCATCCGGCTCTTGAGCAGCGCGAGGCCCTCGGGCGTGACCTTGCCGGCCTGCACGTACCGCTGATCCTGCGCGATGTTCTCGGGGAAGAGCTCACCCTGCGGGATCTTGATGCCGAAGGCCTGCTCGAGCTTGAAGACGATGTCGAGGAAGTCGATCGACTCGGCGCCAAGGTCGGCCGTGAGCACCGACGTCATGGTCACCTCGTCGTCGTCCACCGCGAGGGCGTCGACGAGCACGGAACGGATCTTCGCGAAGATGTCATCACGGGTCATGGCGGTCGGGATCCACGGTCGGGGAATGGAAGGGTGTTCGGTGAACCGCAACGATAGGCCGCCAACCCGGTCCCATCGCGTCACTTCAGTCGCCGCACCTTGAGGTTGCGGAAGGCCACGTCGTCGCCGTGGTCCTGCAGGCAGATTCGGCCCGACGACGTCGTGCCGTACGTCGGCATCGACGGCCACTTGCTCCTCTTCCAGGCCTCCTTGTACTCGTCGCTCGCGGTGTCGATGTCGACGACCTTGATCCCGTTGAGGAAGTGCTGCAGCCGGGTGCCCTTGGCGACCACGCGGGCGTGGTTCCATTCGCCCGCGGGACGTGCCACGTCGGCGGCACAGGGCACGACGTCGTAGAGCGTGCCGGCACGCGTTTGGGGCTTCTTGCCGTCGGGGTGGCCCGCGTCGTCGAGCACCTGCATCTCGGGGCCGGTCAGCCACGGGTAGTCGTACTTCTCGTCGCAGCGGTACATGATGCCGCTGTTGGCGCCCGGAGCCGCCTTCCACTCGCAGGAGAACTCGAAGTCGGCGTACTCCTCGACGGTCGCGAGGTCGCCGCCGCCTCCCTTGGACTGCACGCGGAGCTCGCCGTCGGCGATGGCCCAGCCCTTGTCGGGCATGGCCTGCTTTCGGAAGCCGCGAAGGCCGGTGGCGGACTTGCCGTCAAACAGCAGCGTCCACCCCTCGGCCTTCTCGGCGTCCGTCAGCGTGTTGTGCCGCCGCATGTCCTTCCATGCCGGGCCCAGGGTCACCTCGCCGGTGGCGGCCCACTCCGCGCCCCGCGCGATGAACGCGCGGAACTGCGGGGCGCAGACCGTGCCCTTGCTCTCGATGGCGTTCTCCCACACGTGACCCAGGGGCGTCGCGAAGACGCGGCCCTTGCCGTACGAGAGCGTGAAGCCCATCGGCTCGTCCTTGCCCGTGCCGCCCGTGGCCCGGTCGGAGAAGGCCTTGGCGAGCAGCTTGTATTCCGAGTTCTGGCTGTTGACCAGGTTGTGGTAGAGCTCGTCCTTGTGGCGGGTGATCGGGGGCATGCCCTTCGTGATCGGGTGCTCGGGGTCGGTCCACGTCACGTCGAAGGCGTGGTACTGGCCGTGGCCCGTGCCGTCACGCCACATCAGGCCGAGCATCCGCTCATACTCGGCCCACCCCTTGAACGCGTTGTTCGCCGAGTGGATCGCCACCACCCCCGTGCCCGCCTTCACCGCCGCTTCGAAGTGGCGGTCCGCCGAGTCGCCCCAACGCTTCGGGGCGTGATAGTCGTTGTAGTCGAGGATGAAGACCTGGTACGCCGACAACGCGGCCGCGTCCGCCAGCGTCGAGGCTGGTTCGTCCGTGATCGTCACCTCGAAACGCCCCGTCGCCTCCAGCGTCTCCGCGTGCACGCGGCTCGTGTACTTCCAGTTGTGGTTGTTGTGCCCCGTGATCAGCAACGCCTTGATCGGCGCCGCCTCCTGCCCGCCCGCGACAAGTCCGATCGAGCAGGCGGTCGCCGCGGCAAGGAACGTCGAGACGATGGACATCATGGGGGCTCCCTGGGGTGCTGGTGGCTCGCCGCCGGCGGAGGCCGGCGTTTGATCATTATTGCGCGGCCATGGGGCCGGACACGCCCGCGTCGGGGCGACGGGAGCCCGTCGCTACACTGGGCCATGATCACCCTTTCGCTCGCGGTGGCCCTCTCGGCGGTGTCGGTCGGCGTCGATGGTCCGGCGCCAGGCGCCTCGGCGTGGCTGTCGCAGGTCAGCCGCGAGCGACTGATCGGCGACGTTCGGACCCTCGAGGGCTTCGGCACCAGACACCTGCTCTCGTCCGGCGACGATGCTGCCCGTGGCATCGACGCCGCGGCGGCGTGGATCAAGCGATCCCTCGACACCACGCCCCGCACCAGCCCGCCCCTCGAGACGAGGATCGAGTCGTTCGACGTGCCTCCGGGCGTGCGAGTGCCCGGCGGAGCGAGGGTTCGCAACGTGGTGGCGGTGATGCCGGGCACGATGAAGGAGGCCGCGAACCGCGCGTACTACGTGGTGGGGCACTACGACAGCCGCAACGCGGACGTGATGGACGCCTCCGGCGCGGCCGCGGGCGCCAACGACAACGCCTCGGGCACGGCGGTGGCGATGGAACTCGCCCGCATCATCGCGCTCCGGCCCCTCGAATCGACGGTCGTCTTCCTCTGCACGTCGGGCGAGGAGCAGGGCCTGCTCGGCGCGGCCGCCCATGCCCAGAACGTCGCCTCGACCGCGCCGTACGTCGTGATGGGCGTCTTGAACAACGACATCGTCGGCGATCCTTCGCCCGCGCCGCGAGCGCTCGAGTCGGCCTCGTGGCCCGAGGGAGTCGTGCCCTCGGCCGAGGCGATGCGAGCCGCCCAAGGCCCCGACCCGCGACGGGTGGTGCGGGTCTTCTCGGAAGGGTTGCCGCGAAGGCTGGGCGCGGCGGACCAGGCCGCCATCCGATCCCTCTCGGCCGAGAGCGACTCTCCGAGCCGGCAACTGGCGAGGTTCATCGCCTTCGTCGCCGAGCGGGAGGGGCTGGCCGTGCAACCCACGCTCGTCTTCCGGCAGGACCGCTTCCTCCGCGGGGGCGATCACGCGGCGTTCAACGACGCGGGATTCCCCGCCGTCCGGTTCACCACGCTCCACGAGGACTACTCCCGCCAGCACGTCGGCGTCGAGCGTCGCGACGACGGCGACTACGGCGACCTGTCGCGATTCATCGACGCCGACTACGTGGCCGAGGTCGCCCGCGTCAACATCGCCGCGCTGGTGCACATGGCCAATGCCCCTCGCCCGCCCCTCAAGGTCCGCATCATCACCGCCTCGCTCGACTCGGCGACGCAACTGGCATGGTCGCCCTCGCCCGAGCCCGATGTCGCGGGGTACGAGGTGGTGTGGCGAGAGACGACCGACTGGCAGTGGCGACACTCGCTGGACGTCGGCCGCGTCGAATCGGTGCGGCTGCCGCTCAACAAGGACAACGTCTTCATCGGCGTTCGCGCGTACGACCGCGACGGGTACAAGAGCCCCGTGGCCTTCGCCGCCGCGGCCAAGGAATGACCACGCCGCCTGGCGCGGGGGGCGTCGTGTTGGCGAGCCCGGCGTCAGGCGGCGTGTGGGAGTCTGCAGGGGCGGGACCAGGTCAGCGACCGAGCACCACCGACTTGGCGGGCGTGGTCGCCGCGGCGTCGGGCGTGATCTCGATGACCTTGGCCTTGGGCGCGGGCTTGGCCATGAGGTTGCGGGCGTCGATGTCGACCTTCGCGCGGTCCTCGTAGCGAACGGCGTTCGACGCCTGGCCGAGCAGTTCGAGCCTCGCCTCCTGCTTGGCGCGGATGTCGGCGAAGCGGCCCGCGAGATGGTCGAGACTGCCGGCCTCGTAGCGGCTCTGCTCGTCGAGCGTCCGCTGACGCTTCTCCATCACCGCGATCAGGCGATCGTTGCGGGCGATGGAATCGACCTGACGGTCCATCTGCCACATCTGCGCCTGGAAGTCTTGGTGCTCGTTGCCCAGTTGCTCGGCCAGCTGGGCCAGCCGCGATTCCTGCTGGGCCAGGTAGGTCAGGTCGCGTTCGATCTCGCCGATGCGGCCCGCGTACGACGCGCGAACCTGCTGGATCTGCGTCGAGCGGGCCACGGCCTGACGCATGTCGAGCGACTCGCCGTTGAAGACCACGCGGATCACGGCGGGCGGGGCCTCGGAGGTCTCGGAGGCCAGCGACACCGTCGCCTGCGTGGCCTCCGCCTTGCTCAGCAGGTCCTGCATCTGCGCGTGGTCGTCGATGGCCAGGCTCACCACCCGCTCCGACACCGCCTGTTCGCGCTTGAGTTGCGAGATCTGCTGGCGAACCTCGGCCAGGTCGCCCCGCACCTCGGCGATCCGCTTGGGGTACTCGCCCTCGAGTTGGCGCATCTGCATGCGCAACGCGACGGGATCCTCGATCGCCCCGTCGATCGTCGTGTTGATCATGTTGCGGAACTGCGTGAACAGGGCGCCGAGCCGCTCGGGGCCGGCCACGAGGGCCGCGGTGCCGCCGACCAGGCCGGCGATCACGGCGTAACGGACGATGTGCTTGCCGCACGACATGGGTGGGGACCTCCAAAGGCCTCCTCGCGGGCGGTCCCGGGCGTCGCGACACACGCGCGACCCGCCGCCGCGGCACGTCCGAGAGGGGGCGTCGTCTGGTTCTTGGGGAAACTGGCCGTCGGGTTTCACCAAGCATGGAAGTGGGCCAAGGCCAAGGACCTCGCGGCGTCGGACGACGCCGGCCCCTCGTCACCCGCGGAATAATCTACCCACATGCTCACGCCCCTGACCACAGGCTTCGTCAAGCGGCTTCGATCCAACGATCAGGCGGCGTGGTTCGAGCTTTGGGAAGTCTTCGGCCCCGTCGTTCGCGCCCAACTCTCCAAGTGGGGCAAGGGCCGCATCGGCGTCGAGACCGTGCGAGACCTTTCCCAGGAGACGCTCGCGGCCCTCTCCGAGTCGATCGATCGCTACGACCCCGCCCGCGGGGCCCGCTTCTCGACGTGGCTCTTGGCCATCGCTCGGCACGTGCTCAGCGACGAGCTCGATCGCCGCGGCGCGAGCAAGCGAGGCGGCTCGCGCAAGGCGTCGTCGCTCGAGGAGGAGTGGATGGCGGCGGCTCCGGGCGCCACCGTCGACGCCCAGTACGAGCAGCAGGTCTTCGCGGCCAAGGTGGTCGCCGCCGTGGTCGCCGCGGGCAAGGAGGCCGACTTCACCGACTTTTCCATCTACACCATGCGGGTGCTCGAGGGAAAGCCCGGGAAGGATGTGGCCTCGGCCCTGGGCATCAGCGAGCCCACCGTGAGCCGTCGGGCCGCCCGCGTGAGGGAGATCCTCCGCGTCAAGCTCGCCGACGTCATTCGGACCTACTCGTTCACGCAGGAGGAACTCGAGGAGGCCGCGCGAAACGGCATCGACCTGACTCCCAAACAGGATGCAGCCGCCGCCGATGATCAGCTCTTCGACGAGGCCGTCGCCGAGATCCACCACCGGCAGGCGGAACTGAGAAGGGCCGATCAGGCGGCACGGCTCGAGTGAGCCCGTCGTTTCACCGATCGTCCGGAGCCCCATTCCCATGAACTCGATCGCGGTCGCCATTCTCGGCCTCTTCGCGCTCATCGCGGCGCTCGTCGTGGCCGCCGTGGTGATCGTGCCGCTCGCGGGCGGCGTGGTGTGGCTGCTGGCCCACGTCGGACGCTTCATCGCCGGGATGTTCGTCGATTCGTTGCGGTTGGTCGGCTCGCTGCTGCTGTCGCTGCTGTACGTCCCGCTGAACCTGGGAGCCGTCGTGATCGGACGCTGGGAGGCCGCTCGCCACTTCTGGCGTGCCTCCGAGGAGGAGTTGTACCGAGCGATCGCGTGCCTCTACCGACTCTGCATCGGGCACCCCGCCAGGCTGCTCTTTCTCGGCGGCCTCACCGAGGGGTTCGAGCGGCGATTCCCCGAGGTCGTCGCGGCCGCCCCGGGGCCCGACGTTCCCGCCACGCCCGCGTCGTCCCGGAGGGCGAGTTTCGAAGGCTACGAGATCGTCGGCACGCTCACCCCCGGCGGCAGCGGCGCACGACTCTACATCGCCGAGCCCGACGCGAACAAGGATCGGTCGCTCCGTGACGCCGGCTTCGCCGGAGGCAAGGTCGTCATCAAGAGCTTCTCCCTCTCCGAGGGCAGCACGCTCCCGCAGATCGTCCGCGAAAGCCGGTCGCTCGACGCCGCGAGGCGAATGGGCCTCATCCTCGACCACGAGCTCACGCACGAGCGGTTCTTCTACGTCATGCCCTACGTGCCCGGCGAGAGTCTCGCGCAGGTCACCAAGCGGCTCCACGCCGCCGGCCCGGGCGAGGGCCTGGGATCCGAGCAACTCGCCGCCGTGGTGGGCTACGCCATCGACGTGGTCGAGGCCCTGGGCGCCTACCACCGCGGCGGTCTCTGGCACAAGGACGTCAAGCCCGACAACATCATCGTCGCCACCGGCGGCGACGGCCGCGCTCACCTGGTCGACTTCGGTCTCGTCTCGAGCCTCCGCAGCTCGATGACCCTCACCACGCACGGCACCGAGTACTTTCGCGACCCCGAACTCGTGCGACGGGCCCTTCAGGGCGTCAAGGTTCACGAGGTCGACGGCTCGCGATTCGACCTCTACGCGGCCGGTGCCGTGCTCTACTCGATGGTGGAGGGGTCGTTCCCCGCCCACGGCGGTCTCAGTCAGGTCTCCCGCAGGTGCCCCGAGGCCCTCAAGTGGATCGTCCGTCGCGCCATGACCGACTACGACCGCCGCTACGCCACGGCCGATGAGCTGCTCGCCGACCTTCGCCACGTCCGTGCCGCCGCCGATCCCTTCGCCGTGCTGCCATTCCACCTGCCCAGCGTGAAGGGAGCCGCCCCGGTCGACGTCGCCGCGGCCGTCGCCGATTCGCCGACCCCCCAGCCGATCCCCGGGCCGTCGCCCGCCAACGCCGTCGCGGCGTCGGCTCGTGCCCCGGGCCGGATTCGCGTGGTCAACTGGTGGAGTGGACGCATGGAGGTCGACTCCTCCGACCCCGCGTCGCCTCCGCCGGTCCGAACGACGATCGGTGGCGGGCGATCCTTGGTCGATCGGGCCAATCGCCGCCCCGCGGCGGAGCAGTTGGCGTCGGCACGGGCCCGCGTCGAGGCCGCCCGGACAAGGATGCCTCGCGGCGGCAACAACGCCCGGGGTGTCGATCTGGCCCTGGCCGGCGGCGTGCTCGCGTGCCTGGTCGCCGGGGCGGCGCTCGGGTTGGGCATGGTCGAGTTCGGATCCTCCGCCCACGCGCCGGCCGCCCGGGTGGTGGTGTGGGACAACGCGGCGGCGTTGGTCCGCCTCGCTGGTGTCGCGCCGTCGGCCCACCTGATGGTCATCAACGACCTCAAGGAGCCGCTGCCGCCGCACGTGCGGGAGTGGGTGGTCACGCTCGAGCGGGCGCTGGCGGCGGCGGGCTGCACCATGGCGGGCGAAGCGGCCACGGAAGGCGATCCGTCCGAGGACTCCATGGCGAGGGCGGCCGCGTTGAGGCTGAGTATCGCTGCGGCCACGCCCGGCGAACCCGAGGGGGCGAATCGCTTGGCCGCGTGGCTGAAGGACCACCCGGAGGTCGGGGCCGTCGTGTGGGTGGCTCCGACCATCGGCGACCCCGACGGGACGCCCACGGTGACCTTGGCGAGAGGGGGCATGGACGATTCCTTGTGGGACCGAGTGTCGCAACTGGTTCAGGAGCAGGCAGGTGGGCCCATCGCCGAGTGACGAGCGGTGGACGCGACGATCGTGAAGGCGTCGAGGTCGAAACATCGGGTGCACGCTGCGTACACTTCATTCCATGCCCGCCTCGCATGGACCCACCGACGGCCTTCCCGCTCAATCCAATCAACCCGGATCCAAGCCCCGAGTCAACGGGGCGGGTGCGCCCGCGGCCAACGCCGGCGAAGGCGAGGGGAGCGTGCGGCGGGCGTCGCTGGCCGACTTGGCGACGTCATCGGCCGATTCGGAGTTCTACAGCCCGATTCCGGAGGGGTACCAGAAGGGGTTCCACAAGTACGTCATCGTGCTGGGCACGGTGATGTCCGGCCTGGGCAAGGGCATCTTCGCCAGCAGCTTGGCCAAGATGCTCAAGGACAAGGGCCTGGTGGTGGCCCCGATCAAGATGGAGGGGTACCTCAACATCGATTCGGGGACGCTCAATCCCTACCGCCATGGCGAGGTCTTCGTGCTCGAGGACGGCACCGAGTGCGACATGGATCTGGGCACCTACGAGCGACTGCTCGACCAGAATCTCACGCGTCGCAACTTCACCACCTCGGGCCAGATCTTCAGCGAGATCCTGGAGCGTGAGCGTCGCGGCGCGTACCTGGGTCGCGACGTCCAGATGATCCCGCACGTCACCGGCGAGGTGAAGCGCAAGCTCCGCGAACTCGCCGTGCGGGGCGACGGGTCGCGCAAGGCCGACGTGGTCTTCATCGAGGTCGGCGGCACCGTGGGCGACTACGAGAACGCCTTCTACATCGAGGCGCTTCGCGAACTGGCCTTCGAGGAAGGCCCCGGCTCGTGCTGCTTCGTCGCGCTGACGTACATCATCGAGCCTCAGGCGCTGGGCGAGCAGAAGAGCAAGGCGGCGCAGCTGGGCATCAAGCGACTGATGGAGGCGGGCGTGCAGCCCCACATCATCGCCTGCCGCGCCGGCAGCGTCGTCTCCGACACCGTCTCGCAGAAGATCGCGATGTTCAGCAACGTGTCGATGCGGCGGGTCTTCTCGCTCCACGACCGCGAAAGCATCTACACGATCCCCGACGAGATGCGCCAGGAGGGCCTTGACCGCGAGATCCTCTCCATCCTCAACCTGCACGATCGCACCAACATCGCGCAGGAGGATCGCTCCCGCGAGCGTTGGACCGGCTTCGTGCGTCGCCTCACCGCTCCCAAGCCCCGCACCGTCCGCATCGCCCTGGCCGGCAAGTACGCCAACCTGCGAGACGCCTACGCGTCGATCGACAAGGCCGTCGAGCACTGCTCGACGCACCTGGGCACTCGCGTCGAGCTCGACTGGATCGACACCACGGAAATCGACGACCGCAACGTCGAGGAGCACATCGGCTCCCACGACGGCGTGATCGTTCCCGGCGGCTTCGGCACCCGCGGCGTCGAGGGCAAGATCTCCTGCGTGCGGCATTGCCGCGAGCGGGGCCTGCCCTACCTGGGCATCTGTCTGGGCTTCCAGGTCGCCGTCATCGAGTTCGCCCGCAACGTGCTCGGCCTCGCCGACGCCACCTCGACCGAGTTCAACCCTCGCACGCCGCACCCCGTCATCAGCGAACTTCCCGAGCAAAAACGCGTCGAAGGCCTCGGCGGCACGATGCGGCTGGGCGCGCAGGACGTGCTCATCACGCCCGGCACGCTCGCCTCGTTCCTCTACTCCAAGGCGCCGACGATTCGCGAGCGGTTCCGCCACCGCTACGAGGTCGAGCCCGAGTTCATCGACAGGCTCGAGGCCGCGGGACTCGTCTTCTCCGGAAGGCATCCCACTCGTCCCATCATGCAGGTCATGGAGCTCCGCAGGCCCGGTCCCGACGTTCCCGCCGGAGTGCCGACGCACCCGTTCTTCATCGGCGGCCAGTTCCATCCGGAACTCACCAGCAGGCCGCTGCGTCCACAGCCGATGTTCATGGGCCTGGTCGCGGCGGCGGTCCAGCGCCGCTACGGCGACGCGATCGACCCTCGCGATCTGTGGGCCGATGAACTCCGTCGCTGGATGCCCCCCTCGACGGGCAACGGCAAGGGCGCGGTGGTCGCGGCGACCTGAGGTCGTCCCGCGCCCGTCATGGAAGGCCGGTCCGCATGCACGCCGTCACGTCGCGTCACGTCACGGCGCGTTGGGCGATCCATCGCGCCGCGTCGTGGAGGATGATCGCCGAGAAGAGGTCCGGCACCCCGCCGCCGGCCGTCATGGCGTTGTGGAGCAGGGCCTGGGCGTACAGGCCGGCCTCCATGTCCCCCTGCGTGCACTCGAGCCACGCGAACCAGTGGATCGCCCAGGGATGGTTGGTGCCGTTGTCGGGCTGCAACTCCTCGATCAGGAAGCGGGCCGCGATCGTCGCGCGAGGTTCGCGGTCGACGCCGAGCCAGGTCAACGCGTGCAGGCACGCCAACTCGGTTTCGGTCCAGATCTCGATCCCCGATTCCCGCAGGCCCATCGCCAGCGCCCGCGGATCGGCGTCGAGCGCGGCGAGCACGATCCGTTCGTCGCGAGCCGTCGGCGGACGCGCAGCCTGACCCCAGAGCCGGCAGTCGGGTGATTCGCCCGCGGGCGCCGCGGAAGGGATGCCCGTCACGTGGGCCAGGAACGCTCCGTCCACCGGGCGTCGGTGTCCGGCATCGTCGCGGAAGGTGCTGACGAACGTCGCGGCCTCGGGCGGCGGCCATGCGATGGCCCCCAGCCTCGAGTTCGCGACGCGAGACAACCGAGCCTGCCAAGTCGTGAGTGACGGCTGCATCATGGTCCCAGAGCGTACCCCGACGTGGCCAGGACCGAATCGAGGCTTCTGGGACGTGCCGTTCCCGGGGTGGACCGCACAGGCATGCGGGGCGGCAGGCCCGTCGAACCCGCGTCGGCCGCTCGGCAAACCCGGGCGGCGTGCGAGTCGAAAAGACAATCCCGTTCCCGCCGACGACCAACCGCCATGCACCACCAACATCCCGTCAGTCCATTCAGGGCTCCCGTCCCGCGAGCCGAGCATGCCACGCTGCTGCCCGACTACCCGGGCCTCCCGTTCGAGGCCCTGTTGACCATCACCGAACTCGACGAGCACGCCCGGCCCGGACTGCACTGGCAGGCGCACGGCGTGCGGCGGACGGAGTTGCACGTCGTGCTCAAGTGCCGCCGCCTGCTGCATCCCGGTCGCACCCTCGTCATGGCGTCGCATCTGGTCGACGACGCCCCCGAGCCCCTCGCGGGCCGCGTGCTCGAGTGCGTGCCCGATGGCGATCGCCACCACGGCGTGGTCGTGCGTCTCGAACGGGTGCCTGAGGACCCCGCCATCGAGGCGTGGCTCTCCTCCCTCTGGCCCGTGCGGCCTGGTTCCCGCCGTCTTCGCGGCGGCGATTCCTGATGGACGGAGCGACCCGCCTCAGGTACCCTCCGGCACCGTGAAGGTCGCCGCCAGCAACGCCGAACTGTTCGCCTCGCTTTCGCACCAAGCGCACCGCTGTCACTTCGTGCCCACCATGGGCGCGCTCCACGAGGGGCACGCGACGTTGATCCGCACGGCTGCCGCCGCGGCCCACGGAGCCGACGTCGCGGTGAGCATCTTCGTCAACCCCACGCAGTTCGACGACCCCTCCGACTTGTCCAGGTATCCCAGGACGCTCGAGCAGGATCTCGACATCTGTCGGCGTGCGGGCGCGACGGTCGTGTACGTGCCCGGGGTCGCCGACGTCTATCCCCCCGGCGTCGACCTTCCTCAGACGTCGATTCCCGAACAGGCGACCCGGCCAGGCCTTGAGGATGGGCTGCGCCGCGGCCACTTCGCTGGTGTGTGCCAGGTCGTGCGGCGGCTCTTCGACCTCGTCGGGCCGCACGCCGCCTACTTCGGCGAGAAGGACTGGCAGCAGTTGCAGGTGATCGCGGCGATGACGTCGATGATGTCGCTGCCGGTGCGAATCGTGCCGGTGCCCACGGTGAGGGAACCCGACGGACTCGCGATGAGCAGCCGCAATCGGTTCCTCTCGTCGGACGATCGCCGCCGCGGGCTTTCCCTGTCGATGGCCCTGTGCGAGGCGAGGCGGGCGTCGACCCCCGACGGCGCGGAGGCGATCATGCAGGCCGTGTTGCGAGAGGCGGGCGTGACGCCCGACTACGCCGTCGTGCGCGACGCGGCGACGCTGATGCCCCGAGCGTCCGGCGACCCCGGACCCATGCGAGCGTTGATCGCGGCGAGGGTGGGGGCGGTGCGGCTGATCGACAACGCCGCGTGGGTGCCCGGAACCGAGGCTTGAGTGTCCGGTCGTTGCGTGCCGGGCCGATGCTGCTACCCTTGATTCCCCGCGTTCGACCGTCGTCTTGACGGCCCGAGCGGCGGGTTTCTTCCACGCGACCCTGTCGCCGCCACCCGAGGACCACCCGTGCTCAAGACGCCGCTCAACTCCTTCCATCACCAGCACAAGGGACACATGGTGGACTTCGCGGGCTGGGAGATGGCGATGTACTACTCGGGTCTCGTGCAGGAGCACCACCAGGTCCGCAACAGCGGCGGGCTGTTCGACGTGTCGCACATGGGCCGCGTGAAGATCGCGGGTCGTCACGCCCGCCGTTTGCTTGAACGCGTCTGCACCCGCCGCGTCAGCGACATGGAGATCGGCCAGTGCCGCTACTCGCTGGTGTGCAACGAGCAGGGCGGCGTGAAGGACGACGTGATCGTCTATCGCGTCGACGACGACGAGTTCCTCGTGGTCGTCAACGCCAGCAACCGCGAGAAGCTGATGCGTCACTTCGAGGAGGTCCGCAAGGCCAACGACTTCACCCTCAAGTCGCTCGAGGACCGCACCATGGAGACCGCCATGGTCGCGCTCCAGGGCCCCAAGGTGATGGATCTCATCGGCAAGGTGAGCCGCGAGGTGCCCACGCTCAAGAAGTATCGCTTCGCCGTCAAGAACCTGCTCATCACCAAGATCATCGTCAGCCGCACCGGCTACACGGGCGAGGACGGCATCGAGGTGATCCTGCCCGCGGGCATGGCCGTCGACATGGCCCTCAAGTATCTCCTGCAGGGCGTCGACATGAACGCCCCCGACGCGCTCCTCAAGCCCGCGGGCCTGGGCTGCCGCGACACCCTCCGCACCGAGGCGGGCATGCCCCTCTACGGGCACGAACTGGGCGAGGAGATCTGTGCGCTCTCCTGCGGCGTCGACTTCGCCATCGCCCTCGACAAGGACCAGGGCGACAAGGGCGAAACGTTCATCGGCATGGCGGCCCTCAAGAAGGTCGCGGCCGAAGGCGGCCCCGCCCGCAAGCTCGTCGGCCTGGTCATCGACGGCAAGCGTTCGGCTCGTCCGGGCATGCTCGTCAAGCAAGGCGACAAGGAAGTCGGCGTCGTCACCAGCGGCTGCCCGAGCCCAACGCTGGGCAAGTGCATCGCCATGGCCTTCGTCGACCAGTCGCTGCTGGCCCCAGGCACGGCCCTCGACGTCGATTCCGGCCGCGGCCTGCTGCCCGCCGTCACCGCGCCGCTGCCCTTCTACAAGGCCGCGAAGAAGGCCTGAGCCATGAACGCACGGGGCGAGCGTCGGATCCACGCGGATCATGCCGCGGGGAGTTTCCCCAAGCCCGCGTGCGTCGTCGACGCCATCGCCGCGGCCGCTTCCCGTCTGCATTCACCCGGTCGCGGCGCGTACCGCGAGTCGCTGGAGGCCGCGGGCGCCGTCGAGACGTGCCGCGCCCGCGTGGCGTCGGTGCTGGGCGCCTCGGACCCCACGCGCGTGGTGTTGACGGCGGGCCAGACGGACTCGCTGAACATGGTGATCAAGGGCGTGACGCTCCAGCGTCGCCGAATGGGGCTTTCCGCGCACGTGGTGGCCACCACGCTCGAGCATAACGCCGTGCTGCGGCCGCTCAAGGGCTTGGAGGCCTGGGGCGTTCGCCACGCCCTCGTGCCTCCTCGCGGCCATGCAGTGACGCCGCAGGACATCGCCGCGGCGATCGAGCCGGACACGTGCCTCGTGGTCGTGACGCACGCGAGCAACGTGACGGGGGCGATCCAGCCCGTGCGGGAACTCGCTGTCCTCTGCCGCGAGAAGGGCGTCGTCCTGCTGGTCGACGCCGCGCAAACGGCGGGACATCTCCCCGTGGACGTGGAGAAGTGGGGCGTCGACGTGCTGGCGGCGCCGGGGCACAAGGGATTGCTGGGACCCCAAGGCATCGCGGCGCTCTTCGTACGGGCGGGCGTCGAGGACCGAATCGACCCGTGGCGGGAGGGCGGCACCGGTGGCGATTCGGCGGCGGAAACCCAGCCGCGGGCGATGCCGACGCGGTTTGAGGCGGGCACCATGAACCTGCTTGGAGCCGCCGGTCTGGCGGCGGGGGTGGATCACCTGCGCTCGCTTCCGGCGGGCGTGGAGACCGCACGTTCGCACGATCTGTCGATCTCCGCCGCGATGCTCGCGGCGATCGGTTCGGGGCGTTTGGGCGAGTTCCGGCTTGAGGGGCCGCTCGAACCCGAGGCAAGGGTGCCCGTCTTCTCGCTTCGACATCCTCGCCTCGACGCGGCGGAAGCGGCCGCGATGCTTGAATCGCACTTCGGCATCCTGTGCAGGGCCGGTCTGGCGTGCGCGCCGCGGGCGACGGGCCGCTCGATGCTGCGGGTGTCGTTCGGGCTCTCGACCACGCCCGACGAGGTGGAGGCGGTGATCGCGGCGTTGGGGGCGGTGGGGTCGGACTGACTACGTGCGAACGGTGTTTGTTCGCGTCGAGAATGCGTCAGGGGAGGCCGTCACGTTCCGTTCGTGAACTTTTCGCTTGGCCTCGGGTTCGCATCCGATTAAGCTTTTTGGAGCACGCTCTTCCAGCCGGCGGCGACCGCGATCGTGGTCGCCCGGGCCTCTCTGCCCCTCGGAGTCACGGATGAACCAGATCGGTCAAGGACAATCGTCTCGCCGCGGCTTCACGCTCATCGAGTTGCTCGTGGTGATCGCGGTGATCGCGCTGCTGATCGGCATCCTGCTGCCCGCGCTGGGCAAGGCGCGTGAGGCGGGCCGCACGCTCAAGTGCAGTTCCAACATCAAGCAGATCGGCCTGGCGGCCAACGCCTACGCGATCGACTACAAGGACGTGATCTGGCCCATTGCGCCGCGGCCCAGTTGGCCCAACGGCGCGCGGGTGTGGAACCCCACGAACGACCCGACGGTCATGCCTGATGACCGCAACGTGGCGATGTGGGCCCAGATCGTGCCAGGCCCCTACTGGATGCAGGGGTCGCCCGACCAAGGGCGGCGCATTCCCGGCTTCCTGTTTCAGTACGTCAGCAACGCGCACGAGATCGCGGAGTGTCCGACCAACAAGCGACGCGCGGTCGACGGTTCGGATCGCGCCTCGATGTGGGCCAACCGTACCGGCGTGCAGTTCGACTACACCATGCTCGACGAGATCGAGGGCGCGAAACTCGGGTGCCAGACGCTCGTCGCCTACAGCCCGCCCAATCGCGGTCCGATGGGAACCTACGCGGCTTCCTCCATCGCCGAACTCACCGTGCTCCATTCCGTTCCGCTCTACTTCGAGGAGAGCACGACGGTGTGGAACAGCACGTACCGCGACGGCATGTTCGGCAACGACGACCAACTCACCACCAGGCACGCCAAGGCCGGTCATGTCGCCTTCATGGACGGGTCGGTCAAGCTGCTCAAGGTGCCCACCAGCGGCATCGAGACGACCGCCGTTCCGGGAAACTACAACGACAAGAACTTCACCGCCAACGACCTCTACGCGAACGGCAAGGCGCTGAGCACGACGTGGTACGCCGTCTCCGACCGCGACTGGCGATTCGGCTCGGTGCAGTCCTACGGCTGGATCAACTCGCCGAAGCCCTGAGCCGGCCGCGTCAGGTCCGGCGTTTGCCGCGCTGACTCCGGAAATCAGTCGCCTCCGGCAACCGGAGCCCGCGTTTCGCGGATCTCCCGCGGTCGTGACCTCGAGTATGGGAGATCCCGAGATGAAGTGGACATGGACGGTGTCGGTGGCCCTCGTGCTGGTCTCGTCGGCCGCGGCGCAGGTCTTCACGGTCGGAGTGGCGGCACCCGCGGCGACGGGCGTTGCGGGGCCCAGGCCCGTGGCGGGCGCGGTGGCGGCGGTCGCTCTGGGTGAACTCCGCGAAAGGCTTTCCGCCGCCCCGGTCGAGGACCTTGCACGGCCGCTCGCGTCGTACGGCTTGGCGTTGACGCTTCCGGACCCGGACGGCGGCTTGACCGCGTGCCGCGTGGCGGTGTCGTCGGTGATGGATCCGGCCCTCGCGGCCCGGTTCCCCGGCATGCGCACGTACGTGGTCCAGGCGGCCGACCAATCCGCGTCCGGGCGCCTCGAACTCACCCAACGCGGCCTGACGGGCATGCTTCGCGACTTGTCCGGTCGCACGTGGATGATCGATGCGTGGCAATCGGCCGACCCCGGTCACGTGGTGTCGTATTGGCTCAAGGACCTTCCCGGCGGAGGCGATTGGACGTGCGACACCGTCGGCGACGCCGACGGCACGCCGCACGCCGAGCACGCCGGCTACGAGCCTCGCGTGGTGCAGGACCTTCGCACCTATCGTCTCGCCGTGGCGTGCAACGGCGAGTATGGCCTTCACCACAGCCAACTCCAAGGTCGGCCGCCCAATGTCGCGGATCCGCTCGCGGCCATCGTCACGGTCGTGTCTCGCACGAACGTCGTCTACGAGGCCGATCTGGGCGTGCGGTTCGTGCTGGTGGCCAACAACGATCGGCTCATCTTCACCGACCCCGACACCGACCCCTACTCCTCGACGTGCAGCGGCGGGGGAGGCACCGATTGCTCCGGCAACCTGCTCTCGCAGAACATCGCCACGCTCAACACCGTCATCGGCAACGGCAACTTCGACGTCGGGCACGTGGTCACCCGCATCTTCGGCGGCGTCGCCTATCTGCGGTCGGTCTGTCGCACCAACACCAAGGCCGGCGGCGTCTCGGGCATTCCCCGTGGCGGCGACCTCGACCCGCTATCGGCCCTCGTCGTCATCCACGAGTTGGGCCACCAGTTCGGCGCGAACCACACGTTCAACGGCACGAGGGGACGGTGCGCCGGCAACGTCAACCTCGCGACCTCGTGGGAGGCCGGGTCAGGCTCCTCGCCCATGGCCTACGCCGGCGGATGTCCCGTCGGTGACGCGGCACCCTCCGACAACATCGTCCTCTACGCCGATCCGTTCTTCCACCACGGTAGCCGTCAGGAGATGCAGGCCTACCTCGCGGGCAACGGAAGCAGCTGCGCCGTCATCACGCCCAGCGGCAACAACGTGCCGGAACTGACGTCGGTCACCCCCTCGGGCATGATCCCGCCCGCCACGGCGTTCAGGCTCGTCGCCGCCGCGACCGATCCCGACGGCGATCCGCTCACGTACTCGTGGGAGCAGTATGACTCGGGATTCGCCCGGCCCCTCAGCGGCGAGGGTGCGTTCGACAACGGACAGGGCGCGCTCTTCAGGATCTTCCCACCCGCGCTCTCGCCCGCCCGCACATTCCCGCGACTGGCCGATGTCCTCGCGGGCGTGCCTTCGCCCGGCGAGATGTTGCCCACCGTCGGCGGCGTGACCCGCACCTTCCGCGTCTTTGTTCGCGACAATCGTCCCGGCGTCGGCGGGGCGGCGGTGTCGTCGCTCGTGTCGCTCGAGATCCCCGCTTTTGCCTCACCCTTCGCCGTCACGGCGCCTTCGCGAGGCTCGCTGCTCTTCCCCGGCGAGATCGAAATCGCCTGGAGTGTCGGAGGCACCGACGCCTTCACGCCCCCGTGCACCGAGGTGGTCGCCAGCTTGAGCCTCGATGACGGGGCGAGTTTCCCCATCGGACTCGGCACACTGCCCAACACGGGCGCGGCCGTCGTCCAACTCCCCGCCGCCGCGACCGCGTCGGCCCGCATCCGTCTCGAGGCGCCGGCGCACGCCTTCTTCGCCGTGTCAGGCCCCTTTGCCATCCAGTCGGAGTGCATCGCGGACGTCAACGCCGACGGCGGCATCGACGGAGGCGACATCGACGCCTTCTTCGCCTTCTGGGAGTCGGGTGACGGTCGCGGCGATGTCAATCTGGACGGCGGCGTCGACGGCCTCGACATCGAGTCCTTCTTCGTCGCGTGGACGGGCGGCTGCTGATCGCTCTTGCAAGGTTCGTCTGCGAGGGGTGATAACCGCGAAACACCCATCCCTCATTCCGTGAGGCCTTGGGATCGTCACGGCGTGAAAGGGACACTCCTGTTCGGAGGAGGAGTGTTTCCCATGGATGAAGTCAAGCCGCGAGGCACCGGGGGTTTCTGGGAACGGCTGCTGGGCCTGAGGGCCGGAGCGGTCGATCCCGACGCGGCCGCGCAGCCGCTGGAGCCGCGCATGATGCTGGCGGTCATTCCCCGGGTGGGCAACACGCTGCCGTTGGCGCCTCCGGGCTTCGCGGCCGTCACCGTGGCGCCCGACAACGTCCGCTTGGCGTGGACGGCACCCGGCACGAACGCCACCGGCTATCGCATCATGCGGGCCGGTGCGACCGGCGACTTCACGCAGGTGGGCACCGTCGCGAGCCGCACCCAACTGTCGTTCATCGACACCTCGGTGCGATCGAACACGCCGTACCGCTACCAGATCGTCTCGCTGGGCGGGGCCGCCGCCTCGGCCCCCTCGGCGGTCGCCAGCGTCTGGACGCCCCTGTTCACGCCCACCAACTTCCGCACGACCGTCGTCTCATCCACGAACGTGACGCTGAACTGGCAGGCCCGCGATCCGTCCGCCACGTCCTACATCATCGTGCGATCCACCAACGGCGGTTCGTTCATGCCGCTGCGAGTCGTGTCCGGCGGCTCGATCACGTCGTACGTCGACACCACCGTCACGTGGGGCACGAACTACGCCTACCGCATCCAGGCGACCGCCGGCACCAAGGCATCGGCGGTCAGCAGCCCCGTGGCAGCCGCCGTGCCCGTGCAGGCGCCGGCCAACCTGCGGGCCGTGCCGGGCGCCACGTCGATCAACGTGTCCTGGACCCCCGCCGGTCCGCGCGTCGCCTCGTACGTCGTGCAGCGATCGTCCGAGGGTGGCGCGTTCACCACCATCGCCACGCTGGGAGGCACGGTGGGGGCCTTCACCGACAACGGCGTCATCGGCGGCATCCGCTACAACTACCGCGTCACCGCCAATGCCCCCAACGTTCCCGCCGGCGTCTCCGAGACGCCCGCCGTCTTCGCGGCCATTCGCGCAGCGACCAGGATCACCGCCACGGCCTCGGGCACCAGGGCCGTCGTCGCCTGGGTCGACACCAACGGCCCCTCCGTCAGCTACGTCGTGCAGCGTTCCACCAACGGGACCACGTTCACCGACGCGGCGCAGGTCGCCGCGGGCGCGGCCAAGACCTGGACCGATCCCAACGCCTCGGCGGGCGGTTCGGTCTGGTATCGCGTCGCCGCCATGAAGTCGGGGTTGACGCCGGCCACGTCCGCCGCCGTCATGTTCACGCCCGCCTCGGGCGGGGGCGGCGGAAGCGGTGGAGGCAGCGGTGGTGGGGGCGGCAGTCAGGTCGCGGTCACCACCCGTCACGGCAATGAACTGGTGGTCACGACCACCGGCGGCACCGCGGCGATCCGCGCCTCGGCCAGCGGTTCGACCATGACCATCATGGCAGGCACGACCGTCGTCGCCCAGGTCGCGATGCCATCGTCGCTGTTCATCTACGACCGCGGCGGCACCCGTGCCATCACCATCGACCGGTCCGTCACCACGCGCACCATCATCTCCTCGGTCGGCGGAGCCGCGTCGACCATCACCAGCAGCGGCACCAACGTCTCCGCCTGGATCGACACCACCGACGCCTTCACCGGCACCGGCACCGTCCATCGAGTCGGCACGCTGGCCGGCAACGTCAGCAAGGCCGTCGG
>JBBAVG010000018.1:0-45215 GCA_040397805.1 Phycisphaerales bacterium
CCAGCGGGAAAGTATACGTGCCATCGTACGATGAGCCGGTGTCGTCCCCCCCCCCTCCCCCGACGTCCTCCACGCCCCGCCCGCTCCAACTGCTCGGCGGCGAGGAGACGCCCGTGCATGCCGGACACGCCCTGAAGACCGCCCGGCCCGCCGCGGCGTCAAGCCTTTACATCCACGTCCCGTTCTGCTTCCACAAGTGCCATTACTGCGACTTCTACAGCATCGTGGACACCCGCGACCGCCAGGCGCCGTTCGTGAAGCGTCTGGAGGAGGAGCTCGAGGCGCTGGCCCCTTGGGCCCGCCGACCGCTCGAGACGCTGTTCGTCGGGGGCGGCACGCCCAGCCTGCTCTCGCCGCCACTCTGGGCATCCCTGCTGCAGCGACTCGACGACCTCTTCGACACCCGCTCGACGGGAGCTCGCGGCGGCGAGTTCACGGTCGAATGCAACCCTGAGACGGTGACCGACGAACTCGCCGACACGCTCGTCGCCGGCGGCGTCACGAGGGTCAGCATGGGCGCCCAGTCCTTCAACCCGGCGCACCTTCAAACGCTTGAACGCTGGCACGATCCCGCCAATGTCGCCATCGCCCTCGATCGCGTGAGGCGGGCGGGCATCCGCCGCCAGTCGATCGACCTCATCTTCGGCATCCCCGGACAGACCATGGCCGAGTGGCTGTCGGACCTCGACACCGCGTGCTCGCTGGGGACCGAGCACCTCTCCTGCTACGGGCTGACCTACGAGCAGGGCACGGCGATGAAGGCGAGGCTCGATCGAGGCGACTTCGAACCGATGGATCACGACCTCGAGGCGGACATGTTCGACGCCACGGTCGAACGGCTCGAACGTCACGGGATGCACCGCTACGAGTTGAGCAACTTCTCGCTTCAAGGCGCGGAGTGCCGCCACAATCTCGTCTACTGGCGACAGGGCAACTGGCTCGCTGCCGGGCCCTCGGCCAGCGGCCACCTCGACGGCCTGCGGTGGAAGAACCGGCCGCGACTGGACGACTATCTCCGCGAGACGCCGGATCGCACGTCCCTTCTCGCCGATGCCGAGCCCCCCGACCCGGTCCGGAACCTCGTCGAGGCGATGATGACGGGCCTGCGACTGGCCGAGGGCGTCGATGCGGGCATCATGCTGGATCGCGCCGGAGCGATCGACGGGTCACGCAGGGAACGGCTCTTGAACTGGTCGAAGGCGATGCGGAGTCGCGGCATGTTGGAGGCCGACGACGATCGCTGGCGGCTGTCGGCCGCGGGCTTGCGACTGACCAACCAGGCGATCCTCGAGGCGGCCGAGGCCATCGATCCGTCGTGATCACGCCTCGCTTCGGCCGCGGGGCTCAGGCATCGAGCGACGTGGTCGCGTCGTCGGCTCCGGACGCCTGCTCGTCGGGACGGGGCAGGTTCATTCGCTTGAGCAGCGACCGGAGGTCCGGGGGCCATGGCGACCGCACGTCGACGCGTGCACCCGTGACCGGATGGGTCAGCACGATGCGATGGGCGTGAAGCGCGAGTCGAGGGGCGGCCTCGCGGATCGAGGTGGGTCCGTAGAAGTCGTCGCCGAGCACCGGACATCCGATCGACTCGAGATGCACGCGAATCTGGTGGAGTCGTCCGGTGACGGCGCGGCACTCGAGCAGCGCGCCGGACGCCGACGTGGCCAGCACTCGGTAGGCGGTCACCGAGGGCTTCCCAGACGAAGCGACCTTCGCCAGCTTCTTGGGTCTCGGATCGCCGGGCGCCTTGCCGGTGTACTCGAGCAGCGGGCGGTTGATCACGCCCGCCGGCTTCTTCGGAGCCTGCTTCACCACCGCCCAGTAGTACTTGGCGACGGCCCTGGTCTCGAAGGCCTCCCGCAAGCCGTCGTAACACGCTCGGGACAACGCGACGATGACCAACCCGCTCGTGGCGCGATCGAGGCGGTGAAGCAGGCCGAAGTCGCGCGTCTTGCCCAGTTGCTGCAAACGCTCGCCGTGCAGCGCGAACAGCCCGTTGAGCAGCGAGTTGCGATCATGCCCCTTGCCCGGCGTGGTGACGATCCCCGAGGGCTTGCTCACCACCAGCAGGTGGTCGTCGCGGTGTCGAACCTTGAAGGTGATCTGGTCGTTGGGTTCGACGGAGAGTTGGGCCATGGAGCGCTCACGGAAGGAACAGGAAGCGAAGACGATCAGTCGGCCAGCGGAAGACCCGGGTCCTCCCGATCGCCAAGGTACCACACGAGATCGCCGCCCAGCGGCACGAGTCGATCGCGATGGCATCCGGCCCATCGCTCCAGCAAGGCCATCCCGTCGCCTCGGGGTTCGGAGACCAGCACGCTGATCAGCCTCGCGGAGCGAATGAACCGCTCTCCAAGCACGACGCCCTCGCCCGACCCGAACGCCTCGATGTCGCCCGCGGGACGGGTCGCGAACAGGCAGCAGTCGATCCTGTCCTGGCCCCGCTCCCGCCATTCGAGGTGCTCACGCAGTCTGGCCTCGTACGGCCCCGGCCCTTCACGACAGGTCAGCGGCATGAACTGCGCGTCGGGAATGCCCGAGCAGGCGACGATCGTCTCGACCAGCCGCGTCCCGCGACATCGCGGATCGTCACCGGGCACGTCGACTTCGTCGACCATCCATAACCGCGTCCGCGTCCAAGGGAACTCCCGAAAGCCGGGGTCGTACATGAGCCGCATCAACGCGGGTTCGATCTCCTCGCCGGCCGAGACCGCGAGGTGGAAGTCACCGAAGGCCCGCACGCAGTTCGTGGCGTGAATGAAGAGGTCGGCCAACAGCGCATCCGTGGCCGAGTCGACCGAAGGCCGGCGCACGGAGCGTCCCGGGAGACGCGGGTCGCCCGAGGCATTCAACGGGTTCGTCGCCGAGTCGACCTCCATCGTCAAGGAAACGGTAGGTGCGGCACGTCCCCCCCGCACCCTCATGGCCCCTCCGGCCTACGTTCCGCCATGCACGGGGCCTTGAGGATCATCGACGCCGCCTTCAACCGCGCCCGCGAGGCCTTGCGGACGCTCGAGGACATCGCCCGCTTCTCGCTCGACGACGCCCTGCTCACCGAACGAGCCAAGACCCTCCGCCACGACCTTGCGGCATCGCTCGCCGGCATCGACCCCGTGCGTCGATTGGCCGCCCGCGACACCCCCGGCGACGTCGGCACCTCCATCAAGGCCGCCGGCGAGTTCGATCGCCCCTCGCTCGACGACGTCGCGGCCGCGGCGGGCGGACGGCTCACCGAGGCCCTCCGCTCGCTCGAGGAGGCGGCCAAGTGCGTCCCCGGGGCGGACGCCCGCACCATCGAACGCGTCCGGTACGAGGCCTATTCGCTCGAACGCGACCTGCGACTTCGCCTGGCGGGCGGCCGCTCGCCGCAGTGGGCGCTGTGCGTGCTCATCACCGAGGCGCTCTGCACCCACCTTCCATGGGATCAGGTCGCCCGCCGGGCCCTCGAGGGAGGCGCGGACTGCCTGCAGCTGAGAGAGAAGTGCATTGACGGCGGCGTGCTCGTCGAACGCGCCGAGGCGCTCGTCCGCATGGCTCGGCCATTCGGAGCTGCCGTGATCGTCAACGATCGCGCCGATGTCGCCCTGCTTGCCGGCGCCACCGGCGTCCACGTGGGCCGCCGCGACCTCTCGGTCCCGCACGTGCGCAGGCTGGCCGGCGCCTCGCTGGTGGTCGGCGTGTCGACCGCATCCCCCGAGGAGGCCGCCGCGGCGCGTGCATCCGGGGCGGACTACTGCGGGGTCGGGCCCATGTTCCCCACCTCCACCAAGCACAAACCGGTCATCGCCGGTCCCGCCGCGCTCAAGGCCTGCATCGAGATGCCCGGCATGCTCCCTCACCTGGCCATCGGCGGGATCACGCCGGAGAACATCGAATCGCTGGTGGCCGTCGGCGTTCGAGGCGTCGCCGTCTCGTCGTGCGTCTGCGGCTCGACCGCGCCCGAGGAAACCTGCCGCCGCCTGCGTGCCGCCCTGCGATCCTGATACCCTCACGGCCAATGCCGTACACCTTTCGACACGCCACGCTCGACAACGGCCTCACGATCGTCGCCGAGATCGACCCCGCCGCCCATTCCGCGGCAGCCGGCTTCTTCGTCCGCACCGGCGCCCGGGACGAGGCCGCACGCGACATGGGCGTCAGCCACTTCCTCGAACACATGATGTTCAAGGGCACCGAGTCGATGTCGGCGGAGCAGCTCAACCAGGCCTTCGACGAGATCGGAGCCCGCAACAACGCCTTCACCAGCAATGAAGTGACGTGCTTCTACGCGCACGTGCTGCCCGAAGCCCTGCCGCGGGCCGTCGATCTGCTCGGCACGATGATGCGTCCGGCCCTCCACCAGTCCGACTTCGAAACGGAAAAGGGCGTGATCCTGGAGGAGATCGCCATGTACAAGGACAATCCCTTCTGGGTCCTGTACGAGGCGTGCGTGGAACGGCACTTCGGGCCCCATCCCCTCTCTCACCGCGTGCTGGGCACGACCGAGACGATCACGGCCCTGCCGCGGAACCGCATGAAGGCGTACTTCGACGACCGGTACGCCGCGGACAACACCGTGGTGGCGATGGCGGGCAAGCTCGACTTCGATCGCATGGTCGACCTCGTCGCCGAGCGGTGCGGCTCGTGGCGTCGCACGGGCGTCTCTCGCGACTCGTCGCGTCCCACGCTCGTGGGCTCCGACTTCACGCTCCGCGACGAGAAGGTGACTCGCGGGTACGTGCTCGCGATGTGCGACGCGCCGGCCATCGCCGATGAACGGCGGTACGCGGCGGGCATCCTGGCGCAGATCCTCGGCGCCCCCGACAACAGCCGCCTTCACTGGGCCCTCATCGAACCCGGCATCGCCGAGGAGGCCCAGGCCAGCTTCGACGCCCACGACGGTTTCGGCGAGTTCTTCGTCTACGCCAGCGGCGAACCCGACCGTCTCGAGGAGATCTGGTCGATCATCGGGAAACAACTGGCCACGCTCGCCGAGTCGCTGGTGCAGGACGACATCGATCGACTCCTCAACAAGTTCGTCACCGGCGCGACCATCGGCGGCGAGCGTCCGCACGACCGCATGCACCGGCTGGGTCGCATGTGGACCTCGCTGGGCAGGTACATGCCCCTCGAGCAGGAACTCGATCGCCTTTCCGCGGTCACCCTCAACGACCTCCGCGCCGTGCACGAGGCCTTCCCCATGACGCCGGTCACCATCGGCCGCTTGCTTCCGGCGAAGGGTTGACCGGAGTCCACGGCTTGCACGCCTCGTGGAGCAGCCGGCCCGCGGTCAGGGCGTGGGCGCGGTCAGGGCGACGAACTGCGTCAGCGCGCGCACTTCGTCGCTGAAGACCCATCGGAAATAGGCCAAGAGCAGCTGCATCGCCCGTCGAGTGGTGTCGGTGGCGGCATCAGGGTCCACGATCGGAGTTTCGCCTCGGAGGAAGTGCAGCGTTTCCCGCCGCACCTTCCACACGGTCTGGAGGTTGGGCTCGGCCATGAGGCTCGGGGGCGTTGTTTCAACGCTGAAACCGCCCAAGCCGGGCCAAAATCCGTACACCGGCACGTCCGCGAGCGACTCGCCGGAGCGGATGTCGATCGAGAGTTGGGGCGCGTGACCGGTCTCGACCAAGGCACGCCAGAGCACTGAGAGGACCGCCTCTCGCTCCTTGCCGGCCACGGCCAGCGCTCGCAAGCCCGACACGGCGGCGTCGTAGAACTCGGGGTGCGGGTCGCCGGGCTGGAGCGAGTGTTGCACGATGTCGAGAATCGCCATGCCGCCGTAGAAGCCGGCCAAGGTCGCTCGGCTGGCTCGGAACGTTTCCTGTAGGTCCCACGCGGTCAGGGTGGAAAGCGCGTCGGTGGCCTTGAGGCTGACGACGACCTCGCCGCGGGTCATGAGTTCGATGCCCCCCGAGAAGGTGGAGTGTTCGCGGCGAGCTCCCTTGGCGATGCCACGGATGATGCCGTGATCGCGGGCGAAAAGCGAGACCGTCTGGCTGGTCTCGGACCAGTCCCAGTGGCGGATGCAGATGGCCTGATCGCTCACGAGGGGCACGCGACGGGAGGGTAGCAAACGCCGGGGTGCGTGCGCTACGGTTGAATCATGCACTTCAACCTTGTCGACAGGGTGGTGGAGCGATCCGACGCTCGCATCGTGACGATCAAGCACATCAGCATGGCGGAGGAGTACCTGCAGGACCACTTCCCGACCTTCCCGGTGCTGCCCGGCGTGATGATGCTCGAAGCGATGGTGCAGGCCGCGCGAACGTTGCTCGGCGAGCGGCCGGAGGGGCACTTCGTGCTCTCCAAGGTCAGAGCGCTCAAGTACGGAACCTTCATGCCCCCGGGCAGCACGCTCAGGGTCGAAGTGACGCTCGGCGGGCGGCTCGAGGATGGCTCCTTCGACTTCAAGGGCGAGGCCAAGAAACTCGGTTCTTCGCCCGGCGAAGGCCTTCCCGACCTGACGGCGGTTTCGGGTCGATTCTCGCTGCGGGCGGCATCGCCTTGGCAACCCTCAATCGCCACGTGATCCCGAGCTCCGCCGGGGGCTTGCCCCGCCGAGCCGGATCGGAGAACACGGCTCAACCACGGGATGCCCGAAGCGGGCTAGCGGGCGAGGATCGGCGGCAAGCCTCTCTTTTAGCCCGCTGCGGGCGCTCGGCGGGTAGCCCAGGCCGCGGCCCGGCTTTGCGGGCGAGCCCTGTGTATGCGGGCGCTGAGGTGCGAGGGATGCCTGTTGAGCGACGGCGGTGACGCCAAGCCCGCTCGCGGCCGACCTCGCGTCTTGGCTCCGCCGGGGGCTTGACCCGCAGAGCCGGGTCGCGCCCGCGGCTCAACCAAGGCACGCCCGAAGCGGGCTGGCGTCCGCGAATCGGCGACAAGCCCCTCTTTCAGCCCGCTGCGGGCGCTCGGCAGGGAGCCCAGGGCGCGGCCCGGCTTTGCGGGCGAGCCCGGGGTACGCGTTCGCAACGCCGCCGCCACCAACTCGCCCACCTCAAAAACAGAGCAACGCGGCGTTCACGGCACCGCGTCACTCGAAAGATCATGCTTGATTGCGACCGGCGGCTGGTCTTCGCCGGCCTGCGTCAGCGTCCGTACCGACGCACGACACCCTTGACGATGCCCTGCACCTGGCAGAACTTCACCTTGATGGGGTCGAACTGCGGATTGGCCGGCTGCAGGCGAATGTGGTCGTCTTCCTTGAAGAAGGTCTTCAAGGTCGTTGATCCGTCGGGCAGCAATGCCACCACTCGATCGCCGTTCTGGGCCACTTGCGTCCGCTCGATCAGCACGTAATCGCCGTCGAGAATGCCTTCGTCACGCATCGAGTCGCCCTCGACCTTGAGCGCAAAGGTGGTCGCCTGACGGTCGCCCTTGGGCACGAGGATGTCCGCAAGATCGATCTCCTCTTCCGCGGCGACCTTCTCGATGGGATTGCCCGCAGCGATCTTGCCCACCAGCGGGAACCGCAGCGGACGCGCTTCGTCAGGCACCGCCACGCCGTCCGCGATCGACAAGGACCGCGCCTTGTTCGCCTCGCGAATCAACGCGCCCTTCTTGATCAAGGCCTCGACGTGCTCAAACACCGTCACCTTGCTCACGCCGATCTCGTCGGCCAGTTCCTGCATCGTCGGCGAATAGCCGCGGCGGACCCGCCAGTCACGGATGAGCTGAAGAATGCGAAGCTGCTTCGGAGTCAGGTTCATGGACGCGTTCCCTTTCCCTCAATGCACCCGCCGATGCCACGACGGGTTGTTCCCACCCACCATCAGCCAAGACCCACCACCGGCCAAGGCCCACCACCAGTCAAGGCGACACGCTGAACGTCACGCCGCCTGCCAGCACACCCGGTCACTGAGTGCCCGAAACCCTGAAGCTCACACGCATCAGGCCCGCTTGGCCCGATCCAGCACGCTCGGGCACGCTCGGGCATGCTGAAGCACTGACGAGCCCCAAGCCATGCCTCCGCACTTGCTGTCCGCCTCTGGTTCCAGGTACCCCACTACCACTCGACCCTGCACATGCAGCCCGAGTTTTCCACCCGCAGTCCTGGGGCCGACTTCGCCACTCGCTCGCGAGCAGCCCAAGACCCCAAGCATGCCAACGGAGATGGCAAACCAGACCACCACACGTCACCCGGCACGTCCCTCGAAGCTCCGCTGCTCAAGCCTCTTTGCCCGAGCCCTGAACCCAATGACGCGTGCCGTGTTTGGGACAAGATAGCATATCAGGGACCGCACGTCAATAGTTTTTAGATGCTTTGTTAGGAAAAACCTTCCCTATGCCGTACAAGGATCGTTCAGGGGCGACTACGGAAGCCCGCAGGTGGTCCGAAAACCTTCTTTCAGCACCCCACGGCAGCAAACCGCGTCCCCTCACGCCTCACCCGACGACCGAGTTCCAACGCCATCAGTTCGCGACGCAGGACCCCGACATCCAACCCAGTCGATTCCCACAACTCGTCAAGCGTCAGGCCCCCGCCGCCCAGCCGGTCCCAGATCTGACGTTGAACCTCGGTCAGTTCGACCACACCCGTCGTCATCGGTGCTCGCGCCATCTCGGGCCGCCCTCCCGACATTCCGTCCGCCAGTTCACTCGTCAGCCCGTCCGCCAGCCCGCCCGCCAACCCGCCCAAGGGTCGGAATCGACTCGCGTGAGTGTTGGCATGGAGGTGACGCGCGGGCCCTTCGAGGATCGACAGCACGTCGGCAGGATCGCTCACCAGCGATGCCCCGCCGCTCTTGATCAGCGAGTGCGTGCCGCGGCTTGACGGCGAATCGACCCTCCCGGGCAACGCCATCACCTCGCGGCCATGATCCTCCGCCGCCACCCGCGCCGTGATGAGCGCGCCGGACCGCTCGTCGGCCTCGATCACCACCACGCCCAGACTCAGCCCTGAAATGATCCGATTGCGAGCCGGGAACTGGTCGGCATGGGGCGTCGTCTCCAAGGCGAGTTCCGACACCACGGCTCCCTGCGAGGCGATGGCCTCGAACAGATCGCGATTCTCCGGGGGATAGCAATGTGCCAAGCCGCAGCCGAGCACGGCGATGGTTCGACCGCCGCTGGCCAACACGCCGCGATGGGCCGAACTGTCCACGCCGCGAGCCCCACCCGACACCACCGTCAGCCCGGCTCGGGCGAAGGCCGCCCCGAACGTGCGGGCCTGCTCAAGGCCGTACGCCGTGCATTTGCGCGATCCCACGATCGCCACCGGGTAGCGGTCGCGTGCCGCGGGATCGAGCGTCCCCCGCACGTACAACACCCAGGGGGCATCGGGCAGTGCGGCCATGAGTTCGGGGTACGCGGCATCACCCTTGGCGACGATTCGAACACCCAGTCGGTGGGCGGCGTCGACTTCTCTCGACGCCCGTTCGCCCGCCGCGGCGAGGCCCTCGGCCACGGCTTGAGCGCGAGTTCGCCCGAACCCCGGAATGTGCCTGAGCGTGGAGACCCCCGCCGCCGCGGCTCTGGCGAGATCGCCCTCGCACCACTCGATCAGCCGAGCGGTGAGCACGGGGCCCAGCCCGGGGGTGAGCGAGAATGGGAGAAGGTCCTTGCCGAGTTGCGTGATCGTGTCCAAAGCCCGTCTCCCCTGCTCCGATCGTGTCAATGACTGATGCCCGGCCACCTGCGACTGAAGGTGCCCGACGGGGTCGAGCGGCCTGACGGCGTCGACCCGGCGGGCTGGGCGAGTCGAACCATGGCCACCGCTTCTCAGCGAGGCGAGGACGCCGCGGGCGTCGGCACATACGCCTCGCCGGAAGCGGATTCACCGTCGAAACTGAGCAACCTCGCGAAGACCTTGACCGGTCGCTTGGCATCGACGTTGAGCGCGAGGCGTTGCTCGACGGCGACCAGCGGGTATGAAAAGGCGGGGTTGGGTTCCTGAATGGTCAAGTAGACACCCTCGAAGCCATACCCCTCCGCGCGGCGATCGAGGGTGATGCGCCAGCCGGGACTGTCGGGTCGCACCACGGCGAGCCACTGGCCGGCGGACTCTTCGATCGAGATGGCGGGGCCGTCGTAGCGGGCCTCGGTGACCTCCGGTGGCGGCGTGCCGGTCGCGCAACCGCCCGTCACGAAGGCGAGCGTCGCCGCGATGATCGCGCCAAGTCCCAGGGCCATCCCGGGCCGAAAGCCGGCGGCGGGCGACGGGCGAGCCGTCCCCGTCGTCGGACGGGCATTGGTTGCAGACTCGTACCAGGTCGTGTTGGTCATCAGCCACCTCATTGGCGTCGGAAACGGACGCCGGGACCGGATCGCACCATGTCGGAAGGGGTCCGGACACTCGCCGGCCCATATACTTTCGCCGTCGCTTCCCGTCCCCACGGTATGGATGCCGAACGGGCACGGGCGAGCATGCGGCCGCCGCGATCGGAGGCCGCCTGGTCGCGACAAAGAGGAGCTGGAAGGAGTCGGCCCCATGAACCACCGGCAACGTGTCCGCGGCACCGTATCGTGCATCGCCATCGGATCGTCCCTCGTCGCATCGCTGCTGGTCTCGAGTTGCGCCGACGTGCGGCGAGACGTGCGCAACCAGGTGGACAGCACGGTCGATGCCATCGCCCGCTCCAACACCCCGACCGGCCCGAGAGACGCCGCAACCATCAAGCGTGAGCCCGACCTGCGGGTTCGCATCTCGCGGCTGGCCGATTCGAAGCGGCTCGCGGGCCCCGATCGCTTCGTGGTGCGCCCCGCGTCGGGCACCGCGACCTCACCCTCCCAGAAGGCCCGAACGCTCGCCGGCCCGTTGACGATCACGAGCGGCGAGCGCGGCATCCGCACCAAGGACGCCAACGGCGTCGAGACGGACTGGGGATTCGGGCTGGACCTCGACATCGTGGCGAGCGACGGAACCCTCGACGGAGCCGCGGAGGCGCCGAGCGAGTCGCTGCAACTCGAGGGGCGGCTGATTCCCGGCTTCATCACGGTGCGTCCATCGTGGAGCGAGAACGCCGGTCGCTTCGACGTGATCGCGACGATGCCGGTGGAGTCGTACCTGCCGGGGGTGCTCGGCAAGGAACTGATTCGCTCGTGGCCGCGTCAGGCGTTCGAGGCGCAGGCGGTGGCCGCACGCACATACGCCCTGCAGGAGCGGCGTCGGGCTCGCACCGAGGGCCGGCTGATCGATGTCGAGGACACCACCGCCGACCAGGTCTTCGAGGGCACGTCGTCGCTCATGGTCGCGGTGGAGGCCACGCACGCCACCCGCGGCTGGACGCTCACCGACGACGGCTCGTTCATCCGGGCCTACTTCTCGAGCCAGTGCGGCGGAAGGCCGGCGTCCGCGGCACGCGCGTGGACGGCGGGTACGCCACTGCCGATGAACCGGGTGGCATCGCTGCAAGGCAAGCCGCGACAGGCGTACTGCCAGCGCTCGCCGCTGCACCGCTGGACGATCGAGCGTTCGGCGGACGACTTCCACAAGCGGCTTCGCGCGTGGGGTCGCGCGAAGGGACGCGACCTGATGGCGCTGACGCGGGTGCGGAGCATCGAGGTTCGCGATCGCAACGAGGCGGGCCGCCCGGACACCTACAGCATCGTGACCGACACCGGCCGGGAGTACGCGATGGCGCCCGAGGAACTTCGCGAAGCCGCGAACTGGAGCGTTTCGGGGCTCGAGCCCATCACGAGGGAGAATCGGTTCCACAGCGGCGACGTCGAGGTGATCGTCCGAGCGGACTCGGTCCGCATCATCGGTCGGGGCTTCGGGCACGGCGTGGGCATGTGCCAGTGGTGCGCCAAGGGCATGGCGGACTCGGGCATGGACTGGCGATCGATGATCGAGCAGTTCTATCCGGGCGTGGACGTCAGAAAGATGTACTGATCACGTGAGGCGACGGCGGAACGGCCTGCCCGGGAGCCGGAACTCAACGCGAGGGATCGGCGGGCTTGGACGGAGCCTCGGCCGGGGGAGGCGTCGCGGCGGGCGCCTCGTCCTTGGCCGGCAGCGTCGCTCGCCATGCGGCGTCGAGGTCAGGGAACGACAACGAGAACGCCTCCCTGGAGGCCTCGTCGATGGACTTGCCGGCGGCCATGGCGGACAGCCACGCGACGCGGCCGTCGCGACCGAACCGTTCGGAGACGTACCCGAGCATGTGATGGCCTTGCGTGTACACGTGGCCTCGCCACTTGGCCTCGACGGTCTCGAAGTCGGCGAGATCGTCCCACGGAGCAAGACGGCCGGCCTTGGCCCAGGCCTTGACGGCGTTCTGGGGCTTGCGGCCCCACTGCTCGGCGGAGAGTTCGGCGACGCCTTCGAGCACCCACCAGGGCATCTTGTTGGCGTGTGCCCCGAGTTCGAAGGTGGCCACGTGACCGAACTCGTGCGCAACGAGCACGCGAAGCGACGCCAGGCTGCTCCTGGGGCTCGTGAGCAGCTTGATGGACTCGCCGGGCTCGTTCCAGCCGGAGAGTCCGTCGACGTAGCTGAGGCAGATCGAGGCCTGCAGGTGCTTCATCGACCCGTAGAGCTTGAACTTCTGCGTCCGCGACGCCAGCGGCGCGTCGGCGAGCTTGAAGCCCTCCTGCACGTGCGAACGCACCTCGCCGAAGGCCTCCACGACGCGGCTTGCCACCTCGGCGAGCCCCGGGTCGTGCAGCACCAGAATGCCCGGGGCATCGTGACGTTCCCACGTTTCGCCGGCGAACCGCCAGCCGTCGTCGACGCGGACGAACCTCGCGTCGTAGGTGATCGAGCGGGCCTTGGCCCCGGGCATGGTCCACTCGACGGTCAGCGGTCCGGTCGCCGAATCCTCGGCCACGGCGAGTTCGCCCACCTTCCAGGAGCACTCCTGGGCGGGCTTCTTGCGAAGGTCGTTGGCGAAGTACTTCTGCTCGTTGAGGAACTCGTGGTCGTCGGTGGCGACGTGCCGCAAATAGCCGTCGGCGTCGCCGGCGATGCACGCGGCCGCGAGGTCGCGGAGCACGGACTCGATCTCGAAACGAACGTCGGTCGCGGCGATCGCGGCGGGTTGCACCCAAACCACCGACACCAACCAGAGGGCCACGAGGCGGGGGAACGTCATGGGGAAGGATACGCCCGCGTCGCCGATCACCGGCCTGCGTCACGCGGAGGTTCGGGCACGCCCGCCCGGGCGCATGAACCGATCGAGACGCCACATCTGGACCGCGCTCCACGCGAAGGCGGCCGCGGCGAGCAGGAAGGGCAGCGTGAAGCCGTGGGTGAGCGAATAGAGGAGCACGCCGAGTCCTTGGAAGATCTTGCCGCGAATGCCGACGAAAGTGGCGTGGATGGCGACGTACTGCGGCACCTTGTCGGGCGACGGGGCGAGCGCGACGGGGCCGAGCATCCATCCGACGCTGGTGCCGGCGTGAGAAAGGCCGTACACGAAGCTGACCACGGCGAGGGACGCGGCGTCGGTGGATCCCATGAGCCCCAGCGGGTAGACGATGAGCATGAGGAACGAGAGACCGGTGCTTCGCGCGGCGCCCAGGCGATCCATGAGGTAACCCGCCGGGCCGATCATGAGCACCATGCCGACGAGGTAGGCGACCTGGGTGGAACCGGCGATCTGGTCGTAGTCGAGCCGCAGGCGGTCGGTCACGAAGATGGGCAGGAGCGCGTAGCAGATCATCCAGCCGATGCCGTAGGTCATGTACGCGGCTTCGTAGCGGGCGAAGGCGGGATCGGACTTGAGCACCTCTCGCATGTGCGTGACGGGCTCGACGACGCGGTCGTAGAAGGAGCGATCCTCGACGACGCGAACGCGACCGACGTCGACGCCGACGCGAGCGGCGAGGAAGGCGAGGATGAGCACGCCGCCGAGCTGGATGGCGGCGGCGGCGGGCAGGAAGACGCGGAACGCCTCCTCGTCGCGAGAGAGCCACTCGCCCAGCGCGTACCCGAGGACCGCGCCGGTGACGAGCGTGAAGCCCCATACCACGCCGTAGATGCGGCCTCGAAGGCCGTCGGGGTAGAGTCGCTTGAGGACCTCGCCCGCGGCCGGGTGGTAGCCCGCGCCGCCGAGCGAACAGACCAGGTGCGGCACCAGGAGCATCCAGTAGTCGGTCGCGAAGGCGACGAGGGCCAACGGCAGGCACGCCATCGCCCAGAAGACGAGGATGTACCGAAGGAACCGCGTGTGCGAGAAGAGGTCGTTCCAGAAGATGGAGAAGGTGAAGAAGACGGTCGGCGCCGCGGTGATGAAGAGGGTCTCCCATTCGCCCGCGCCGAATCGCTTGCGGGCGAGCACGGGGAGGAGGGCCGCGATGGTGGTCGAGGTGGCCTGCACCATCGCCACCGCCGCCACGTGGAGGGCGAGGCGGGCGAGCATGCCCTGGCGTGGCGGGGCTTGTGTCAAGGGCCTTGAGCGTAGCGTGCGGACGGTGGCGGCGCGACCTGAGCGATCAGAAGGCCCGGATGCACGCGATGCCCGCGGCCATCAGGGCCAGGCCGGCGACTCGCCCCCACGACAACGCGTGGGCGGGCATGCCCAGGAGGCCGAAGTGGTCGATGAGGACGCTGCCGATGAACTGGCCGAAGATCATCGCCGCAAAGTAGTTCGCGACGCCCATCGGCCTGACGAGGAAGATGGCCGTCGTGACGAAGAAGGCTCCGATGAGCCCGCCCGTCCATGCCCACCACGGCGCGGCGGCGAGTTTGGAGCTCTCCGGCGCGGGAACGCGACACACGACCACGACGACGGCCATGGCCAGGAAGCCGACGAGGAAGTTCAGCAGTCCACCGTGAAGGCGGGACGGGGCATGGGCGGCGAAGGCGGCGTTGACGCTGGGCTGAAAGGCGGTGGCGAGCCCGACGATCGCGGCGAGGACGACCTGCGCCGCGAAGAGAGGGAGGGCCTCTTTCATGTCAGAAGTCCGCCTGCTTGGGCGCCCGCGGGAAGGGGATCACGTCGCGGATGTTCTGCATGCCGGTCACGAACAGGACGAGCCGCTCGAAGCCCAAACCGAAGCCCGCGTGCGGCACGCTGCCGTAGCGGCGGAGGTCGCGGTACCACCAGTAATCCTCCTTGCGGAGGTTCATCTCCTCGAGGCGGCGGTCGAGCACGTCGAGCCGCTCCTCGCGCTGGCTGCCGCCGATGATCTCGCCGATCTTGGGCACGAGCACGTCCATGGCGGCGACGGTGTCGCCGGGGGCGCCGTCGGTGCTGGGATCGTTGAGCCGCATGTAGAAGGCCTTGATCTGCTTGGGGTAGTTCATCAGGATGACGGGCTGCTTGAAGTGCTCCTCGGTGAGGTAGCGTTCGTGCTCGCTCTGGAGATCGGTCCCCCACTTCACCGGGAAGTCGAACTTCACGCCTTTGGCCTGGGCCTTGTGCAGGATGTCGATGGCCTCGGTGTAGGGCAGGCGACGGAAGGGCGTCTCGACGACGTGACGCAGCCGCTGGATCAGGCCGGGCTCGATGCGTTCATCGAAGAACTTCATGTCGTCGGGACGCTCGGTCAGCACGGCCTCGACGAGATGCTTGATGAAGTCCTCGGCGACCTTGCTGTCGCCCATGAGATCGCAGAAGGCCATCTCCGGCTCGATCATCCAGAACTCGGCGAGGTGGCGGCTGGTGTTGCTGTTCTCGGCGCGGAAGGTGGGGCCGAAGGTGTAGACGTCGCTCAGGGCGCAGCAGTACGTCTCGACGTTGAGTTGGCCCGAGACGGTCAGGTGGGCCTGGCGACCGAAGAAGTCCTCGGAGAAGTCGCAGGCCTTGCCGTCGGCGGTGAGCTTGCGGTTGACCAGGTCGAGGGTCGAGACCTGGAACATCTGCCCCGCGCCCTCGCAGTCGCTGGCGGTGATGATGGGCGTGTGGACGTAGTAGAAGCCCCGCTCGTGAAAGAAGCGGTGCACGGCCATGCTCAGGCAGTGCCGCACGCGAGCGACGGCGCCGAAGGTGTTGGTGCGAACGCGAAGGTGCGCCACCTCGCGGAGATACTCGAAGGTGTGACGCTTGTTCGCGACGGGATACTGATCCGGGTTCTCGACCCAGCCGAGGATCCTGACCGACCCGCCCTTGGCGGGATCGACGAGCAACTCGACGGACTGGCCCTTGCCCTGGCTGGCGACCAGTTCGCCGTCGACCTCGACGGCACACCCGGTGGTGAGGCGGCGGACATCGTCGAACCCGGGCACGCCGGACTTGACCACGCACTGGATGGCGTCGAAGCAGGACCCGTCGCTGACGGCGACGAAGCAGAGTCCGCCGTCGGCCTTGCTCTCGCGATTGGTGCGAACCCAGCCCTTCACGGTCGCGTGGGTTCCGACGGGGGCCTTGAACGCTGCGTTGACCTTGAGCCGAGCCATGAACACTCCTGAAGAGGCGACGTGCGGGAACCGGGCAGGCATGGTAGATCACGCATCGGGACGACGGCGCTTCGTCGCTTCCGAGCATCAACGCAAACGGGCCCGTCCGAAGCGGACGGGCCCGTTGAACTCGAATGAAATCGGGCGAGATCAGTAGTCGCCGGCGGTCCCGTCGGGGAACCACCATTGATTGCCGTCGAAATCGCGCCCCTTGAGGCCGCCTCGGGTCCAACGCTGGAAGCCAGGAGCGGTGTAGGTCGTGTCGCCCGCGCGAATCGGCTCCCAGGTCGACTCGGGGGTGTAGGTGATCAACAGCGGGAACGTGGAACGCGGGTTGGCCGGATCGACGCCATCGTTCGCGTCGAGACGCTTGCCTCCCTTGTTGTAGGCAAATCCGGTCTTCTTGAATCGAACGCTGCCATCGAAGAAGAGGCAGTTGACGACCGCATCGGGGTAAGTGTAGAAGAACTGACGCTTGCCGGTGTACCGCGAGATAGAGTCGAACATCTCGACCTTGCTGTCGGGGAACTGAACCTCGCTCAGCGTGCGCTGGCCGATCGTCTTCGAAAGATTGAGTGCGTTGACCGTCTGATAGGTGCGGTGGCTCGGACCTTGGGTCACGCCACCGGTGGTCCCGTCGCACCTGTCGTTCGCGTAGACGAAGGAGATCGTCTCGTAGGACGAGCTGTAGGGCCAACGGTTCTCGCGGCCGGCGGGGCCGGGGATCAGGCCCTGCTCGAAGGCCCTGGGATCCTTCTGCCACTGACCGCGGGGAAGGTCGGCCGGGGAGATGACGGACTTGGCGGGCAAAGCCTGGGCCAAGTAGTCCTGCAGCACCAAGTGGCTGTAAAGGACGTGCGGAATCCAGTTCGGGATGTAGTCAGTGCCGTCGAAGTCCTGATCTCGCCCGGTGCGGCGACGGATGATGTCGACGGCCTGAGCGGCGGCCGACTGAATCGGGTTGCCGGTGTTGGCCAACGCCTGCAGGTCGGGGTAGCTGAGCAGGTTGTAGGTCTTCTGCGTGACCGTGAACGAGAACAGGCGGTTGAGGTAGTCTGCCGCGTAACTGTGCGTGGCGCGGCCCATCTGCTGCAGGTTCGCTTGGTCGATCGTCTGTCGACCGGCCTTGCGGGCCTCGCCGAGGGCGGGCAGCAGGATGCCGATCAGCAGCGCGATGATCGCGATCACCACGAGCAGTTCGATGAGGGTGAAACCGACGCGTTTGGTGCCGACTCGACCGCACATTGTGTGGGCCTCCATGCAGTGCTTCCGACTGATCGGTCGCTTGCACGCGCAAGACGACCTCGCCGCTACGCCGCGAATGCGGACTTGGATCCCCGGAACCGTGCGGATCACCCGTTGCGAACCGCCGGTCGAGGGAGGACGGACACAGAACGCGCCGCGTGCTCCCTCATCGGATACCCCCAGATGATAACGCGAGTTCCATGCCGTGTCGAACCTTTTTCGCATCCTTCACGATCCGTCGCTCGGGGTGCCCACCGCTCTCGCCGGTGCTTTCCAGAGGTCGACACCTCCGAAACCTCACGAACACCTAACTGCCATCGCGGTCCGCCAACGCGCGGTAACGTTGACGATGCATCAAGTCGCCTCCCGCGTCGTGGCATGCCTGCTGACGCCCGCCCTCGCCGCGGGTTGCGCCCCCGCTCCGCGTTCGGTCACCCCCGCGGCATCCGCACAGGCATCGCCCCTGCGTCCGGCGGCCCTGGTGGACGGCACACCCGTCGACCACGAGACGCTGGCGGCCCTCGCCCTCGAGGCCGCCGGTGCGGTAACGTTCGAGGAGGCCGCACTCGACCTCATCCTCGCTCGCGAGCTGGCGGGCGACGGACTGTCGTTGGCCGACGATGCCTCCGCCATCGAGCGCCAGCGACTCTTCTCGCGAATCGCCGCCGAGGCCGGCGTGGCCGAGGAACAAGCCGGAACGCTGGTCGATCGTTTCCGGACCGCTCGAGGACTTGGCCCACGACGCTTCGAGGCGTTGCTGCGGCGGAACGCGGCGCTGCGCATGCTGGCCTCGCGGGGTGGCCTGGTCGACGAAGCGACCGTCGCTTCGCTCACGGAGGCCGAACTCGGCCCTCGCGCCACGGCGAGGATCATCGTGACGCGGACGACGGCCGAGGCGACTCGCATTCACGCCGACATCGTGGCCTCCCCGATCGATCTGCGGCCGGCCCGCTTCGCCCAGCACGCGTTCATGTCATCGAACGATCCGTCCTCGGCCCGTGGCGGCCTCTTCGGCCCCGTCTCTCACACAGACCCCACGATCCCCGCATCGATCCGGCCGTCGCTCTCGCTTCCCGCGGGTGAACTCTCCCCGGTGATCGCCATCGACCAAGGTTTTGCGGTGCTGCTGATCGAGTCGCAACTCGAGGCGGCCGTCCGCACCAGCGAAGCGGTCGGCGCGGCCAAGGCCAAGGCCACCGCCCGGGTGGAACGCGAAGCCATGGACGCGCTGGCCGCGCGGCTGCTGGCCGAGGCGAGGATCACGGTGATGGACGAGCACCTGCGGTGGGCGTGGGAGCGTCGCCCGCGGTGAGCGGGCGGGGCGTCACTTCTTTCCGCCGCGGAGGCGTTCCTCGTCCTCGCGGGTGAGGTAGAGGATGCACTGGCAGGAGCTGCACTTGGTGAGCTTGCCGCCGCTGAGCAGGCCGTTGACGGCCTCCATGGGGACGGCCATCATGCAGGTGCCGCAGTTGTACTCGTGACGCTTGCGGTCGACGATGTCGATGGGGCCCATGGCCTCGTCGCCTCGCACCTCGATGAGGCGTTGGAACATGGCGAGGGTGTCCTTGGGGACTTCGGAGACGCACTCGGCGAGCTCGCTCTTGAGTTCGGCGAGTTGCCCGGCGATCTCGCCGTGGCGGGTGTCGCGATCCTTGGTGGCCACGCCCCGCACCTGCTCGCGCTCGACCCGCTTGGTCTCGAGTTCGGCGAGTTCGCGGCGGAGTTCGTCGGCCTTGGCCATCTGCTCCAACGCCGCGGACTCGGCTCGATCCTTCTCGGTCTTCATGACGTTGAGTTCGACGAGAAAGGCCTGGTATTCCTTGTTGGTCTGGGCGTTGTCCATCTGCGCGCGGAGTTGCTCCATGCGGGCCTCGATCCGACGGGCCTCGCCCTCGTGCTCGGCGGCAACGGCCGACTGCTGCTTGAGCTGAGTCTCGAGGGTCTTCCGCCTGGCGTCGAGTTGCTCGATCTCCCGTTGCTTTTCTCCCAGGAAGCCCTCGGCCTTGCGAAGGCTGGACTGAAGGCTGCGAATCTGCTTGTCGACCTGGAACACCCGCAACAGTTGGGCCGTGACGCTCATTCAGAACTCCGGGAGGGCGATGGACGTTTGCATCATAGAACCCCGGAAGGGGGCGGACGAGGGGCGGCCGGAACGACCTTTCGCGAAGGGCCTCGCGGGGACGCTACCGTCGGTCCATGCGCAAGGCCCTGACGATCCTGACGCTGCTGGTGCTGCACCACATTCCGCCCCTGGTCCTGAATGCCGCCGCCCAGCCGGTGAAGATTCGGGTGGCGACCTTCAATCTCGAGGACGTTCGCACGTCGGACCTGCACGACGGCACCAACGCCCGCCTGCGTGATCTGGCCCGCGTCATCGCCGACATCCGCCCCAACATCATCCTGCTCAACGAAATCGCGTACGACATGCCGGGCGGGCCGGGCGTCGACGCCGCCACGCCCGCGGGGTCCAATGCCGCGAGATTCGCGGAGATGCATCTGGCCGGTCTTGAAGGCGTGCCCCGGTACCGGGCGTGGATGCCGCCGGTGAACACGGGCGTCCCCACGGGTTTCGACCTCGACAACGACGGCCGGGTGTCGTCGACGCCGGCGCCGGCGGGCGACTCGGCGGCCGCGCGGGCCTACGGCAACGACTGCCACGGGTACGGCACCTTTCCCGGCCAATACGGGATGGCCCTGCTCGTGGACGAACGGCTCGTCATCGACGAGGCGGGGATCCGGACCTTCCAGCGGTTCCCGTGGAGCTACATGCAGGGAGCCTTCCTGCCACTTGACCCCAGCGGCAAGCCGTGGTTCACGGGCGACGAACCGACGTACGTCCGCCTGAGCTCCAAGACGTTCGCCTCGGTGCCGGTCAAGCTTCCCAACGGCGCGACGATTCACCTCTTGTGCAGCCACCCGACGCCGCCGGCCTTCGACGGCCCCGAGCAACGCAACCGCAAGCGGAACCACGACGAGATCCGCCTGATCGGCGAGTACATCGACGACGCGCCCTTCCTCGTCGACGACGCGGACAGGGTCGGCGGCCTGGGCCGCTTCGACTCGTTCATCGTGCTGGGCGACCTCAACGCCGACCCCCGCAAGGGCGACTCGTTCAAGAATCCCATCGAGCGACATCTCAAGGGGAACCGTCGCGTCCGCTTCGACTTCACGCCCGTCTCCACCGTCGCGCTGCCGGGCTTCGACCCCGCCGACACCGCCTCGTTCAAGCTCCGCGTCGACTACGTGCTGCCTTCCAAGGACATCGAGATCGTCGGCGGCGAGGTGTGGCGGCACGTTCCCGAAGGAGCGGCGAAGTTCCCGAGCGATCACTTCCCGGTCTACCTCGACGTCAAGGTGCCGCAGCCCGCGACGGCCCCGACGCCCGACACCAAGCGCGACACCAAGCCCGCCACCAAGCCCGACACTCCCTGAGCGGCGCCGATGCAGCCCACCGCCCCGTCCGCTCCCCGGCCTGAACCCGCTCGCATCGAGAGCCTCGACGCGCTCCGCGGCATCACCGTGGCCGTCATGCTGCTGGTGAACAACCCGGGCTCATGGTCGCACGTCCACCCGCCGCTGGCCCATGCGCCCTGGGACGGCTGCACGCTCGCGGACCTGGTCTTCCCGTTCTTCCTGTTCACGGTCGGCGCGTCGATGGCCTTCTCGTTTCCCCGCGCCATCGAGTCGGGACACTCGCGAACAGCCGTGCTCGCCCGGGCGATGCGGCGAGGAATCGTGCTCGTGCTGCTGGGCCTGATGCTCAACGCGTCGTCGCCCGTCATCGCGTGGCTCGCGGGCGGGGCCGCGCCCGACTGGTCGACCCTGCGGCTTCCGGGGGTGCTGCAGCGCATCGGGCTGGTCTTCATGCTGGCGGCCCCGATCGTCATCTTCGCGTCGACCCGCGTGGCCCTCGCCGCGTGCGTCGCGATCGTCGCGGCGTACGGCGCGTGGCTGGGCACCGGGTCGATCGATCCGGCCGCGAACCCGACGGCCGCGTTCGATCGCGCGGTCCTCTCGGCTCGCCACCTGTACAAGGGCGGCCCGTTCGACCCGGAAGGCCTGGGCTCCACGCCACCGGCCGTGGCATCGTGCCTCCTGGGCCTCCTTGCGGCCCGCTTCCTGCTGCGGCCGAACGCCTCGCCCGCCCGAACGACGGCCCTGCTCGCGATGGCGGGCATCTGCCTGATGGCGACGGGCCTCGTCGCCGCTCCGTTCTGGCCGGTCAACAAGCCGATCTGGAGCGTGTCATACGTGGTCTTCACCGGCGGGGCCGCGATGGCGGCGTGGGCGGCCCTGCGCGCGATGATGGACCTTCGCGGCCGGCGAAGGCCCTTTCACCCCGCGGTGGTCTTCGGAAGCAACGCCATCTTCGCGTTCGTCGCGACAGGACTGGTGGCGCGGGTGCTTGGCGCTCCGATCATCGCGACGCCCACCGGCCCGATCGGGGTGCACGCCTGGATGCACGAGCGGTTCTTCGCGCCGCTGGCCTCGCCGATGAACGCCTCGCTCGTGCACGCGCTGGCGACCGTGCTCGCGTGGTACGCGGTGCACGCGTGGCTCATGCGGCGGCGGATCTTCTTCAAGGTCTGACCTTCAGGGCCCTTGCTTCACGCGCGGCGCTTCAAGGTTCGGCCCCGCCGGGACTACCATCAATGATGCGGACCAAGGGCCACGAACTGCTGCTGCCGACGCCGGCCTGGACGACATGGACGGGCGGTCGCTGGCGATCGCCCTCGAACGCCGCGTCGCTCCGCCAGGCGATCGACCTGCACGGGGCCGAGGCGGTGGCGGCGGACGCCTCGCGCCGTCCGGCGTGGGTGAAGGTCGACGCGTCGGCGCCTTGGCCGGCCACGATGTCGCTCGAGGGCCATCGGCTCTCGCTCGTCTCGGGCGCGGCGAACGCGACCATCGACGCGCCGACGATTCGCGGCGCGGCCAACGGCCTTCGCACGCTCGCGCAGTTGCTCGCGAGCGGCGACGCCGAACTGCCCTCGCAGGTCATCGAGGACGCTCCGACGTGGGGCGTGCGGGGCGTGATGCTCGACGTGTCGCGAGACCGCATTCCGACGATGCGGGAGTTCGGATCCATCATCCGCACGCTCGCGTCGCTCAAGATCAACCACCTCCAGCTCTACACCGAGCACACCTTCGCGTACGCGGGCCACGAAGCCGTCTGGCGGGGCTGGTCGCCCTTGACCCCCGCGGAGGTCCGGCGGCTCGACGAACTCTGCCGCGTGCACGGCATCGAACTGGCGGCGAACCAGAACTGCTTCGGCCACATGGTGCCGTGGCTGCGACACGAGGCGTACGCGCACCTCGCCGAGACGCACGGCGACTGGATGTTCGACATCTGGCCCCGCTCGGGGCCGTTCTCGCTCTGCCCGACCGATCCGGCCTCGCTGCGGTTCGTCGAAGGACTCCTCGACGAGTTGCTGCCGTGCTTCTCGTCGCCGTGGGTGAACATCGGCGCCGACGAGGTGTACGACATCGCCTCCGGACGCTCCCGCGGGGAGGTCGAGCGTCGCGGCCGCGCGACGGTGTACATGGAGTTCGTGCGGTCGATCGCGGCTGCGGCGAGACGTCGCGGCAAGCGGGCGCAGTTCTGGGGCGACATCGCCCTCTCGCACCCCGAGTGCCTCCCGATGATCCCCGACGACCTGCTCCCGCTGGCGTGGGGCTACGAGCCTTCGAGCCCCTTCGACCAATGGGGAAGGCGCCTCGCGGGTCGCGAATGGTGGATCTGCCCGGGCACTTCCACGTGGCGGACGATCACCGGACGCACGAGCGAACGCAAGGGCAACCTCGAGGTGGCGGCCAAGGCCGGGCTCGATCACGGCGCGACGGGCTTCATGGCCTGCGACTGGGGCGATTCGGGCCATCACCAGCAGTGGCCCGTGACCCTCCACGCCCTCGGCGACGCGGCACAGGCCGCGTGGGCCGGCCAGGCGCCGGCCTCGCACGAGGCCCGCTCGCTGCACCTCTTCGGCGACCGCACCGGCGCCGTCAGCCGCTGGCTCGACGAGTTGGGCGACGCGGACCTGCCGCTGCGGGAGACGTGCGGACCGCTTTCGCATCCCTCTCGCACGCGGCTGCTGAACCAGACGGCGATCTTCATCGACCTCTTCAAGCAACTCGACGAGCAGGTCGAGGTGGGCTCGGTCGCCCGTTGGCACGAGACGCTCGACCGCCTCGAGGATCTCGCCCGCCGCGTCCCCGCCGTGGCGGACCCGCTGATGCGGGACGAACTGACGCACGCGGCCTCCCACGCCTGCTTCGCGGCGGCCCGCGGGGCCATGCGGCGAGACCGGCCCGACGGCCCGTGGGTCGACACGCTCCGTCAGCGTCTGGACGAACTCCGGAGCGATCACGCGCGGCTGTGGCGGGTGCGCAGCCGCGAAGGCGGGCTGGCCGACAGCGACGGATACTTCGCCAAGATCGAGGCGTCGCTCGCGGCCCCCCGCGTCGACGCGCACGGAACGACGATGTTCGAATGACCCCCCCGCGAGGCCACGCATGAGCCACGTTCGCCACATCATCGGCTGCATGACGGGCACGAGCATCGACGGCATCGACGCGGCGGCGGTGCGAGTTCGCGGCCGCGGCGTGTCGATGCACGCGACGTTCCTGTGCCTGGCGTCGCTTCCGCTGGGGCGCTGCGAAGCGCCGCTGCGACGCCTGGCCTCGCAGGAACCCATGACGGCGGGCGAGATCTCGCGGCTCATGACCGACTTCGCGTCGCTCCACGTCGACGCCTGCCGCGAGGCGTGGAAGGACGCTCGCGATGCGCACGGCGCGCCGCCGAGCCCCGACCTGATCGCCGCGCACGGGCAGACGGTGTTTCATCAGCCCCCCCACTCCTGGCAACTGCTCCAACCCGCGCCCGTCGCCGCGGCGATGGGCGTGCCGGTCGTGTGCGACCTGCGTCAGGCCGACCTGGCCGCGGGGGGCCAGGGTGCACCGCTGACGCCGATGGCCGACTACGTCCTCTTCGCGAGGCCCTCCTCGCCGGTGCACGTCGTGAATCTCGGCGGCTTCTGCAACGTCACGATCGTGCCGCCGCGGGCCGAGGGTGACGGCGAAGCGTCGCACCTGGAGCGGGCATCGCGGATTCAGGGCCGGGACGTCTGCCCCTGCAACCACCTGCTCGACGAAGTCGCCCGACGGGGCATGGGCCGGCCCTACGACGCGGACGGACGGGAAGCGATGGAAGGCCGGGTGGATGCCGGGTTGCGTCGCGAGTTGCGCGACGTGCTGGCCACCCTGGGGCGTGAAGGTCGAAGTCTGGGCACGGGTGACGAACTCGGTTCGCTGGTGGCGAGTTTCCTCGAGATCGCCGGCCCCGGTGACGTGGCCGCGACCGCCTGTGCGGCGATCGCCGACCTGGCGGTGGCGGCACTGCCGATGGAAGGACCTGTCCTGCTGCTGGGAGGAGGGGCCAGAAACGGGCGGCTGGAACGTGAGTTCCGGCGAGCGGCCGGGCCGCGGCGGGTGGAGTCGCCGCCGATGCCCGCGGAGGCCCGCGAGGCGGCGTGCTGGGCGGTGCTGGGGGCCTTGGCGGAGGACGGGGTCGAGGTCTCTCTGCCGGCCGTGACGGGGCGAGGGGCGTCTCGCACGCCGGGGCTGTGGACTCGCTGATGCACGTCGCGAGACGGGGCGTGGTTCCTATGCTCCCGCCCCGACCGCCTTCTGGAGGCCTTCACGCGTGACCACCCCCACGGATACCGCCAGCGTCGCCCGCCCCGGCCGGGGTCTCCTGCGCTCGATCCTGCTGGCGCAGGAATCGGGGCTGGTGATCGTGATCGCGACGCTCATGTTCTGCCTCACCCTGTTCGGCGGCACCAAGACCCAAGTCGAACGGATGGCCCTGGCGCCCGACGCGGTGGTGACCACGGAGGGGGGCGATTCGGGCACGATCTCGGTGACGGCGGCGGGCGTCACGGCGACCTACGCGGCCTCGGAGGGGTACGAGTACCGGGGCTCCGGGACGGGCGGCACGCTCATGCTGCGGAGCGAGGTGAACAAGTTCCTCAACGTCGAAAACCTCGTCTTGCAGTTGGTGTACGCGAGTTTCATCGCCGTGATGGCGGTGGGCATGACGGCGGTGATCGTCATGGGCGGCATCGACCTGTCCGTGGGGTCGACCTATGCGGTGGCGGCCCTCTTCGGCGCCATCGCCCTCAACGCCCTGCAAGCGAACGCGTTGGGTGTCGAGGCGGGTGGCTCGGTGACCAGCGTCGGCGGGGCGGGCCTCTTGCCTTCGCTGGCGGTGTGTCTGGCCACCTGTTGCTTCACCGGCGCGGCCTGCGGGCTGCTCAACGGCGTGATGATCGTGGGCCTGCGGGTGCACCCATTCATCATCACGCTGGGCACGATGGCCGCGCTTCGAGGCCTGGTGGCGATCCCCACCCAGGCCCAGAGCGTGGGCAGCTTCCCCGAATCGTTGACCAAGGGCTTCTTCAAGCTCGACGTGGCGGGCACCAACCCGGTGCCCCCGCTCATCATGCTGGCGACGGCCGTGGTCGGCGCGCTCGTGATGGCCCGCACCGTGCTGGGGCGTCGCGTGTACGCCATCGGCGGCAACGAGGTGGCGGCGGGCTACGCGGGCATTCCGGTCGGCCGGGTGAAGATCGTGGTCTACACGCTGATGGGTGCGCTCGCGGGCCTGTCGGCGGCCATCTATCTCGGCTACCTGGGCGCGGCCGAAACCGCCGCGGGCTCGGGCTACGAGCTGAAGGTGATCGCGGCGACGGTGATCGGCGGAGCCTCGCTCTCGGGCGGGCGGGGCACGGCGGCGGGCGCGGTGCTCGGCGCCATTCTCGTGCAGCTCATCGAGAACGGGATCATCATCCTCAACATCAACCAGAACTACAACCAGATCGTGATCGGCGGGGCGATCATCGTGGCGGTGGTGCTGGACCAGCTCAAGAGTCGGCTGCTGCCCGTCAAGGGCTGAACGAATCGTCCCCTCGCTGCCGGGCCTGGCCGATCAGGCCTCCGCGGAGGTGCTGCTGGCCCGCACGACCAGACGCGTGGGCAGTCGCTGACAGGTGGCGGGCGCGTCCTTGATCTCGATGCGGCGCAGGAGGGCGCGGACGGCGGCGGCACCGACCTCCTCCATGGGCAACGCCACGGACGACATCGCGGGCTTCATGAGCGAGGCGAGGCGGGTGTCGTCGAAGCCGATGATGCGGACCTGCTCGGGGATCCGCAACCCGAGCGATTCCGTGGCCCGCATGATGCCCAAGGCGATCTCGTCGTTGCCCGCGAGCACGGCCGCGCCGTCGAGCATGCCCGCGCGATGCATGCGGATGGCCCATTCCCGTCCCCACCCCGTGGAGTACTCGCCGGAGAGCACCTGCTCCCACGAGACCTCGCGGCCGCGAGCGGCGAGCACGGCCTGGAAGGCGCGGGCCCGCTCGAGCGAATCGCGATTGGAGGCGGGCCCGCCCGCGTAATAGCACCTCGACGGATCGACCCAGCGGAGCATGTGTTCGACGGCCTCGCGGGCGCCTCGCTCGTTGTCGAGCACGATGCTGTCGACGCCTTGGGCCGAAAAGTCGGTGTCGATCACCACCGAGGAGAGCGGCGAGGCGATCACGTCGCGAGCGAGCGGATCGTCGGCGTCGTCGATCATGACGATCATGCCGTCGATCAGGCCGGTGCCCAGCACGCGGTTGCGGCGATCGTCGCCCCGTTCGCGGTTGATGGCCGAGACGAGCAGGTGATAGCCCAGTCGCGTAGCCTCGGCGTCCGCGCCGTGGAGCATCCGGGTGAAGAACTCGCCGTGGAACCATGGGAGGGCGATGCCGATGAGGCGGCTTTCGCCGGCCATGAGCGCTTGGGCCAGCGGATTGGGTGCGTACCCCAACTGCGCGACGGCCTCTCGCACGCGAGCCAGGGTGGGCTGCGAGACCGCCTCGGGGTTGTTGATGGCGCGGCTGACGGTGGCGATGGAGACACCGGCCAACGACGCGACCTGGCGGATCGAAGCCGCCGGCTTGCCCGAATCGCCGCCGCGTTGTCCTGCACGCCCGGTCACGGGGAAGAGTCTACGCACTCGAGGGGGCCGCACCGCGATGCGGCTACGGGAGCCGTCAGGTCGCCGCCGCCGCGGTCACCAGCACGCAGCGGAGCGGCGAGGCGGCCTCTCCCACCAGACGAGCGGTCATCGGGACCTGATGGGGCACCAGCAGCGTGGTCCCGCCGGCGACGCGCTCCGGGCGGTACCCCTTGAGCCAGTCGACGAGCGATCCCTTGCCCCCGATGATGGCCACCGGGCCCGGACGATCGGCCAAGGGCAGCCCCTCGGGGCCGATTTCGCGATACTCGAGGGTGAAGTCGGGCGTCGAGAGAAATGGTCGGCCCGGCGGACACTGATCGGGCCGGACGGCCGCGACGGGCGGGGCGTCGAAGTCGATGCAGGCCATGGCCTCTTCGAGGTGCAGGTCGCGTCCGGTGCGTCCCCAGTCGTGCACGCGGAAGGTCGTGTCGGAGGCGGTCTGCACCTCGAGACACACCACGCCTGCCCCCAGCGCGTGACAGGTGCCGCTGGGAAGTTCGTAGCATTCGCCCACGGTCACCGCGATCGCGTTCATGCACTCGGGCGTGCGTCCGGCCTTCATCGCCTCGAGGAACACGGCACGCGTGACGTCCGGCTTGAGCCCCGCGTAGATGGTCGCTCCCGGTTCGGCTGCCAACACGAGCCAGCACTCGGACTTGATCAACGCGCCGGGATGCGACGCGGCATACGCAGGGCTTGGGTGCACCTGGATCGACAAGTGCTCGGCGGCGTCGAGATACTTGACGAGCAGCGGGTAGCCGCCATCGGCAGCCATCCGGATGGAACCCGTGACGGCCTTGCCCTGCGAGGCGATCACCTGCCGCAGGGTGCGCCCCGCAAAGGGGCCGTTGCGGACGACCGAGACCATGGACATGCCGCCGGCTCCGCCCGCGGAGGTCGCGGCGAGGTCGGCGAGTTCCCAACTCTCGCCCACATGCGCCCCGCGAGCGACGGGTTTCCCGAACGCGGCGAGACGATCCCCGCCCCACACCTTGTCGAGCAGGATGGGACGCAGCAGGAGCGGATACATCGTGGGAATTCGAGGCGGCCGGGTCGTTCAGGACTCGACGGACATGCCGCTGATCTGGGCGTCGAAGGCGATTCGATCGCCGACGATGCCCTGGACGTCGGAGATGAAGCGTCGCTTCTGTCGCTTGACCTCGCGGCACAGGATGAAGAAGTCGTCACCGGGCACGACCGCGCTGCGGAAGGCCGCCTGCTCGATGCGCAGAAAGACGGCGAGCGTGGGTTCGGTCTTGCGACGGATGAACAGATAGCACGCCAGTTGCGCGGCGGTCTCGATCATGAGCACGCCGGGGAACATTGGCTTGCCGGGGAAGTGGCCACGGACCCAGAACTCGTCGGAGCGGATCCGCTTGACGCCAAGACCGTGCGACAGGTCCTCGCTGTGCCACACGACGCCGTCGAGCAGGGCCATCTCGTGGCGATGCGGGTTCCACTTCTCGATCAAGTCGCGATCGGCGACCAGCTTGGTGCGGTCGATGGCGCTGATGTCAAAGAGCAGTTTGCCCGGCGCCGAGGCGCCAGCGTCGCCAGCCGTCTGGGCGGTCGCGGCATCAGTTGGCTGAGCCTGCATCACGAATTTCCAGGATTTTCTCGCGGATGGTCTGGGCGGCGGCCTTGATGTCCTGCATGAGGCCTCGAACGCGGGTACCGGCGGCCTTGTTGCCGCCCTCGGCCTTCTTGAGGTCCTCTTCCGCTTCGGCGACGAGCTTCTTGAGTTGGTCGAACGATTCCATGTGGCTGCAACTCCGATGGCGACCCGCTGACGCGAGCCCGCCGGAGGCGTCCGGAGGGGGCGGGCGGATCGACGGATATTAGCGTGCCGGGCCCGCCCCGTCGCGGCGGGCACCCACTGGAAGATGGCGGGGCCTGCTGCGTATCATCTTGGCCCCGGATGGTGGCCGTAGCTCAGTTGGTAGAGCACGAGGTTGTGATCCTTGGGGTCGCGGGTTCAAATCCCGTCGGTCACCCTTACGAACGCGGCCGGGCCCCCTGGGGCCCGGCCGCCTGTCGTTTCGGGGTATCGGTTCAAGTGATCATGTCGAAGGGGCCACCCAGGGCCTGCTCACCCGCGTCCGCCGAAGGCGGAGGACATCTGGCGGGCCAGTTCCTTGACGATCTGCATCTGGGCTGATCTGGGTTGGTCGGCGGCCACCGCCTCGACGAGCGACGCCGCCAGTCGGCCGATGTGCGAATAGCCCAACGGAGCGGCCGCGCCCACCAGCATGTAGCAGACCGCGATGGCGGCCTTGATGTCGTTCTCCCGGGCGGCGCGAGTGAGCAACTCGCACTGCTCCCGCATGTTGTGGGTCATGTCCGAACTGAACAGCATGGAGCCGCCGGTGCCCGGACCGTCCGACCCGATGCGGTACTTGCTCTTCATCACGCGTTCTGCCACGGCCCGCAGCACCTGTTCCTGCGACAGCGGTTTGGCCAGCAAGGCGACGTTGGGGAGGTCGGCCAGGCCGTCCTTCATCGCGCTGCCGGGGTCGGCGGTGATGAAGATGGCGGGCGACTGAACGCCGTTCTCCCGCATGGCGGCGAGCATCTTGACGCCGCTCATGTCGGGCAGCGACCAGTCGGAGAGAATGATGTCGTATCCGTCGGCGACGGCCGCGATGCCGTCGGCCGCCGATGTGACGGCGTGGATGGCGAGTTTGGTCTCGCGGAGGTAGTGACGCACGATCTTGGTGTTGAGCGGGCAGTCCTCGACCAGCAGCATTCGGCCGCTGACGGTCTCGGGCCGCACGAACTCGAGCAGGTGGAAGTTGGCCGACCTGTTCATGTCGATGAACAGGCTCATGTTGATCATCTTGCTGAACTTCACGCCCAGTTCGTGAAGCGTGCCTTTGCGGTGAATGCACCGCATCACCTCGCCCTTGACGTCCGCGGCCGTGCCCGCCAGTCGGGGCAGGAAGACGGTGCACGGCGTGCCCGGGTAGACGTAGCCGCTGTGCAACAGGGCGATGCCACCCTGCGAGAGGTTGCGGCAGGCCAACCGCAGATCGACCTCGCTGCCGCCGGGGTGCGACAGGCGGACCATGACGCTCGAGTGGCGGAACGGCCATCGCGCGAAGGTGCGACGGAGGTTGCCGTCCATGAGCGTGTCGCGGGCATCCATGCGTTCGAGCATGTCGACCAGGTCGCGATCGGAGACGCCAATGGTGTTGACGCGTCCGGCGGCCCGGATCTTGAGGCCCCTGCTCTTGCCATCCAGCGGGAACTGGTCCATGCTGAGGGCATCGACCAAACTCGCCGCCCACCCGCGTGAGCGGTGGCGGGGATGCCCCAGATGGGTCCGATCGGCGCGTCGCATCCCGCTCAGGACACCCGAGGGGAAGTCCGGTAAGCGCGACGGACGGCTCAGGCCGCGGCCGCCCGCTGGACGAGTTCCTGCTCGAGCGGACGCGCGAACTTCACGCCGATCTCGTGCAACTGGCCGCCGCGGTGGGTGCAGCGGACGACCTCGCCCGGGAAGGACGCGACGAGATCGGAGGAAAGCGGGAGCCGCACGATGCAGCGAGTGCCCGCATGAACAAAGCCGCTGTGAAGCAGCGACACGCCGCCCCGCGAGAGATTGCGGCCGGCCATGAGCAGTTCGGCGGTCGTGCCACCGGGGTGCTCAAGGCAGACCGCGATGGCATCGCCGCGAACGGGCACCCTCGCGTACGCGCGGGTGTCGTCCCGTGTGACCTTGGAATCGGCCGCGTCGAGGGTCGCGTGGACTTCCTCGAGGGCCAGTCGCGACAGCCCCAGCGTGTTGGAGCGGCCGGCGGCCGCGAGGCGAGCGGCGGATGCGGGGATGGATCGGGCTGCGGCCATTCCCGACCATCATCGGGCGTCAGGCTGCCCGACTGGGGGGCCCGGGCCGCCTCCGCAGGGACATGCGGCGTCACACGCGTCACGAACGACACCCGCGTCGCGGACGACACCCGTCACACGTCGAGGTTTCGGACCTCAAGCGCGTGCTGCTCGATGTACTGCCGCCGGGGCTCGACTTCCTCGCCCATGAGGCGGGAGAAGAGCCGGTCGGCGTCCGCCGCGGAGTCGAGCGTGACCTTGAGGAGGGTGCGACGGGAGGGATCCATGGTGGTCTCCCAGAGTTGATCGGCGTTCATCTCGCCCAGCCCCTTGAACCGCTTGACCTCAAGACCTCGCGAACCGATGTCGCGAAGGGTTTCGAGGATCGAGAGGATGTTGGGCGACTCGACCACCGCCGACTTGGCGGGGGCCCTTCTGGGCGCGGCGGGTTCCTCGGCGGCATCGACGTCGGCGGGCGGCTCGGAGGCCTCGATCTGGGCCGCGTTGGTCAGCTTCCACGCGAACATGGCGGGGAGCATCTCGCCGGTGACCGACTCGCGGCGAACGCCCGCATAGGAGGCGATGTTCACCGGCAGGCCGAGCGACTCGAGTTCGACGAAGATGCGATCGAGCTCGCGGTTCTCATGCAGTTCGCGAACGACCGCCTGGCGTTCCGGATCGACCGGGGATGCCCCGGCATCGGGAGTCGCCGCAGCGGAGGGGCGATGGTCGGCGAGTTGCAGCCCCTTGGCGGCCAGGTCGGCGAGCGCCTGGGCCTCGGACCAGGCCTCGATGGAGCCGTGACGCCACGAGACGCGATGGGTCGGCAGACGGCGGCCGCCGGCAGGATCGCGATCCCGCGAGGCCAGGACGTCGACGAAGGGCACGCCGCGACGCTGGGAGACCTCGACGAGTTCGGCCACGCGGCGGAGGAGGTGCACGACACGACGCAGGGGCTTGCCCTCGATGCGGGCCATTTCCTTGGCTTGTCCCGCACGCGGATCGTCGGGGTCGAGGGTGGAGACGTCGCGGACGATCAGGCACGCCGAGTCCATGCCGATGTCCATCAGCGCGTCGTCGAGCGCCTCGGTGTCGAGGACATAGCGTCCCTTCTTGGAACCGGGCTTGGCGAGCTGGTACAAAGGGGGCTGGGCGATGTAGATGTGGCCGCGGTCGAGCAGTTCCCGCATCTGGCGGAAGAAGAACGTGAGCAGCAGCGAACGGATGTGGCTGCCGTCGACGTCGGCGTCGGTCATGATGATGATCTTGCCGTAGCGAAGGCGAGAGAGGTCGACCTCGCCGCCGATGCCGACCTTCAGGGCGGCGATGAGCGTGCGGATCTCCTCGAACGCGAGCATCTTGTCGATGCGGGCCTTCTCGACGTTGAGGATCTTGCCCTTGAGGGGGAGGATGGCCTGCGTGTCGACGTTGCGGCCCTGCTGGGCCGAGCCGCCTGCCGAATCACCCTCGACCAGGAAGAGCTCGCTCTCGTCGACGTTGCGGGTGCGGCAGTCGCGGAGCTTGGCAGGCATGCCCCCGCCGTCGAGCCCGCTCTTGCGGCGAGTGAGTTCGCGGGCCTTGCGGGCGGCCTCGCGGGCCTGGGCCGCGACGATGCCCTTCATGCACAGCCGCTTGGCCTCGCCGGGGTGCTCCTCGAGCCACGTGTCGAGGCCCTGGTTCACGGTGGTGGCGACGAAGCTCTCGATCTCGGGGTTGAGCAGCCGCTCCTTGGGCTGGTTGTTGAACGTGGGGTTGGGCAACTTCACCGAGACGATGGCGACGAGGCCTTCGCGAAGGTCCTCGCCGGTGGGCACCGGGTCCTTGTCCTTGATGATGCCCGCCTTGCGGGCGTAGGCGTTGAGGGCTCGCGTGAGGGCGACCTTGAAGCCCGCGACGTGGGTGCCGCCATCCTTGTTGAAGATGTTGTTGGCGAACCCGAGGACCGATTCGTTGTACCCGTCGTGATACTGCATCGCCACTTCGGCGACGAGGCTCGCCTCGGCGTCCTCGCGGCGGAAGTTCACGGGCGCGGAGACATGGGCCTTGCCCGACATCAGGTACTGCACGTACTCGGGCAGGCCGTTCTCGGCGCGAAACTCTTCGCTGCGGATGGTGCCGTCGGCGGAGACTCGCTCGTCGGTGAAGCGGATGCGAACGCCGGGGTTGAGGTACGACAGCTCTCGCAGGCGGTTGCAGAGCGTCGTGGCGTCGAAGGTCGTCTCGGGGAAGATCTCGGGGTCGGGGCGGAAGGTGACGGAGGTGCCCCGCTTGCGGACCGCCATCGCGGGGATGGGACCGACATAGTTCAGCGGTGCCGAGACGCGACCCCGCTCGAAGCCGATGGTGTGCACCTTGCCGTCGCGGTAGACCTCGCAGGTGAGGTAGTCGGAGAGGGCGTTGACGCACGAGACGCCCACGCCGTGCAGACCGCCGGAGACCTTGTACGCGCTGCCCTCTTGCTGGAACTTGCCGCCGGCGTGGAGTTTGGTGAGCACGATCTCGACGGCGGGGCGGCCGTTGAGGTTGGGGTCCTCGTGCTTCATGGGCTCGACGGGGATGCCGCGGCCGTCATCGACGACGGTGCAGGAGCCGTCGGGCTGGATGCTCACGTCGACGAAGGTGGCGTGACCCGCCATGGCCTCGTCGATCGAGTTGTCGACGACCTCGTAGACGAGGTGATGCAGGGCGTTGAGGCCGGTGCCGCCGATGTACATGCCCGGCCGCTTGCGAACGGCGTCAAGGCCTTCGAGCACCTGGATCTGCTCGGCCCCGTAGCTTCCGTCGACCGTGCCGATCGCGGGCGCAGCGACCGGGGACTGACCTTCAAGGCCCGGGGTGCTCGCGTTGGTGCCGTCCGTGGTGGGAGAGGGTGTGGACATGGGGAATTCGAGTCTGAATCCGTTGCCAACTCGGTTCGGGTCGCCCCCGGCGACCGCCCGCCTCCGGCGCTCCGTCTCGAGGGCCGAATGGGCCCGAACGACGGGGCCGGAAGCATAGGTTGGCAGCCGTCGGCCCGACGGCCCGGAGCACGCGATTCGTACGGGTTTTCCCGATGCGTCCGAGGCGCGACGCGCCGCGATTCGGCGATCGCCGCGCCGATCCGGCCGCATGCCCCTCGTGGCCGCCGCGAACGATGACGCCGGGCTCGCGGCCGCCCCCTCACGAGGGCCTCGTCAAGCACCAAGAACAAGGCCGGCCACGCATGGTGGCCGGCCTTGAAGGCAGTCAGTGACATGGACCCTTCCGCCGCTCCTGCGACCCCGGGCGATCACGCCCCCGGGCCGCGGCGAACCGCCCCGTCGGCCGTCATGGCACGACGCGAACCACGCTGATGCGGGTCGACAACAGTTCGTACACGAGCTTGACGTCGTCGTCGAGCAGTCGGACGCATCCCATCGACTTCGACTGCCCGATGCTGTCGGGCTCGACGGTGCCGTGGATGCCGTAGCCGGTGATCGGGGCCGAGTCGCCAAGGCCCTGCCAGCCCAGCCAATACTCGCCGATGGGGTTCTTCGGGTCGTCCTTGCCGAACTTCTCGCCCGTGCGAGGGTTGCGCCAATCCGGGTTCTGCATCTTGTTGCGGATCTGGAACGTGCCCAGCGGCGTGCCGTTGTTGTCGCCCAGGCCCACCTTGAACGAACGGATGTACAGCCAGTTGTCCGGCTCGTCGGGCGACCCGGCGAAGAGGTCCAGCCGGTACTCGCTCTTGCGGACCACCGCGTGGAAGGGGCCCCGGACCAGCTTGAGCTTCTGGCCGACCTTCAGCGCGTTGGCGTTGGGCATGCGGTTGACCCGCTGGATGAGCATCCACTCCGTCGTCAAGTCACGCTTCTTGCGGATCTTCTCGAGCGCGTCGCCCGCCACCACGGCGTAGGACTCCACGAGCGGATCGCCCGGAGTGACCTTGGCGGAGAAGACCAGGTCCTCGTTGATGGTCGTCAGCTTCTGGCGCAGCACCTCGAGATCGGACTTCGAGACTTCCGAGTGCATGAACGCCCGGGCGTACGACGTGCGAGCCTCCACCAATCGCCCGGCCGCCATCGCCCGGTCGCCCGACTCGATCATCGCTCGCACCACCTGCGTGCTTCCTGTGGCGAGCACGTCGCCCGCCGCGGGAAGGCCCGGCGTGCCCGAACCCGCCGTCGCCCCGCCACCCACCGCCGGGTCGACAGGACGCAGGCCGGGTTGACTGACATCGACCGGCAGCGGCTTGGTGGGATCAGACGTGGTTCCGGCACCGAAGGTCGCCCCGCCCGCCGCGATCGTTCCGGTCGGAAGACCAGCCGGCGGCGGCAGCGTTCCGGACGAGGCCGGCGTGCCTTGGCGGACTTCCACTGGCGAAGGCACGGCGACCGGAGGCGTCGCCGCCACCGGAGCCGCCGTCTCGGAAGCAGGCTCGGTGATCGACGGCTCTGACGCGGCCACCGGCGCGGGAGCCGAACCGCCCGCACCCTGACCCGCGTACTTCCACAGGCCGAATCCCGCGGCGGCCACGAGCACGACGGCTCCACCGATCAGGTACCCGTTCGAGCCGCCCTTGAAGCCGCCCTTGAAGCCTCGCTTGTCGCCTCGCGACATCACGGGGCGAGTACCGGTGGTCGTGCGTTCAGTCTGGGAGGGGAGTGCCATGGTGTTCCATCCTTGTCCGGCGGTCGATCGACACGCGCCTTGCGAGAGGGGCCGCGACCCTCCGCACGCGGTGAATGCTCCTGACGCGACTCGTCGGATTGAACGACCCGTCGCGCACCGCCCGGCGTTCCATGCCGGACGCCGCGACACGATGCAGGAAGGCCTCGATCAGCACGCCTCGATCGGAACGCTTCGCTCGTTCGTGATCACCATGCGCAGCGGCACGTCGGACGCTTCGCACGGCACACGCTCGACCATTTGCTCCTCGAACGCCACGCCGATCGACACTGCCTCAAGACCAGTGCCGCGGAGAAAGCGATCATAGAACCCCATGCCGCGGCCGAGACGCCGGCACGCCGCGTCAAACGCGACGCCGGGCACGATCACCGCCCCGATTTCCGACGCCTCGACCTTGGCCGAACCGGGTGCCACCGGAACCCCGAACCGCCCCCGAGGCCAGGCGTCGGGCATCCACGGGCCCTCCAGTCCGACCGCCCACATCAACCGGCTGGGCACGTCGAACGCCGGCAGGCAGACCCTGCCCCCGGCCTCCAACAGGTCCGCCGCCAGCGGCCCGATGTCCACCTCGGCCCCGAAGGGCACGTAGAGCATCACCGTCCGGGCCCGCCGGAAGAACTCGAGTTTTCGGACCTTGTCGACGATGGCCCGAGACGCGCTCGTCCGGGCCCCCGGGCTCATCCGCTGCAGGCGTGCGTCGATCTCGCGGCGCAAGGCGGCCTTGGCGGCCCGGATGGAGGGTTCGGCCTCGCCGCTCACTGAGGAGGCTCCTTCGCGGCGGCCCGGGCGGCCCGGGCCCGTTCGAGGTGTTCGGCCAGTTGCCGCTCGGCGCCCCGCATGGTGGGTTCGTAGTAGCGTCGATCGACCCCGAGGTAGTCCTGCATGCCGATCGCGTCGGGGTGGTCGTGTGCGTAGGCGTACCCATCGCCCGTGACGGTGCCAGCGCTGCGCTGGGCGGCCTTTCGCACGTTGGAATCCTTGATGTGCATGGGGACGGGCACGGTGCGTCCCTCCCGCACGTCGGCCAACGCGGCGTCGATGGCCAAGTAGCTGGCGTTGCTCTTGGGCACGCAGGCGAGGTACGTCACGGCCTGGGCGAGCGTGATGCGGGCCTCGGGCATGCCGATGCGTTCGACCAGTTCCCACGCGGCGGCGGCCACCATGATGCCCCGCGGGTCGGCGTTGCCGACATCCTCGCTGGCGAGGATGGCCAGACGCCTGGCGATGAACCGAACGTCCTCGCCGGCCTCGAGCATGACGGCGAGCCAGTACAGGGCGGCGTCAGGATCGCTGCCCCGCACGGACTTGATGAGGGCCGACGCCGCGTCGTAGTGGGCGTCGCCCCCCGCGTCGTAGACGATGGCCTTGGCCTGGATGGAATCCTCGGCAACGGCCAAATCGATGACGGCCGCCGGTGCGTCGGCGTCCGCCGCGGGCGGCGCATGGCTCGAGAGGGCGGCGACCTCGAGCGCGGTGAGGGCCTTGCGGACGTCGCCGTCGCACCGCTTGGCCCAGAGGGCGTAGGCCTCGTCGCGAACGTCGAGCTTGAGCGAGCCCAACCCGCGCGAGGCGTCCGCGACGGCACGGCGGAGCGCGACGACGATGTCGGCTTCGGGAACGGGTTCGAGGCGGAAGAGGGTGCTGCGGCTCACGAGCGCCGAGTTGACGGCAAAGAGCGGGTTCTCGGTGGTGGCCCCCACCAGCGTGATGACGCCCCGTTCGACGTCGCCCAGCAGCACGTCCTGCTGGGCCTTGGTGAAGCGGTGGATCTCGTCGAGGAAGAGGATCGTGCGCTTGCGCTCGAGTTCCAGCCGCCTCGCGGCCTCGTCGACGATCTCGCGGATGCGTTTGACCCCCACCGACGCCGCATTCTCGTGGACGAAGACCCGCTTGCCGCTCCGGGCGATGAGCTCGGCGAGCGTGGTCTTGCCCGTGCCCGGCGGGCCGTGGAGGATGATGCTCACGACGGCGTCGGCGTCGAGCATGCGCCGCAGCAGCCGGCCGGGGCCCAGGATGTGCGACTGGCCGACGAACTCGTCGAGCGTGGCCGGACGCATGCGCACGGCCAAGGGCGCGGCCCCTCGCCGCGCTTCCTCTCGCTTGGCCTGCCACAAGTCCGCCATGAAGCAAGGGTACGACGCCCACCCCCGCATGGATCGGGAGTTTAGTGAGAGCTAACCTTGGCCCGCGTGTCGACGTGGTCGATCATCCTGCTCACGGCCGCGTGGCTGACGCTGGCGGCGTTCAGCCGCTGGATCACCACGGGCACGCCCCGACAGGGCGACGTCTTCACCGGCATCGTCTATCGGCTCGTCCAGCTGTACGCGGCGGTGATGCACGGCGTGAGCCGCCGGGGCGTCGATCGCTCGCACGTGCCGACGGCCGGGCCGCTGATCGTGGTGTGCAACCACACGGCGGGCGCGGATCCGCTGCTGGCGCAGTCGCTGGTGGTGCCGGAGATCCGCTGGATGATGGCCCGCGACATGATGCTCCCGGCGTGCGCGGCGGCATGGGACTGGCTGTCGATCATCGGCGTCGACACCCAGGCCCGGGCCGACACCCGGAGTCTTCGCGAGGCGATCCGCCACGTCGAGGACGGGGGCGTGCTGGGCATCTTCCCCGAAGGGGGCATCGAGCGTCCGGCGGGTCGCCTGCGGCCGTTCATGCCCGGCGCGGGGCTGGTGATCGCCAAGACGGGCGCGCCGGTGCTTCCCGTGTTCATCACGGACACGCCGCAGACGCCGCAAGCGTGGCAGAGCCTGTGGCGAACCAGTCGGGCGAAGGTGACGCTCGGACCGATCATGCGATTCGACGCGGGCATGAAGCCCGAAGCCATCGTGCGTCGGCTCCGCGAGTGGTTCGTGGCCACCAGCGGCTGGCCGGCCGACAACGCCGCGGGCGCGTGATCGCGATTCACTGGGGCGGCAACTTGGAGAGCGCCTCGAGCCGCCGCTTGTGGATGTCGCGGTCGGGCTCCAGCACCGTCAGGGCGCGAATGTGACGCTCGGCCATGGCACGGTCGCCGGCCCGCAGGCCGATGGTCGCGGCCAACTCGCGATACGCCGGGTCGTACGGCGCGATCTGCGTGGCCCTGGTGGCCTTCTCGACCGCACGGGTCATGTCGCCCGCGGCGGCGTGGCGTCGGGCCAACTCCGCGGCGAACCCCGGCGAGTGCTGCTCGCGGGCGTCGAGATACTCAAGATGCGGCACGGCCCGTTCGGGCGCAGCCGACTCGAGATAGTGGGATGCCAGCAGCTTGTGGGGCATCGGATCGACGGGCCGGGCGGCGGCGTACCGCTCCAGCAACGGCAGCAGGTCGGGCACGGCCTTGCCGCCCGATGCCTTGAGCCCCAGCGTGACGGCCTCCTCGAGCACGAAGGGATTGGCCGGGAACTCCTCAAGCCACGCCTCGATCTGCGCGGGCGTCGCGCCCGTCTCGTCGACCTCGACGCCCGCGGCCTTGGCGTCGCGTTCGAGCAACGTCTTGAGCCCCGGGGCGGCCTGCGTGGGCACCATCCCCCACTGCTCGAGGCGTCCCTTCAGCCACTGCTTGAAGCCCTCGAGGAACTCCGGTCGGTCGATGCCCAGCACATCCTTGAACGCGGCGGACTCGCGCACGCCCTTGGCGTAGAGGTCCATCAGCCGCAGCGGGCTCGACGCGCCGAACCGCTCGATGATGTACTCGTACATCAGGTGCCCCTGCGCGTAGGCCTGCGAGCGGTCGGTGGGCCGCTTGGGCCGCACGAACATGATGCTGATGGTGTCGAGGTCGAACAGGCGATCGGTCTCGAACGCCATGGTCATGAGCCTCACCGTCGAGTAGTCGCGCGGCGAGTCCTCGAGGTAGACCGCGCCCGCCTCGGTGAACCAGTGCGGCAGGCGGTTGCTCGTCCGCGACAGCGTCACGGTGTGCGTGTACTCGTGCTGCACCACGCGTCGCCAGTCGAACGAGCCCATGTGGCCGGGGCCCTCGCGAGGGGCCTCCATGGCGATCACGGGTCCCGTCGCGGCGGCGATCGTGTGCAGGGCCGGCATGCCGGTGATCCGCACGCCGAACCAGCGGTGGTTGGGATAGAGCTCGACCACGGTGCGTCCGGCCGGCACGTGATCGATGCCCCCGGGGCCGTTGCCCGTCACGCGGCGGAAGATCTCCTCGAGCGGCCCGAGCATCTCCCTCGCCACGAGCTCGTCGATGCCCGGCTTGCACCGCACCACGAAGTGATCGCTGGTGACCGAGACGAAGCCCGCGAGTTCCCGCAGCAGCGTCAAGCTGTTCGCGGCCCGCTTGTGGAGCGGATCGAGCTTGACGGCCCGCTCGAGCGCGACCAAGGCGGCCTGGTCGCGCCCCGCCTGCATCTCGCTGAGCCCGAGCTCGACCGTGGGCTCGGTCCACGACGGCGCCATCTCGGCCGCCTTCGCCAGGTAGGTCGCCGCCTGCGCGTACTGCCTCGAGCCCGACATCGCCCGGCCGACGAGAAAGTGCGCCAGCGGCGACCCCGGTGCCGTGGCGAGGTACGACTCGAGCAACCGATCGACCCGTTCGAAGTCGAACTGCGTCGCCACGCTCGCCGCCTGATGGCCCAGCAGCAGCCGCGAGGCGGGATACGCCGCGAACGCCCCCTCGAGTTGCGCCAGCGCGGCCTCGCCCTCGTTCTGTCGCTGCCGCACGTACGAACGGATGCACGCGGCGTGGATCGACGGCGAGGGCGCACTGAGGGCGTCGAGCCTCGCGGCGATCCGCTCCGCCCGCGGGAAGTCGAAGGTGTCGACGCACATCTGCCCGTACAGCCAGTAGGCCTCCGCGCACGACGGGTTGAGCGTCAGCACCGTCTCGACCGTCTTGGAGACCTCCTCGAACCAGTCCTTCTCGTACAGCAGCAACGCCTCGACGAGGTTGGCCCGCCACGACACGCGGTCGAGCTCGTCCCGCGCCTTGCCCAGCAACTCCAGCATCCGCTGGTGCGACGGCGCGGACCCGGGCTTCCACCGCGAGAGCAACATCGCGCACCGCACGCCCTCGGCCAACTCGTCGCCGTCACGCGGCGGCGTCTCGCCCGTGACGATGCCGACGGCGCGCTCAAGCACCTCGACGCCCTCGGGAATGCGTCCTCCGTCGAGCATCGCCTCGGCCCGCACGCGGGCTGCGCGGAGTCCCTCGACGCCGGCCAACGCGTCGATCGCCTCGGTCATTCGGCCCGCCCGCACCATCGCCTCGGCTCGGTCGATCGGGTCGGCCGTCGGGTCGGCCAGTGCGGCGTCGAGCCAGTCGCCCCGAATCACCGCGGCACGCGCCCGCAGAACGGGCTGCGCGAGGTCGGCTTCGGTCCACACGCCATGACGCACGCGAGCCGACGCCCGTTCGGCATCGGAGAGATACGGGGCCTCGAGCAAGGCCTTCACGGCCGGCGACACCTCGGGCGCGGGGAAGGCCTTGATCTCGTCGCCACCCTCCATGCTCACCACCGGAGGCGACGGCGGGTCGGCGGGTTGCAGGGCCGCCCCCGACGCGAAGCGAGCGGATGCCGCGAGCAGGGCGGCGATCAGGATCGACATGGCGGACGACTGCATGGGCTCGCTCCGTGGGCGGGTGGAACGCGGTCTCGGGCGTTCGGTTCCCGGGTGCACCGTTCACGCTTGTATCGGCCCGACCGACAGCCCGACCGACCGTCACGGCGCCCGAGACTCATCCCCGGTTCGTGCGGCGGGCCACCAAGGTTCGTGCCGCCCCCACGATGACGTGCGATCCGGTGATCAGGACGACGTCCCTGGGCCCCGACGACCGCACCGCGGCATCGAAGCATCCCTCGAACTCGGGAACGCTCTGGGCCATGCCCCCGCCGACGGCCTCGTACCGACGCAGCAGGTCATCGGGGTCCGCACCCCGGCGATGCCCCGGCGCCCTCGTGAAGAAGACCTTGTCCGCGCCCCCGGCGACGGCCCTGAGCACGCCGTCGACATCCTTGTCCTGGGCGACGCCGACGATGCACACGAGCGACTCGTGCGACGAGACCACCGCGAGCGTCCGCATCAACGCGGCGACCGAATCGGGCGTGTGCGCCACGTCCATGGCCACCTTGCGGACCGACGCGCCCTCGCCCACCTGCGTCCATTCCAGCCGGCCCCGAAGGGGCGTGGCGGCGACCCCTTTGGCGACGGCGTCAAGATCCACCCGCACCCCGCGACCTCGCAGCACGCCGATGCCGGCGAGCGCCAACCCGCAGTTCCACGCCTGATGCTCGCCGGCGAAGGGCACCTCGACGTGCATCCAGTGGAGCCCGTCGGCCTTGACCGTGACCCGCATGCTCCGCGACGGGCCGCCGTCGGGCAGACCGAACCGATGGGAATACTCGACGCCCTCTCCCCCCACCACGCGCAGCGGCGCGTTGGCGGCGGCGGCCTTGGCCGCGATGACCTCGGCCGCGGAGGGGTCCTGCGGCAGCGTCACCACCGGCACGCCCTTCTTGATGATGCCGGCCTTGGCGGCGGCGATGCTCGCGAGCGAATCGCCCAGCAACTGCGTGTGCTCGAGTTGAATGACGCCGATCACGCACACCGCCGGCTGCACGACGTTGGTGGCGTCGTCGCGACCCCCGAGCCCCACCTCGACCACCGCCACATCCACCCGCTCGGCGGCGAAGTGCGCGAACGCCACCGCCGTCAGCAGCTCGAAGTACGTGCACGGGTCATCCGGCCGCTCGACCTTCGCGGCGTGCCCAGCCACCTCCCGCACCAACTCGGCAAACCGGCCCGGTTCGATCTCGACGCCCGACACGCGGATCCGTTCGTTGATCCGCTGCAGGTGCGGCGAGGTGTACAGCCCCACGCGAAGCCCCGACCCGGCCAGGCCCGACGCTGCCATCTCGCACACGCTGCCCTTGCCCTTGCTCCCCGCCACGTGCATCACCGGGTATGCCAAGTGCGGACGGCCCATGGCGTCCAGCAACGCCCGCATGCGGTCGAGCGTGAACACCTTGGCGGCGTCCAGCGACGCGGGCGAACTCGTCTCGACGTTGAGACGAGAGGCCAGGTAGCGAAGCGCGCCCTCCTGATCGACGATGACGTCCTTGCTCAACGGGTCGGCCATGCACATCCTCGAACGACTGCGGCCCGACGCGTCGGGCGACACTCCTGCTCCCACGTGCGAACCTGTTCGGCGACCATCGAGTTCACGCCTCGCCCCCGGATCGCGAGGCCTCGCGTCGGGCGTGCGCGACGAGCACGCCGTCGCGAATGCTCCGCTTCATCTCCCGCACGGCCTCGCCCATGCCGCAGTGAAGGGCACGGGCGACGATGGCGTGTCCGATGTGGAGTTCACCCAGGCCCGGGAGCGAGGCGACCCACCCGACGTTGGCGTAGTTGAGGGCGTGGCCCGCGTTGAAGCGCATGCCGCGGCGGAGGATCCGCTCGCCGGCGGCCTGCACCTGCCGCCGCCGCTCGGCCAGGAGCGGGTCGCGGTCGTCGCCGCCGCAGGCGAGGAACGCCTCGGCGTAGGGCCCCGTGTGCACCTCGCAGACGTCGAAGCCGGCCTCGGCGGCCGCGTCGATCTGGGCCGGGTCGGCGTCGATGAAGGCCGACACGAGGCACCCGGCCCGCTTGAGGGAGGCGACGACGGTGGCCAGCCGCGAGCGCCCGCCCGCCACGTCGAGCCCGCCTTCGGTGGTCACTTCGTTGCGTCCCTCGGGAACCAGCATGGCCGAGTGGGGCCGCACGCGGGCGGCGATGGCGACCATCTCGTCGGTGGCGGCCATCTCGAGGTTGAACTTCACGCGAACCAAGCCGCGGAGCGTCTCGACATCGCGATCGGTGACGTGGCGGCGGTCTTCGCGAAGGTGAACGGTGATGCCGTCGGCGCCGGCGATCTCGACGTCGGAGACGATCCGGGCGACATCGGGTTCCCCGTAGTGGGCGGACTGGCGATACCTCGCCTGACGCACGGTCGCGACGTGATCGATGTTGACCGAGAGCAACGCCATGAGGCGGGAGAATAGTCCGGCCCGTCGGCCACCGTCCCGGGCCACGACCGCTCAGCGGCCGGTGCGGTCCGCACGGTCGGTGCGGGCCGCTCGGTCGGTGGATGCCGCGGGACCGGCCGAACCCTCGGGCAGCACGATCTCCTCGATGACGGTGCGTCGAAGGACCACCCGACCCGCAGGCGTCTCGCGAACCTCTTCCTCCACCTTCGCTCGGGCGACGCGTGGCGCAGGTGCGGCCGGATCGGTCTTGACGCCCTTGAGGACGTGACCGCAGAACTCCCCCAGCGAGCGCATGATGGACTTGTCCGGCGGTCCTGACATCAGTGCGGGTATGGTAGAGACCTTGACGCGGCCCACGAATGGCCCCCGACCGCGCATGCAAAGTCCTGCAGGGGTGTGCCGGGGCGGGACGGGCAGGGGTGAACCCGGCCGACGGGCTCATCCGTATCATGAAGGAAGAAGTGGCGCCTGCGTCGGGCCGATAGGGTTTCGGCAGGTGGTCCCGCTTCGGGAGTCGGCACGCCGCCGCGGAGCTCAACGCCATGGACGAGATCAGGCAGGTGCTGGGACAGGCCTCGCGACGCCTCTGGGTGACCGACACCCTCCGCACGCTCACGATCACGGCCTGCATCGTGCTGACGCTGCTACTCCTGACGCTCGTGGGCGATCGCCTCTTCGCGTGGTCGCTCCCGTGGTCCGTCATCGCGTGGGCGGCGGCGGGCGTGTGGGTGGTGGCCGCCTTGGTCTGGAGCGTCACGGCTCGACGCGGCCCCCTGTCGGTGGCCCGCATCGTCGACGATCGCGCGGGCCTGAAGGAATCGCTCAGCACGGCGATGTGCGTCACGGTGCAGGACGACCCGTGGTCGAAGGCGGTGGTCGAGAACGCCGCGGCGGTGGCCAAGACGGTGCGCGTGGGCGATTCCCTGCCGATCAACGCGCCGCGACTGTGGCCGGTGCCGCTGGCGTTGGGCCTCGTGCTGGCGTTGGTCGCCGCGTTCATGACGCCCATGGACCTGCTTGGCGTCCGCGCCGAGCAGGTGGCCAAGGAGCAGAAACTCCAGGCCGTGGCCGAGGTGAAGGCCGACCTTGAACGCAAGGAGCAGGAGATCAAGGCCGCGCTCGCCAAGGCGAACATCCAGCTCCCCGAGAAGCCCGCCGATGGCGAGAAGGACTCGCCCGACAAGCAGACGCCCAAGGACCAGGA
>JBBAVG010000018.1:45315-46633 GCA_040397805.1 Phycisphaerales bacterium
GCTCTCCAAGCAGCTCAAGGACCTGGCCGAGAATCACGAGCAGGTCGCCAAGGCGCTGCAGAAGGCGGGCCTCGACAAGAAGACCGCCGAGGAACTCGCCCGTCAGGCCATGAAGGACCCGGAAGCGTTGAAGAAGGCCCTCGAGCAGACGCCGATGTCCGCCGAGCAGAAGCAGCAGATGCTCGAGATGGCCAAGAGCGCGTCCAAGACGTGCGACAAGGCCGGCCGCATGGGCGAGGGCATGTCGAAGATGGCCCAGGGCATGACGCAGGACGGCCTGCAGCAGGAAGGCCAGGAGGGCATGGAGTCGCTCGAGAAGGAACTCTCCGAGTCGGAGATGCTCTCGGAGGACATGCAGAACCTCGACGCGGCGTTGGAACAGGCCAAGAGCCAACTCGCCGATCTGGGCGAGTGTCTCGGCGGCCAGTGCGACAACCCGGGCAGCAACCCCGGCAAGGGCGCCACCGGCGGCTGGAAGCCCGGCGAATCCGCCGGCAAGCAGGGCCCGGGAAGCGGAGGTCCCGGCCAGAGCTCCGGCGGCGCGAGCCCCGACGCGGTGGCCACCGACATCCAATACAAGAAGGAAAAGGCCGCCGTGCAAACGCAGGCGGGCGCGATCATCGGCAGCCGCTTGGTCTTCGGCGAAGCGGTGAAGGGCGAATCCACGGCCGAGTTCTCGACCGTCGTCGAGGCGGGAAGCCGCGAGGCCGCCGAGGCGATGGACTCGATGCAGATTCCCCGCGAGTTCCACGACGCCGTGAAGCACTACTTCGGGCGGCTCGAACGCAAGGTCAAGAAGGAGACGCCCGCGGCATCCGCGCCGGCGGCCGCTCCCGCGTCCCAGCCCAAGTGAGCATGTTCAGGTTCATCTCAGGCCCCGCTCAGGCCGTCGCGGCGTGCGCGAAGTCCGTCGAGCGAGCCACGTCGGAGACGAGTTGCCTCACGAGCCGTTCAGGCCCGTCGAACCGCACCTGGTCGCGAATCCACGCGAGGAAGTCCAGCCGCAATCGCCACCCGTACCCGGCCGGGGGCGAGCCCGCGATGACGTGCGCCTCAAGGCGTCGCTCGACGCCCGCGAAGGTCGGGCGCGACCCCACGTTCACCGCCGCCGCGTGCGTCGTGCCGTCGGGGAGCGTGGCGAGGGCCGCATAAACGCCATCGCCGGGGAGCATGGTCGTGGCGGCGACATTGGCCGTCGGGAAGCCGATGGTGCGGCCTCGCTGATCGCCGCGGACCACCTCGCCCTCGATGGCGTACGGCCGCCCCAGCACGCGGGTGGCGTCCTGCACGCGGCCGCTCCTCACCAGCGTCCGCACCA
>JBBAVG010000018.1:46733-50138 GCA_040397805.1 Phycisphaerales bacterium
CACGACCTCGTCGACGCCCGCCTTGCGGAGCAGGTCGGCCCGCACGTCGAAGGTCGTCAGTCGCGCCGGCGAGAGCGACGGCCGCAGCACGGTGATCGGGTGCGGATCGAAGGCCATCGCCACCACGCGTCCGCCCTCGCCCACCAGTCGCCGAGCGGCACGCGTGATCGCCTCGTGCCCCACGTGCACGCCGTCGAAGTTGCCGATGCAGACCGCCGTAGGCATGTCAGGGGTAATCCTGTCGCGTCGGACGAATGACGATGTCGCCCACGTGCACGCCCGCAGGTTGCGCAGCGATGAAACTCGCGGTGCGGGCCACGTCGTCGGGCACCAAGGGCGGGCCGATGCGCTGGAAGACGTCCTTGACCCACGTGGGGTCGTACCCCGCCACATCCTGAAACTCGGAGACGACAAAGCCCGGAGCGATCAGCGAGACGCGAACGCCCTTGGGCGCCAGCTCGCGGCGAACGCCCTCGACCATGCCGTGCACCGCGAACTTGGTGCCGCCGTACATCGAGGAAAAGGGCGAGACGTGCCGCCCGACGATCGACCCGATCACGATGATGTCGCGGGGCGACACCAGCACGTCGGGCCCGGCGAGCCCCTGCGAGGCTGCGGTCATGCGAACGCCCGCCTCGCGGATGAGCCGCGCTGCGCCCAGCACGTTCGTGCGGACCATCTCTTCCCATGCCGCGGTGTCGGAGGTGATGACCGAGCCGTTGAGCCCACGCCCGGCGTTCACGACCACCAGGTCGGCCTCGCGGCCGAAGGCCGCCTTCGCGCCGTCGAGCATCGAGCCGATGACGCTGGCCTCGGCCGCGTCGCCGACGACGCAGGTCGAGCCCGGCAGCGAATCGCCCACGGCCCTGAGCCGCTCGGCCCGCCGTGCGTTGAGCACCAGCGAGGCCCCGTGGGCGTGGAAGGCGCGGGCGATGGCTTCGCCGATGCCCGCCGACGCGCCCGTGACGATCGCGACCCGGCCGCGGAGTGATGAACCTGCGTGGGAGGTGGACATGTCAAGGCGAGGGTACGTCCCGTGCCGGCCGCAAGGGCAGCAGGTCAGTCCGCCGCGGGCACGGCCAGCGGCACCAGCCGAAGCAGCGCGTCGCGTCCCATGCCCCGCGAATCGACCACGAGGGAGGCCCCGGGCATCGCCGTCGCCACCGCCACCTCATAGGCAAGCGTGTCGAGCCGCCCTTCACCCGGCGGCACGCGTCCGAGCGACGACAGATCCGACAACCGGGCCGAGACGACCCGCCGGTCGACCGTCGCGAGCGCCTGGCACGGGTCGGCCTCGCCCGCCATGAGCACCGCCGCGGGATCGAACCCCACGCCCATCGGGCTCGAGGGCCCGAGCGGTTCGGCGGGGGGCCATTGGTGGTCGGCGACGACCACGCCCGCCACGTCCGCCGCCGCCGTGATCGAGGACCGCACGGCCGACGCCGTCGCCCCCGACAGGTGCAGACTCACGGCGGGACGCTGCGGGCACGCGCCCAGCGAGGCGAGTTCGGAAGCCAGGTCGCACGCCGCGATGGCCGCCGCCGCGGCACGATCGACGTATCGGGCATCGACAAAGTGGTCCGGGGGGATCCACGCGTCGATGCCGCCGAGCGTCAGCCGCAGCCGCCGCAGCATGGCGGCGACGTCGCGCCGCGCGGAGCGGTCGAGTTCGCGCGGGCGAAGGCCTGCGCACGTGGCGTCGAGATGGACGAGTCGCACGCCCTTGGAGGCGGCCCATTCGATGACGTCACGAGGCGACCCGCCCCACGGCGCATCGGTCGCCGGGACGAACCCGGCCAAGGACAAGCTTCGCGGCAAGGAAGGGAACATCGCTGAGCCCGCCGTCGACCCTGCGGTCGATCACTCCTCGAGGTACGTGTACCCCTCGAGGCCGTCGTCGTAGAACTTGAGCAGACTCTTGCCCTCGGCGAGCGTGATGCGGCCCTGGCGGCAGGCGGCCTCGATGTCGAGCCGCATGGCCCGCTTGAGGTCCTCGGGGTCGTACTGCACGTACTTGAGGACCTCCTCGACGGTGTCGCCCTCGATGACTTCCTCGATCTCCCACGCGCCGTTGTCGTCGATGCTCAGGTGCACGGCGTGCGTGTCGCCCAGGAGGTTGTGCAGGTCGCCCAGGATCTCCTGGTACGCGCCCAGCAGGAAGACGCCGAGGTAATAGGGCTCGACGCCCGCGGCTTCGCCGGGCAACTCGCGCACCTCGTGCAGTTCGAGGCACTTCTTGTCGACGCGCTTGTCGACGAAGTGGTCGATCTTGCCGTCGGAATCGCAGGTGATGTCGGCGAGAATGGCCCGCCGCGTGGGCAACTCGTTGAGGCGGTGGATGGGGCAGATGGGGAAGAGCTGGTCGATGGCCCACGAGTCGGGCATGCTCTGGAAGAGGGAGAAGTTGCAGAAGTAGATGTCGGAAAGGAGCTCGGGGAGGGCCTCGAAGTCCTCGGGAAGATCGCCCTTGCGGCCGCAGAGCGCGATGATCTTGTGGCCGATGGCCCAGAAGAGCTGCTCGGTGGCGGCCCGCATCTCGAGACTCATGTAGCCCAGGCTGAAGAGGCTCATCGCCTCGTCGCGGGCCTGCGTGGCGTCGTGGAAGCACTCGGTGGTGTTCCGCTCGCCGAGGTTGCGATAGCAGTCGAGCAGGTCCTTGAGGGGCTGGGGCACGTCGCCGCCCTTTTCGGTCTCCCGCTTCATGGCCGCCTCGATGGCGGGCATGTCGGGGTCGGACTCGAAGCGGCTGGTGCCCAGCACGTCCATCACGAGCACGCTCGAGTAGGCCACCATGGCGCGGCCCGACTCGCTGAGGATCATCGGGTGGGGCACGCCCGCGTCGTCGCAGACGCTCTTGATGCGGTAGACCACGTCGGCGGCGTACTCGGCGACGGAGTAGTTGATCGAGCTCGACCACGCCGACTGGCTGCCGTCGTAGTCGACGCCCATGCCGCCGCCGATGTCGAGCATCGTCAGGCCCGCGCCCATCTTGTGCAGTTCGCAGTAGACGTGCGTCAGCTCGTTGATGGCGTTCTTGAGGACGCGGATGTCGTAGAGCTGGCTGCCGACGTGGCAGTGGATGAGGTTGAGGCAGTCGAGCATCCCGTGCTGCTTGAGGTACTCGACGGCCTTGAGGACCTCGCTCACGAAGAGGCCGAACTTGCTGCGGACGCCCGCCGAGCCCTCCCAGCGGCCCGCGCCGCGGGCCGAGAGCTTGACGCGCAGGCCGATCTTCGGCCGCACGTTGTACGCCTTGGCGTGCTTGACCACCAGCTCAAGCTCGCTGAACTTCTCGACCACGGGGATGATGTTGCGGCCCAGCTTGGTCGCCAGCGTCACCGTCTCGATGAACTCGCTGTCCTTGAAGCCGTTGCAGATGATGGGCATCCCGTTGACGCCCGGCCC
>JBBAVG010000018.1:50238-53733 GCA_040397805.1 Phycisphaerales bacterium
CCGTCCTTCGTCGGCAGCACGGTGGCGTTGCCCGCCGCGTTGACCGAGACGTACCCCTTGCCCCAGTCGGCGATGCCGTAGAGCTGCGCCGAGTCGGCGGCGGTCCATTGCCCGTGAAGGAACGACGTGCGTGCTGAAATGGTGGCCATCTCGTGAACAGTCTGTGATTCGGGCGACCTCGCGGCCCGCGTGCCCCCATCGCCCGCGGCGACGGACCCACGCGGCCGGATCATGCCCTGCGACCCACCGGCGTCCGGGAAACGTGCCGCTCCACCGCGGCGACCCGACGCATGGCTCGTGCTCGGACGCGCTAACGCCGATCCGTTGCACGTCGCGCCACCCTTTGCGCGCTCGGCCCGGTGTCCACGCCATGAGTATACATGCCTTCGCACGCCAACGTGTGCTCCGCGGCGGGTTTGCCGCTCCGCACCCGACGCCTCGCCCCCCGCCCGACCCGCTCTCGCCTGCCCCCCGGCCGGGGATCCCGCGGCGGCCCCTTCGTTCCCCCCGCGCCCCTATCATTCCCGTTCACGCACGCGAGAAGAACCCATGGACCAACGGCAAGCCCAAATCCGCGAACGCGCCGGCCTTGAAGAGAGCCGGCTGAACGAGGACTTCATCGAGTTCCTCCGCACCTACGGGGTCTGGATGCTCCTCCTCGTCGCCCTCCTGGGCGGCGGCACCACCGCCAAGCGCTGGTGGGACACCCAGCAGGCCCTGAAGGTCGACCGCGCCTTCGAGGAGTTCGAGGCCGTCCGGGCGGGCGCCGACAACGCCAGCCCCGAGAGCGTCGCCGCCGTGGCCCAGACCGTCGGCTCCACCCGCTCGGTCAGCATCCTCGCCCGGCTCGAAGCCGCCGACCTCTACCTCAACGCCGTCCGCCGCGGCGTGAAGGCCGGCGCCAAGATCGACGCCGAGGGCAAGCTCGAGAACGCCGACGACCTGCTGACCCCCGAGGTCCGCAAGGAATACCTCGCCAAGGCCTCCGACCTGTACACGCAGGTGGCGTCCGAGGCCGGCACCGACCCCGCCCGCCGCATCTTCGCCGTGGGCGCCACCTTCGGGCTGGCCGCCATCGCCGAGTGCGACCGCGACTTCGCCAAGGCCAAGACCCTCTACGCCCAGATCGAGCAGATGACCGCCGGCACCACCCTGGCCATGCAGGGCACGATCGCCAAGGATCGGGCGGCATCCATCGACGCCCTGGCCAACGTGCCGGCCCTGCTCCCCAAGGCCGAACTGCCGACCATCGCCGAGGCGGAGCCCAACCCGGCCGCCGCACCGAGCACCATGAACCTCGAGCCGGTGAAGGTCGAGCCCGGGGCCACGCCCGAGTCGACGCCCGCGCAGCCGGTCGCTCCCCAGCCGATCGTTCCGCCCACCGAGCCCGCCGCCCCCAAGTGAGCTGCGGCGTCACGAACGGACCAGTTGGTGGTCCCCACGTCGGTCTGATCCATGTCTCCCGCCGGTCCATTCCACCCGCAGCGGGGTGCCAAGTCCGAACGCCCCCAGCGCACGCCGTCACCCGCGGATGACGACGCGGCGGACGTCGCCTTGGCCAACGGCTTCATCCTGCCGGGGGGCGCGGTGGACGGCGAGGCGATGCGCAAGGCGTTGGACGCCGCCGCGGAGGCGGGCCTCGAGGACGACGAGGAGTTGCGGCGGGTGGTCTTCTCGCTTCGTCGCGACCTGCAGAAGCGGCTGGACCGATATCTGACCGACCGCATCACCTTCATGAGCCGCACGCAGCTGCAGCGGCTGATCGACGAGGGTGGCGTGCTGGTGAACCAGCGGATTCCCAAGGCGTCGACGGTGCTGCGTCAGGGGGACGTGGTGGAGGTGGTGGTGCCGCCGCCGCCGAGCGGGGAGATCCCGCCGGAGGACATCCCGCTGGACATCCTGTTCGAGGACGAGCACATGCTGGTGCTCAACAAGCCGCCGGACATCATCGTGCACCCGGCGCGTTCGAACCTGCGCGGCACGCTGGTGAACGCGTTGGCGTACCACTTCCGGCACCGGTCCTCGACGGGGGGCGGGCTGTCGGCGGTGGGCAAGGAGTTCGCGCGGCCCGGCGTGGTGCACCGGCTCGACCGCAACACGAGCGGGTGCATCGTCTTCGCGAAGCAGAACGAGGCGCACTGGAAGCTGGGGCACCAGTTCGAGCATCGGCGGGTGGACAAGCGGTACATCGCGGTGGTGCACGGGAAGGTCGAGCCCAACGTGCAGGTGATCGACCTGCCGCTGGGCCCCCACCCCTCGCGCGAGAAGGGGTACCGGGAGAAGACGGTGGTGCGGCACGACGAGTTGGGGAAGAACGCGGTGACGATCTGCCGCGTGCGCGAGCGGTACCGCATCGAGGACCGCTTCCTGAAGGGGCCCCGCAACGGCGGCCCGACGGACACGACGCACTTCACGCTGGTGGAGCTGGAGCTCAAGACGGGCCGCACGCACCAGATCCGCGTGCACCTGTCGCACCTGGGCTGGCCGATCGTGGGCGACGACATGTACGGCGGCCGGCCCTTCCACGACGCGGCGGGGCGCGAGCTGATGGACGTGCAGGCGTTGCACGCGTGCACGCTGGGCATCCGCCACCCCATCAGCGACGAGGCGATGATCTTCACCGCGCCCGTGCGGGGCGAACTGGCCCACCTGATCCGCGAACTGCGGGCGATGAGTCTGGCCGTGGGCGACGCCGCCACGGGCGGCCTCGCGGTCGACAGCCCCGGGGCGACGGTGGACCTGGCCAAGGCGTGCCCGCCGTGAGCCAGCATGCGGAGGATCGCCACGCTCGCCCCCGAAGCGACGAGGAGCCGGGACCGCTCATTGCGGAGACAAGCAAGTGCCAGAGCGGACGAGGCGAGAGCGCACCCGCACCACGCTGGCCGACGGGTCTTACTGGCAGTACGTCTACGACGACCTGGGCCAGGTGAGCTCCGGCAAGCGCTACTCGAGCACCGGCGCGCCCATCCCCGGCCAGCAGTTCGAGTACACCTTCGACGACATCGGCAACCGCACCCAGGCCAAGGCTGGCGGCGATGCCTCGGGCAACAACCTGCGGACGGCCAACTACACCTCCAACCTGCTCAACATGTACACGGGCCGCGGCTCCCCCGGCAGCGTTGACATCATGGGCTACGCGCCCATGGCGTCGTACCCGGTGAGCATCACCACGGGCGGCAGCACGGTGCCCGTCGACTTCCGCCTGCTGGAGTATTATCAGAAGAAGGTCTCTTGGACCAACTCCGCCGGGGCGAGGTTCGAACAGGTGCTGGTGGAATCCGACCCAACCCACGCAGGCACGGAAAAGGAACTCTGGGTATTCCTGCCCAAGGACCCCGAGACCTTCACCCACGACGTGGACGGCAACCTGCTGCAGGACGGCCGGTGGAACTACGGGTGGGACGGCGAGAACCGGCTGATCTGGATGGAGAGCAGGACTGATCTGCCCACGGCAATGCCGCGGCAGCGCGTCGAGTTCGGCTACGACTTCATGTC
>JBBAVG010000019.1:0-13266 GCA_040397805.1 Phycisphaerales bacterium
GGGGCTTGGCCCGCAGAGCCGGGCCGCGCCCACGGCTCAACCAAGGGACGCCCGAGGCGGGCTGGCGTCCGCGAATCGGCGGCAAGCCCCTCTTTCAGCCCGTCGCGGACGCTCGGCAGGTAGCCCAGGGCGCGGCCCGACTTTGCGGGTGAGCCCTGGGTACACGGGCGCCGTGTGCGAGGGGAGCGCGTTGAGCGGCGACGGCGAGGCGGGCTGGCGGGAACGCAGGACGGGCTTGCTGGCCGGCATGGCTTCACAATCGCATCGCGATCAGCAACCCGCCTCCCAGCGACGGAAGAACGCCGTGACATCGCCGCCGTCGGTGCCCCCGTCGAAGTTGATGTCGGCGCTCGACGCTCCGTTCGCCCACGCGTCGAAGAACTCGAAGAGGTCCTGACCGTCGGTGCCGCCGTCGTCGTTGAAGTCGGCGGGGCAGGTCACCTCGACCGCCGCGACAGCCGACACAGTGGTGCCGCAGGGGTTGGTGATCGACAGTGAGTAGGAACCGCCGTCCGCGGGCTCGTCGGCGTTGATCGTGAGGCGCGAGGTGCCGGATCCTGAATACACCACACTGTCGCTCAGATCAACGCCATCGCGTCGCCACCGGTACGTGGGGTTGGTCCCGGCGGAGGCCTGAACGGCAAGCTCAATCGCCTGCCCTGCGCGGAAGCTGCCGCCGAGCGGCTGGGTCGAGATGACGGGACGACAGGAGAGCGTGGCGGGCAAGCTTGTCAGGTTGCCGCAGGGACTGGTGATCACGCAGTCGTAAACACCCTGATCCGCGGCACCAACAGGCGAGATGGTCATGGTGGGATAGGCCGCCCCGCTGACGTTGCCGGCGTCGAACAGTGGCGTGCCGTTGCGACGCCACCGGTACGACATGCTGGACCCCGCGGCGCTAAACGACAACGTCGCCGTGCCACCATGCTGAACGACGGGATCGACAGGTTGCAAAACCGGCTGCGCCCGATTGGACAGGACATTCCAGTCAGACAGCGGGATCTGTCCGTATCCGGTCCCGGCGGTGATGACCAGCGTGCCGGCGGATCGATCGAAACTCAGGCCGTGGTTCCAGCGAGGTGCTGGAGCGCTGCCGATGCCAGTAGGCGCCCACGCGGAGCCGGTCCAGAAGTACGAATCACCCATGACGTCGGCCCCGCCGGCGAAGCCGCCAAAGAGCACGATTCGGCCGAGATTTTCGTCAAAGGCCATGGCGGGGTAGTAGCGTGCAGTGATGCCGCCAGTGGCGGCTCGACGCCATGATGCGCCGTTCCACGCCCACGTTTCGGCAGCTGCGTTGCCTACGCCGCCGAAGATGATCGTCTCGCCCCACACCGGGTCGTATGCACTCGCCTGCCCGAAACTGGCCGGTGGACCCGATGTGGCCACCTGAACCCAGGACCCGCCCGTCCATTCCCACGTGTCTTGTCGCGACACCCCCGCGGCATCCAGACCGCCAAAAAGAACAACGCGGCTGCGTGTCCTGTCGAGCACCATCGTGTGCCCTGCCCGTGCTGAAGGGCCGGAGACGGCAAGTCGTGTCCACGTTGAACCGTTCCATTCCCACGTATCGGATTGCGACGAAGCGGACGAGTTGGCATCGGTCTGACCGCCAAATAGGAGTACACGCCCATTCGGCAGCGGGGCCATCGCGAGGAATGCGCGTGGCGACGGGCCGGAGGAAGTGAGCTGCCGCCACTGTCCGGCAGCATACAGCCACGTGTCACCCAACACGGCGTTTGACGGCGTGGCGCCTCCGAAGAGAAGCGTGCCGGCGTTGGCCGCCGAGTAGGCCTGTCCGTGTACCTTGCGGTTCCCGAAGGGAGCGGTGGCTGAGCCGATCCAGCCGTCTGGACACGTGGTGATGGCGAGTGTGGCCGGGTTGCTGGCGAACGCACCACAAGAACCGACGACGATGCAGTCATACGTGCCCTCGTCGGAGGTGCTTATGGAGGCGATGGAGAGGTTGGGAGTGGTCGCACCGGCAATGCGGCCGCCGGAAACCAGGGCAACACCGTTGCGCCGCCACTGATACTGCTGATTGGGCACCGAGAACGACACATTGAAGGCCGCCGTCGCTCCGAAGGTCAGCGATTGGTTGATTGGTTGCTGAAGAAACGAACAGCTTTCGATGTTGATCGTGGCTTCGTTGACGACCACGGCGGCCTTGATCGACGGGGCATTTTCAGTGGTGTTCGCGTACCATGAAGCCTCACGAGCACCGGTCGTCGCGTTGCGAGACATTCCGACGGTCGGAGCCTGGGCAAGGATCGTGTGGGTAACGCCCGGGGCAACGGTGCCGGTGTCGATGGCGAGAACCATCAGGAGAAGGTTCTCGTAGCCCGCAATGCGAGCCGGATCAGCAGCACCCGGGGTCTGCTTCTGACTGGCAAACACGCCACCCGCGCCATTGAAGTTGTTCACGGCCGAGGTGCCGCTCGTCGCGCCCGTGCCCACCCAGCGGGTCACGTCGTTACGGGCGATGCGGTAGAAGTTGCCCGTCGAGGGGGCGCCGCCGCTGCCACCAGCGTGCTGGTGAACGACGTAGCTCTGTGACGTCGAGGGGCCCGAGGCGGCCCAAGGCTTCAGACGGCCGAAGCCACCCGGAGCGCTGTAGTTGGCGCGGGGATCAACGGCGCCGCCGTTGGCGTTGTTGCCCTGATTGGCGAAGGCGGCCATCGTGTCCGTGCCGAAGCGAACGTTCGAGAACACGGGCTGGAAGGTGAGAGATGCGAAGGCGTTGGGCACGGCTCCTCCCGCTGCCGGCACATAGGTCATGAAATAGCCGACGTATACACGGCCGGAGTCGCCGGCAGCGTGATTGACGGTCACGCTCGACGACCAGTTCACGCCGTCCTCGCTGACCCTGATGGCAAGGCGACTCTCCTGCGCCACCGCCGCCGATGCTGCCAACGCCATCCCCACCGCGATCCACGATGTCTTGAACCTCATTCCGCTTCCTCCCGCCTTCAGCACCCCGCCTCCCACCGCACGAAGAAGGCCTCCACGTCGGTCCCGTCGACGCCGCCGTCCTGGCTGACGTCCGCCGAGGCGTCGCCCTGCTGCCACGCCTCGAAGAAGGCGAAGATGTCGGAGCCGTCGACGCCGCCGTCTTGGTTAAAGTCGCCGATGCACGCGGGCGGCGTGCACGACTGCTCGCAGGTCGTGCCGTCGCCGACATAGGTGCCCGACGCATCCTGACAGCCCGCTGCCGACAGCGTCTGGCACGAACCGTCCGGCAGGCAGCACGCCCCCAGCGGTCGCGGCACCAGCTTGAGCAGCCGCCCTCGCAGCCAGTCGGCGAGATACAGCTCGCCCGCCGCATCCTCGCCGATCGCGGCGATCGTGTACAGCAGCGCCGCGCCGCCCGGTTCGACCATCGAGGTGACCTCTTCGAAGCCGCTTGCCGCTGATGCGCGGAGCGTGAACATCTTGCCGTCGGCCCAGTCGGCGAAGACATAGCTGCCCACCAACCCAGGGATGGCCGAGCCGCGGTAGACGATGCCGCCGGTGATGGAATGTCCGATGCCGTGGTCGTAGGCGAAGGTCGGCAGCGTCAGGCCGGGGAGAGGGCACGGTCCGCAGCCGCCAAACGGCGTGCATTCCGGCCCCTCCATGCACTTCCACCCGTAGTTGCTGCCGCCGGCGTGTCCCGCGCGTTCGACGTTGAGTTCCTCGTAGAGGTCGTGTCCGACGTCGGCGATCCAGAGGTCGCCGGTGGCTCGGTCGAAGGAGCATCGCCACGGGTTGCGAAGGCCGTAGGCCCAGATCTCGGGGTCGTTGGTCGTGCCGACGAAGGGGTTGGAGGGCGGGATGCGGTAGTTGCGGGCGGGGTCGATGGGGAAGTCGTCGCCGGAAGGATCGAGGCGCAGGATCTTGCCGAGGAAGGGGAGCCCTTGCAGGGTTTGCGCACCGTTGAGCGGGTCGGCGTCGGTGCCGGTGCCGCCGTCACCCAGGCCGAGGTACAGAAGGCCATCGAGGGGGGAGAAGCCGATCCATCCGCCGTTGTGGCCGCCGGTTGCACGGGCGTGGGTGAGGATGACGACGCCGCTGGCGGGGTCGGGCACGCGCGTGGTCGGGTTGACCGTGAAGCGCATGAGGGTGCCTTGGCTGTCGGGCTGGCGGGTGAGGTAGATGTAGAGGTGCCCCGACTGGGCGAAGGCGGGGTCGAAGGCGATGCCCAAGAGGCCGCCATCCCCCACCGCTCGCACGATCGAGGTGAGGTCGAGCCATGCGAGGGATCGCACCGCGCCGGAGGCGGCGTCGATGGCGGCCACCTTGCCGAGCCGCTGGAGCACGTACAGGGTCGATGCATCGCCCGGAGCGTGGGTGATGGCCAGGGGTTGCTGCAACCCGGTGGAGTGGGTGCGGAGCACCATCGGAGGGGCGGCCACGGCCGAGGGGGTCGTCATGCAGGCCAGCACGCCCGCCAACACGCCGGCGACAACAGGACGAACGAAGGAACCGTGGCTCATGTGCATGCCGAGTGGATCAGCACCCGGCCTCCCAGTGGCTGAAGAACTCTTGAACGTCCTGACCATCGGCGGCTCCGTCGCCGTTGAGATCGGAGGAGGGCTCGCCGGTCTCCCACGCGGCGAAGAAGGCGTTGACGTCGGAGCCGTCGACGCCGCCATCGCGCGTGATATCGGCCGGGCATGGCGGACGGAGACTCACGAGCCGCGACCAGTCGTCGACCTCGCCCTCGATCACGGCGTCTTCGTGATAGATGGTGACGCCCGCGGTGCGGAGCGTCGCGCCCGGCTCGACGACGAGATGGCTGACGTACACGGCTTCGTTGCCGCGGGTGGTGCCCGCGACGTTGGCGTGCCGGTCGGTCAAGGCGACGCGGCTGCCCGAAGCGACGCGGAGGGTGCCGATGGGGAAGCCGCCGGCGTGAGATCGCGAGAGGCCCAGCTGATCGACGCCCACGTCGAGCGACATGGCCTCGACCGTCTGCTCGGCGGAAGTCCCGTCAAGGACAAGCTCGGCCATGGCGAGGTCGAGGCGGCCGGGGTCGTTGATGGCGCAATCGAAGTCGCCTCCGACCCTGACCATCGCGTTGGGGAAGGGCAGGATGAGGTTGGAGGCGGGGCCCAGCACGAGGTTGCCGCCGACTTCGAGGCCCGGGGGCATGCCCGAGCAGGTGGCGCAGAGGGTGCCGAGGATTGCGCCTTGGTTGTTGAGCGACCCGAAGAGGAAGAGCGTGCCCGAGCGGATGGTGGTGACGGCGGCGGCGGCGTTGGTGAAGTCGCCGAAGATGCCGGAAGAGCCGAAGGCGTTGAACGCCCCGTGGTTGACGAGCGACCCGAAGAGACTCACCGAACCCGAGAACTCCATGACGGCGTCGTCGGCGTTGACGACGGCGGGCGCGACCAGCTGCGCATTGGCGAGCGAAAGGGAACCGGCGGCCATCAGGCCGCCATTGAAGGAGAGGGTCGAGTCGGGCGCGGCGGCCAGCGACGCGGAAAGCCGGAAGGGTCCGTCGACCACGAGGGACGCGCCTTGGTCGACGCGCATGCTGCCGCACGCGGCGGAGGAGGCGGCGACCAGGCCGAGTTGAGCGGCTGGTTCGACGCGGACGGTGCCGTCGAGTTCGACCCGGTCGGCGATGACGGTCAGCGAGGTGCCGACCTTGGCGGCAAGGCGTCCTCGGGACCCGAGCAGGAAGGAACCGGACGAGACGTAGGGCGTGCCGCCCGCGGCGGATTGGAGCGTGCCGTTGATCTCGCAGGTCGCGTCGGCGGGCGTCGAGAGGAGCGAGCCGCCGCCGAGACTGAGGGCCGACCCGACGGGGGTGCGGACCGAGCCGCTGGAGCGAAGGCCGATGGTGCGGCCGATGGTGTCGACCGACCCCGCGGCACCGAACGCGCCGGGCGTGGCGAGGATGTCATCGCCCGCGGCCGCGGCGGCGACGGCGGCGGCGAGGGACGACGAGGTGGCACCGGACGCCACGTTGGTGGCGACCGTGGCACCGGAGGAGGGTGCGGGCATGACCACCACCGCGCCCTGCGAGGCATTGGCCCCGACATTGATGCCTCGACCGGTGGCGACGACGGTGTCGTTCGAGAGGGCCACGGCGTAGCCGACGCCCGCGTTGGCGTTGACCCACGGGAGCGATTCGAGCGTGCATGCGTTGGCCCAACCCGAGAGCCGCTGCTGATGGCCCCACGCCCCGCCGACACGGCGGAAGACGTGGGCTTCGCCCGCATCGGCGAGGGAGCCCAGGTCGTCGCTGGCTGCGCCGACCACGCACGTGTCACCCAGCAAGGCCACGCCGATGCCAAACCCGTCGCCCGCGGCACCGTCGGGAGCGACGAGCAGGGCATCACGGACCCACGCGCCGGCTTGGCGACGGAAGAGGGTGGCCGACCCTTGGTTGACGTTCGCTCCGCGGTCGTCGCTGAACGCGCCGACGAGGGCCGTGTCGCCGTCGATGGCGACCGAGACGCCGAAGAAGTCGCTGGCCTGGGCATCGGCTTGCACGAGCTTGGCGGTCTGGGTCCAGAGGCCGCCGACCTGATCGAAGACGTAGGCCGCGCCGCCGCCGACTCCGGGGGCGGACGCCGCGAGGAACGCGCCGACGAGCAGGGTGCCTCGCGACATCGCGATGCTGCTGCCGAAGTAGTTCACGGCGGCTCCGTCAGAGGCGATCAACCGCTGGACACGGGTCCAGGTGGCCGCATCGCGACGGAAGATGTGAGCGGAACCCTGCAGACTCGAGGCCCCGATGGCATCGCTGCTGGCGGCGACGGCGACGAGGTCGCCCTCGGCGGCGATGGCGTTGCCGAACTTGTCGTTGGCCGCGCCGTCGGGGTCGACGAGTTTGGACTGCTCGACCCAGGCGTCACCCTGACGCACGAAGACATAGGCCGCGCCCTGATCGACCTGTCCACCGATATCGGCGAGGTATGAACCGACGGCGATGGTGCCCGTCGACATGGCGACGACGTTGCCGAATCGATCGCCCGCCGCACCGTCGGCGGCGACCAGGCGGGCCTCCTGCACCCATCCGGCGGCCGTACGTCGGTAGATCACGACCGAACCTTGGAGCGTGTTGGCACCAACATTGTCGAGGGGCACGCCGACGGCCATGAAGTCGCCATCGGTGGCGACGGCGTTGCCGAGAGCATCGTTGGCCTCGCCACCGGCGTCGACGAGGAGGGTCGCGGCCTCGCGCCAGCGGCCGTCGAGGCGAGGGAAGGCCCAGAGGGATCCCTGCGAGGCACGTCCGCACACGGCATCGTCGACCGCGCCGACGACGACCGAGTCGGTGGCGATGGCGACCGAACGGCCAAAGTGGTCGCCGGCGACGCCATCGGGGGCGACGAGGGTCTTGGCGGCGATCCAGTCGGCGCCTTGGCGTTCGAAAACAACGGCGGCGCCTCGCTCGGCGGATCGTCCCATCGCGCTGCCCGCGATGACCCCGCCACGAACGTCGATGCTGACTCCGAAGCGATCGCCGGCTTGGCCGGCGGGGTCGCGGATCTGCACGGGATCGCTGCAGGCCCCGGTGGCAGCATCGAAGGTGAAGGCGGTAGCGCCTCCCTGATCGGCGCGTCCGGCGACGTCGACGCCGATGGCGCCGACGACCAGCGTGGAGCCGTCGAGGTCGACGGTGGTGCCGAAGAGGTCACCGGCGGCACCGGCGGGATCGAGCACCTTCGAACGCTGGCTCCACGTCGAACCAGTGCGGGTGAAGACGTACGCCGCACCGCGGTCGGCCGCGGTCCCGATGTCGTTGCCGAAGGCCCCAAGAACGACGGCATCATCGCGAACGACGCCGGAGACGCCGAGATAGGTGTACACCTGCGGATCGGAGGCGACGAGTTTGGCCTGCTGCGACCAGGACGCTCCGCCCCGGACGAAGACGTAGCCCGCACCCGCAGCCGTCCGGGTGTTGACGGTCGCGGAGTTGGCGCACACGAGGAGGGTGTCGCCGGTCGCGCTCACGGCGTTGCCGAACTTGTCCCCAGCCGCACCGTCTGAAGCGACGAGTTTGGCACGCTGCGACCACCCCGAGGCGGACCGCGTGAACACGTAGGCGGCTCCTTGGTCGACTCGTCCGGCGATGTCGGCCTCGAAGGCCCCCACGATCACGGTGTCGCCCGCGATCGCGACGGCGTTGCCGAGTTTGTCACCCGCTTGTCCATCGACGGCGCGAAGCGAGGCCTCGAGGGACCAGGCGTTGGCGATCCAGCGGTAGACGAGGAGTTGCCCTTGGTCGGCGCCGCCCGGGCCGTCGTGGCCGGGAACGCCGACCACCATGGTGTCGGCATCGATCGCCATGGCGTTGCCGGCCAAGTCGCCCGCCGCGCCGGCCGCTGCCACCAGCTGCTGCACGCCAAGGGGCTGCGCGGCGACCGGGAGGGCGCAGAGTCCGATGGCGGCGAACCCGGCGAGCCGCGACATCCAGCTCGTGTGCATCGTCTCCTCGCGGAGGGTCCTCTCTCGCGGCTCGGCTTCCTGCGGCCTGGACGGCACCGGGGGCGGGTACGCGATCGAGTTGGGTTGACCTGACATGGGCACGACTCCTGTTCCTTGGTCCCGGGCCGAGCCCGGGCGAGACGTCATCACGGATTCCCGTCAAGGGCTGCGGCGACGATCAGCAACCGGCCTCCCAGCGATCAAAGAACACGCCGATGTCGGTGCCGTCGATCCCGCCGTCCTGGTTGATGTCGGCTTGGGGGTCGCTGCTCTCCCACGCGATGAAGAAGGCGTCGATGTCGCCGCCGTCGACGCCGCCGTCGCTGTTGAAGTCGGCGATGCACGCGGCGGCGAACGGCACGAGATTCTCGGGTGCGTCGACGATGCCGGCGAGGGTGAGGGTGCGGTAGTGGATCTTGACGCAGCCGGCGTTCATCAGGCGGCTTCCGGCGCCGATCTCGAGGGTGTCGACGTAGATGGCTTCGCAGGAGGACTGGCCCGCGCCGTCGTTGTCCCTGAGGTCGACGACCCGCACCACCGAGGGGGTTGGGCCGACCTTGATGGAGCCGAATGGGAAGTTGCCAGGGACGGAGCGATCGAGCCCGGTCTCGTTCGCGCCGATGTCGGCGGACATGGCCTCGAGCGTCTGCTCATCTCCGAGGCCCTCGAATCGCAGCGTGGCCAGGGACATGTCGAAACGCTCGTTGGAGTCGATGGCGCAGTCGAAGTCGCCGCCGACGCTGACCTGGCTGCCCGCAAAGGGCATGAGGAGCGAGGCCTCGGGGCCGAACTGAAGATCGCCGCTGACCTCGAGCGAGGGGGGACCGCCCAGGCAGTTGGAGCAGATGGTGCCGACGATCGAGCCGCTGTTGGAGAGGGACCCGAAGAGGAAGAGGGTGCCGGAGCGGATGGTGGCGACCGCGCCGACGCCATTGGTGAAGTCACCGAAGATCGCGGAAGAGCCGAAGACATCGAGGTCGCGGAGGTTGATCGTTCCTCCCTGGAGCGTGACCGCGCCGGAAAGTTCGAGGCGGTCACGATTGAGGATGGTGGACGCCGCGAGCAGGCCGTTGGTGAGCGACGTGGTGCCTTGGAGATCGAGCATGCCGCCGGCCGAGAGGGTGGAATCGGCGGCGGCGGCGATGGATCCGGCAGAGACCGCGTTGCCGGCGAAGGTGAGGGACGCGGAGGCATCCACCCTGACGGAGCCGCTGATCTCGGTGAGGGACGAGGTGAGGGCGAGGGAGGCTCCGCTTTCGGCGCGGACCGAGCCGTGGAGTTCGGTGCGGGGCGCGTCGAGGGTGAGCGAGGCGTTCATCCTGGCGGCGAGGCCGCCCCTGCCGGCAAGCAGCACGCGGTCGGCGACGAGCGTGACCGTTGCGTTGCTGGAAGCGAAGAGTTGACCGCCCAGTTCGATGCCGTCGCCGACGTCGGCGATGAGGGAGGACGCGCCACCGAGCGTGAGGACGGACCCGGAGAGGGTGCGGACGGAGCCGCCGGACTCGATCGAGAGCGAGCGGCCGAGCGTGTCGACGAGGGTGACCGACTCGAAGGAGGCGGGCGAGACCTGCAGCCGCTGACCCGACTGGGCGGAAGAAACCGCCGCGGCGAGGGTCTGACTGAACGATCCCGAGGTCAGGTTGATGACACCGGGGATGCAATCGGCCGGGACGTCGAAGGACCAGGCCATGCCGTGGTCGGTGTGAGCGGCGACGGGGAAGCCCTTGCCGCCGACGACCACGTTGGATCCGGAGATGGCGACGGAGCAACCCGCCTGGCTCGAGGCCAGGACTTGCGGGGGCACGAGTCGGAACTGACGGGTGAACGTGGAGCCGGTTCGGGTGAAGACCACGGCGGAACCAGCATCGACGGAGAGGCCGATGTCATCGAACTGAGCACCCGCGACGATCATGTCGCCGGCGAGGGCGACGGCCGAGCCGAGGGCATCGCCCGCGGAGCCGTCGGCGGCGACGAGTCGTGCCGCGTGGGCCCACGACGCTCCGGAGCGACCGAAGACGTGGACGGCGCCTTGGTTGATCGAGGCACCGACATCATCGGCGGGAGCACCGGCGGCGATCCACGACTCGCCGAGAGCGACCGAGGAGCCGAAGGCGTCGCCGGCAGCAGCGTCGCTGGCGACCAGTCGCCCGACTTGCGTCCATGCGCCACCGGAGCGGACGAAGGCGTAGATGGAGCCCTGATCGATGCCGGCCGCACCGTCGTCGGCGGGCGAACCAACGACCAGTTCCTCGCCGCGGAGGGCGACAGCGGAGCCGAAGGCGTCGCCGGCCGAGCGATCGGCGGCGACGATGCGGCCCTGCTGGGCCCAGTTGGCCCCGGACCGGGCGAAGACGTAGACGGCGCCTTCACCGGCGTTGACGCCGGCAGCACCGGCCGCGATGGAGTCGCCCGACAGCGAGACCGACTGGCCGAGTCCGGCGCCGGCGGAGGCGTCGGACGCGGTCAGCTTGGCGAGTTGCGTCCACGAGGTTCCCGAACGGGTGAAGACGTAGACCGAGCCGCTGTCGGCGCCAGCCGGGGCGGGCAGGTCGTCACCGGCCGCACCGACGACGAGCAGGTCGCCCGCGATCGAGACGGAGGAGCCGAAGCGATCGCCGGCCGCTCCGTCGGCAGCGAGCACCGTGGCCTGGGCCTCCCACTGACCGCCACGACGGACAAGGATCCTGACGGAACCTTGATCGAGGGCGGCGACGATGTTGTCGCCGGGCGCGCCGACGGCCATGGTGTCGCCGTCGACCGCGACGGACGCGCCGACGGCGTCGCCGATCTCGCCGTTGGCTGGCACGGACGAGTCGCCCGTCAGCCAAGCCCCGGCGACCTTGGAGAAGATCCAAGCCGAGCCCTGATCGACGCGGCCGCCGACGTCGTCGAGACTGGCGCCGACGACGATGGCGTCGTCGGTGATGGCGATGGGGAATCCGAACTGATCGTTGACGCCGCTGCCGCCGCCCGGAGCCTCCAGGCGAGCCTGCTGTTGCCAGGAGGAACCGGTGTGCGCGAAGACATGGACGCTGCCGGCGTCGGTGGCGGCTTCAACATCGTCGAGGATCGCGCCGACGGCGATGGTGCCATGGCGCATGACGACGTGGAGGCCGAAGAAGTCGCCCGCGGACCCGCCCGGAGCGATCAGCTTGGATTCCTGCGTCCATGCGGTTCCCGTTCGCCGGAAGACATAGGCCGCGCCCTGATTGGCATTGGAGCCGACATCCGATCCGAAAGCGCCGACGACCGCGACATCGCCCTCGATGGCCACACTGCCGAAGAAGTCGCCCGCGCGAGCGTCGGAGGGAACGATCTTGGACTGCTGGGTCCAGGTCGCGCCGGACCGCGTGAAGACGTACGCGCTGCCCGCCTGGGCGCCGACCGCCGTCGCGTCCGTCGGCGCGCCCACGATCAAGTCGTCGCCCCGCAGGTGCACCGAGTTGCCGAAGGTGTCACCTGCACTGCCGTCGGAGGCGAGCAACTTGGCCTGCTGGCTCCACGTCGATCCCGAACGAGTGAAGACATAGACCGCGCCGCGGTTGGCGGCCGGCCCGATGTCATGCCGGTACGCGCCCAGGGCGATGGTGTCGCCGTCGAACGCGAGCGAGACGCCGAACGAGTCGCCCGCCGCGCCGTCGGCGGCGACGAGCTTCTGCTGCAGCACCCACGAACCGCCCACCCGGGCGTAGACGTACGCCGCGCCTTGGGCGGCGCGTCCGTCGATCGTCGCGAGCCACGCCCCCACCACGGCCGTGTTGCCGACGATGGCGGTGGCGTTGCCGAAGTTGTCGCCCGCGATGCCCGCTGCATCGAACAAGGTCGCCTCTCGCACGTAGCCGGTGCTGGTGCGGCGGAAGATGATGGCGTGGCCCTGGTCGACGTTGCCGCCGACGGCTCGCTTGTCCGCACCGATCAGCACCGTGTCGCCCGACATCGAGACCGAGCCGAAGCGATCGCCGGCGAGACCGGTCGAATCGATCAACTGGACCGGAACGCAGCGGGGTGCGGCGACGATCGTCGTCGAGGTGATGAACAACTCGGCCGAGCTGCTGGCGGTCGAGCCGCAGGCGTTGGTCGCGACGCACGAATAGACGCCGGCGTCGGCGGCATCGACCGAGGCGAACGTCAGCGTGGACGATGTGGCGCCGGGAATGTTCACGCCGCTCTTCCTCCACTGATAGGAGATGGGCGCAGAGCCGGAGGCGGCAACCGTGAAGGTGGCAGTCTGGCCTGCCGAAGCCGCGACGCTCGAGGGCTGCGTCGACCAGATGGGCGCGGTGTTGACGGTCAGCGTCGCGGCCGACGTGGTGGTGCTGCCGCAGCTGTTGGTGACGACGCAGTCGAAGGAACCGGCATCGCCCGCGGCAACGGCCGCGATCGAGTAGGTGGCCGACGTTGCACCGCTGATGTTCGCGCCGCCCTTGCGCCACTGGTAGGTGAGCGTGCCGGTGCCGGTGGCGGCGACGGTGAAGGAAGCCCCGCTGCCGACGCAGGCCGAGGTGGCCGAGGGCTGCGTGGTGATCGAGGGTGCGGTGTTGACGGTCAGCGTCGCGGCCGAGGTGGTCGTGCTGCCGCAGCTGTTGGTGACGACGCAGTCATACGAACCGGCGCTGCCCGCGGCGACCGACGCGATCGAGTAGGTGGCCGACGTGGCGCCGCTGATGTTGACCCCGCCGCGACGCCACTGGTAGGTGAGCGTGCCGGTGCCGGTGGCGGCGACGGTGAAGGAAGCCCCGCTGCCGACGCAGGCCGAGGTGGCCGAGGGCTGCGTGGTGATCGAGGGTGCGGTGTTGACGGTCAGCGTCGCGGCCGACGTGGTGGTGCTGCCGCAGCTGTTGG
>JBBAVG010000019.1:13366-53460 GCA_040397805.1 Phycisphaerales bacterium
GAGGGCTGCGTGGTGATCGAGGGTGCGGTGTTGACGGTCAGCGTCGCGGCCGACGAGGTCGTGCTGCCGCACGGGCTGGTGACGACGCAGTCGATGGATCCTGCATCGCCCGGGGCAACGGCCGCGATCGAGTAGGTGGCCGAGGTCGCGCCGCTGATGTTCACGCCGCCGCGACGCCACTGGTAGGTGATGGGGCCGCTGCCGGAGGCCGCCACGGTGAACGAGGCGGCTGCGCTGCTGCAGACGGAGATGCTGGAGGGCTGCGTGGAGATGGAAGGCGCGACGTTGACGGTGAGGGTGGCCGCGTTGCTGGCGACGGAGCCGCAGACGCCGGTGATCTCGCAGACATAGCTGCCCGCGTTGGCGACCGTGACGGAGGGGAAGGAGAGGGTCGCGGCGGTGGCTCCGGAGACGACGGCGCCGTTTCGCTTCCAGACGTAGGTGAACGGACCGGTGCCTCCGGCGGCCACGGTGAACGCGGCGGGCTGGCCGGCGCAGAGGCTCGTGGAGGCGGGTTGGGTGGCGAGGAAGGGTGGGATCTGAACGGAGATGTCGGCGGAACTGCTGGTGACGCTGCCGCAGGGGCCGGTGGCGATGCAGGAGTAGGTTCCGGCGTTGGACGTCGTGAGGGTGCCGAAGCTGAGGGTGGAGGTGGTGGCGCCGTCGATGGGCACGCCACCCTTGGACCATTGGTAGGTGATGGGGCCGGAACCGGTGGCGACGGCGGTGAGGGACACGGCCTGGCCGGAGCACGATGACACGGAGGTGGGTTGCTGGGTGAAGACGGGCGCGGTGCGAACGACGACCGACGCCGCGTTGCTTTCGATGCTGCCGCAGGAGGAGGTGGCGACGCAGGTGTAGGTGCCGGCGTTCGGGGCCGAGACGGGGTTGAAGGAGAGGGTGGAGGCGGTGGCACCGGGGATGTCGACGCCACCCTTGCGCCACTGGTAGGTGATGGCCGAGGGTGAGAGGACGCCGAAGGAGAGCAGACCGGAGGCGACGGTGCCTTCGCAGGGCGAGACCGAGGCGGCGGGCTGGGCGGAGACGAAGGTCGAGTCGGCGAGGGAGAGGATGTCGGCATAGGGGGTGTTGTTCCCGCCGTTGCCGGCGCCCCCGGTGTAGATCATGCGTGCGGCATCGGGATCGAAGGAACCCGCGAGCGCCCATCGGGGCGAGGGTGTGCCCGTGCCGGAGCAGGGCACCCACGAGATGCCGTTCCAGACGCTGGCGTCGGAGAAGGTCGAGACGTTGATGCTGCCGCCGAAGAGCACGACGCCGCCCTGGCGCGGGCTGTAGGCGAGCGAGTGGTAATAGCGAGCGGCGGGACCGGCGGAGGCCACCTGAGTCCAGGCGGTGCCGTCAAACTCCCATGTATCACGGAGATAACCGGCCGAATACTGGTAGCCGCCGAAGAGGACGCACTTGCCCCGCACCGGATCGAAGGCCATGGCGGACGCGAAGCGAACGACGGGCTTGACGGAGGTCACGACCTGCGACCACGCGGATCCGTTCCATTCCCAGAGGTCATCGGTGAGGGTGCCCGCGGCATCCATGCCTCCGAACAGGACGACGCGGTTGCGAACCGAGTCGAAGGTCATGGACGTTCCGATTCGAGCGGAGGGACCGGTGGTGGCCACTTGAGTCCACGTGGAGCCGTTCCATTCCCAAGTATCGCCCATGACCGTGGAGGGCGCGCCGGGAGTGCCGGTCTGGCCGCCGAAGAGGAGCACCTTGCCGCCGACGGAGGGAGCCATGGCGTGGTCGTTGCGGGGTCCGGGGCCGGTGGTGGCGACCTGATTCCATGTCGAACCGACACGGAGCCAGGTGTCACTGGTCACGGCATTGGCGGCATTGCGGCCGCCGTAGAGCAGCGTGCCCGAGTTGACCTGGGAGTAGGCCTGCGCATGCACCCACCTGCCACCGAAACCACCTTGACCGCCGGTGAGCCAGGCGGGCGGGCAGGGCGTGAGCGCCAGGGCCACGGCGTTGCTCGTGACGCTGGAGCAGACGGAGGATGCGACGCAGTCGTAGCTGGCGAGATCGCCAGCCGTCAACCCGGCGATGGTCAGTTGCCCTGTGCCCGACCCGAAGGTCCTGGCGTCGTCGGAGAGGGGCGATCCGTTGCGACGCCACCGGTAGGAGATGGGCCCCGCGCCGGTGGTGTTGAAGGCGAACGTGGCGTTGGCGCCCGCGTGGGCGAGGACGGGCAGCGGCTGGGAGGCGGCCACGGGCGCCTGACAGATCTCGACGATCGCCGGTTCGACGGCAACGCTGGTCTTGACCGAGCCGAGCAGGTCCGAGTTGGAGGCGTACCAGGACGCCTCGCGGGCACCGGTCGACGCGTTTCGGCTCATGCCGTCGGTTGGCGCGGTGATCTGAAGCTGCCTTGCGGAGGTGTCCGACGAGAGCGTCATCGCGAACTTCAGGAGCACGACGCTGCTGACGGAGTCGTTGAACGGCGGATCGGAGGGACCGACGGAACCGAAACTCTTCTGGACGCACGCCACGCCGCCGGCGCCATTGAAGTTGTTGGCCGCCGCGGTGCCCGACGTGGGACCGACCCCGATCCAGTTGGTGATCGTGGTTCGGGCGAGCCGAACATAGTTGACGGAGGCGTTGGACTGAAGGTGGGCTCGGTATGGATCGGAGGTGGTGGGTCCGGTAGCCGCGAACGGGATGATGCGACCGAACTGCCCGGAGGCGTCGGTCACTGCACCGCCGTTGTTGTTGTTGCCGACCGTGGCAAAGGGCAGCAGGGTGTCGGAAGAGGTCCAGTTGGAGACGGTGGGTTGGAAGGTGAGACTGGCAAACCCGACGGGCGTGTGGGTGGTGCCCGCGGAGTCGAACGTGACGACGCAGCGGAACTGGACGGTGGCACCGGCGGGGGCGGACCGGGTGCCGCCGCTCCACGTGATGCCGTCGAGCGACGTCTGGAACGCCATGCGGGTGACCTGAGCCGAGGCGAGGCCGGCCAGCGACGCGAATCCGGCGAGGAAGGAACCGATCAGGTGCTTGTTCATGGTGCACAGCCTCCGCTTGAGTACCGACGTCTCATCTCTCGAACCGCCGCGGCCTTGACGCCGAGGTTCCGGCGTCACGCTTCATCATCCACACTGGCGTCGTCGTCGATTCACACGCCGCGACCGAGCGTGTCGTCCGGGCGCGGTGGCCGTTCGAGCGATGAACTCACACCAATGTGACGCCACGACCACGCTCCCATCCAGCGCATGCACGCGGACGCCGAAGTGCGTGCGGAGCGACACCCGCCCTCGAGCGCGAACCGCTCACGAACGACGAACGACCACCCTCGCGACGCACGTACGCCGCAAACCGAACACGACATCCTTTGCACAGGGGCCCGGACGAACGGGCGGTGCGGCGAGTCCGTGCCGCTCCACGCCACTAAACGGAGCCGACTCGACGGACCTGACATGAAAACCGAGAAATGCGGCGATCATTCCATCGACGCCGCGGCGACACGGCGCCGGACGTGCGGGGGGTGAGCGAGTTGCGGCGGCGAATGAGGAAAAAACGCCGCCGCCCTTGCGGGCGGCGGCGTCGATTCGTACGGATTGCAGTCGGGAATCGTGCGGGGCCTCGAGGCTCAGCAGCCATTCTCCCACTGGGCGATGAAGAGCTCGATGTCGGTGCCGTCGATGCCGCCGTCCTGGTTGACGTCGGCACCGGCGTCGCCGATCTCCCAGGCCATGAAGAACTCCTCGATGTCGAGGAAGTCGACGCCGCCGTCCTGGTTGAAGTCGGCGAAGCAGGGCGGGGCGTAGGGCACGAGGTTGTCGGGGTTGTCGACAACGCCCTCGAGCACGAGCGTGCGGTAGTAGATCTTGATGCACCCGTCGTTGATCAGGCGGCTGCCCGGCAGGATCTCGAGGGTGTCGACGTAGATGGCCTCGCAGGCGAACTCCTGCCCGAACCCGTCGTTGTCGCGGGCGTCCACGAGGCGGACGACCGAGGGGGTGGGACCGACGCGGAGCGTGCCGATCGGATACTGGCCGGGCGTCGCCCGATCCAGACCCGACTCGAGCGAGCCGATGTCGAGCGACATCGACTCGAAGGTCTGCTCGCCGCCGCGGCCCTCGAGTTGCACCGTCGCCAGCGAGAGGTCGAACCGCTCGTTGGAGTCGATGGCGCAGTCGAAGCTGCCGCCGAGGGTGAGGGTGCTGCCCTGGAAGGGCAGGATGAAGGTGGCCTCCGAACCGAGGATGAGGTCACCGCCGACGTCCATGCCGGGGGGCAGACCGGTGCAGGTATCGCAGATCGTTCCGACGATCGTGCCGTTGTTGGTGAGCGAGCCGAAGAGGAAGAGGGTGCCCGACCGGATGGTGGTGAGGGCGCCCGTCTCGTTGGTGAAGTCGCCGAAGAGGGCGGAAGACCCGAAGACTCGCATGTCGTCGAGGTTGACGGTCGGTCCGTAGACGCTCACCGCGCCCGACAGCTCGAGGATGTCGCGGTTGAAGAGGAGCGACGAGGAGATCTGGGCGTTGGTCACCGACATCGTGCCGTGCACGTCGATGGCGCCCTGGGCGGAGACCATCGAGTCGGTCGCCGCCGAGAACGTGGAGGCGAAGGCCAGCGACCCGTCGAAGGCGAGCGACGCGCCCTGATCGACCCGCATCGAACCCGTCGAGGTGACGTTCGGGGCGGTGAAGAGAGCCGAGCCGTTGCTCTCGACGCGGAACGCGCCCAGCAGTTCGGCGCTGGACGAATCGACCATCAGCGAGGAGTTGAGGCGAGCCGTGAGCGACCCCTTGGCGCCCAGCGAGAAGCGATCGCCGGCGATGTAGCCCGTGGCCCCCGAGGAGGTCAGCAGGCGGCCGTTGATCTCGACGCCCGCGCCGTCGAGGGCCATGAGCGAGGAGGCCCCGCCCAAGGTGAGCACCGACGAGCCGCTGGTGCGGACGTGACCGGTGGAGAGGAGCGCGAGCGACTTGCCCACGGTGTCGACCGTCGATGCCGCGGCGAACGCCGCGGGGGTGACGGTGAGCGTGTCGCCCGACCGGGCCGACAGGACGCTGGAGGCCAGCGACGCCACGGAGGCGCCGGTGGTCTCGTTGCGGGACTCCGCGACGCACTGCGCCGGGGCGTCGAAGATGAAGGCTCCGCCGACGTCAGCGACGTTCGCAGCCGACGAGAGGCCGCCCGCGCCGCCGAGGACACGGCCCTGCGCGACCGAGACCGCGTCACCAAGTCGACCCCCGGAGACGACCGCGCCGCCGGGGAGGGCACCGCCCAGAAGCGTCGAGCGTTGCTCCCAGTGCGAGCCGGCCGTACCGCCGCTGCCCGTGAAGTGGGCGATCGAACCGGCATCGACGGCGATGCCGACGTCATCGCCGGGCGAACCAGCAGCCAGGAGGCCGTCGGCCACGGAGACCGAGGCGCCCAAACGATCGCCCGCGGCACCCGTCGACGAGGTCAACTTCTGGCGGAAGTACCACTCCTCGCCGCCAACGTAGACGACGACGCTGCCCTGATCGACGCGACCGGCGACATCATCGAAGGGGACGCCGACGGCGAGCGTGCCGCCGTCGAGCGAGACCGACGAGCCGAAAGCATCGCCTGCGGCGGCATCGGTCGTGGTGAGTTTCTGACGGAAGTACCACTCCTCGCCGCCAAGGAAGACAACGACACTGCCCTGATCGATGCCGGCCGAGCCGTCATCAAAGGGCGACCCGACGGCGATGACGCGAAGGGGCGACTGGGCGGGGTTGGCGGAGCGGATGGAGCTGAAGGCGACGCTGGAACCGAAGCGATCGCCCGCCGCACCGGCAGGATCGATCAGGCGGCTGGTGGCCGACCACGAGGTGCCGACTCGCGTCGACACGTGCGCCGCGCCTTGATCGGCATTGCCGCTCACGTCCGTGCCGGGGGCGCCGATCACCAAACGGTCGTCCTCGTCGCCGTCGCCATCACTGTCGGCTTCGTCACCGGGGCCGGCCCCGAACAACAGCACCGAGCCGAAGCCGTCACCGGCCGCCCCGGCGGGATCGGCGAACGTCTGCTCGAGCACGAAGGTGGAACCACTGGCGACGTAGACGAAGGCGGCTCCCTGGCCGGCGTTGCGGCCCGGAGCGCCGACAGCGATCCGCTGCCTGCTGACCGAGACCGCGGTGCCGAAGAGGTCGCCCGCGGCGGAGGCCGGGGCCTGAAGCGTGGCACGGTGGACCCACTGGCCCTGGTCGCGAACGAGCACGCGGACGCTGCCGCGATTGACCTGACCGACAACGCCGTCACCTGGCACGCCGACGGCCATGAGGTCACCGTCAACCGCCACCGACGAACCGGCGAAGTCGCCGCCCTGCCCCTGACCGTCGGCCGCGCCGTCGATGGCGAGTTGCTGATCGCCGGCGAGATACACGCTCCACGAGCCCGGGCAGCGGTTGAAGACCCACGCCGAGCCGCGATCCGCGGCGGCGCCGACATCATCGGACTTGACACCCATCACGATCTGGTCGCCGTGGAAGGCGACGCTTTCGCCCGCGAGATCGCCCGCGGCGGCGGCCGGCGCGACGAGCCTGGCGACCTGGGTCGCTTCGCCGCTCGAGCCGGAGAAGTTGTGAACACAGGCCCCGCCCGAGTTGGCCAAGGAAGCGGAGAGGTCGTCGCGAGACATCCCGACGACGAAGTCGTCGCCCCGGATGGCGACCGCCACGCCGTAGAAGTCGCCGTCGGAGCCGAACGAATCGACGATCTTCACGCACGCGCCGGACCAACCGACGAAGGAGCAGACCGAGCCCTGATCGACGTTGGATCCGACATTGTCGCCGGGGGCGCCGACGAGGAAGCGACCGCCCGCGGTCGCGACCGACGCGCCGAAGCGGTCGTCGATCGCGCCGGCGGGATCGACGAACTTGACCTGCTGAGCCCACGTGTTGCCGCTGCGGGCAAAGCCGTAGGCCGCGCCGGTTCGGACGCCTCCGACGAGGGCCGAGGGCGCTCCGACGATCAGATCATCGCCGCTGATGGCCACGGCGGAGCCGAAGGACGCGGTGATGGCGGGATCGCTCGCGGTCAGCTTCTGACGCTGGGTCCACGAGGTGCCCGAGCGAGTGAAGACGTAGGCGGAACCGGCATCGGCCACCGAGAGGTCGTCGCCGGACGCGCCCACGAGGATAGTGTCGCCGTCGATGACCACTGCGGACCCGAAGGCATCGCCCGCGGCACCGTCGGCGGCGACGAGCTTGGCCTGCTGGGTCCAGCTCGAACCGGTGCGAACGAAGACATACACCGCGCCGCGGCCGTTGTTGCCCGAGACGCGAGCGTTGGAGGCGGCGACGACGACTGTGTCGCCGTCCGCGGCCACCGCGTTGCCGAAGCCGTCGGAGGCGACGCCGTCGGACGCGACGAGGTGATACTCGTGCGTGACGCCCGCGGCCGCTCGACGGAAGATGGACGCCGACCCTTGCTGGGCGTTGGCGCCCACGGTGTCGCGGGACGCCCCGACGACGATCATGTCACCGGAGGCGGCGACGGACCCGAAGCCGTCGTTCGCGCTGCCGGCGGGATCAAGCAACTGCTCGGGAGCGCAACGGCCCGTCACCATCGGCCCGCTCGAGATCGCGAGCACCTCGGCGGCGTTCGAGAGGACCGAGCCGCAGCTCCCGGTGGCCACGCACACATACGTGCCGCTGTCGGTGGGCACGAGCGAGCTGAAGGCCAACGACGAGGACGTGGCACCTTGAATGTTGATGCCGTTCCTCCGCCATTGATAGGAGATCGAGCCCACACCCGAGGCCTGAGCCGTCAGCGTGACGCTCTGGCCCACGGCGGCCGACACGGAGGAAGGCTGCTGCGACCACGTGAGCGGGGACTGAACGGTGAGGGTGGCCGCGGAACTGAGCAGGCTGCCGCACGCACCGGTGACCTCGCAGGTGAAGGTGCCAGCGAGGGAGGCCGTGGCGGAAGTGAAGGTGAGCGACGTCGCGGTGGCGCCGGCGATGTTCGTGCCGTTTCGCTTCCACTGGAAGGTCAGCGGGCCCGCGCCGGTGGCGGCGACGTTGAAGGCGATCGACGACCCGACGCACACCGTCGCGGATTGGGGCTGCAGCGTGAAGGCCACCCTGGCCCGCACCGAGACGGTGGCGGCGTTGCTGGCCGTGCTGCTGCACCCGTTGGTGACGGCGCAGGTGTAGGAACCCGCGTCACCGGCGGCGAGGGCGGGAATGGAGAGCGTGCTGGACGTGGCGCCGGCCACATCGACCCCGTTGCGCTTCCACTGGAAGGTCAGCGGCCCGGTGCCCGAGGCGACCACCGTCAGCGAGACGGGCTGACCTTCGCAGGCATCGGCGTTGGAGGGCTGCGTGTCGATCACCGGCGCCGTGCCGACGTTGATGGCCACGGCACTCGAGGTGACCGAGTTGCAGGGACCGGTGACGACGCAGTCGTACGTGCCGCTGTCGGAGGAGCCGAGGGCGGCGAAGGACAGGGTGGCTGACGTCGCGCCGGCGATGGACGATCCGTTCTTGCGCCACGCATAGGTGATCGGTCCGCTGCCGCCCGCGGCGACGGTGAGCGAGGCGGGTTGGCCCGTGCACGCGCTGACGGTCGAGGGCTGGGTGGTGATGGCCACGGGGGTGCGAACGTCCAGCGTCGCGGCGGAACTCGTGGTCGTGCCGCAGGCGTTGGTGAGCACGCAGTCGTACGACCCCGCGCTCCCGACCAGCACGGGGCTGATGGTGAGCGTCGAGGCCGTGGCCCCGGCGATGTCGACGCCGTTGCGCCGCCACTGCAAGGACGTGGCATTGGCGCTGGACACGGTGAAGGTGGCGGTGGCGTCAGAGCAGACGGCGACGGCGACGGGCTGGGTGTCGATGACGGGGGTGGTGTTGACCGTCAGCGTGGCCGAGGCGGTCGTGACGCTGCCGCAGACGTTGGTCAGCACGCAGTCGTACGAACCCGCGTTCGCGGCGGTGAGGCCGCTGAGGTTGAGCGTGGCCGAGGTGGCGCCGGCGATGTTGACGCCTCCCTTTCGCCACTGGAAGGAGGTGGCCCCCGTGGCCCCCACCGTGAAGCTGGCGTTCGAGCCGACGCACGCGACGGTCGAGACGGGTTGGGCGGCGATGCCGGGCACCGTGTTCACGGTGAGCGTGGCGGCCGAGGTGGTGACGGTGATGCACCCGTTGGTGACCACGCAGTCATACGAACCGGCATCGATGGCGAGCACCGAAGGGAGCGAGAGTGCGGCGTTGGTGGCGCCGGCGATGTCGACGCCCCCCTTTCGCCACTGGAAGGCCGTGGCGTTGGTGGCCGTCACGGTGAACGTGGCGGATGCGCCGACGCAGGCCGAGGTCGAGGCAGGCTGCCCGGTGACCACCGGCGGCTGGCAGATGATGACCTGCGCGGGCGTCACGGAGACTGCGCCCTTGATGGTGCCCACGAGGTCGGAGACGCTCGAGTACCACGAGGCCTCACGGGCGCCCGTGGTCGCGTTGCGGCTCATGCCGGCGGTGGGCGCGTCGAAGACGAGCGTTCGCTCGGAGGTGTCGCCGGAGAGCGTCATCCCGAACCGGGCCAGCACCACGCCGCTGATCGACCCGTTGAAGGCCGGATCGGAGGTGTTGAGGGCGTTGACGCCCTTCTGCACGCACACGACGCCGCCCGCGCCGTTGAAGTTGTTGGCGGCCGACGTGCCGGTGGTGAGCCCCACGCCGATCCAGTTGGTGATCGTCGTGCGAGCCAGTCGAAGGTAGTTCACCCCGCTCACGCTCTGGGTGTGCCCGCGGTACGGGTCGGTGGTGGTCGGTCCGGTCGCCGCGAATGGCGTGATGCGTCCGAAGAGGCCGGAGGCCTCCGAGACGCTGCCGCCGTTGGTGTTGTTGCCGACCGCGGCGAACGGGGCGAGCGTCTCGCTCGCCGACCATCCGGAGACCGTGGGCTGGAAGGTCAAGGCCGCAAAGCCGATGGGCGTCGCCGTCGTGCCGTTGGCATCGAACGTCACGACGTAGCGGAACTGCAGCGTCGAACCCGCGGGCACCGCCCGCGTGCCGCCACTCCACGACACGCCGTCGAGCGAGGTCTCAACCGCCATCCGAGTGACCTGCGCGGACGCAATGCCGGCCATGCCGGCGACGCCCACCAGCAGGCGCTGCAAGAAGGTGCTCTTCATGAGATCTTCCCCATCTGGGGCCCTGCCGCCGAGGCGGCCGCCCAACCCACGATCCCGCTGTTCTCCGGATACAGCGGACCGTTAGATTACCAGACTGGGGCAAACAACCCAAGGGAAATCTGATGTGTTCTTGCCATGGTCCGAGAACCGAAGCGAAGGCATCGGTCGCGGATACGCGTCGGTGGCCCACCGTCCGTCATTCGCAGGAAAGTCGAAAGGTCCGTTGGTCGCTCCCGCCGGGCCCGACCAGAAAGTGCTTGACCATGCCGCACTTCGGGCAGCGGGCCGTGTAGGACTGAGCATCAAACGACCGGAGCACCCGCTGATAGGCGTTGGCGCAGGCGAAAAAGACCTGAAGCGAGGGTCGCGACGGGCATGAGGCCGGTGGGGTGATCGATCCTGCTCTGGGATCGTCTTCGATGAAGTCAAGTTCGTGTTCGGATGCCATGGTGCCATCCCGGGAGCGTTGTCGGGGTGAAGCAGAGGGGTCTGCCTTCACATTCCTTTGCCAGTCAACGACTTGCCATTTCGATCGGATCGTGTCAGGGTACGGTGGCCCCGCATGAAGACCCCCCGTAGACTGAGCGTCTTTCCCATCGGCACGTTCATGCCGCGGGACGCAAAAGAACCCCGCGGCGGGGCGTGGTCGGTTCGGATGGCTGGGGGTGTGCCGCGACACCCTCCCTGGCGTTGCGTGAAGTGACGGTGTGGCGGCCACGGCTGCCGGCACGGGAACTCCGCCGCGGCGCTGGCGTCGAAGGTCGAGACCTTGACGGGCGGTGACGCAGCGTGCGTCGGCCCCGTCGCGTGTAGGTGGCAGCAACTCATGTCGTCGGTCGTCGTCCCCCCATCCTTGGCGATTCTGTCGAGTCCGCCGCCGCCGCCAACCCCCATGGGGCTGATCGCGGGAGGCGGGCGGCTTCCCATCGTCATTGCGCAGTCGCTTCGTGATGCGGGCCACCCGGTGCACGGGCTCGGATTGGCGAACCAGTACGAACCGGAGTTGCCTTCGCTCTGCTCGACGTTCCGATCGGTGGGCCTGCTCCGCATCGGCAGTTGGGGCAAGATCCTCTCGGGCCTGGGCGTTCGGCACGCCATCATGGTGGGGAAGGTCGACAAGGCCAAGTTGATGCACGACCCGTGGCGGATGCTGCGGAACCTTCCCGACTGGGCGGCGGTCGTGAGTTGGTACCGGCACTTGCGTCACGACAAGCGGTCGCACGCGGTGCTCTCGGCGGTGGCCGACCAGTTGATCAAGTCGGGCGTGACGCTGCTCGACTCGACCGCGCCCATTCCCGAGGAGTTGGCGACGATCGGGCCGATGACGGGCAAGGCCCCCACCGTCCAGCAGCAGGCCGACATCGATTTCGCCTGGCCGCTCTTGGCCCATTCGCTTCGACTCGACATCGGGCAGGCCATCGCGGTGCGCGAACGCGACGTGATCGCGGTCGAGGCTGTCGAGGGGACGGATCGGATGATCGAGCGGGCGGGCAAGCTTTGCCGCAAGAAGGGCTGGACGCTGGTGAAGGGCGCGAGAGTCGGGCACGATCGCCGCGCGGACGTGCCGACGGTGGGCGTGAACACGATCCGCCACCTGCACTCGAACGGGGGCACGTGCCTTGCGCTCGCCGCGGGCGACGTGATCATGCTCGACAAGGAGCACATGATCCGCCTGGCCAACCGGCTGGGCGTCGCCATCGTGGGCGTCGAACGACTGCACGGCGTGACCGACGGCTCGATCGCCACCGACGCCACCGACGCCATCGACGCCCAATCGATCCGCACCGAGCCGTTCGTGTCCCAGGACTCCGCCGCCGGCACGGCCTGAGCCCGACCCGCCGCCATGAGCGACGCCCCGCCTCCCGACGCCTCGACGCCCTCGTACGTCTCCCGCGGGGGCCTCAAGCTCCGTCACGCGTTGACGCACTTTCGCCTTGACCCTGCGGGGTGGACGTGCGTCGACCTGGGCTGCAGCACCGGCGGCTTCACCGACTGCCTGCTCCAAGCAGGAGCCGCCAACGTTCATGCGGTCGACACCGCCTACGGGCAACTGGCGTGGAAGCTCCGCAACGATCCGCGGGTGGTGGTCACGGAGCGAACCAACGCGCTGCACGCCGCGCCGCCGCCCGGGGGCGTGGACCTGGCGGTGGTCGACCTGGGGTGGACGCCGCAGCGATTGCTGATTCCCGCGGCGTCGCGATGGCTTCGGCCCAACGGGAGCATCGTCACGCTGATCAAGCCTCACTATGAACTCAAGGACCGCGACCCCAAGGGCCTCCCATGGGGCGGCGTGCTCGATGAAGCGGCATCGGCGGAGGAATGTCGGCGCGTGCTCGAAGGGTTTCCCGCGATGGGCATGCACGTCGAGGGCGTGACGGCCTCGCCGCTCTTGGGGGGCGAACGCAAGGGCAAGGGCACGGGCAACGTCGAGTATCTGGCGTTGGTGCGGCCGGCGACCACCTGACGCGGCCGACGCACTCAGAGGCGTCGTGCGGCCTGCATGAACGCCTCGTGCTGGAGGCGCATTTCCCGCATCGAATCGCCGGAGAACTTCTCGCGGAGCACGCGGGCGATCTCGAAGCCGCAGACGTTCTCGACGACGACGCTGGCGGCGGCGACGGCGCAGATGTCGCTGCGTTCGTGCTGGCTGCGTTCGGGCGAAAGGGTCCGAAGGTCGACGCTGGGCAGGCCCTGACCGATGGTGGCGATGGGCTTCATGGCGGCGCGGACGACGACGGGTTGACCGGTGGTCATGCCGCCTTCGGTGCCGCCGGCGTTGTTGGTCGGACGGGTGAAGCCCACCGCATGGTGCGAGGGGCGAAGGGAGGCGTCGAAGGCGATGGGATCGTGGACGCGGCTGCCGGGGAGGGCGGCGGCGGCGAACCCCAGGCCGATCTCGACGCCCTTGATGGCTTGGATGCCCATGACCGCGCCGGCGAGGCGGGCGTCGAGGCGATCTCGCCAGTCCATGCACGATCCGAGACCGGGTGGGCAGCCGAAGAGGTGGGCCTCGACGATGCCGCCGAGCGTGTCCTTGGCGAGTTTGGCCTCGTGGATGGCCTTGACCTGGCGCTGGGTCGCGTCGGCGTCGGGGCAGTAGGTGTCGCTGGCGTCGCGAGCGGCGGCGAGCGAGGCGATCGACGATGGATCGACCTCGACGGCGGTGGCATGGCCGCCGATGGCGCGGACCATGCCGAAGGAGGTGATGCCGAACTCCCGCAGCAGGCAGCGGGCCAGCGCGCCGGCGGCGACCCTCGCGGCGGTTTCTCTCGCGCTGGCGCGCTCGAGGGTTTCGCGACAATCGTTGGTCAGGTACTTGATGCTGCCGGCGAGGTCGGCGTGCCCGGGGCGCGGCCGGTGGACCGGGGGCGTTCGTTCGAGGTCGTCGAGGCGCGAGTCGCGGTTGCGGATGAGCATCGTGACGGGCGAGCCGATGGCGAGGCCGCGACGGACGCCGGTGAGCACCTCGATGTGGTCCGATTCGATGTTCTGGCGTCCGCCTCGGCCATAGCCGCCCTGGCGGCGGGCGAGTTCGGCGTTGATGAAGGCCTCGTCGACGGGCATGCCGGCGGGCAGGCCGCTGACGGTGGCGACAAGGCCCGGTCCGTGCGATTCGCCGGCGGTCTGGAAGTGAAGCGACATCGCGGCAAGCGTAGGGACGCGGGCGATTCGCCCTGAGCGGGCGACCCCGTACCCTTGCGGCCATGGGATTCGGACTCGGACATGGACGCGACCTCGACGACGCCCCGGGCGTCGTCGGCGTGACGGAGACGGAACTGCCCCCGCTTCCCGACGAGGCGATGGGCAACCCGCTGGCGGGGCGGCTTGATCCCCGTCGCTGGTTCGCCGACCCGAGCCGCCGCTTCGAGATCGAGATCGGCTGCGGCAAGGGGACGTTCATTCTCGAGACGGCGAAGGCCAACCCCGCGACCAACTTCCTGGGCATGGAGTGGGCGAGAGAGTTCTACCTCTACGCGGCGGATCGCGTGCGGCGGGCCCAACTGCCCAACGTGCGGATGCTGCGCACCGACGCGTCTGAGTTCCTTCGCTGGCGGTGCGACGGGGGCATCGCGTCGGTGATTCACTTGTACTTCTCCGACCCCTGGCCCAAGCGCAAGCACCACAAGAACCGCGTGGTGCAGCACCGCTTCCTAGCGGAGGCGTGGCGGGTGCTCGCGCCGGGGGGCGAACTTCGCGTGGTGACGGACCACGACGACCTCTGGGTGTGGGATCAGGCCCACTTTGACATCTGGACGGGGCCGGAGGCGTGGGCGTCATGGCGACAGGGCCTGTCGGGGCCGGGACCTGAGCACCAGCCGGTGCCGCCCGAGTCGACGCTGCCGGCGACGGAGGCGGGCGTGGCTCCCTTCGCGGCCGAGCCGTTCGTGCCGCCGGCGTGGGTGGGCGAGGGGGAACTGGTGGGGACGAACTACGAGCGCAAGTTCCGCAAGGACGATCGCCCGCCGCATTCGCTGACGCTGCGCAAGCGGTGACGTCGTCGACCGGGGCGTGGCCGTCGCCGGGGGCGATCGGCACGGAGTACGCTTGGCGCGGTGCGGGAGCTCGCCGGCGAGGGACGGCGGAGCGGCCGACCGCCGCGAACGCCCTTGCGCTTTCCGACAGAGTCCGACCGAGCGACGCCACCGATGATGCCCCCCACCACTCCCATCACGCTGCCGGTCGCGGAGACGTTCCTGTCGGTGCAGGGCGAGGGGAAGTTGACGGGGGTTCCTTCGTACTTCATCCGGACGAGCGGGTGCAACCTGCGGTGTCGCTGGTGCGACACGCCGTACGCGAGTTGGACGCCGGAGCGGACGGTCCGCTCGGTGGACGAGTTGGTGGACGACGTGGCGGCGAGCGGCGTGAAGCACGCGGTGCTGACGGGCGGCGAGCCGATGATGTTCCCTTCGCTCGACCGGCTGGCACAGGCCCTGCGTGAGCGGTCGATCCACATCACGATCGAGACGGCCGGGACGCTGTTCCGAGAACTGCCGTGCGACCTGATGAGCATCAGCCCGAAACTCGCGGACTCGACGCCCCGGCCCGGCGACCCGCGCGACCCCACGGGGTCGTGGCGACTGCTTCACGAGCAGCGTCGCATCAATCCGCCGGTGATCCAGTCGCTCATCGACCGCTCGCCGGACTTCCAGCTCAAGTTCGTGGTCTCGGGCGAGGCGGACCTGACGGAGATCGAGGACCTTTTGGGACTCTTGCGGGGGTGGCGGCCGTCGGACGTGCTGCTGATGCCCGAGGGAGTGACGGTTCCCGCCGCCGCGACGCGGCAATGGCTGGTGGCCGCGTGCGTTCGGCGGGGGTATCGGTACTGTGCCCGGCTGCACATCGACCTCTTCGGCCACACCCGCGGGACGTGAACCGGGTCGGGCCGGGAGGCCTACCATTCGCCGGACACGCTTGGCCTCGTGCCGCGAGACACGGGCTTGGGGCGAGTCGGCATCGCGACCGTCGCGGAAAGACCTGACATGAACACGCTCGGATTCATCGGCAACCTTGGCCCGTGGGAGTGGATCATCATCCTCGTCCTTGGGCTGCTCATCTTCGGCAAGCGTCTGCCCGAAGTGGGCAAGAGCCTGGGCAAGGGCATCGTGGAGTTCAAGAAGGGCCTCAAGGGGGTCGAGGACGAGGTCGACCAGGCCTCGTCCCGGCGCGGGAGCCTTCCCGAGAACGAGCGTCACTACCACTCGCCCATCACCGACGGGCAGGAGCGCCGCGTGAGCCGCGAGGATGTCGTGGACCAGGCGGCGACGCCGCGCCAGCCGATGGCCTGAGGCCGCCGGGCAAGGGAGCGATTCACGAGGCACGCGAGACGCGTGCCTTTTTCATGCGCATGGCGGACGAGGGCGTCACCCGGGCGGGTTCGGGCACCCGACCTTCGCCTACCCTCGCGAAGCCATGGCCTACACCGTTCTCGCACGCCGGTATCGATCGAGACAGTTCGACGAGGTGATCGGCCAGGAAGCGATCACCCGCACGCTGCTCAACGCGATCAAGACCGATCGCGTGGCGCACGCGTACCTCTTCGTGGGCACCCGCGGCGTGGGCAAGACGACGTCGGCCCGACTCTTCGCCAAGGCCATCAACGGCGGCACGCCCGAGGTGGACGACGCGATCATGCGTGGGCAGGACACCGACGTGATCGAGATCGACGCGGCGAGCAACACGGGCGTCGACGACGCGCGGGAGCTCATCGCGAGCTGCGGCTACCGCCCGATGCGGGGCAAGTACAAGGTCTTCATCATCGACGAGGTGCACATGCTCTCGACCAACGCGTTCAACGCGTTGCTCAAGACCATGGAGGAACCGCCCGAACACGTGGTGTTCATCCTGTGCACGACGGATCAGCACAAGGTGCCGGCGACCATCCAGAGCCGGTGCCAGCGGTTCGAGTTCCGGGCCATTCCGGCCGACCTGATCGCCAAGCACCTGTCGCACGTCTTCAAGGAGGAGGGCGTCGAGGCCGACCCCGAACTGGTGGAGGCCGTGGCGAGGCAGGGCAACGGGTCGATGCGTGACGCGCTCTCGATTGCCGATCGCCTGCTCGCGTGCGGACAGAAGAAGCTCACGGCCGAGACGCTCGAGCAACTTCTCGGGCTGCCAAGCCGCGAGTTGGTGTCGGAGATGATCAAGGCCTTTTCGGCCGGGGATGCCGCCAAGGCGTTGGAGCGGGGCAGGGAGCTGATCGCCAAGGGCGTGAGCATTGATCAGTGCCTCGAGGCGATGCTGCTGCGGTTGCGGGACCTCCTGGTGCTCAAGGTGTGCGGGGAGCAGACGTCGCTGGTCGAGGCCAGCCCGGAGACGCGGGCCCGCGAGGGGGCGTTGGCGGCCCCGTTCGAGCCCGCGGCGTTGGTGCACATGATCGCGTTGTGCGAGAACGTGCAGCGGTCGGCCAAGAGCAGCAGCGTGCCCAGGGCCATCTTCGACGCCTCGCTGGTGCGGATGGCGATCACCGACAAGTTGGCGGACGCGGCGGCGATCATCTCGGGAGCCCCCACGCCAAAAAAAGCCTGACGGCCGGCGCTCCGCCGGCGACGACGACGAAGGCGGCGCTCCCGTCCACGTCGTCGCCCCGGTCGCTGCCCGCCCCCGAGGCGCAGCAGCCCAAGGCCCCGGCCGCCGCCATGCCTTCACCCCCGGCCGTCTCGACGCCTCGCGAGGCGACCCCGCCGCCGCCCGCGACGTCCGCCGATCCTGCGTCCATTTCGGAACACCCGCTCGTGAAACAGACGATCGAGTTGTTCGGCGCACGAGTGGTGACGGTGCAACCCCGCGTTCGTCGCGACTCGTGAATCTCCACATCATCATGCCGCCCCGCTCGGGGACCGGCCAGGAACCGCTCGCATGTTCGATCAACTCAAGTCGCTGGGGGCCATCGCCGGACTGCTCAAGAACAAGGAGAAGCTCAGGGAGGCCGCGGACCGCGTGAAGGCCAAGATGGAGGCCACGCGGGTGATGGGCGAGGCGGGCGCGGGAGCGGCCCGGGTGGTGGTGAGCGGCACGATGAAGGTGCTGGAGGTGGAGTTGGCGCCGGGGCTGGTCCAGGGCATGAACGCCGACCCTCGCACGCGGGCGTTGGCGGGCACGCTGATCGCCGAGGCGACCAACGAGGGGCTTCGCCGGGCGCAGTTCGCGATGAAGGAGGCGGTCGAGGAGGAATCCCGCGCCTTGGGCATCGAGGGGCTGCCGGGGCTCGAGAACCTGCTGGGATCGTGAGGGCCGAACGAGGTGAGGGCGGACCGGGCATGCAGCATCCGTCGACCGACATTCCGGGCATCGAGTGCTGGCGGATCGACGGCGGACGCGGCGACCTTCGCGTGACCATCACGCGCGAGCGGCCGCCCGCGCCGACCGCGGCCGTCGAGGCCGAGTGGGCCCGTCGCGTCGCCGCGAACCCCATGCTGCACGACGGCGGGGTGCTCAGCGTGCTGGGGTTCGACGCGGAGACCAACGCCATCGCGGCGCGTCGCGACACGTACAAGCGCCTGGCGGTGCAACCCCGCGTGCCGACGGGCGTTCGCCTGCTCGCGGTGACGGCGGTGCTCCGGGCCGTCGACGCGGCGGGCGCCTCGCACGCGTTGCTGGGCCGCCGCTCGCACCGCACGAGGATCTACGGGGGCCGCTGGGAACTCGGGCCCTCGGGAGGCGTCGGGCTGCCGCCACCTGCGGTGGAGCAGATGGGCCTCTCCGAGTTGTGCGAGCACCTCATCGAGGAAGTACGCGAGGAGTCGGGACTGCGCGTGCACGGCCCGGGGGTCCCGGTGGCGTATGTCCGCGACCACGTCGCCTGCAGCGACGACCTGGTGATCGTCCTCGAGGCCGGTTCGCTCGAGGCGGTACAGCACGCGGCAGGACCGGCCAACTGGGAGTATGAAGCGACGCGGTGGATGCCCGTGACGGACGCGGCCGCGTTCGACACCGAGGAGACCATCGGGGCCACACGAGCCATCTTCCGCGCGATGGGATGGATCGGCGGCACCGCGGCGTCATGAACGGGGATCGAACCGTTTCGGCTATCCTTCGCCCCATGCGATGCATCATCTCGGCCGCACTGTTGGCATGCATGACCTTCGTCGCCTCGGCGCGGCAGGACGCGTCGTCGCCGGGGACGGGCGAACCAAGCTCGCCGGCCCCGTCGACGCCCGCCACGACAAGCCTCTCGACGGCCGTGCCCGCGGGCCTTCCCAACCGCGAACTGCTCGCATGGTGGTACCTCGAGGTCGACAGGGCGTGGGAGGCGGCACGGCCCGGCGCGGATGCCGCCGCGACCCGCGCGGCCCACGAGGCGTTCGATCGCGCCACGCTGGCCTTCTTCCGGTTCGACATGGCCGACGCCGTGAAGCAGTTGGCCCGGCTGCGACGATCGCTCCGCGGCGGCTCGCCCGACGCGCCGGTGCACGCCGTCTCGATGCAGGTCTCGCCCCGGGTGTGGGTGAAAGGTCGCGAGGCCCCCACCGCGGCGATCGCCCCGCTCGACCGCGGCGGCGCGCTCCCGGCGTCGCTCACGCTCACCGTGACCGGTGGATCGGACGTGCGGGCGACATTCGCGGTGACGCCTCGGCGCGCCGAGGGACAGGCCGCCGCGTGGACGCTCGACGGCATCGACTGGGCGGCGGTCGGGGCCCTTGGCGGCGATCAACCCGCGGCGTGCCTGGCGCTTTCGCTCGTGCACGAGGGGGAGGTGATCGCCGCCGAGCGGCTGGTGGTCGCCCGCGCGTCGCTTGCGGACCTGCGTGAACGACAGTCGCGAGCGGTCGATGCCATCGACGTCGCGAACGAGTCGCTGGGCAAGGCCAAGGCGATGTTCGAATCTCGGAATGGGCTGCTGACCGACGACCCGAGCCGCAACAAGTCGAGCGAGTTTCTCGCTCCGTACGACACGCTGATCGACTCGCTGGCGGCGGAACTCGCCGCGTTGCAGGAAGGGCGATCGCCCTATCCGCGCGACGGGGCGTGGTGGACGACGGTGCAGGCCGGCAAGACCGCGATCCCGTGCTGGTTCGATGCACCGCCGCCGGCCTCGCGCCGGCAACCGTCGCCGCTGCTGATCGTGCTCCACGGGGCGGGGGGCGACGAGAGCATGTTCCTGCACGGGTACGGGCAGGGCGCGGTGGTGAAGGCGGCGGTGGCCAAGGGGTGGGTGGTGGTTTCGCCGGGCACCACGGCGATGATGGCCACTCCCGCGGCGACCCGCGCCGTGGTGGCCGCGGCGTCCGCGATGTACGCCATCGATCCGTCAAGGGTCTACGTCGCGGGTCATTCGATGGGCGGAGCGGCGACGAGCATGATCGCGCGTCGGCTCAGGGACGTGGTCGCGGCGACCGTCTGCTTCGCCGGCGGGTCGATCGACCCGAAGGAGCCGTGCGCGCCGACGCTCGTGCTGGGCGCGGAGATCGACCCCTTGATCCCGGCGTCGCGTCTGGCCGCCAACGTGGCCAGGGCGGCGGCGGCCGGGCTGCCCGTCGCGTACGAGCAGTGCTCGGGCAACGGGCACACGCTGATCGTGGGCGACCAGGCCGCCCGCGCGTTGGCGTTCCTCGAAGGCAAGCGACTGGGTCCGCGGGATGCAGCCGAATGACGCGGCCGCCTCGCACGCTGCTGGTGACGCTCGGGAGTCATGGCGACGTCCGACCGCTGCTCGCGATTGGCGCGGAGATCGCGCGTCGCGGGAGCGACGCGGCGATCGTGACCAATCCCCACTTCGAGCCGGAGGCCGAGCGGGCGGGCGTGGGCTTCATTCCCTTCGGCCCTCGCGAATCGGTGCGGGCGTGGGTGTCGCGCCGTCCGGCCACGATGGACGGCATGCGGGGGCCGCTGACCGTGCTCCGCGAGATCATCGCGCCGCGGACGGCCTCGCTGGTGGCCTCGGTGCGTGCGGCCATCGACACGTTCTCGCCCGATGTCGTCGTGGCGCACCAGGCGTGCATCGGGACGCGTTGGGCGTGCCGCCAGGTCGGCGTGCCGTACATTGACGTTGCGCTCTCGCCCTGCGCGTGGATGAACCCCAAGGACACGCTCTCGCTCACGCCGTGGCGAGGGGTCGCGCCCACGCCTCGGGCGGTGCGGTTCGACGTATGGGTCGGGCGTCGCCTCACGGGCTGGCTCTCCGACGGCGCGTTCAACCGGGCGCGGCGTTCGCTCGGACTGCCCCCCGTGCGTCAGGTCTGGTTCGACGAACTGGGCGCGTCGTGCCCGCATCTGGGCCTGTGGTCGCCCCTGGTTCGCCCCGTGCTCGACGGCGACCCGCCCGGGGCCATGGTGACGGGCTTTGCACGGCTGCAGACCGAGCGGGACGAGCGACTGCCCGAGCGACTGCACCGCTTCCTCGACGAGGGTCCGCCTCCGGCGGTGATCACGCTGGGCACGGCGGTGAGCCATGCCCAGCCGAGCTTTCATGCCTCGGTGGTGGACGCGTTGGCCGAGACGGGCCTTCGAGTGGTGCTGGTGACGGGCGATGACGACTATGTGCCGGCCAACCTGCCGCCGTCGATGCTGGCGACCGGCGAGGCCCCGTTCGGGAGGTTGTTCCCGCGGGCGTCGCTGGTGGTGCACCATGGGGGCATCGGCACGTGCGCCGAGGCGATGGTGGCGGGAACGCCCGCGTTGGTCCTGCCGGCGGCGCACGATCAGTTCGACAACGCCGCCAGGTGCGTGCGGCTGGGCGTGGCGAAGGTGTTGCCGCTCGCTCGCGCGAGCGGGCGGCGACTCCGGAAGGCGATCCTCGAGGCGGCGGGTGACGCCGCCATGCGCACGCGTGCCGCCGAAGTGTCGCGAGGACTTCGCGGCGAGTCGGGGGCGGCGGCGGCGGTCGACGCCATCGAATCGTGCGTGGGCGGGGCGCTCACTCGCGAACGACGACCGGCGTGCCGATGCTGACCGCGCGGGCGAGGCGTGCGGCGTCCCAGTTGGCGAGCCTGAAGCACCCATGGCTGCCGGTCTTGCCGATGTCCTGCGGACGAACGGTGCCGTGCAGCCCATAGCCGGGCTTGTCGAGACCGATCCACGCGACGCCCACGGGGTTGCGAGGGCCCGGCGCGATCCGGAGCTTGCGGGTCACGTTGGTCACCTCGGGCCACGAGGACGGATTGAAGGTGTAGTCGGGATCGGTCACCACCACCTTCACGGAGAGGTCGCCCACCGGCCGCTTCTCGACCGCCTGCGCGATCGAGCAGTGGAAGATCGCGACCACGGCGTCCGACTCGTTGAAGGCCGTGACGATCTTCTCGCCCAGATCGATCTCGATCGAGGCGACCCGCGGCAGGGGCGAGTCGGTGCGGAGGAGAAAGTCAGGCACGTTCGGCAGCGTCACCTCGTCACCCGACGCCAACGCGTCGAGGGGCACGCCGGGGTTGAGCAGGGAGACCAGGTCGGCGGAGCACCAGCCTCGCTCGGCGAGCAGTTCGTGCATGCCGGCGTAGCCGCTGAGCGGGATCGTCGCCCGCTCGTTCCAGTCTTCGGGGATGGCACCGGTGACGAGGGTGACGTCGCGGTCCTGGACGACGTAGCGGCGGGTCCACTCGGCGGTCTCGAGCTTGGCGGCACGGCGCAGGGCGTCGAGGGTGGCTTCATCGATCGTGCCAGTCGCGGCAAGGCCTTGCGATCGCTGAAAGCCCTCGACGGCCACCCGTGTCTTGCGACCGGGCCTGCCATCGATGAGGCCGGGAGAGAACCCGGCGCGGGCCAGCAGGGTCTGGTGGTGGGCATGGACCAGCCGGTCGGCGGATGCCGCGGCGGTGGCGGCGGGTTGGATGAACCCCGCGGCGGGCGACACGGCGCAGCATGCGGCCAGGACCGCGAGGAGGAGGCGGAGGAACATCGCCGCGTGCATCGGCATGGGGAACTATTGGCGGCCAGTGACGGGGCGGGGCGGGGAGCGTGCCGGGCGAGCGGAACCGACCGCGGCGGACCCCAGACCGGTGGGGTGGCCCCCCAAGACGTGCGGCGGACGGACGGCAGGGAGGGGGGCCTCCTTCTACGCTGAGGGACCTTTCAGCCGATAACCCGAGTCGCCGATGTCCGCACCAGCCACCCCCGTGCCGTTGCCGAACCCAGTCGCCCAAGGGCTCTCGCCCGCGAAGGCGTTCGCGTTTTGCTTCGTGCCCGTCGTGGCGGGCGTGGGGCTGGCGGTGGCGTTCCACCTGTTCGTGGTGCTGGGGTGGCTGGGCACGGGTTCGCCCGACCTCAACCGCATGGTTGCCTTGGGTGGGCGGTTGGACGAGCCCTCGCCGACGAAGCCGACGCTGGTCTTCATCGGCGACTCGGTGACCGTGGAGGGGATCGACGCGTCGATCGTCGCACGGGCGACTGGCGGGGCGTGGGAGGCGCTGAACTTCGGGCTCAACGGGGCCGACCGCGCCGAACTGGACGTGATCGTGCCGAAGGTGGCCAGGCACAAGCCGACGGCGGTGTGCATCGTGATGCGACCGCTGAGCATCGCCGAACCGCCCGCGGTCAACCTCGACGGGGCGCACGCGTACAACCTGGGCGGCTTTGCCGCGGCATGGCCGGAGGGATGGATCGGGCCCGACACGCCGGGCCTGCCGGCGGAGCAACGGGAAGCATTGACGGCGCCCTCGCTCGATTCGAAACTCCACTTCCGCACGGCGATCATGGAAATGATCAACGCCGGGCTGCGGGCGAGGCTGCGATCTGGCGTGCGGATCGCGCCCGTCGACGACTGGATCGCCCCGTACAACCTCACGACGTCGATCGGCGGCGTGACGCTGGACAACCACATCCGTGCCCTCGACGCCGAACTGCAGGACGCGATCAAGCAGGGCACGGAGCGTCACGAGCGCGACTTCGAGCGGCTCGTGTCGCACTTGGCGGCGGCGGGCATCAAGCCGGTGCTGGTCGCCTCGCCCATCCACCCGCGGCTGCGGGAGGCCTTCGGGCCGACGGCCGAACGGATGCGGGCGCTGGGGCCGACATGGGCCTCGTCGCACGGCGGCACGTGGATCGACGCGACGACGCTGCTCGACGAGACCGGCTTTGCCGACGGCCAGCACCCCAACCAGAAGGGCCGGGAGGCGTTGTCGGCCTTCATCGGATCGAACCTGCCCCCGCCCCGCTGACGGCCCGACAGGAACCACCCCGTGCTCTTCCAGACCCCCGAGTTCCTGATCCTCTTCCTCGTGAGCGTCGCGGGCATCGCGATGCTGCGACGCAACACGCACCAGCACGTGTTGATGGCGATCCTGTCGTACGTCTTCTACGCCTGGCTCGACGTGCGCTTCCTGATCCTGCTGCTGATCACGTCGCTGGTCGACTTCGCGGCGGCCCTCGGCATGGACGGCGTGCAACTCAGCTGGCGACGCCGGCTGGGGCTGTCGCTCTTCACGATGGTCGGCGCGGTGGTGACGCTGGGGTTCAACTGGCCGCTGATCCAGGGCGAATCGTACACGGGCGTGCCCTTCACGCTCGAGACGTTCCTGCAGCCGCTGACCCGCGGCGACTGGGCCGCGCCGGGCACGGAGGGGGCGACGAACCTCTCGTACGCGGCGTGGCTGTCGCTGGGCGCGTGCGCGGCCTTCTCGCTCCTGTGGCCGCTGGCCTACGAGTGGCTCTTCAGGAGCTTCGAGGGCGAGGGGCGGCGGAAGGCGTTCCTGGTGACGAGCGTCATCTCGAACCTGTCGGTGCTGGCCTTCTTCAAGTACTTCAACTTCTTCATCGACTCGGTGGCGACGGCGTCGCACGCGATGGGCGTGGACTTCTCGAGGCCGCACCTCGAGGTGCTGCTGCCGATGGGCATCAGCTTCTACACGTTCGTCTCGATGTCGTACACGATCGACGCCTACCGCAAGCAGCTGCAGGCGGAGCGGTCGTTCCTGCGGTTCACGCTGTTCGTGTGCTATTACCCGCACCTGGTGGCGGGCCCGATCATCCGCCCCGACAACTTCCTGCCGACGCTCAACGAGCCCTGGAGGTTCCGAAGCGAGAACGTGGTGTCGGGCTTCCACCTGTGCCTCAACGGCTTCTTCAAGAAGGTGCTGATCGCCGACACGATCGCCCCGCTGGTGGACCAGATGCTGGGCAACCCGGTGGCGTCCGGGGCGACGAGCCTGGTGGTGATGCTGGGGGCGTTCTTCTTCGCGGTCCAGATCTACTGCGACTTCTCGGGCTACTCGGACATCGCCAGGGGCGTGTCGCGGATGTTCGGCGTCGAGCTCCCGCTCAACTTCGACTACCCGTACTTCGCCACGTCGATCATCGACTTCTGGCGGACATGGCACATCTCGCTGTCGACCTGGCTGCGGGACTACCTGTACATCCCGCTGGGCGGCGGCCGGGGCACGCTGGGCCGCGTCTACTTCAACCTGATGGCGACGATGGTGCTCGGCGGCCTGTGGCACGGCGCGTCGGCCAACTTCGTGCTCTGGGGCTTCTACCAGGGCGCCCTGCTGTGCCTCAACCGGATGTTCCGCTGGGCGGTGGCCAAGGTCCCGCCGATCGAGGCCCTGCTCAAGACGCGGCCCGGCACGGTGCTGCGATGGGGCTGCACGATGTACCTGGTGCTGCTCGGCTGGCTGATCTTCCGCATCAACAACCCGGTCGACCCCTTCGACTTCACCAACTTGGCCTACTGCCTCAAGAAGTTCGTGGTCTTCGACTTCAACTTCGGGCTGGCCGCCCTGGGCCTGGGCAAGAGTTCGCCCTTCCTGGCGGCGATGCTGGTGGGTTCGTTCCTCGTGCTGCACGCAGCCAGCCGGTTCAAGGGTCGCATCCACGACCAACTCGACCGGGCGCCGCGGGCCCTGCTCCCCCTGATCTACGCTTTGCTGGCGGCGATCTTCTACTTCTTCTGGCCCTCCACCAACGCCGCGTTCATCTACTTCCAGTTCTGACCCCCTCCACCACCACGACGCCGACGGCCCCACTCCCATGGCAATCGACTGGCCCAACACGCGGATCATCCTCACCGGCGGCGCGGGATTCCTCGGCCGCTGCGTCAAGTCGCGGCTGCTGGCGAGGGGCGCGACGGACGCCAACATCGTCGTGCCGCGGCGTCGCGACTGCGACCTCACCAGCGAGCGGGACGTCGCCCGCCTGTACCGCGACGCCTTCGGGGCCCGCAAGACGGACATGGTGATCCACCTGGCGGCGGAGGTCGGCGGCATCGGCGCCAACCGCGCCAACCCGGGCCGCTACTTCTTCGCCAACATGGCGATGGCCCTGCACCTGATCGAGCAGGCCCGCCTCGACAACCTGCACCTCCGCGGCGGCAAGTTCGTGCAGGTGGGGACCATCTGCGCGTACCCCAAGTTCACCCCCGTGCCCTTCCGCGAGGAGGACCTCTGGAACGGGTATCCGGAGGAGACCAACGCCCCCTACGGCGTGGCGAAGAAGGCCGCGTGGCAGATGCTCGACGCGTACCGCCTGCAGTACGGCCTCCGGAGCGCGTATCTGCTGCCCGTGAACCTCTACGGGCCCCACGACAACTTCGACCTGAACAGCTCGCACGTCATCCCCGCGCTCATCCGCAAGTGCGTCGAGGCGCAGGAGCGGGGCGACAAGGAGATCGTCTGCTGGGGCACGGGTTCGGCCTCGCGCGAGTTCCTGCACGTCGAGGACGCGGCCGAGGGCATCCTCCGCGCCGCCGAGGTGATGGACGACCCCGACCCGATCAACCTTGGCGCCAGTTTCGAGATCACGATCAAGGACCTGGTGGAACTGGTGGTGCGGCTCACGGGGTTCAAGGGCGGGATCGCCTGGGACTCGACCAAGCCCGACGGACAGCCCCGCCGCTGCCTCTCGACCGAGAAGGCCAAGCGACTGCTGGGCTGGCAGGCCCAGATCCGCTTCGAGGAAGGGCTTCGGTCCACGATCGAGTGGTATCGTTCCCACCGCTGAGTGTTCGTCCGCCGCGGCCGCCGCATGCACATCGTCCTGCTCAACCAGGCCTTCCACCCCGACGTGGTGGCCACCGCGCAGATGGCCAAGGACCTGGCGGACCACTTGGCCCGCCGCGGACACCACGTCTCCGCCGTCGCGTCAAGGTCGATCTACGGGTCGGCGGGCGCGACGCTGCCGGCCCGCGAGGAGATTCCCGTCGACGGCGCGGCCCACCCGATTGTCGTGCATCGCGTGGGGTTCTCGCTCTTTGGCAAGAAGGGGACGCTGGCGAGACTGCTCGACTTCGCGTTCTTCTACCTGATGGCCGCGTGGCGGGTGCTCACCATGCCTAGGGCCGACGTGATCGTCGGATTCTCGACCCCGCCCTTCATCGCCCTGGTGGCCCTTGCCGCACGGGCCCTCCGCGGGGGCAAGGCCGTCTATTGGGCCATGGATCTCTATCCCGACGTGCCGGTCGCCAGCGGCATGCTCTCGGAGCGGTCGCTCGTGACGCGCGTGCTCGAGCGGCTCCACCGCCGCATCGTGCGTCGCTGCGACGCGACGGTGGTGCTGGGCCGCTGCATGGAGCGGCGGCTGCTCGACAAGGGCCTGCCCCGCGAGCGGATCGTCTTCATCCCGGTGTGGTCGGACGAAACGGGCGTACGGCCGCTGGCTCGCGAGGGCAACCCGGTCCGCGAGCGTTGGCACCTGGGCTCGGCCTTCACCGTGATGTACTCGGGCAACTTCGGGCTCGGGCACGACGCCGAGACGATCAAGCACGCGATGCTGGCCCTCAAGGGCCGCGAGGACGTGAAGTTCGTCTTCGTCGGCGGGGGCAAGCGCCGGGCGGAGATCGAGACCTTCATCCGCGAGCACTCCCTCGCCAACGCCTCCTACCGCGACTATGTGCCCCGGGAACAACTCGCGCAGAGCCTCTGCGCGGGCGATGTCCACCTCATCTCGCTCCGCGAGGGCATGGAGGGGCTCATCGTCCCCAGCAAGCTCTTTGGCATCATGGCGGCGGCCAGGCCCGCGATCTTCATCGGCCACCCCGACTCCGAGATCGCCCGCGTGCTCGCCGAAAGCGGCTCGGGCCTGCTCGTCCGCGAAGGGGACGGCACGGGATTGGTTGCGGCCATCGAGCAACTCGCGGCGGACCCGACCGGTACCAAGGGCATGGGCGAGCGTGCCAGAGCGGCCCTGCTCGGCCGCTACGACGCGAGTTCGGCCTGCCGGGCGTGGGCCGACCTCTTGGAACGCCTGTGACGCACGCCCGTGATTGAGGGGCTGAACGCCCCGGCACCCGGCGTTCGTCCGCCGTTCGCATGCCCAATACCACGCACGCGGCCGGTTTTCCGGTCATCGGCGTCGAGATCGATGGGAACTCAACGCGGGGGAGGCGTCGAATCGATATCATGAAGGCAAGCCAAAGGATGTCCACCATGCACCCCGCCAAGCACGTTCCCGCCGTCGTCGCGTTCATCGCCGTCTTCGCCGGGTCGCCGTGGGCCTTGGGGCAGGCGCAGCCGCAGGCCGCCAAGCCCGCGGCGGCGTCGCCGGCCGCTCCGTCGACGGGGCATCCGGCCCGCGACACGCTCGTCAAGATGCAGCGCACGCTCAGCGTCGACTTCAAGGAGACCCCCTTGGCCGACGCCATGAAGTTCATCACCGAGGTGACGGGCGCCGACGTCGAGGTGATGTGGGTCGACGACCAGAACTCCACGGGCCTCGACAAGGAGCGGCTGATCACGCTCAAGGCCGACAAGGGCACGGCCCTCGACCTGCTCGAGCGGGTGCTCGACAAGGCGACCACCGACGCCACCGGCGCGGGCGGCAACACGTGGCAGATGACCGAGAACGGCACGCTGCAGTGCGGCCCCAAGGATCGCCTCAACAAGTTCCGCCGCGTCGAGATCTACTCCGTCCGCGACCTGCTGATGGAGATTCCCACCTACGCGAACGCGCCCGAGTTCGACCTCCAGAGCGTGCTGCAGAGCAGCGGACAGCAGGGCGGCGGCGGCGGCGGGCAAAGCCCCTTCCGCGACAGCGGCGAGCAGGGTCCGTCCAGCACCCGCCCCATCAACGACCGCATCCAGGAACTCCAGTCGCTGCTCACCGAGCTCGTCGAGCCCGAGCAGTGGGTCGACAACGGCGGCGAGGCGGCCACCATCCGCTTCTTCCAGAACACCTTCATCGTCAACGCGCCCGACTACGTCCACCGTCAGCTCGACGGCTATCCCTATTGGCCGCAGCGGGCCACCCGCGTGGCCTCGGTGAAGGGTCGTCGCTACGTCACGCTCTCGCCCGACACCGCGCTCGCGGGGCTCAGCGGCATCGAGAACCAGCAGGTCAGCGGCCCCAAGTGATCTCGCCCCCAGCGGGCGTGCCCCGAGCCTGATCAGGTCGCGTCGCCGACCGCCTGTTGTCGCATGCGACGCTCGAGGTCGTCGGCCAATCGACGCTCCAACTCGCGATCGCGCTGCACGGTGGTCTGGTACCCGCTCCCCAGTCCACGCTCGGCCTGCACCGGGTCGCGCGTCACCGACCAGAGCGTGACCGCCTTGCTCGGCACCCGCAACCCGGGTTGCTGGAGGCGATCGACGTACACCTCCACCGTTGCCTCGACCGGTCCGCCTGGTGCGGGCGGCGAACCGGTCCCCGCCGCGGTGAACGTGATCCGGACCCGGCGTCGCTGCTGGTTCAGGAGGTCCGAGACTTCCTGCGTCAGGCCCGTCTGCTGCGAGTCCCACGGCGTCGCCAGGCCCGACGAGGCCTTCGGCTGCGACGTGATCGTGCCGGCGTTGGCGTCGACGCGATCAAGCTCGAACCCCGCGGCACGCAGCGTCTCGCGTGCCGCATCAAAGCCGCTCGCATAGGCGTCGGCCGCGATCGCCACGGTGGGCTCGGGCCTGGTGCTGGCACATCCGACCAGCGTGGAGGCGATGAGGAGGGCCGAAACTCGGGCGATCGGGCGGCAGCGGGTCTGCATGGGCGGAGCGTAGCAACGGCTATCGCCGCGGATTCCGGGGCGTTCCCGGGCGGGTGGGCCGGAAGGCCGCCGGGGGCGGGAAGGGCCCGCGCTGAGGGGCGGCCTGCTTCTCGGTCGTCGGCGACTCGCCGCCCTGGGCGACCGGGTCGGACGCGGCCGCGGCGGGCGGCTCGGCGGTCTCTGCGGCGGGGCCGGCGGCCGACAGAAGCGACGCGAAGATGAGCCGACCCGCCGAGGTCTGAAGACTCGACGAGACGACGAGGTCGACGGTGGCGCCGATGAGCGCGGCGGCCTGATCGGCGACGACCATGGTGCCGTCGGGGAGGAATCCCACGGCCTGCCCGGGCTGCTCGCCGGGGCGCATCAACTGGACGGAGATGGTCTGGCCGGGCACGGCGACGGTCTTGATGGCGTTGGCGAGGTCGTTGATGTTGAGCACCGAGATGCCGTTGAGCCGGGAGACCTGGGCGAGCGCCACGTCGGTGGTGACCACGAACGCGGGCATGAGTCGGGCCAACTCGATGATCATCTGGTCGACGCCGATGCCCGAGACGGGCCGCTCGTCGATGGTGACGTCGAGCCGCGGGATGCGTTGAAGCTTGGCGGCCAGTTCGAGCCCGCGTCGGCCTTTGGCTCGCTTGAGCGGATCGTCGCTGTCGGCCAGGGCCTGCAGTTCGACGATCACGAACCTCGGGATGACGATCGGGGCTTGGAGGAAGCCGGTGGTCGCCACATCGAGGAGGCGGCCGTCGATGAGGGCGGAGGTGTCGGTGATGAGGGGACGGACGCCCCGGATCTGCTTGGCGAACTCGACGTAGGGAATGACGAGCCGGAAGTCGTCCTGCGTCTGGAGGACGGTGGTGACGCCGATGTAGCTGAGCGTGATGCCGATGAGCACCTTGAGCGAGTTGGCGACCGGCCGCAGGACGTCGATGGCCTCCTTGTTCTGGACCCAGCTCTCGAGCAAGAGGTCGATGATGAAGCCGAGCGCCGCCGTGGCGAGCACGCCGGCCAAGATGCCGAAGATGACGCCGGTGATCGTCGAGATCTTCTTCTTGGGCGTGGCGAAGTCGACCGCGACGGCGACGACGATGAGGATGGCCGCGACGCTCAGCGACGCGATCACCGGCATCCAGCCGCCGGACTCCGACAGGAAGAGTCGCTTCTCGCTCTGCTGCTGCTGAAGGGCGGCCAGCAGCGCGAAGGTGACCATCAGCGCCACGAAGGCGGCCCGGACGATCCGAAGGACGATGGTGCGGCGGCGATCCGCCGCTTCCGTCGGCCCAAGGTCCTCGAGTGGCGTGCTCATGCCCGAGCAGTGTACGGGCACGGGTGCCGAACGGATCTAGAGGCCCGGGACGATCGCGCGAACCACGCGGATCGTGCCTCGCACGACCTTGCGTCCCTCTCGCACCGCCACCACGCCCGCCACGCCACCTCCCGCCGCGGCGGCCGCGTCGGTCGCCAGCTCCCTCCCGATCCGAGAGACGGGACACGAGCACCCCGCCTGCATCGCCGCCGCCAACGCCGCGATGATCGCCACCGCCCCGCCGCCCCTCACGCGGCGAAGGTGCCGCGTTCGATCAAGTTGCATCGCTTCATCCCCGTCGGCCCGCCACGCTCCGCCGCCGACCATGGCTCATCGTCCCCTGAACGGGTGGACCTCAGCCCCCTCCGCGTATTTCGCGCCGATGATCGTGCAGAACGTCCTATAATACAAAGATAGGCGTACAAAGCTCGTGACCCGCAGTTGGTTTCCCCACATCCGCGGAACGGCTTTCGTTCAGGCCCGAGAAATATCGTGTAAAGCGGCGTGCGATCGGTTAGACTGCGAAGGTCGGACCGCACGCTCCCGGGCACCAAGGAAGTGCCCGGACCGGCGCCAGGAATCAGGCGCCGGGCACATGACCGACGGAGAGTGACTCATGGACTCTTTGAGTTGCAGGCGCAGTGACCGAGGCCGGATTGCGATGACTCGACTGTTGACGGCCGTGGGCGGCATCGCCTTCGCATCGTCATCCGCACATGCCGGGTTCCTGCTCGAATCGCGAGCAACCTTCGTGCATCTGCGGCATATCGACAACGGCACCCCCGTCTTCTTCACCGAGAGCCCGGCGCGTGGGTTCCGGGCGTTCGCCTCTGACGGGCTCCCCGTCGATCCGGTGATCACGCTCTCGGAACTCGCCCATTACAACTTCACGATGACGTCGACGAACGTCCATGTCGCGCAAGCCGGGTGCTACGAGTACCAGGGCGACTACGAGATTCGCTTCGGCGCGTTCAACTCCCCCGTGCCTCCGTCGCTCGTGTCGGCGGGCGTGTTCGACATCACGCTCACGTTCATCGACGCCCACAACGCGACGATCGCCGGCCACCTCACGCAGGATCCCGGCAGCATCAGCGAGGAGTTCCCCGACCTTTCCTACGGCGGCCACTCGATCCTCGTCGAGGGCGAGTATCACCACACCTACCACCTCGACGGCACGTGGTCGGGCGGCGGCATGATCTCGGTCGACTTCCGCCAAACCGCCGTGCCATCGCCAGCCGCGCTCGGCCTGCTCGCCGTGGCCTCACTGATGCCTCGACGTCGCCGCTGACGGCGTGGGGCAATCATTCCGACATGGCCCACGAGCCTGATCTTGGCGTCGGTCCGATCCCGGTCGCTCCTCGCGACGTTGGCGGGTTGCACCGCGCGCCGTGCCCCCGTTGCGGCGCGGCCTCGATACCCGGCGTCCCCGCCTGCGCCGCGTGCGGGCATGCGCCGTCGATCGACCCCGGCATCGCCATCACGCCGTCACGAGCGAAGGCTCGAAAGTCGGTCGGGCATTGCCGCGGCTGCGGGTATTCGTTGGCGGGCCTGACCGGCAACGCCTGCCCGGAGTGCGGCAAGCGGTTCTCCACCACCTCGCGCCGCGACTGGGACGAGGAGACCTCGCGCGACGTGACGCAGCGGGCGTACGCCTGGGCCGGAGGCCTCGCGGCGGGCGGCGTGCTGCTGGGCGTCTTCGTGCACGTGGCCTCGGCGGGATGGCTGGCGGGCGCGCTCTTCGCCGGCGGCTGGCTCGTGTCGGCGTTGATCGGCGTGGCCGTGCTGCTGGCGTGCGGGGCGATGTGGGTCGGGTTCTCGAGTTCGGTGCCGCTGGCGGCGCTTCAGGTGGCCGCGGCCCACGCGGTGGCGTTGGGCGTGGGGTTCTTCATGCTCAACGCCTTCGGGGTGGCGGCATTGGCCATCGTGGCCGGTGCGGGGCTCTACCTCGTGATGATGGAGCGATTCCTCGACCTCGACCCCTTCGACGCCAGGTGCGTTGCGGGATTGTGCGTGGCGGCGCACGTGCTGGCCGCCGGCGTCGCGAGGGCGACGGGATTGATCTGACTCGCGGCGGCGATGACGCCCGCGGCGGCGGCCCACGCACCGCTTATCGCGGCGACATGCCGCTCGCTTGGCGGATGGCCGCGTCGAGGTGATCGGCCAGACGGATCATCGCGACGCCGGGGATCTGACATTCGGGATCGACGATGACACGGGTGTTGGCAGGGGTCATGCCGGGGAGGAGGGGCGTGCCGCGGGCCGCGTGGTCGAGCGTGACCACCGATGGCCCCGAGGGGTCACCCGCGCCGGGGAGGAGCACGATGAAGACATCGGGCTTGAGCTTCGTGATGTCCTCGTGGTCGAGCGAGACGAATGCGCCGCCGGCGGCGAGGGCGGGCGTGGCGCCGATGGCCTCCAGCACTTCCTGGTGGCACGATCCTGGCCCGAACGCGGCGGGCGACGAGATGGAGGCCAGCAGCAGCACGCGTCCCGCCGGCAGGCCGGCCCGTGGCGACCACGCCTCATCCATTCGCCGGCGGAGCGAGGCCACGCGGCCATCGGGATCAGCCGGGAGCAGGGTCTGGCCCACGGCGTCGACGCAGCGGCGAATATCGCCCAGGGAGAGCATGGGATGGTCGCTCAACCGCCACCCGCGTTCTTGGGCGAGGTCAACGAGCCGCGGCGGCAAGTCGCGGCTCCCCCACTGCGTGAGCACGTGGGTGGGCCGCAGCGTCAGGAGCGTTTCGTAGTCGATGCCGGCCTGATCGCCGCAGGAGGGGATGCTCGCGGGCAGGAACGAGTCGAAGGCGTGACGCCCGACGATTCGATCGCCGTGTCCGAGCTCGCGCACGACTGACGCCACCGCGGGGCTGAGCACGACGAGTCGCGGCGTGGCGTCGGGTGCTGGCGGCGGTTCTGGGGCCGCACGTCCGCACGACGCGGGCAGCAGGGCGACGACGGCCATCGCGACGGCCATCACAACCGCGGGCAGGGTGGCCCGAACCGACAGCGTCACGGTCGAACCCCCGTCGGGGGCGACTCGATGAGGTGCAGCACGCGAAGCAGCTCCGCCACGCTCCACGCCTGCGCGGGGCAACCCTCGGGGTCGCGGGGTTCCTCGGCGTCGTACACCTCGCAGATCTGACGGATCGGGCCCGGCGTGCGGAGTTCGCGGCAGAGCGAATCGAGCAGGGGTGAGATCGCCTCTCGCGCCTGCGCTCTCGCCGAGTCGGAGAACCCCCCGACGCGAAGCACGGCTTCGGCGTAGGGCCCGATGAGCCACGGCCACACCGTGCCGTTGTGGTACGCGCCATCGCGAGTGAAGAGGTCGCCGTTGTACCTGGGCCGGTAGGCCGCATCCCCAGGGGCGAGCGTGCGAAGTCCCAGCGGCGTGAGGAGGTGACGCCTGACGCACTCGAGCACGCCCGCGTGGAGGTGCTTGCCCAGGGGCGACCAGGGCAGACTGACGGCGAAGATCTGGTTGGGGCGGACGTGCGTCGACGGGTCCCAGCCCACCACCGCGCCATCAGCCGCGAGCCGAGGCGTCAGGCAGTCGAAGAGGCTCTGCGCCTGGGGGTTCCAGAAGGCCTTCTCGAACGAGCGATCCGACCACGACGCGATGTCGTCGAGTTCGCGGATGCGACGGGGCATGGTCGCGGGCAGGAGCGAGCCCACGCGACGCAGGCCGTTGTACCACAACGCGCTGAGCTCCACGGGCTTGCCGTGACGGGGCGTGAAGACCACGCCATGACGCTTGGCGTCCATCCACGTGAGCTGCGTGCCGGCGTTGCCGGCGCGAATGAGCCCGTCGGCGGGATCCATCGAGATGTCGAAGGCCGTGCCGTGCTCGTAGGCGTGGATGATGTCAAGGCACGCCCCCGCGATCAGCGAGAGCTCGCCCGACGGATCGAGCGGGAGGCGGAGCGCGGTGGCCAGCTCGCACGCGGCGTTGAGGTACCAGAGCGAGGCGTCGGCGGTGTTGTACTCGGCGCGGCCCGAGCCGTCGTCGAAGCAGTTGGGCACCAGGCCCCCCTCGACGAGTTCGGCGAAGGCCTCGAGACACTCCCTCGCCTCGGCGAGCCGGCCGGTGACCACGAGGAGCCCGGGCAATGAGATGCACGTGTCGCGGCCCCAATCGGAGAACCACGGGTAGCCCGCGATGATGCTGGTGCGGGCGACCTTCGATGCCGCCGCGTCGCGGCCCCGCACGCGGGCCACGAGTCGCCGCACCACGAACTGCGAGGCCGCGCCCAGCAACTTCGAGGGCAGGTGGGGCGGGGGCGGCGTCGCCGCCTTGGGCGGCTCGAGCCCCTCGTGCCGCGGCGACGCGAGCGACACGCTCCACTCGAGGGTCGACTCGCCCGCGGGCAACTCGACCCGCCAGAGACCGGGGGAATGGAGGTCCTCGATGCCGTCCTGGCCTCGGTCGAGGTCGCGACGGTACTCGAAGCGGTGCCACCACTGGGCTTCGGGGGCGAAGCTCGCGTGGCGTCCCGGCGCGTCGAGGCGTGCCTCAACGACGAGGTGACCACGCCGCACGCGGATCGACGCCCCTTCGACGGCCTCCAGCACGGGCGCTTCGGAGGCGTCGGCGCGGTCGAGTTCGTGGAAGTCGCGCAGGGGCATGAAGGGACGCACCTCGATTTGCGCGCCCATGGGCGCCCGTTCGACGTGGTACTGCACGCGACAGGTGTTGGCGTGGGGCACGAGCGTCAGTCGCCTCGTGATCGTCATGCCGCTGGACGGATGGCGGTAGACCCACCGGCAGCCTTCGTCGTCACGCACGAACCGCTCGAGGAGGGTGAGGCCCTCGGGACTGCGGACCTTGCCTTGGAACTCGAAGGTGGCCAGGCAGCACCGGCGTTCGGCGGAACCCTCGTTCCAGACGATCCACTCGGCCGCGCCGTGGAGTGCGATGATGCGGCCGACCGGGGGCGAGCTGGCCGCCACCAGCCACGCGTGGTAGCGTCGCTGCGGGATGCCCGAGGCGGTGCCCATGGCGAAGCCGCCGAGCCCGTTGGTGAGCAGCCATTCGGAGGCGGCCAGCCGCGGCATGGCGGCGGCCGTGATGGTGGAGGCATCGCAGGTGGTGGTCGTCTCGGCCATGGAGTGGTGGTGGCGTAGAGGGGTGAAGGTCAGAGATATCCCTCGGCGATGAGGGCATGGATGATCTGGTTGGCGATGGGGCCGCTGACCTTGCCGCCGCTGCCGCCGTAGTCGATCACGACGGCGATGGCGTAGCGGGGGCGGTCGCGTCCGGCGAGCACGACGAACCACGAGTGGTCGCCTTCCTCGATCACGTCGGGCGTGGCCGGGCCGGGTCCGTCGGGGTCGGGGCCCATGATCGGCGGCGCGGTGGCCGTTCCGGTCTTGCCCCACACCTGCACGCCGGGGGCGTTGAAGATGGGCTCGGGGATGTCGTTGAAGGTGAGGGTGCGGCCCGTGGCGTGCGGGCCGTTGACGGCCTGCCGAAGGCCGTCCATCGCCATGCGGACGCCCCGGGGGTCGAGCCCGATGTCGACGGGTTGCTCGCGGCGGGCCCCTCGCACGAGCGTCGGATCGAGCCGCGTGCCCGCTCTCGCGAGGGTGGCGAAGGAATCGGCGGCGTGCAGGGGCGTCCACGAGACGGGCCCCTGGCCGATGGCCATCTGCATGGCGTCGGGGAGGTCGAGGTCCGAGCCGTCGTTGCGTCGTCCGATCTGCCCGGGGAACTCGGGCCCTGCGCCGAGCCGGAAGGGGCGACCGATGCCGATGGTGCGGTAGAGCGTCGCGATCGACTCGGGGCCCATGCGCTTGCCCATCGTGAAGAAGAAGACGTTGCACGAGACCATCACCGCGTCGACGCCGTCGAGATCGTGGCCGAGCAGCACCGAGTGGGTGGTGCCGTAGCGCTTGTAGATGAGGCAGCGGTACAGCGTCGGCTGGTTGGGCAGGAGGTGCCCGCCGCAGTGGATGTGTTCTTCGGGGCGGAGGTTGCCCATGGTGACCGCGCCGGCGAGGACGGGCGCCTTGATGATCGAACCGGGCGGGTAGGGCTGCTCCCAGCAGCGGTTGAGGTAGGCCATGGCCACGCGGTCCTTGAAGATCGCGTCGGGGTTCTCGCGGAGGGTGGCCCGCGACCACGTGGGGGTGGTGACGGCCGCGAGGATCTCGCCGCTGTCGATGTCGAGGACCACCGCCGCGCCGTGGAGGAGCGTGCCCACGGGTTGGGTCGCGCTCTCTTGCATGTGCCAGGGCTGAACGACGGCGAGGCCGGCCTGCGAGCTCATGGCGGCCTGCACGCGGGCCTGGAGCATGACGTCGAGCGTGAGCGAGGCGTCGACGCCCCGCACGGGGGGCACGGTCTGGGTGAGGCCGGTGTCGAGCTTGGTGGTGGAGATGCCGCGCAAGCCGCGGAGCGACATCTCGGAGGCCTGCTCGACGCCCGCGTCGCCGACGCGGTCGCCCTCGAAGTAGGTGCCGCGATCGACCTTGCCGTCGGCGAAGGCGGCGGCGGCGGCCGTGGGGTCGGCGGCGAGGAACTCGCGGCGGCGGGTGGCATCGCCCTTGGTGCCGCCGCGGCCGGTGGCGGGATCGGGAGCGGCATCGCCGAAGATCCGGTCGCGGAGGCGGCCGACGATGTGGGTGGCGACGCCCGCGAGGGGCACCACGACCTCGCCCTCGGCCTTGAGGGGGCCGGGCAGCGAGCGCCGGTCGAGGGCGATCTGCATCGACTCGTAGGGATATTCGCGGTCGCCGCTGTCGATGACCGTGAGCCCCGGGAAGGCCGGGAGCGTGAGGGGCTGGGAGAAGACCCCCGGCTCGACCTCGACGGGGTCGAGCGTGATCTCCTCGAGCCCGAGGTTGCTGCACGCAAAGCCCGTTTCGTCGCCGACGCGGGCGGCCATGGTGTGCGACTGCTTGAACTCCGCGATCGGGGCGGCGGCTCGCTTTCGGAGCGAGTCGAGTTGCGCGGGCGTGAAGGTGATGCCCTTGGCCTCCGCCTCGGCCAGTTCCTTCTCGACGCGGCGTCGCTCCACGGCCTGCTGACGCTCGTGCAGTTGCTTGACGACGGCGTCGCGGCGGGCGTCGAGGTCGCTGCGGGGCATGCCCAGCGTGGCGGCCAGGCGGTCCCAGCCACGGGCCAGGTGCGCCTGCATGTGCGGGAGGAGCCGGGCCTGCACCTCCTCGCGCTGGCGGGGGGTGAGTTCGAGCCACCCCGTGCGGCCGTAGGTGCGGCGTGCCGCCAGGCGGGCCTGGTCGATGGCCCACTCGCCGTCGATCACGCCGAAGGAGACCAGCACGTCGTAGCTGGGGCGGTCGTGGGCCAGCACGCGGCCCTTGCGGTCGATGATGCTGCCCCGGACGGTGGGCGTCCATCGCTGGCGGACCAGCCGCGACTCGGCCTCGGCGCGAAGGTCGTCGGCCCGGGCAAGGGTGAGGCGGGAGAGTTGGAAGAGCAGCGGCAGCGCGGCGACCACCGCGCCCACGAGCAGGAGCAGCAGACGCCGATGGAACATGCTGGGAATCAGGTGGCGAAGGAGCATCCGTGCGGCCGGATGATAGAGGGGCCGCCCCTCGCCACGGGCCGGTTCCTACGCTTGAAGCCGTGAATCCCGCCTCCGTGAATCCAGCCCCCGTACATCTGGCCCCCGCCGCAGACGACGTCCTGATTCGCGCCCAAGGCATCAGCAAGCGCTTCGGGATCACGCAGGCGCTCGACCAGGTGACGGTCGAGTTCCGCCGCGGCGAGGTGCACGCGCTCATGGGCGAGAACGGCGCGGGCAAGAGCACGCTGGGCAAGACCATCGCGGGCCTGCACCGCCAGGACGCCGGCACCGTGAGCGTCGGCGGGCACGTGCTGACCCCCGGCGACATCGACGAGGCCTTCGCCAAGGGCATCCGCCTGGTGCACCAGGAGCTCGCCCAGTGCCCCAACCTGTCGGTGGCGGAGAACCTCTGCCTGCATGACCTGCCGGTGACCTCCTTCGGGCTGGTCGACCGCCGCCGCATGAACGAACGGGCGGCACGGCTGGTGCACGCGCTCGACCCGGGCATCGACGTGACCGCGCCGCTGGGCGGCCTTTCACCCGGGCGGCGGCAGATCTGCCAGATCGCCGCCGCGCTCGACATGGAGGCGGCCAAGGGCGGCCACCCCCCCACCTGCATCGTGCTCGACGAGCCCACGAGTTCACTCTCGGTGGCCGAGGCCGACCGCCTGCTGGCCTTGACGCGTCAGTTGGCCTCGCGGGGCTTGACGATCGTGTACGTGAGCCACCGCATGGGGGAGATCTTCCAGGTGTGCGACCGCGTGACGGTGCTTCGCGACGGCAAGTTCGTCGCCACCAACGTCGTGAAGGAGATCGACGAGCCCACGCTGGTGGAGCAGATGATCGGGCGTCGCATCCAGACGGCGGGCGCGGGCGAGTTCCGCGGGCGGCCGGCCGAGGCGGAGCGGGCCGTCGCCCTCGAGGTGCGCGGCCTCTCGAGCCCGGGGCGGCTGCGGGACGTCTCGCTCTCGGTGAAGGCGGGCGAGATCGTCGGCATCGGCGGCTTGGTGGGCTCGGGTCGTTCGGAGCTGCTCAACGCCATCTTCGGGCTCGATCCCGCCTCGAAGGGCCAGGTGCTGCTTTCGGGCACGCCGCTCGACCGGTCCTCGCCTCGTCAGGCCATTCGCTCCGGCATGGGGTACGTGCCCGAGGACCGTCGCAACCAGGGGCTCTTCTTCCAGCTGGGCGTCGACGAGAACATCCTGATGCCTGTGATGCCGGAGTTGGCGGGCCCCTTGGGCATCCGCCGCGGCGGGGCGGAGCGATCGCTGGTCGCCGGCCGCATCGTGGACTTCAAGGTCAAGACGGCGAGCCCGTGGGCCCTGCCCAACTCCCTGTCGGGGGGCAACCAGCAGAAGCTGCTCATCGCCCGCTGGATGAGCCCCGACACCAAGGTGCTGCTGCTCGACGAACCCACCCGCGGCATCGACGTTGGCACCAAGAACGAGGTCTATCGCCTCGTGCGGGCGGCGGCCGACCGCGGCGCGGCGGTGCTGCTGGTCTCGAGCGAGATGCCCGAACTCTTGGCGATGTCGGACCGCGTGCTGGTGATGTGCGCCGGCCGTCTCACGGGCGAACTGCCGGGCTCGGTCATCCACGGCGACGCCAAGAAGGCCCAAGAGGAGATCCTGCGACTGGCCACCCTCGACGACGAACGCAAGGCCGCGCGGGGCACGCCGGCGGCGTGAGGGCGTGTGGCCCCCATTATCGCGCGCCCAGCGCGTTGGGGGGACGGAACATGGTACTGAAAACGGGGGCACGTCAGGACGACATCACCCCGTACACACCGCAGGAGAACGGGAT
>JBBAVG010000020.1:0-53229 GCA_040397805.1 Phycisphaerales bacterium
CCAGCACGCGAGCCGCGTGGCGGGAGCGGAACGCCGCCACCGCCCTCAGCAGGGCTGTCGTCTCCTCCGTGAGCGTCGTCGAATCGAGGCGAGTCTCGAGGGCCAGCAGGAGCGGGGGAGCCGGCTCGTCGGCCGCGGCGATGGCCGCGACGACTTGGCTCGCGGCCGAGCCGTTGACCAGTGATCCCGAGAGCAGCCGCTCCAGCGCGTCAAGGGCGACCAAGTTGGTCGACGCCATCCCGAGCAGGCGAGTGGCCGCCACGCGACGACCCGAGGCATCCATCTCGGGATGCTCGAGCGAGGCGATCAGGGCGGCGGGTTCGGCGGCCGGCGGCTCGACGCGGCCCTGCGCAACGACCATCGACGACGCGAGAAGCATCGCGAGCGTCCCAGCCTGCCAGTTCCGCGCCACGTGCGGGGGCACGATCGATCCTCCCTTGACGGACGGGGCACGCACGTCACCCGTCCCGTGAACGTTCATCGGACACTCGCCAGACCGACCATCCGACGCCTCACTGACGCGGACGTTCCTTCTCGGCCCGGCGACGCTTGAGTTCGGCGTCGATGAAGGGGGCCAACTCGCCCCGGAGCACCGCCTCGTAGTCGCTCTCTTCGCAGCCCGTTCGGTGGTCCTTCACGCGGTTGTCGTAGAAGACGTAGCTGCGGATCTGCGTGCCCCAACCCTGCTCGAGCGAACCGCCGGTGGCCGCGGCGATTTCCTTCTCCCGCTTCTCCTCGGCCAGGACCATGAGCTTCGCCGAGAGCACGGCCAAGGCCTGCTTCTTGTTCTGGGGTTGGTCGCGGTAGGTGCTGGCCACCACCTGGATGCCCGTGGGCTTGTGCACGATGCGGATCGCGCTGGCCACCTTGTTGACGTTCTGGCCGCCCGGCCCGCTCGCCCGCACGAAGGGGGTCACCTCGATGTCGTTTTCCGGGATCTTCACCTCGACCTCGTCGAACTCGGGCGTCACGTCCACGGTCGCGAAGGAGGTCTGCCGCTTGCCCTGCGCGTTGAAGGGCGACACGCGGGCCAAGCGATGGGTGCCCCGCTCGCACTTGAGGTAGCCGAAGGCGAAGTCGCCCTTGACGTGCAGCGTCACCGAGTCGATGCCGACCTCGGCGCCGAACCCGCGGTCGACCTCCTCCACCTGCCAGCCCATCTTCTCGCAGTAGAAGATGTACATGCGGAGCAGCATGTCGGCCCAGTCGTTGGCCTCGGTGCCGCCCACCCCCGCCGAAATCGAGAGGAAGCAGTCCTTGCCGTCGTGGGCGCCGCTCAGCAGCGATCGCATCTCGACGGCTTCCATCCGCGACTGCAGGCCGAAGAGTTGCTCGTCGGCCTCCGCGAGGAAGTCCTTGTCGCCCATCTCCTTGGCCATGTCATAGGCGACCTTGGCGTCGGAGAAGTCCTTGATGACGGCCGTCAGGGCGTCGACCTGCGACTTGAGGGTTCGGACGTTCGAAACGACCTTCTGGGCCCGCTCGGGCGCGTTCCAGAAGGAGTCCGACGACATCTCGGCCTCGAGTTCCTTGAGTTGAGTGACCTTTTGATCGTAGTTAAAGAGAGTCGCGGATGGTCACGATCCGCGCCTCAAGGTCGTCGATGATGGGCTGGTGGGCGTCAAAGTGCATGAGGCCACAGCATAGGACCCGCCCGCAAACGACGACGCCCGCCCCGAAATCGGGACGGGCGTCGGTTGCATTCTTCCAATTGGTCGAGCGTCGAATCTCAGCGGCGGCGGCGACGAACCACCAGCATGCCGCCCAGTCCGGCCAACGCCACCGCGCCAGGGGCGGGGATGACCAGCACCTCCGAACTGCCGCTGAACGTCGGGGTGGCCGTGAACGACTCGAACGTCAGGTCGGGACGCACAATCTGCTGGCTGCCGCCGAACGTGATCACGTTCGACAGGCTGAACGCCGCCAACTGCGGCGCGACCAACTCTCGCTCCGAGCCCAGGATCGCGGCCAGACGCGGTCCAGCCGTGAACGTCAGGCCGGAGGCCGAGTCGGTGCCCATGCCGTGCACGGCACCCGCCTTGAGGAACTGTCCGCCGCTGATCGTCGCGGTCAGGATGTCCACCCGCGTGTCGCCGGTGTAGTCGTAGATCGTGAACGTGCCCGAGATCGCCGAGGCGAACGTGTCAGGACCCGTCTGCGTCGCACGGGGGAGGTTGATCGTCATGAACATCCGGGCGTTGCTGAACGTCGTCACGCCCAAGCCCTCGGCCGTCGCGTCCACCGTGAACGTCAGCGGCACCGACTGGTCGGAGATCATCAGCCCCGAGTCGGGCGAGTTGCCCGCCGCGCGAATGTTGAGCAGCGACCCGCCGCCCACCGGCGCGGGGAAACTGAACGAGATGACGCCGGCACTCGCCGTCACTGAGGCGAACGCCAAGGCCGCGGTCGCGGCCACGCAACGAATCGTCGACATATCGACCTCCTGACCAGGCGTGAATGCAGACGCCGGGCCGAGCAAGGCAACGCAGCCCGCCGGCCATACGGAGCCGGCGCGAGGGTGGCCAAATTGAGCAGGGGAGTCGCTTGCCTCTCGGCACGCCTTTGGCGCGCAGCAAGGGGGACACATGCAACATGCCACCAAATCAGCCCCATGCCAACCGCACAAGCGAAAAAGGCGTCAAATTCCTCACAGGCCTTACAGCCCCACCCCGCAGGCCCCCTCCCGATGCCGCCCCGATTGGCGCGCTAATCTGACTCGTCCGAGGTCCTCAACCCGCACCGACGCCATGGCCACCCCCCAGCCCCCTCGCCGTCCCCTGCCCGTCGCCGCACCCCCAGGCGTCGCGCTCGCCGACCTCGCCAGCGGCTTGGTATGGCCAAGGCTCCTCCAGGCCCCGCTGCTCGCGGCACGCTTCACCCCCGTGCTCATGGGACTCCTGGCCGTCGGCGCCGTTCGCCTCCTCGACCTGCTCGGCGGCGAACGCCCCGTCGTCGCCTCCACGCTCGACGCCATCGCCGCCGATCTCGGCCGCCTCGTCCGTTCCGCGTCACAACTCGATGGCGGTGGCATCCACGCCTCCGCGTCCGACATCCTGCTGCGACTGCCTCTCTCCGAACTCGCTGGCCGTCCATGGCTGGCGGGGTTCATCCTCGTCCTCTCCCTCGCGATCGCCGCGGCGTTCGGCGGAGCCATCGCCCGTCAGGCCGCCCTGCATTGCGGCGGCCACCGCGTTCTCTCGCCCTTGGGCATCCTGCTCGAAGCCGTCGGTCGCCTGCACTCCTCGTTCATCGCCTTCCTGCTGCCCACCCTCATCCTCGCCATGGCCCTCCTGGTGGTCGCGTGTCTGGGGTGGGCCCTGCTCTCGATCCCCTATCTGCAGGTCGCGGGCGCGGTGGTGATGGGCCTGGCCGTGCCGCTCGCGTTCGTGGCCGTCTTCCTCGGCTTTGCCGCACTGCTCGGGACGGCGTTGATGGTCCCGTGCGTCGCCGCCGAGGGCACCGACGCCCTGGACGCCATCCAGCGGGTGCTGGCGTACGCGAGAGGGGCCTTCGTTCGTCTCGCCTTCTACGCCGTGCTGTCCGTCGCGGTCGGGCTCCTCGCGTCGTGGCTGGTCTTCGCGATCGGGGCCAGTGCGGCGGCGATCTTCGACGACGCCAGCCGGGCGTTCCTGAGCGAACAGACCGCCGCCGCCCTCAAGTCGCCATCCTCCGATCACCCGTGGTCGATCCTCGCCACTCGCGCCATCCTCGAGTTCTGGTCGGGCGTGCCCGTGCTGCTCGCGCAGGCCTACGCCTTCAGCCTCTTCTTCACCGGCTCCACGCTGGTGTACCTCGGCATGCGCCGTGTCGTCGACGGCCAAGACATGGGCGAGATCTGGGTGCCCGTCCCGGGCATGCCCGGTCGCGAGCCGGACCCTGCCCCGGCCAAAGACGACGAATCGCTCTGACCCCCTTCGGAGCATCCGTGCCCGCCCGCCGCAAGCCCACGCCCTGGCCGTCCCGCGTCGAAGGCCCAGCCCTCGGGGATCGGGCCGTGGCGTTGGCCGGACTGCTCGCCGAGCGGGGAGTGCAGTCCTTGGACCTCCGCCGGGCAGCACGCGACGTTCGCCTCCACGCCCGTGTCACGGACCTGCCCGCCACGCTCGCCGAGCACTGTCCGTGCACGCTGAGGTTCGTCGATCCGGCCGGCGGTGCCGAACTTGTCTACCGGGTGGAGGCGGACTCGATCACGCTGGAATCGGCCCAAGATCCGCCTGCGTCATGATCGACGGCAGTTGCTCGAGCGTGGACGCCCGCTCCACGCGAAAGTCGCCCGAGGCCGTCCGCCGCAACGAGGTGAGCATGCCCCCCACGCCCAGCGACGTGCCCAGATCGCGGGCGAGGCTGCGAATGTACGTCCCCTTGCCGCACTCCACCCGCAGCGTCAGCAGCGGCCACGCGTAGTCGATCACCTCCAGCGCGTGGATGGTGACCGGCCGGGCGGGAATCTCGACCTGCTCGCCCTTGCGAGCAAGGTCGTACGCGCGACGTCCGTCGAGCTTGATCGCCGAGAAGGCCGGTGGACGCTGCTGGATCACGCCCACGAACGACGTCAACGCCGCCGCGACGGCCTCGCGGGTCGGTGGCGTCGCGACCTCCACGCGTGTGCGTTCCCCCTCGGCGTCGTCGGTCGCGGAGAAGCACGAGAGGTCGATCGTCGTGACGTACTCCTTGCGATCGGCCATCAGCCGCTCGCACTGCGACGTGGCCTTGCCCACCATCACCACCAGCAGCCCGGTGGCCAGCGGGTCGAGCGTGCCGGCGTGCCCCACCTTCAGCCGCTTGGGCGCGCCGCCGCGTCGAAACCGGGCGCGAATCGCCGCACAGACGTCCATCGACGTCCGGCGGAGCGGCTTGTCGATCAACAGGATGCCGCAGAGCGGCGGGGTTGGCGTCGGATCGGTCACCGCCGCACGGTAGCCGACGCCGAGCGAGCACGCCGCCCCCATACGCTCCGGGTCGTGCCCCCGTCGACCTTTCACCTGCACCTGCTCCCCGCACACGCGCCCGCCTCGAGCTTCGATGGCGGCGCGGTGGTGATCATCGACATCCTCCGCGCATCGACGACCATCACCCACGCGATGGCGGCGGGCGCGTCGTGCATTCAACTCTGTCGCACGCCCGAGGAGGCGATCGACGCGGCTCGAGCGATGCCAGCGTCTTCTCGAGTGGTGGGGGGTGAGCGGGGTGGCCTGCCGCCGCCCGGCTTCGACCTGGGCAACTCCCCGGCGACCTACGACGTCCCCCGCGTGGCGGGTCGGACGGTCTTCTTCACCACCACCAACGGCACGGCGGCGGCGTTGCACGCCTCCCGGGCGGCCCGGCGCTGCTTCGGATGCTTCGCAAACCTGTCCGCCACGCTGCAATGGGCGTTGGCGGGGACCACTCCCACGCACCTTCTCTGCGCAGGCACCGACGGACGACTGAGCCTTGACGACGTGCTCTTCGCCGGCGCGATCGCCGAGCGACTGCTGGCCGCCGGCGTGACGCCCGCCGATGCCGACATGACCACCCTCTGCCTCGCGCCGTGGCACGACGCGCAACGCGTCGGCCTCCACGAGGCCCTTCGGGCCACCCGCGGCGGGCGAGGACTCGAGGCCCTGGGCCTCGGTGCCGACATCGAACTGGCGTCGCGGATCGACACGTCGCGCGTGGTGGGAGAATGCCTGCCGGGCACGATGAGGGTGGAAGGGTGCCGACCATGACCGCGAGAGCAGCCCAACCTCGACTGGAAACCCCCGACCTGCTCCTGCGGTCGCTCGTGCCGGCCGACGCCTCCGCCGTCGTGCGCATCTGCAGCGACAAGCGAGTCGCGGCCTTCACCCGCACCATCCCCCATCCATACTCGCCGGCCGACGCCGAGGCCTTCATCCTCCGCGTTTCGGCGGGTTGGGAGGCGGGCACCGGCGCGGTCTTCGCCATCTGCGAGCGATGGGCCGACGGGGTGGAGTCTGACCCCATCGGCACCGTGGGCGTCATGATCGACACCATCGACGTGCGGGGTGAGATCGGGTACGCCATCGCGCCCGAGTCGTGGGGCAAGGGGTACGCCACGCAGGCCGCCGCCGCCTTCTGCGGGTGGTGCTTCGACTCGCTGGGGCTCCGAAAGCTCACGGCGCACCACATGGCCCACAACGCCGCGTCGGCGAGGGTGCTGCAGAAAATCGGCTTCCGGCACGAGGGCGTGCTGCGAGCGCAGGCCTTCAAGTGGGGCGTGGCGCACGACCTGATCGCCACCGGAGTCCTGCGCGAGGAATGGACGGCCGCGACGCGACCCGGCGTCGAGACGACGCGCTGAACGTACGCCTCCGAGCGGCCCGGCCTTCGATCAGTACGCGCCGACGATGAGCGTCACGTTGTGGCCGCCGAAGCCGAACGTGTTGTTCATCGCGTAGCGGATCTTCTTCTCGCGGGCGACGTGCGGCACCAGATCGATGTCGAAGCCCGGCTCCGGGTCGTCGAGGTTGATGGTGGGGGCGATGACCCCGTCCCGGACCGCGTGAATGCACGCGATGAGCTCGACCGCGCCGCTGGCCCCCAGGCAATGGCCATGCACGCTCTTGGTGCTGCTCATGAGCAGCGGGCCGCCCGCCGACTTGCGGGCGTGGTCGCCGAAGAGTCGCGTGACGGCGGCGAGTTCGGCCTTGTCGCCCAACGGGGTGCTCGTGCCGTGGGAGTTGATGTAGCCGATGTCGGTGGTGGCAAGGCGTGCCTCGGCGAGCGCGGCCTTCATCGACCGCATCGCGCCGTCGCCGTTGGCGTCGGGGGCGGTGATGTGCGAGGCGTCGCACGAGTTGCCGGTGCCCACGAGTTCCGCGTAGATGGTCGCGCCGCGGGCCTTGGCGTGCTCCTCGGTCTCGAGCACGTACATCGCCGCGCCCTCGGAAAGGACGAAGCCGTCGCGGCCGACGTCGAAGGGACGGCTGGCCTTGGTGGGGGCGTCGTTGCGGGTCGACAGGGCCTTCATCACCATGAACGCGCCGATGCACAAGGGGGTGCACGCCGCTTCCGCGCCGCCCGAGATCATCACGTCGCAGTCGCCCCGCTGGATGATGTGCATGGCGTCGGCCAGGGCGTGGCCCGAACTGGCGCACGCCGTGGCGTGCGCCGCCGCGGGCCCCCGCAGGCCGTACTTGATCGAGATGTTGCCGGTGCCCGCGTTCACCATCAGCCGCGGCACGGTGAAGGGGTTGATCCGCGACGGGGACTTGTCCCGCATCGTGTTCACGCCCTCCTCGATCGTGCGGATGCCACCGATCCCCGAGCCCACCACCACGCCGCAACGCTCGGAGTTCTCCTTGGAGAAGTCGATGCCGGAGTGGTTGACCGCCTCGACGGCGGCGGCGAGGGCGAGTTGGCAGAAGCGGTCGAGCCGCTTGGCCTCGCGGAACTCGATCACCGAGGTGGGGTCCCACCCCTTGATCTGACCCGCGATGGTGACGTCCCACGCGCCCGCATAGGCCTTGAACTCGTCACCCTCGATCGTGCTGATGCCGCTGCGGCCTTCACGCATCCCCGCCCAGGTGGCGGCGGCGGTGGTGCCCAGGTTGGTCATGGCGCCAAAGCCCGTGATCACCACGCGGCGACGGCCTGAGGGATGGGTGTGGGAGCTCACGAGAGGTTCTCCGACTGGGCGAACGGGGTCGAACTGCAGGGGAGCGCGGGCCGGGAAGCAAGGCGGCCGAAGGGGAAGCCTCCGGCCGCGATGCCTTCAGTCTGGTTGCCGGGCGGCGACCGGAGCGGCCGTGGCCGCTCCAGGCGGAACCATCAGGCGCCGGCCTGGGCCTTCTTGATGAAGGAAATGGCGTCGGCGACGGTCTTGATCTTCTCGGCGTCGCTGTCGGGGATGTCCGTCTCGAAGGCTTCCTCGAGCTCCATCATGAGCTCCACCTGATCGAGGCTGTCGGCGTTGAGATCCTCGCCGAAGCTCATCTCCGGCTTGATCTTGTCCTTGTCGTGACCCATCTGCTGGGCGATGATCTCGATCACCTTCGCTTCAATCTCTTGGTCGGTCACGCGCTGTCTCCGTGTGGTGGCTTCGTGGATATTCGGCCGCACTGAACAGAAACCGCACGCGACGTGGCGTTGAAGGTTTCCGGGCCGTGGGCGGAGTATACGCCTTTCCCCGCAGGATGGCGAAGGGGTGGGGCCGCCCGGCGCCGGCCCCTCCCCCGACGATGCCGCGGCCGCCCCCGGTCGCGAGGTCGGGACGCGGCCCCGGCGGTTCTCGGCCGACGCGTTCCGGGGAGCCCTGCAGGTTCTGGGGCCGAGGGCGGGGAGGCCGGTGTCGGTCCTGCGGATCATGCCGCGGGGTGTCGGCGGATGTGTTCATGCCGGGCAAGACTGCCGCGCCGTGGATTCCGATGGAGTGGGCCGACCGTGACGCTGGTTCGGAAGGACGGGACGGTTCCCGTCGCGGGGGCATGAGGCACCCGATCCGAGGCGTCGTAGACCGTGTCCCATGGAAGGGGTCGTCGATGGGCGTGATGCCAAGAGAACCGGAAGCCTTCGCCGAATCGGTGGCCAACCTCCTCAGGCGGATGCAGCCTGACTACTCGATCGACCTCGTGAGCCCCAAGGAGCTCCTGGTCAACGGGCGCCGCCTCGACCTTGAGAACCTCTTCCGCATGGTGAGCCACGAGCCCAGCCGCGGCACCGAGATCGTCGAGCACTACCTCGAGCAGCTCTTCACCGGCGACACCGTCCAGATGATGACGATGACGCTCGAGTTCGCCCGCTCGCGGATCATGCCCCGCATCCAGCCCGAGAGCATCTTCACCCACCTCTCCCGCGAGCAGGTGGCCCACATTCCCTTCGTCAACGGCACCGTCATCGTCTTCGTCACCGACATGCCCCACATGACGGTGAGCATCACCACCGAGCAGCAGCTGCGCTGGAACCTCTCCCTCGACGAGATGGAGGAGATCGCCCGCACCAACCTCAACGCCTATGCGCCCGATCTCGAGGTGCAGCTGGTCGAGAGCAAGGAAGGGGGCAAGGCCGCCATCATCAGCCAGCACGACGGCTACGACGCCGCACGACTCCTCCTCGGCGGCCTGCACCAGCGACTGGCGGCCCAGCTCGGCGGCGACTTCTATGTCGCCACGCCCGCCCGCGACATGTTCGTCGCCCTCTCGACGGGCCCCCAGACCTTCGTCAATCGCATCCAGGACCGCGTGCTCCAGGACTTCCGTCGCCTGCCCTACCCCATCTCCCCCGACTTCTTCCTCGTCACCCGCGACGGCATCGCCGGCACCCGCGAGGAGCCCTTCGAAGGCCGCCGCGCGGCCTGAGCCATCGCCGCTCCTCCGCGGGCGGCCCCTTTCAATCGCGATACGTCGCGTGGCAGGCCTTGCAGTCCGCCGCCAGCGACTTGACCAGCGACCCCATCGTCTCCGGCGACCCGTCGCCGGCGACGATCAGGTCCTCGAGTCGCTGGGCGTACCCGTGGCTGGTCTTCATGATCGCGACGAACTCCGGTCCGTGTCGCGTCGACTCCTCGTCGTCGGCCAGCGTCCGGAAAAGGTCGGCGAGTCGCCCCGCCTCGGCCGCCGGCACGAGGTCCGGGTGGGCCGGTGGCGTCTTCCAGCCCGCCTTCTGGATCTCCTTGATGTGGTCGAAGACCATGTCGATGTCGACCATCCCCTTCACCATGCCCTTGGGCATGCACACCTCGGGGAAATCCGGGTTCACCGCATCGATGGTCGAGGCGGGCAGCACGCTGCACGCCGCCACGTCGTCGAAGAGGCCCGTGTAGTTGGCTGCCGTGCCGGAGAACTTCATGCGATCGATGGCCTGCTCCGAGGTCATCCAGCCCATGGACACGGCCACGGCGGCCGCCGCCGCCGGGCTTCGGTGCTTGCCATGGTGACAGTGGATGTAGACGCCCCCGCGGGCCATCGAGTCGCGGGTGGCGCGGGTGAGTTTCAGCACGCGCGACTCCTCGCAGCCGTCGTACCCCATCGGCAGGTGGATGGAGCGGATGCCCGCGGCCTTGGCCGCCGCGATGTCCGGCGCACCGCCGTCGACGCTGATGACCGTCTTGACGCCCATCGCCGCCAGCGTCGCGAAGCCTTCCCCTTCAGGCACGCCCCCCGAGATCACGCCCGGGTGGAACGTCACGACCTGATGCAGCCCCGGGAACTCCTGTGGCGTCGGCGCGTCGAGCGACGGCGCGAGCACGGTCGGTTCGGTTCGCGGCGAAGGCGAGCACGACGCGGCGACCAGCGGACCCAGGAGTGAAGCGACCATCGTCGCACGAACGAGGCGGGGGATTCGCATGCCGCGGCATTGTACTCGGAGAGCGATGTCCGGTTGCACGCTCTTTCGCTCACTTGGCCTTCACGCTCGTCCACGTCGCGTCGTACCGCGTGGTGGCCTCGCCCACGTCCGCGATGTATTCGAGCCGCGACATCGTCGTGTCGTCCGGGTAGATCGCGCGGTCGGAGGTGGTCGACTCGGGCAGCAGCGCCTTGGCCTTGGCGTTGGGCGTGGCGTAGAGCGTGAACGCGCTGAGCTTGGCGCCCGTGGCCGGATCGAGGATGGCGTTCATGAACGCGTGCGCGCCTTCCGGATTGCGGGCCCGCTTCGTCACCGTCATCGCGTCCACCCAGATGATCGACCCCTCCGCCGGCACGCCGTACGCCAAGGCCGGGTCCTCCGCCACCGCCTTGAGCGCATCGCCCGAGTAGGCCACCGCGCACGACGCCAAGCCCGCCGCCACCTTGCTCTTGCCCCCCACGCCCCCCTCGAAGCCCACGCACTGCGCCTTGGCCTTCGCCGCCGCGATCAACCCGCCCGCTGCGTCGAGTTGCGACGGCTCGGTGGCGTTCACCGAGTGGCCCAACCGCTTGAGCGCAACGCCCATCATGTCCCGCATCGAGTCGATCAGCACGAACGCGGGCGCGGGGTCGGGCCCGAGCACGAGGTCCCACGTGAGCGGGCGGTCGCCCACCTTTTGCTTGTTGTAGACGATCCCCACCGTGCCCCATTGATACGCAAGCGAGAAGTCGCCCTTGGGGTCGTACGCAGGGGCGGCGAAGCGGGCATCGACGTTCGCGGCGTTGGGCACCAGCGACCGATCGATCGGCCGCACCAGCCCCAGCGACGAGAGCACCGGAATCGCATGGTCCGAGGCGATCACCACGTCGTAGAGGCGGTCGCCCTCCTGCAGCTGCATCTTGGCGAGCATCGACTCGGTGTCCTCGTAGACGTCGATGCGGACCTTCATGCCGCTGGACTTCTCGAAGTCCGCGACGATCGCGGGGTCGATGTACTCCGACCACATGTAGACGTTGAGTTCCTTCGCCGAGCCTGAGCCCGCGGAGGGCGCCTGCTCGCCGCAGCCGGCGAGGGCGAACATGCCGCAGGCGGCGAGGAGGGCGAGCGGCCGGATCGTGGCGATGGTCATGGGCCGATTGTTGGCCGTCGGGCCAGCCGATGGGCCAGGGGCACGATCAAGGCCGTCACGAGGAAGAGCATCGCCGACAACGCGTGCAACTCCGGGCGAAGCCCCCGCCGCACCGAGGCGTAGATGTGCACCGGCAGCGTGGTCGACGACGGCGAGGCGGTCATGAAGCTGATGACGAAGTCGTCGAGCGAGAGCGTGAAGGCCAGCATCGCCCCGCCCGCGATGCCGGGCGCCAGCAGCGGAAGCGTCACGCGCCAGAGTCGAGTCCAGCCCGAGGCGTGCAGGTCGGCCGCCGCCTCCTCGCAGGCCGTGCCCACGCTCGCGAGCCGGGCACGGACCACCATGGTGACGAAGGCCACCTGGAAACTCACGTGGCCGAGCACCATCGCCGCCATGCCGGGTTCGAAGAGGTCGCTGGCCTGCCGCAGGACGCCTAGGGCGACCACCACGCCCGCGGCCAGGAGCACGTCGGGCATGACGACCGGCAGCGTGAGGATGCCGTCCATGGCCGAACGCAGCCCGGGACGCCAAGGGAATCGCTCGAGCGACACCGCCAGCATGGTCCCCAAGGCCGTCGCGATCACCGTCGAGACCGCCGCGAGCGTCAGCGTGTTGGTCGCGAGTTCAAGCAGGCGGGCGTCGCGAAAGACGCCCCGGTACCACTCGAGCGTCGGCTGGCCGAACGAAAGGCCCGTCTTGGTGGCGGCGAAGGAGGCGACAACCACCGCCAGGATCGGCAGGTAGAGGAGCAAGCCCGACAGGGCCGCGACGCCCGCCGCCAGTCGCGACGCCCGCGGCACACCCCCGCCCGCCTCGCCCGTCGGCGCTCGCCGCCTCGCCAGCATCACAACCGCGGGAATCGTCCCCGCCACCAGCAGCAGCCCCAACGCCGCGCCATAGGGCCAGTTGCGACTGGTGCCGAACTGCTGCTGCACCAGGTTGCCGATCATCCAGTGCTTCGCCCCGCCCAGCAGGTCGGGGATGACGAAACTCCCCAAGGCCGGCACGAACGTCAGCGTGAAGGCCGCCAACAGGCCCGGCCACGCCGGCACGACCACGCCATGCCACGCGGCACGAAGCCTGGAGGCATGCAGGTCGCGGGCGGCGTCAAGCAATCGCCAGTCGAGCCGCTCCACGCTCGCGTAGAGCGAGATGATCGCCAAGGGCAGCGATGCCGCGACCATGCCCAGCGACACCGCCAGCCACGAGGGATGCAGCGACGAGCCGGGCTCGATGAAGCCCAAGGCCCCCGCGACGACGGCCACGGGCGACCCCGGACCCAGCACCAGCATCCACGCGTACGACCGCACCACGATGTTGGTCCCCAGCGGAATCGCCGCGAGCGCGAGGAGCATCGGGCGGCGGTGCGGGGGACGCGACGCGATCCACAACGCGGTCGGAAAGGCCAGGGCGATGCACGCCGCGCTGGTGAAGGTCGCGGCCCCGAGCGTGCGGAGCGCGATGCGCAGGGTGTCGGGCACGAAGCCCGCGTCGGTCAGCCCCACGGCCCGCGACACATGCTCGAACGTCAGCGTCGCCTCCACCTGCCCCTGCGGCGTGCGCGTCATGAGCGCGAGGGCCGCGAACCCGAGTGTCGGCAGCACCACCAGCACGGCCATCCACGCCGCCGCGGGGAAGGCGAGCAGCGATGCCCGCAACGACAGCCATCGCCGGTCGACTACACGCCCCATCCACGCCACGCGGTCAGCCATGCAGCCCCCGCACGCGGTCGGGTGGGACCTCGATGGTCACGCGGCTTCCCACGGCAGGCTCCTCGCCCGGCTTGACGTTCGCCCGCAGGGCGACGGGCCCCATCGTCACTTCCGACAAGTCGCCCCGGAAGACCACGTCGAGCACCTCGAGCCCTTGGCCCGCGCTCGAGGGCGAGAGTCGAACGTCTTCGGGCCGCACGCATACGTGGGTGCAGGAGGGGTCGAGCGGCTCGCACGCGAGCGTCCCGACGCTCGTCTTGACGCCGCCGTGCATGCGTTCGAGGATCTCGAGCACGCACGCGCCGCCCACGAAGTCGGCGACGAACGGGGTGCCGGGTCGGTCGTAGACCTCGCGGGGCGATCCGTCTCGCTCGATCCGGCCGCGGTGCATGACGATCACGCGGTCGGCCACGCTCATGGCCTCCGCCTGGTCGTGCGTGACGAGGATGAACGTCGTGCCCAGTCGCCGGTGCACCTCGCGAAGTTCGTGCTGCAGCGTGGTCCTCAAGCGGGCGTCAAGGGCGGACATCGGCTCATCGAGCAGCAGCACCGCCGGTTCATTCACCACCGCCCTCGCGAGCGCGACTCGCTGTCGCTGCCCGCCCGAGAGCGTCTCGGGACGACGACCGGCGAGCTCCTCGATCCTCGCCATGGCCATCACCGCCTTCACGCGACGGTCGACCTCGGCCGGCGCGACCTTCCTCGACCGGAGCCCGAAGGCCACATTCTCCCGCACGCTCAGGTGCGGAAAGAGCGCGTAGGACTGGAAGACGGTGTTCACCGGCCTCGCGGCGGCGGGCATGTCGGTGATGTCGCGACCGCCCAAGGTCACCCGCCCGGCGTCCGGCGTCTCGAGGCCTGCGATGATGCGAAGCAGCGTGGTCTTCCCGCACCCCGAAGGGCCCAGCAGAGCGACGAACTCCCCTCGGGGAATCGTCAGGTCGATGCCGTCGAGCACGGCGGCGTCGCCGAAACGCTTGCGAACGCCCCGCACCTCAAGGGCGTCGCCCGAAGCATGCTTTGATTCGCCGGGGGCGGTCACGCGGGGCGACTCTATGGGGGGCCGGTCGTGTCGCGTCGGGTGGTTCGGGCACGACCGGCGGCCGATCCCGAACGTCACCCTTCTCCACGGCGGCCCTACGCTCTTTCATGCCCACCACGCTCGTCGACAGCCGGGTGAATCCGCGGTTCGCCGGCATCTGCACCTTCTGCCGCTGGCCACGCCTCGTCGACGTCGTCGCCGAGCACCGGCCGGTGGATTGGGTCGCCTACGGCGTGCCCTTCGACGGCGGCGTGACGTATCGCCCGGGCGCGCGTTTCGGCCCCCGCGCCATCCGCGAGGCCTCCCAGTACGTCAAGCCATTCCACCTCGAGTTCGGCGTCAACGTCGCCGAGCGGCTGAGCCTCGCCGACGGGGGCGACGCGCCCGTCAAGCCCTTCGACGTCCGTGACACCGCCGAGGCCGTCGCCGCCTTCGCGAAGGGCCTGGGCGACCCCTCCTCGCGCCTGCTGGCGGTGGGGGGTGATCACTCCATCGCCTACGCCAACATCAAGGCCACGTGGGAACGCCAGGGGCGGCCCGCGGGCGGACTGTCGCTCATCCACCTCGACAGCCACCTCGACACCGTCGACGTGATCTGGGGCGAGAAGTGGAGCCACGGGTCGGTCTTCCGGCGGTGCATCGAGGACGGCCTCATCGACCCCAAGCGGATGATCAGCATCGGTGTCAAGGGGCCGCTCAACACGGGCGTCGACCTCGACTATGCCAAGTCGGTCGGCGTCACCGTCATCACCTACGAGCAGATGTTCCGGGAGGGCCAGCAGACGTTCGCGCACTTCCTCAAGCACCGTGTCGAGGACCAGCACCCCGTCTACCTGACCTTCGACATCGATGTCGTCGACCCCGCGTTCGCCCCGGGTACCGGCACCCCGAGCGTCGGCGGGTTCACCTCGGCCGAGGTGCTGGCGTTGCTTCGGCGATGCCGCGGCGTTCGCCTCGTGGGGGCCGACATCGTCGAGGTCCTCCCCGACCGCGACCCCGCCGGCATCACGTCCCTGCTGGCCGCCCACGTCCTCTTTGAACTCGTCGCCCTGACCGCCTGAAGGACCCCGCACGTCCCCTATACTCGCCCCGCCATGAAGCCCGCTTTCAGCACGGTTGCCTGCCCCGACTGGACCCTCGCCCGCCTCGCCGAACGCGCCGAGCAGTGGGGGTATGTCGGCGTCGAACTCCGCACCCACGGCTACGGCTCTCGCGACATCGCCTGCGAGCCGGCCCTGACCGCCCCCGCCAAGGTCCGCGGCATGCTCGAGCGGGCCGGCCTCTCCATCTGCTCGCTCGCCACCGGCATCCGCTACGACGATCCCATCACGCCCCCCATCCTCGGCCTGTACCTCGATCAGGAACAGATGATCCGCGAGACCAAGGCGTGCATCGACCTCGCCGTGCAGCTCGAGGCCCCCTTCGTCCGCGTCTTCGGCTTCGAGATCGTCGGCAACGAGCCGCGGAAGAACGCGCTCGCCCGAATCGCCGACCGCCTCATCAAGTGCGCCGACTATTGCCGCAACAGCGGCGTGCAGCTGCTGCTGGAGAACGGCGGCTCCTTCTCGACCGCCGTGCAGGTGGCCGAAGTCATCGACCGCGTCGGCTCGCCGCTGCTCAGCGCGTCGTACTCCCTGCCCGTGGCCGCCGCCGCGGGCGAGGTCATCGAGAACGGCGTTGCCATCCTCGGTGACCGCATCAAGGTGGTGAAGGTGAAGGACCTCAAGGGCGGTCGTCCGGTGGCGCTGGGTGAGGGCGACCTCAACCCCCGAGCCGCCATCGAAGCCGCCGCCAAGGCCGGGTTCAACGGATGGCTCGTGCACGAGTTCGACCGAGCGTGGCTGGGCGCAGACGCCTCGGGCGTCGAGGACGCGCTGGCCCGTTCGGCCCGCACGATGTACGACTGGCTCGGCTCGCGGGCCTCGGCCACGCGCCGGCCCGCCGCCAAGGTCTAAGGACCGGTGAGTTCCCGTCGGCCTCCATCGATGGGCCGTGCTCCCAACAACCCCAAGCCGCGGTACTCGCCGCTGAGCCCACCCCCGGGCCGGGCCGAGTTGTCGCGTCACGTGGCGTCGCTGTGCCGCGACGCGGGCTTCGTGGCCTGCGGCGTCGCGCCGGCCTCGCCGTCGAAGTGGGGGCCCTTCCTGCGTGGTTGGCTCGACGCGGGCCGTCACGGCACGATGGACTACCTCGCACGCGACGTCGACCTCCGCGAGGACCCCGCCCGGGTCCTTTCGGGCACGAAGTCGTTCATCGTCGTGGCGGATCAGTATGCGCCGCGAGGGAGTGACCTGCCCGACCACAGCGGCGAGGCGAGGCCGATGGGTCGCGTCGCCCGCTACGCCCAGGGCCGCAACTACCACGAGGAGATGAAGAAGCGCCTGCACACGCTCGCGGATCGACTCCGCGACGAGGTGCCCGGGAGCGACTTTCGGACGTGCGTCGATACGGTGCCGATCCTCGAGCGCGAGGTGGCGGTCGCCGCGGGGCTGGGGTGGCAGGGCCGCAACACGCTGCTCATTCACCCGACCCTGGGGAGTTACCTGCTGCTTGGCGTGGTGGCGACCACGCTGGACCTGCCCCCGCTCGAAGGTCAGGCGATCGTCACGGATCACTGCGGCACCTGCACCCGCTGCATCGACGCCTGCCCCACGAAGGCTATCACGCCCTATAGCATCGACGCGTCGCGGTGCATCTCGTACCTCACCATCGAGCATCGCGAGGCGATCGACCCGGCCTTCCATGCGGCCATCGGCGATTGGGTCTACGGGTGTGACGTCTGCCAGGAGGTGTGTCCGCACAACTCGCCGCGCACCTTCGACACCCCGAGCCACGCGGCGTACGAGGCGAACACCCGGTGGCTCGACCTCATCGACGTGCTGGCGTGGAACGCCGCGGCACGGCAACTGGCCTTCAAGACCTCGCCCATGAAGCGGGCCAACCTCGACATGATGCGCCGCAACGCGGCGATCGCGATGGGACACGCGATTCGAACCACCGGATCTGCCGCCGCGCGGGCCGCGCTCGAGCGATTCCGCGACGACGACGTGCCGATGGTCCGCGAGGCCGTCCGCCACGCGCTGGGCGAGCGCTGACGCCATTCCCCAATCGCGAAGCGATTCCCGAACGTAGCCGGGGGTTGCGGCGTTTCGCCGCTACCCCCGGATGCGCCGCGAATGCGCGACAACCCCGAAGGGGTTTTCGATGGATGAACCCACGACATCCGACGCAACGCGACCGCGTGATCGAATGCCATGCACCGCGACCCGCGGGCGATATCGGCGGGTGCGCCAACCCGTGCGTGACGGCGGATGACGCGACGATGTCGCACGCGACCGCGTCCGGTTGATCCTTCGGAAACCCCTTCGGGGTTGATGCGTGTGGCGACATGTCCGGGGGTGTCGGCGAAACGCCTCCGCCCCCGGCTACGTTCGGGAATCGCTTCGCGATTGCGGATACGCGATTCGGCGCGTGGTTCACGCCGCGGGCGTGCCCGCGACGCGTCGTCCCACGGGCACCCACCTCGCCGCGAGCACGATCGCCACGCCCGCGGCCGTCCACTCGTGACGCCGCTCGATGAACCCCAGCCAGAAGAAGGGCGACGCCGCCGCGATGGTCACGACCAATCGAATCAACGAACGGGCATCCGGCGCGGGCCGGCACCATCGCGGCGACCCCACGCACAACCACACGTACGCCGGGAAGATCAGCCCGTAGAAGGTCATGAACAGGCGATACCCAAGCTCGAAGGGCGACAACCCGTAGACCACCAGCGCGTCCTTCAGCAGCAGGAACGCCACGGCGACTCCAACCCCCAGCAGCGGCAGGCGCAGGGTGCCCACCAGCGAACACCGCGGCGCGGCACACGCCGCCTCCTCGCGGTGCACAAGCAGCTTGAAGCCCATCTGCACGCACACATGCAGCACCAGCGGCAGCGGCAGCAGCCATGGCCCCAGCGCCGCGTCCGGCCTGGCGTGCACCAGCCACGCCCCGTAGCCGAAGGTCAGCACGATCATCGAGGCGAACAAGAGACCGAACCCCACGCCGAAGGCCTTGCGAGCATCGGCCGGGGTCGTGCATTCGCGCCGAGCCCTCAGGAAGGTCAGGTCGAGGTACGGGCACAACGCGAAACCCAGCAGGCAGGCCGAGGCCAGGCCCGCCGAGTGCCCCGCGTTGGCCACAGGCAGCGATGCCACCGCCGGCGTCAGATCCGGACTCTCGGTCAGCCACCACCATGCCGCAGCGACCACCGACGCCACGAGGCACACGCCGCCGAGCAAGCGATGGACCCCGAGCCGGCCCGCGAGGCCGGGACCGGCGAGCGTGGGCAGCAGGAACGCCAACGCCGCCGGAATCGCAAGCGAGGGTTCCCACGGGCCGCCGAAGGCGACAGCCCCGAGAACGAAGCACTGGAAGAGGTACGTGACGACCGAAAAGAGCCGACATGCGTTGGCGTGTTCACGCGCCAATCGCTCGGCCGCGTCCGCGGTCGGCATCACCCACCCCATCGCCGCCGCCCCGATGATGTTGGGCAGGGCAAAGACCGCGAAGGACCACGGGCCCAGGTCGCGCAGCAGGATCACCGGCAGCCACATGCCGATGCACCACGTCCACGACGCCCCGAGGTACGCGGCCCACGCGGCGGGGCTGGCGGCACGGGCTGTCGGAGGGGCTTGGTTCATGCGGGCGGCAGAGCATAGGGACGGCCCATGCCCAGGCCCCGCCAGGACCGCCCCGCCCGGGTCCTCCCTACGCTCTTCCCCGCATGCTCGAAGCACTCGCCACCCTCGAAACCGAAGCCCTCGCCGGGCTCGCCGCCGTCTCCGACGCCGAGTCGCTCGAGGCCTGGAAAGCGGCCTATTTGGGCAACAGCGGCAAGCTCAAGGCCATGCTCGCCGGCTTCAAGGACGTGCCGAAGGACCAGAAGCCCGCGGTGGGAGCCAAGCTCAACACCGTGCGGGCCGCGGTGGAGGCGGCCTACGCCGCGAGGAAAGAAGAGATCGGCACGGTGGTGGTGTCGAGCGAGCGGGTCGACGTGACCGAGCCGGGGCTGGTGCACTCGCAGAGCGTGGGGCGTCGTCACGTGATCTCGCGCGTTCGCGACGAGTTGGTGGAGGTCTTCGCGCGCATGGGCTTCGAGGTGGCCGAGGGGCCCGAACTCGAGGACGACGCCCACAACTTCATCAAGCTGAACATCCCGGCCGAGCACCCGGCGAGGGATCCGATCGACAACTTCTACGTCGACGATCCGGCGACGACGCCGGTGCCCCGGATGATGCGGTCGCAGACGAGCACCGTGCAGATCCGCATGCTCGAGCAGGCGGTGGCGGCGGGCGGCGGGCGTCTGCAGACGCCCATCAAGGTCGTCGCGCCCGGCCGCGTCTATCGCCCCGACACGGTCGACGCCACGCACTCGTTCATGTTCCACCAGATCGAGGGGCTGTGCGTCGATCGGCACGTCTCGATGGTGGACCTCAAGTCGACGCTCCTCAACTTCGCACGCGCGTACTTCGGGCCCGAGGCCCAGGTGCGGCTGCGCCCGAGCTTCTTCCCCTTTACCGAGCCCAGCGCGGAGTTCGACATGCGCATCCGCCTGCGGCCCGACCAGCCGGTGCGGTGGATGGAGCTCGGCGGCTGCGGCATGGTCGACCCGGCCGTCTTCGAGGCCTGCGGCGTCGATCCCGAGGAATGGACCGGCTTTGCCTTCGGCTTCGGCATCGAACGCCTGGCCATGGGCAAGTACGGCATCCCGGACATTCGGCTGCTCTTCGAGAACGACCTGCGATTCCTGTCGCAACTCTGAGGCGGGGTCCCCGCCGTTCAGCAGCCGCCGGCTTCCCACGCGGTGAAGAACGTGTCGATGTCGCTGCCGTCGACGCCGCCGTCTTGGTTCACGTCCGCGCCCGTGTCGCCGGCCTCCCACGCGCCGAAGAAGGAGTCGATGTCCGCGCCGTCGACGCCGCCGTCCTGGTTGAAGTCGGCGGGGCAGGGAGCGCCGCACGAGCCTTCGGGAAGGACGGTGAGTCTCGCGGCGGTCGAGACGGCCGTGGTGCCGCAGTCGTTGAAGATGACGGAGAAGACCTCGAGTCCGTCATCGAACTCGCTGAGGTTGGTGAATCGGAGCGTGTCGGTGTTGGCGCCCTCGATGAAACCGGGGGAGTCGAGGATGATGATCGGAGAGGGCGGGTTTCGGTACCAGACCTGCAAACTGTTGTTGGTGGACTCGCAGCGGAAGGTCGCCTCGCCGCCGACGCAGGCGGTCTGGGGCTCGGGCGGGAGGGTGATGATCGGCGGCACCGACTCGACCAGCGTCATCACGGCGGCGTTGGAACGCGTCACCTCGCCGCAGTTCGAGACAGCCTCGAACTCGAGGGTGAAGTCGCCGGGAGACACCGCGCCCGGCAGCAACTGCAGGAGCTGCGTGTTCGAGCCGATCACGGTGACCCCGTCGTCGGCCAACGCCACGCCGTTGAGGTACCAGTTGTTGAAGACCGGCCACGGCGCATCGACGCCGGCGAAGAACATGGCGGGCAGTTGGCAGATCGTCAGCGGCATCAGATCGAAGACGATCGGGGCCTGGTCCACGCACAGTTGCAACGCGCCTTCCCACCCCTGCAGGACGCCGGTGTTGCAACCCCCGACGCGGCCGACCGCGTTGATCGCCATGTAGTGCGATCCGGTCATGCCCGCCACCGTGATCTCGGCGGTGCTGCCGCCCGGACTGATGAAGTCGGTCACGTGGTTCAGGAATCCGTCGATGTAGATCTCGAACGACACGTCGGAGCACTGCGTCGCCGACGCCGAGAGCGTGAATCGAATCTCGTCCGATCGCGAATTGATCGAGTAGTAGGGCATCGAACCGCATGACTGGCCGTCAGCCAGGCAATCCATGGACACGGAGAATGCGGAGCAGCAGATCTGGGCCTCGGCCGCGGTGGCCGCGGACAGGCCTCCGACGAGTGCGAGGCAGCGCAACGACGCAAGGCAGCGGGCGAACAGGCTGGACATGGAGTTCTCTCCTTCGACCGAACACACCCGGGCATGCGCGATGCACGCCCCCACGATGGTGGATTATTCTCGGTCATTCGCGCCGAGCGTTGCGGCTATCGGACGGTCAATCACGCGACCTGAACATGCGAACAAAGCCCTTGTTCGCGGGGTGGATCCTTCAGCCAAGGTTCGGATCGGCATCGCACGGCATCATCAGTTCCGTCCCATCCTCCTCCGCAAGCCCGGAGGGCGGCCCCTTGCCTAGCCGGAGGCGCGGCCCGGCTCTGCGGGCCAAGCCCCCGGCGTCAGGCGCGGGGTGCCGCATCGATTCGCGCATCACGGCGGTCCCGCCGTCGCCGTGGGTTTGCCCCTCAAAGCAGGGTCGGTGAACGCGGCTACGCCAAGGGACGTCCGGATCGGGCTGACCATCCGCGAACCCGCCTCCACTTCCCTTATCTGCTCCTCGTCGGCGCTCACGCCTCATCAAGCAGATCAACGCTCTCGAAACGCTTGCCCTCGAGCATCTCCAGGCTCGCGCCGCCGCCGGTCGAGACGTGGGTCATCTGGTCGGCCAGGCCGAACTGCTCGACCGCCGCGGCCGAGTCGCCGCCGCCGACGATGCTGACCGCGCCGTCCTTGGTGGCGTGGGCGATGGCTTTGGCCACCTGCTGGGTGCCCGTGGCGAAGGCCGTCCACTCGAAGACGCCCATCGGGCCGTTCCAGACGATCGTCTTGGCCTTGCGCAGCGTCATCGCGTACCGGGTCTGCGTCTTGGGGCCGATGTCCAGGCCCATGAAGCCGTCCTTGATCGTGCCGTCGAAGACCTCGATGTCGGAGGGGGCCTCGCTGAAGGAGTTGCCGCAGACGTGGTCCGTCGGGAGGTGCAGGTCGCACTTGAGCTTGGCGGCAAGGTCCAGCATCCGCTTGGCGTCCTTGAGGCGGTCCTCCTCGACGCGGCTGGTGCCCACGGCGTGACCCTGCGCCTTGAGGAAGGTGTACGCCATCGCGCCGCCCACGAGCACGGCGTCGGCCTTGGGGAGCAGGTTCTCGATGCAGGCCATCTTGTCGCTCACCTTCGCGCCGCCCAGGACGACCACGAAGGGCTTGGCCGGCTTGGCGAGTGCCTCGGCGAGGAACTTGATCTCCTTCTCGACCAGCAGGCCGCTCACGCGGGGCTTGCCCGCCATGGCCTTGGGCACGGCGACCATGGAGGCGTCGGGGCGGTGGCTGGTGCCGAAGGCGTCGTTGACGTAGATGTCGCCGTACGCAGCGAGCGTGGCCGCGAACGCCGCGTCGCCCTTCTTCTCGGCCTTGTGGAAGCGGAGGTTCTCGAGGAGCACCACCTCGCCGTTCTTCGCCGCGTTCACGGCGGCCGCCGCCGCGGCGTCGGTGCAGTCTTGGCTCGGGAAGGCCACCGGCACGCCCAGCAGCGAGGCCAGACGCTCGGCGCACGGCTTGAGCGAGTCCTCGGCGGCATAGCCGGTGCCCTCGGGGCGGCCCATGTGCGACAGCAGGATGGCCTTGCCGCCGCGCGAGATCACGCTCTTGATCGTCGGCACCGCCGAGGCAATGCGGCGATCGTCGGTGATGCGGCCGTTCTCGATGGGCACGTTGAAGTCGACGCGAATGAGCACGCGCTTGCCGGCAACGTCAATCTGGGCGATGGTCTTCTTGGCCATGGTGGGGCATTCCTTCCTGAGGCGAGTCATCCACTCGCGGGGCCGGACTGTACGGGCGGGCGGGGGGAGTTTCCGCCGGGAAAGCCAAGGAAAAGGCCGCGGCATGTGCCGCGGCCTCGTGAGTAGTCGGTGCTGCGATGGTCCGCCGGGCGGTCACTGATCGTCGACGATGCGACCCAGCGACGCACGGATGCGGCTCGCCCCGTCACGGTGAATCTTGTCCTGCAGGTCGCGGAGCCGGGTGGCCACGGAGGCGTCGATGAACTGGTCGCCGATGCGGAACTTCACGCCGCCGATCATCCGCTCGTCCACGTAGGGATACACGATGACGTCGCGCTGGAGAGCGGCGGCGAGGCGGCCCTTGAGCGACTGGACCGAGTCGGGGCCGAGGGGGTGGGCGGTGAAGACGTCGACCTCGATGCGGCCGAAGGCCTCCTGCACGAGCGACTCGTACGCCGCGGTGATGGCGGGGAGGTGCGCCAGGCGGTCCTTCATGTTGAGGACGAGGAGGAACTTGCGAACGGTGTCGCTGGCGCGGCCCTTGAGGATCCGCTCGAGGGACTCGCCGCGGGGGCCGGCGGGCACGATCCGCGACGACAGGAACTCGGCGAAGCGGTGGTCGGCGCGGGCCACCTCGAGGATGTCCTCGAGCTCGGCGAGCGCGGACTCCACGGCCTCGCGACCGAGCGGCTTGACCAACTCGAGGAGGCTGTGGGCGTAGATGCGGGCGACGGCGTCGGGTGCGGTGTCGATCAGGGGCATGGGGGAGAGCTCCGTGGGCGGCGTCCGTGTCGGGCGAGAAGGCTCAGTTGCGCGAGGCCTGGAGCTCGCTGATCGACTCGTCGATGAGCTTCTGGGTGTCGTCGGGGTTCACGGCGCGACGCAGGATCTTGGTCGCCATGGCCGCCGCCAGGCGGCCCGACTCGTTGTAGATCTCGGAGACGGCCGCCCGCTTGGCGGCGTCGATGTCCTTCATCGCCCGCTCGCGGAGCTGGGCGAGCTCGCCGTCGGCCTTGGCCTTGAGCTCGGTGGCGAGCTGGGCCTGCTGGGCGCGGGTGGTCTCGAGCATCTTGGCCGCCTCGGCGCGGGCCTGGGCCAGGCTCTGCTGGTACTGCTCGAGGGCGTCCTTGGCCTGCTGACGGGCCATCTCGGCCGACTCGATCTCCTCGCGGATCTTGTGCTCGCGGTCCTTGAGGCCCTTCAGGATCTTCGGCCACACGGCCGTGGCGAGCACGCCGAAGACCAGACCGAAGACCACCAGCGTGGTGATGGCGGTCGCCACGCCTTGGTTGGGCTTGGCGATGAGTTCCTGCTTCTCGTACGCCTTGCCGGCGGCCGCCGCGGCATCGTCGGCCCGCACGTTGGAGGTCAGGAGCGCCAAGCCGAGGAACAAGGCGGCGATGGTGGACGTGATCTTGAGGTTGGACACGAGCGTCGTCCCTTTCTGGAGTGCGTGACGGACAGTGAGGCGGAGCGGTGGGGCGTTTCGTGCCCCGGGAAAGTCGCCCGATCAGGTCTCCCGGACCGGGCGGTGTTCATTCACTGCACGCGATGGGGCCAAGGCCCCGCCGCGGTCGTCATCAGGCGATGGCGACGAGCAGGCCGACGACGACGGCAAACAGGGTCGCGCCTTCGACGAGGGCGGCGGTGAGGATCATGTTGGTGCCGATGGGGCCGGCGGCCTCGGGCTGACGGGCGATGCTCTCGAGCGCGCCCTTGCCGATCATGCCGATGCCCAGCGCGCCGCCGATGACGGCGAGGCCCGCGCCGATGGCGGCCAGACCCTTGCCGGTCAGGTCGGCGCCGGCTTCGGCGGCCGAGGCGAACTGCGCCATGGTGGCGAGGGAGGCGGTGGAGACGAGGGCGTTGCGGAACAGGTTCTTCATTGGACTTCAATCCCTTTCTTGGCCGCCGGGTCTCCCCGGCGACCGACACTGGTGTTCACACGAGTCGATGCATGGTGGGCCGTGCCAAAGCGACGCGGCCCGGGTCCGTCATTCACGCGTGGGCGTGCTCGTGACCGTGAGCATCACCATGCTCGTGTTCATCATGGTGATGGCTGAGTTGGCTGATGAAGACCGTCGTCAGGAACATGAAGACGAAGGCCTGGAGGAACGCGACGAAGAGCTCGAGGAAGTAGATCGCGAAGGTGGCGATGGCCGAGACCGCCGTCACGCCGTAGCCCAGGATGGCGTTCTCGATGGTCGTGAGGCCCGCGCCGGCGAAGGAGAAGAGCACCGCCATCAGGATGTGGCCCGCGCTCATGTTCGCGAAGAGACGAATCGCCAGGGCCACCGGCTTGATCACCGTGCCCATGATCTCGATGGGGATCATCAGCGGCCACAGGTACCACGGCGTGCCCGCGGTGAGGTGGTGCACGTAGCCGCCGATGCCAAGGGCCCGCACGCCCGCGAGGTTCACCACGATCGCCGAGACGGCCGCCAGAGCGCCCGTCACCCAGATGTTCTGCGTCGCCGTGCCGCCCAAGGGCGTGGCGTGAGCCGCGTGCCACTCGTGGGGGCCCACCAGCGCGACCAGGTCGAGCAGGGGCACCAGGCCCAGCAGGTTGTTGAAGAGGATGAAGAAGAAGATCGTCCACAGGAAGGGCATGAAGGCGTCGGTCCGCCCGTGGAGCAGGGGCTTGACCGTGTTGTCGCGGAGGTAGCCGCAGATCACCTCGATCATGTGCGCCAACGGATTGCTGGTGACGTACCGACCCACGCCCTGGCCCTCGGGGCCCGTGGCGATGTGCCGCGAGGCCCACATGAGCGTCAGCACCGTCAGGAGCCCCGCCAGCAGCAGCGTGCCGGTGTGCGCCGACCACAGCCACACGTGCTGGCCGTTGATGTCCTGGCCCCAGAAGTAGTGGTTCACCACGTGCTGCACGGGGTTCGGCCCGCCTTCGGCGGCGAGCGTCATCAGCGTGGCATGCAGGTTGGTCGTCATTCGAGGCGTCTCCGACGTACGAAAAGGGCCGACAGGAACTCACCACGGTCGAGATCGATCACCCCGCAGGGGCCGGAACCGCCACCGGTCCAGCCGCCCGCTTGAGCACCGACATCGACCACAAGGTCTCGATCACGAGGCACGACAAGCCGGCCAACAGGAAGGCCGACCAGAAGATCTTCATCTCGGGACGCACCAAGAGCGTCACCGCCAACGCGTCGATGAGCGCGATGCCCGCCCGCGTCAGCGACGAGGCGATCATGCCCGCCGCCAACCGACGCGACCGCAGGCTCGTCGCCGCGGCCATCACTACCACCCCCAGCAGCCCGCCCACCATCCAGCACGCCGCCGCGGCGGCCGCCGTCTGGAACGCCGACCACGAGTGCTCGCCGGTGGTCCAGTTCAATGCGCCCGCCACCGCCAACGCCACGCCCGCCGCCGCCGCGGGCGCAACCAGCATGGTCGCCACCATCGGGACGGGAGAGAAGCGATCGGATTGGTCCTGTTCCTGCGTCATGAACCCCTCGCCCGGGGAGTCGAGCGGAAGGGAGGCAAGCGTAGGGGCCGAGGATGCGGATTGCCATACGCCCGGTCGCCTCGAGGGCCCTTCCGAAATGCGAACGTGCGGCGGACGGCCCCTCCGCCCGTGTTGCGGCACCCGCACCGCGGTCGGGGCCGCCCCGCCCCGGCTGGATTCCGTCCCGTCGCCCGTCAGTTCGGCTCGAACAGACCCGAATCGGACACGGGCGTCGACGAGGAGACATACGGGAGTTTCATGTGCGATGCGCCCTGGGGAGTCAGTTCGCGGCCGCGGCGGGTTCTGGCGAGAAAGCCCATCTGCAGGAGGAAGGGCTCCACCACGTCCTCGAGCGTCCCCGGGTCCTCGTTCATGGTCGCGGCGATGGCCTCGAGCCCCACCGGCCCGCACCGATAGGTCGTGCCGATGGTCTTGAGGTACGCCCGGTCGAGGTCGTCGAGCCCGAGCGCGTCCACCCCTTCCAACGCCAACGCCCGGTCGACCATCTCCCGCGTGATCGAGCCGTTCCCCTTCACCGTGGCGTAATCGCGCACGCGGCGGAGCAGGCGGTTGGCGATGCGGGGCGTGCCCCGGGCGCACGCCGCCAGCACGTCGAGCGAGCCCTTCTGCACCCCCGGCACTTCCAGAAGCCTCGCGCTGCGTTCGAGGATGGTGAGCAGTTCCTCGCGGGTGTAGTAGCGGAGGTGGTGGACGATCCCGAAGCGGGACCGCAGGGGCGAGGAGAGAAGCCCGGCGCGGGTGGTGGCGCCGATCATCGTGAAGGGCTTGCACCGCACCTGCACCGTTCGCGCGGCCATGCCGCTGTCGAGCGTGACGTCGATGCGGAAGTCCTCCATGGCCGGGTAGACGAACTCCTCGACGGCGATGGGGAGGCGGTGGATCTCGTCGATGAAGAGGATGTCGCCGTGCTGCAGTCGCGTGAGGGCGGAGACCAGGTCGGTGCCGCGGGCCAGCGCGGGGCCGGAAGTCGTGATGATCTTGGTGCCCATCTCCTGCGAGAGCACCGTCGCGAGGGTCGTCTTGCCCAGGCCCGGCGGCCCGTGCAGCAGCACGTGCTCAAGGGGCTCCTTGCGGGAGCGGGCGGCGGCGATGGCGATGCGAAGCCGCTCGATCAGCTCCTGCTGGCCGACGTACTGCGAGATCTCCTTGGGCCGCAGCGCCCAGTTCTGCTGCTCGTCGTCGGCATGGCCGTCGCCGTGCGAGGAGGCCGAGATGATGCGGTCGGTGGCGATGGTCTGAGCGTAGGGGACCCTGACGGCCCCGCGTGGGGGGCGTCAGCCTCCGGACTTGAGCGGCAGCGGGTTGCCCGCCCGCTGCGTCAGCCACTTGTCGGCCAGTTGCACCACTTCCTCGTGCAACTCGAGCGCGGCCGTGTGCGCGGAATCGACCTTGATGTTGTTCACCATCACGCTGAAGGCCACCTTCCGCCCCGACGCGGCGTCGGTCAGGTAGCCCGACAGCGTCCGCACCCCCGAGATGTACCCGCTCTTGGCCTGGAGGTGGTTCCGCAGCTTGGCGTCGCGGAAGCGCTTGCGGAGCGTGCCCGTGCCCACTTCCGCCAGCGAGTCGGCGTAGATGTCCGCCAGCTTGGGGTCCGACGCCATCGACGACAGCCACCGCGTGAACGTCGACGGGCAGACCGCGTTGTCGCGGCTCATGCCCGAGCCGTCGGAGATGATCGTGCTCGCCGCCGCGCCCGGACCCACCTTCTCGGTCAGGATCATGCGGAGCACCGTCGAGCCGTTGGTCCAACTGCCCGGCTCGTGCGTCACCGCGTGGCCCATCCGCTTCATCAGCGCCTCGGCGTACAGGTTCATCGAGTCGGTGTTGCACCGGCGCAGCACCTCGTCGATGGGCGTGCTCACCACCGCGATCACGCGTCCCTCCGCGAGCGCCACGTCGGCCTCGGGGTCCGCCGCGTCCTTGGCGATGCGGACGTTCGACGACGGGATGTCCACCCCCGCCTTGCCCAGTTCGGTCGCTAGGAGGTTCGCCACGAAGCTCGCCGGCTCGTGATACGTCACCTCGATGGGGGAGAGGGCCTTGTGGCGGATGTCCCCGCGGAGCGTGAAGGTCTTGCCCTTCTCGTCGCGCGAGATCCACGCCGAGTTGTTCCCCTCGGCCACCGTCCGCGACCTGACCTCCACGGTCAGCCACGGCGCGGGGGGCTGCAGCGAGTAGACCGCCGGGTGGCCCGGCCCCGACGGGTTCGGTCCCGGGAAGACGTGGAGCACGTTGGCATGGAAGTTGATCCCGCTCACCTGGGCGCAGTAGGGCCGCGACAACTGGTCCGCCGGCCAGCGGGGGTGCACCAGCACCCGGTCGAAGACCCGGTCGTCCACGATCAGCGCGTCGAGCTTGGTCACGCCCGCCTGCGTCGTCGCCGTCGTGAGTGCCGAGAGCATGTCCGCCACCGTCAGGCGGGGCTCCATCTTCTCCAGCAGTTCCGGGTCGGCCAGCGAAGGGTCGCCATCCCCCTTCACCACCAGCACCCCGTCCTTGAGCACCAGCTTGGTCTTGAAGACGAAGTCGGGCCCCAGGATCATCAACGCCGCGCCGCTCGTCAGCAGCTTCATGTTGCTCGCCGGCACGAAGGGTTCGTCGCCCCGCACGCTCGCCAGCGTGGTGCCCGACGTCACGTCCACCAGGCTCACGCCCACCTTCGCCTCGCCCCACTTGTGCGAGGAGATCAGGCGGCGAACGCCGTCGTTCAGATCGCTCCCCTGCGCCAAGGCGCCGGCGGAGGCCGCGAACATCGTCAACGCGAAGGTCAGCGATCGGGAGTGCATGCGGGCGTCCTTGCGGGCGTGCGTCCGGTTCGAGCCGCCCGGGCGTGCGTCACGCCGGTCGCGGGTCGATGGGACCACAGTGGGGGGAGCGTGCCTCGACGTCCATGTCGCGGCGAGGCACCAGTATATCGGATTCGCCCTCCCGCCGACACCACTTTCACTCCCCGTCCGGAGGGGTCCGGCCGCCGGCGTGAGGTTCTTGCCGCCTGACTCGGCCGTGACGGTCCTGCGCCTCGGGGCCAAACGACCGTGCCGCTCCAGACGGTGTCGCCGGTCGCGGTCAGGCGCCCTGCGCTCCGGGCAGCGTCCAGCGGCCTTCCTTGATGCCCTTGCGCAGGGCGGCCAGTCTGGTCAACGCGGGCTTGGGGACCCCGGAAGGTCCCAACAGCCCGCCCAAGGGCATCTCCGGAGCCGTTTGCCCCGGGGCCGGGTCCGAGAGGTCGTGCCAGCAGATGCCCTGCACGTACGGCTTGCTGGCGCAGACCGCCGCCGCCGCCGCCAGCCATGCCGCCTGCTGCGATTCGCTCCAAGGCTCGCGCCAATACCCCGGCTCGTACGGGTCCACCGGCTCGGCGCCGGCCCGGGGCGTGAAGGGCCTTGGAGCAATCGGCCCGCTCGGGCACCCCAGCGACGACACGAAGATCGGCTTCTCGAGCGACGCGAAACGGTCCAGCATCGCCGACAGCGACAGCAGGTCCCGCGTCGACAACCCCGGCTCCGCATGGCCCATCTGCGCCCTGATCGCGATGGCATCCACCTGGATCGACGGCTGTGCCGCCCCCAGCTGCACCATCGTCTCGGCGTATTGCAGCGGCGGGATCGACCGCCGGTTCATCGCGTGGTACTCGCCCCAGGGCTGTGCCACCTCGAGTTGCACCTTCGCGCCGGGGTGCAGCTTTCGGACCAGCGCGATGCACAGCTTCGTCAGGTCCACGATCTGGTCGAAGCTGATCTTGAGGTTCATGTTGACGTTCAGCCCGCTGGCCACCGTCCACCTCGAGATCGTCCGCCGATACCGAGTCACCACCGCCGTCACGTGCTCCTGCACGATCTCCCGAAGCGTGTCGTAGTCGTTCTCCCAGATGAACAGGAAGTCCGGCGCCGACTGCGGACGAAGGTCCACCAGCGGGCCCGCCACCACCGGCAACTTCGCCGTCCGCACCGCCCACTCGATCCACCGGTCCGTCGACGCGAAGTGGTACTTGCCCTCCGACGGCTCCAGGTCCACCCACCGCATCGGCATCGTCACGAAGTCGCACGACGCAAGGATCGCCCGCTGCTGGATCTCCGTGAACGAGCCCGGCGAGACCGCGCACCCGATCTGCGGCATCTCCTCCAGCACGCAGTGTCCCGCCCCCGGCAGTACGATGGGCGACCCCGGTCGCGGCTTCTCCGGCGTCAATCGCGCCAGGTGCGACGCCGCCTCCCGGTATCCGGCTCCCGACGTGCGGGTCCGGAACTGCCGCTCCGCGTTCAGCAGCGTCATCCGCTCGCCCACCCTGATGCCCGTCGTCAACGCCTTGGTCGCCAGGGCGTCCGCCGCCGGGTTGAATGCCGCCGCGCTCCCGCCCGCCCCCTCCCGCTGGGCCACCAACGCCTGCGTGAACGTCTCGCGGGCGCCGTCGAACTCGGCCATCAGCGGGTGCTCGGCCCCCAGGTCGAACAGGCCCCAGTCCTCCATCTTGTTCAGCACGAACATGATCTGCCGCCGCGCCAGTTCGATGGTCAGCAGGTACGGCTCGTCTCGGTCCGGCAGGAGGCACGTGTGCACCGTCAGCAGTCCCTGCGAGGCGGACTCCTGTCCGACATGGCCGCCCGTGACCTGCAGTTGCACCGCCAAGCCGACCGTCGTCGTCACCATCTTCTTGGCGTCGACCACCCCGGGTCGCAACTCGATCACGCCCTGCACCGGCGTTTCGTCCGGGCCCACGAGATAGGCCTTCCGCGGCGGAAAGTGCCGCGAATCAACCCCTTCGGCGTCAAAGACCACGAAACTCAGCATCAGCGTCTCGGCTGCGGTCAACTCTCCCGGCGGCCCCACGCACGCCCGGCGATCCCCCCTCTGCCGCAGTGTATCACGCGGCCTCCCCGCCGACGCGACGGACGCCGCCGCGGCGATATCGTTCGCCATGACCGACGACGCGCTCTTCGAGACCGACCTCGCACTCCCGGGCCTTCATCGTGGCAAGGTTCGCGACGTCTACGACCTCCCCGGCCCCGAGCCGCGGCTGCTCATGATCGCCAGCGATCGCATTTCCGCCTTCGACGTCGTCATGCCCGACCCCGTCCCCGGCAAGGGACGCCTCCTCACCGAACTCTCCACCTTCTGGCTCCGCTTCATCGAACGCCGCGCCATCTGCCGAACCCACGTCATCTCCACCAACGTCGAGACGCTCCCCGAGTCGGCCTTCCGCCCCGGCGGCACCACCCGCCGCCAACTCGTCGGTCGATCCACCATCGCCAAGAAGGCCCGTGTCGTGCCCATCGAGTGTGTCGTTCGCGGCTACCTCGAGGGCTCGGGGTGGAAGGAGTACCAGGCCTCCTCGAGCGTCTGCGGCATCACGCTCCCCCCCGGCCTGCTCCAGTGCTCGAAGCTCCCGGAACCCATCTTCACGCCCGCCACCAAGGAGGTCGCCGGCCGCCACGACGAGAACATCTCCTTCGAACGGGCGTGCGAGCTGGTCGGCCGGCCGCTCATGGAGCGACTCCGCAGTCTCTCGCTGCAGATCTATGCTGACGCCTCGCGATTCGCCGCCGAGCGGGGCATCATCGTCGCCGACACCAAGTTCGAGTTCGGCCTGCTGCCCGACTCCGACGAGATCATCCTCGTCGACGAGGCCCTCACCCCCGACAGCTCCCGGTTCTGGCCCGCGGCGACCTACGCGCCGGGCGGCCCCCAGAAGAGTTTCGACAAGCAGTTCCTCCGCGAATACCTCGAAGGACTGGTGGCGGCCGGCCAGTGGAACAAGACCGCGCCGGGCCCTCGCCTCCCGCCCGAGGTCATCGAGGCCACGCTCGCCAAGTACCGCGAGGCGGTGCAGCGGCTGACCTCGTGACGTGCCCGCGAGACGGGTTGTTGGGGGTCTGTCAGCGGTCGAGGGGCGGCGGAAGGTTCTACGATGGTTGGTGTCCGCCGCAGCTTAGTGAGTACTATCATCGGCCGTGTGGAAGTCCGGAGCCATCATGTCGGGCAGTGACGCGCCAAGTCCCGTGAGGATCGATCGTTCTGCGCCCCCCGAGGGCGAGGCGGTGTCGGTCGAAGTGCGAGGGTTCGCCAACATCCCCGTGCCGGTGGTGGTGCGGTCGGTGGGATCGGGCACGCCCGTGGTCTTCCTGCACGGCCTGGTCGGACTCAACGACCACTGGGAAGGCGTCGTCGCCCGCTCGAGCCACGCCGCCCGCTGCGTGATGCTCCAGGTCCCCCTGCTCGACCTCGAGGATGACGACTGCTCGATCGACGGGGCGACCGAACTGACGGCCCGCTTCATCGAGCGCGAGATCGGGCGTCCCGCGGTGCTGGTGGGCAACTCCTTCGGCGGCCATGTGGCCCTGCGGATCGCCATCGGCCGTCCGGACCTGGTCAAGGGCCTCGTCCTGGCGGGCGCCAGCGGCCTGATCGAGAAGAGCATGGTCAGCGACGTCCAGATCCGCCCGAGCCGCGGGTGGCTGGAACGCAAGATCGGCGAGCTCTTCCACGACCGTTCGAAGATGAACCCGGCCGACGTCGATCGCGCCTTCGAGACGCTGTCCAGCCGACGCCAGGCTCGCGCCATGGTGAAGCTGTCGCGTTCCGCCCGGCGGAACCACCTGGGCGACGAGCTCCACCGCATCCGCTGCCACACGCTCATCCTCTGGGGTCGCCACGACATCGTCACGCCCCCCGAGGCGTGCGAGCAGTTCGCCCAGGGCATCAAGAGCAACAAGGTGGTGTGGCTCGAGGATTGCGGCCACGCCCCGATGATCGAGAGCCCCGACCACTTCGCCTCCGCCCTGGTGGACTATGTGTCGTCGCTGCCCTGACGTCGGCGAGTTCCGCCCCGCGGGGTTCCCCGAGGGATCACGCCCATGACCACTTCCTGGACCTCGCTCGTCGGCGCGGGCATGCGCCTCTGGCTGGCCGGCCGCATCCGCCTCCTGGGCGACACCCGCCACTGGCGGACCAACTCCGCGGGCATCCAGCGCGCCCAGTTGCGGCGACTGCTCCGGACGGCCTCCCGCACCGTCGTCGGCCGCCGCCACGGCTTTGCCCGCATCGCCGAGCTCGACCACACCGAGATGCTCAAGGCCTACCGCGCGACCATCCCCGTCGCCGACTGGTACGCCTGGCGCACCGAGATCGCCCGCATGCGCGAGGAGGGCGAACCCGACGTCCTCTGGCCGGGCCTCGTCAAGGACTTCGCCCAGACCAGCGGCACCACCGCGGGCGACAAGTTCATCCCCGTCAGCGAGATGATGCTCCGCAGCAACTTCCTCGCCTCCCTCGACATCTTCGGCCACCTCCACCGCATGGGCGTCTCGCTCCCCGGCATGCTCGGGGGCAAGTGCCTCTTCCTCGGCGGCTCCACCGACCTCTCGGTCAGCGACAAGGGCATCCGCACCGGCGATCTCTCCGGCATCGTCACGCCACTCATCCGCTGGCCCATCAGCGAGATCTACCTCCCCGGCCGCGAGGTCGCCCTGCTCAGCCACTGGCCCACCAAGATCGACGCCATGGCCACGCGGTGCATCGACGAGGATGTCCGCATGATCAGCGGCATGCCCAGCTGGGCACTGGTCCTCTTCGAGCGGGTGATGGCCATGGCCCGCGAACGCGGCCGCGAGATTCGCACCATCCGCGACGTCTGGCCGCGGCTCGACGTCTTCGTTCACGGCGGCGTCAAGTACACGCCCTTCGACCAGCGCATGCGCCAGGTCTTCTCCGGACGCCCCGACGGCGCGGACATCCCCACCCGCCTCGAGCTCTACCCCGCCTCCGAAGGCTTCGTCGCCATGCAGGACACCCGGGGCGATCCCGGCCTGCGGCTCAACGTCGACCAGCACAACTTCTTCGAGTTCGTCCCCCTGGAGGACATCGACCGCCCCGACGCACCCGCCTTCACCTGCGAGCAGGTCGAGAAGGGCCAGCGGTACGTCGTCGTCATGTCGACGTGCGCCGGGCTCTGGCGCTACGTCCTCGGCGACGTCGTGGAGTTCGACACCATCCCCGCGCCGCTCCCCTCCGAGGGCTCGGGTTCGGGTGAAGGACCCTGTCGTCTTCGCATCGTCGGTCGCCACCGCCACTTCATCAATGCCTTCGGCGAGAACCTCATCGTCGAGCACATCGAGACGGCCGTGGCGGCAGCCGCAGCAGCCGCGGGGTTGGTGGTGGGGGAGTTCACCGCAGCGCCCGTCTATCCGCAGGGCGAACGTCGCGCGGGGCTGGAGTTGGCCGTCGAGATCGCGGGCGGCACGCCCGACGCGCCCGCGGTCGAGCGGTTCCGCGAAGCCTTCGACGCCTCGCTCAAGTCGCAAAACGTCGACTACACCACCAAGCGCACCGACGGCGTGGGCATGACGCTCCCGACCATCTCGACGATGCCCGTGGGCTCCTTCCACCGCTGGCTCGAGTCCAAGGGAAAACTTGGCGGGCAGCACAAGTGCCCCCGGTGCGCCAACCACCGCGACATCATCGAGCCGCTGCTCGCCATCGCCTCGGGGCGGTGAACGTGCTCCGCCGCGGGGCCGCGGCGGACCTCAGGACATCGTGACCAGCGAGGACGCGACGAGGAACTCCGCCTCGGTCTTGCCTTTCACCTCGTCGACGGTGACGCCGGGGGCGATCTCCGTGAGCGTGTACCTTCGCTTGGCGCGGTCCATCTCGAAGACGCCCAACTCGGTGATGATCATGTCGACGCAGCGGCGGCCTGTCAGCGGCAGCGTGCACTGACGGACGATCTTGGGCGCGCCCTTGGCCGTGTGCTCCATCGTGATGACGACCCGCTTCACGCCCGCCACCAAGTCCATCGCGCCGCCCATGCCCTTGACCATCTTGCCCGGCACCATCCAGTTCGCCAGGTCACCCTCCTGCGAGATCTGCATCGCGCCCAGGATGCACAGGTCGACGTGCCCGCCGCGGATCATCGCGAAGGAGTCCGCCGACGAGAAGAAGCTCGCGCCGGTGCGGGCCGTCACCGTCTGCTTGCCGGCGTTGATGAGGTCGGGGTCGACCTCGGCCGCGCGGGGGAAGGGGCCGATGCCCAAGAGCCCGTTCTCGGATTGCAGCCAGACATCCATCCCCGGCGGCACGCAGTTGGCCACCAGCGTGGGCATCCCGATCCCCAGGTTGACGATGTAGCCGTCGCGGAGTTCGCGGGCGGCACGCTGCGTGATCTGTTCGCGCGTCAGTGGCATTCGGGCGAAGGGTACGCCTGCATGCCCCCGTCACTCCACGCTGAGGGAGGGGATCAGGGTTCCCACGGCTGCCCCAGCCACTGCTCGTACGCCGCCTTCTGGGCGTCCGCCGGCTCCTTCACGCGGGTCAACTTCCGGCCTTGCGTGGGCTTCTCGGCCATGGTGAGTTCGGCCGTGCGCATCAGGTCGCGTCGGAAGAACGTGAGCGTCACCTTCGTGCCCGGCTCCAGCCGCTTCAGCCGCGCGTCCACGTCGCCGGCCCGCAGGCGGATCCCGTCGAGCGCGATGATCTGGTCGTCCACCATCAACCCCGCCGCCGCCCCCGGACCGTCCGACCGCACGCTCGACACCTGGGCCGTCCCCTCCGCGTCGCGCACGTCCATGCCCAACCACGCCCGCGACGCCTTGTCGTCGTCCCCCTTGCCCTCCTCGGCCTTCCACGCGAGACCGAAGGTGGCGAGAGCCTCGGTGGCGTCGATTGGGTCGGTCCCGCTGACGTACGACGCGAAGAAGGGGGCGTAGTCCCTGCCGGTCAACTCCCGAAGCATCCCCAGCAGGTCGGCCGTCGTGTACGCGCCCGGCGACGCCAAGGGGAACCGCTGGTTGAGCAGCCGCATCAGGTCGTCGAGCGTCTTGCCGTTGAACGTGTCGCGACGGATCGCCGCGTCGAGCATGAAGCTCACCAACGCGCCCTTGGAGTAGAAGGAGACCGTCGAGTTCACCCCGTCGGGCGTGGGCTTGTTGAACTTGATCCACGAGTCGAAGCTCGACGACTCGAGCGACTGCACCTTCGCGCCCGGCCGCGTCGTCTCCTCCTCGATGAGCTTCGCCAGCGACTCGAGGTAGTGCGAGGGCTTCCACGACCCGGCGCGCACGCAGAGCAGTTCGTCGTAGTAGCTCGTCGTCCCCTCGGCCACCCACAGCAGCTTCGTGTAGTTCTCCCGCTGGTAGCGGTAGGGCTTGAGCCCCTCGGGACGGAACTGCTTGACGTTCCACGTGTGGAAGAACTCGTGGCTCAGCAGCGCCATGAAGTTGCGGCGGTCCTTCGCCGAGTCGAAGACCGTCGGCCGGGCCTGCATGATCGTCGAGTTCACGTGCTCGGTGCCCCCGCCCATGCCCGGCCCGATGTGCGTCATGAAGACGTACCGGCGGTGGGGAAATGATCCGAAGATCGCGTGCTGCACGCGAACGACCTTCGCCGCCTCCTCGTAGAAACTCTCGGGCACCACGTCGGTGCGGCCCCAGAAGACGAACTCGTGGGGCGTGCCCTCGACCTCCAGCGTCCGCGTCGTGTGGATGCCCGCCTCGATGGGGCTGTCGACCAGTTGGTCGTAGTCGCTCGCCAGCAGCGTCGAGGCGTCCGACGCCGCGGCGTCGAGCCCGCATGCGATTCGCCACCCCTCGGGCAGCCGCACCGTCACCGTCAGGGGGTCGTTCCGACGCTCATGGCAGTACAGGAAGACGCTCGCCCCGCTCAGGAACGCATGCGTGTCGTCGACGTGCCGCGTGCGGTTGTTGATGGAGTTGGCGTAGAGCCGGTAGCGGACCGTCACGTCGCCGCGAGAGGGCGTCGCGATCGTCCAGGTCGCCTTCTCGGTCTTCTCGACCGCCAGCGGCGAGCCCGAGGCGTTGAAGGCCTCGAGCGTGCGGATGCCGCCCGCCGACTCGAGGACCTCGTAGCGGCCCGGTCGCCAGATCGGCAGGTGCACCTGCAGCGTCGGATCCGACCAGTCCCGCACCCGCATCTCGACGTCCACGAGTTGCTCGTGCCGCGACTCGAACGACACGACGTACCGCACGCTCGCGTCCGATGCGACGGCGCGAGCCGTCGACGCGAACGTGACGAAGAGCAGCGAGAGCATCCCGAGCGTCAGCGACATGGACATGCGCCAAGGGTACCCGCCGCCGCGAGCCCGTCTGACGCCTGCGGGGGCCCGAAAGAATTGTCCGTGAAGACCCATTCGCGGCGGGCCCGCTCCGTACACTTGCCGTGCGGGCGGCGTGGGGTTTGCAGTGCGACGCCCGTCCCGATGCAATGTCACCCCGTGCGCAAGAGGTCCGATGACGCCTGAGATCCCCGCCTCGTCCAGCCCCATCTCCACCCTCGCCCAGACCGCCGACGCCCTTTGCGAGCTTGATCGCGAGGCCGACGTCGAAACCACCACCATGTCCACCGGCGAACGCGTCGCGACCTTCGCGGCCGTCATCCTTCCCGTGGTCGGCCTCGTCGCCGCCATGATCGTCGCCTGGGGCGGCGGCTTCCGGATGATCGACCTGGGCCTCTTCCTGGCCTTCTATCTCATCTCCGGCCTGGGCATCACCATCGGCTACCACCGTCTCTTCACGCACCGCTCCTTCGAGGCCCCCGCGTGGGTTCGTTGGTTCTGGGCGGTGGCCGGCAGCATGGCCGCCGAGGGGCCGGTCCTTGACTGGGTTGGCATGCACCGCTGCCACCACCAGCACAGCGACGACCACCACGATCCCCACTCGCCCCACCAGCACGGCTCGGGCATCAAGGGCCTCGTCCGCGGCTTCTGGCACGCCCACACCGGCTGGATGTTCAAGCCCGATCCCATCAACCTCGAGCGTTACGTCGTCGACTTCAAGGACGACAAGGTCGTTCAGGCCGTCAGCCGCCAGTTCGGGCTCTGGTTCATCGTCGGCCTCATCATCCCGACCGTCATCGGCGGCCTCTGGGACATGTCGTGGAAGGGCGCGCTCCTGGGCTTCCTCTGGGGCGGCGCGGTCCGCGTGCTGTGGGTCCACCACGTCACGTGGAGCATCAACTCCGTCTGCCACATCTGGGGCGCGCGTCCCTACAAGAGCCACGACGAAAGCCGCAACAACGTCGTCATGGGCGTCCTGGCCTTCGGCGAAGGGTGGCACAACAACCACCACGCCTTCCCCGCCTCCGCCCGCCACGGCCTGGCCTGGTGGCAGTTCGACTCGAGCTACCTGCTCATCCGCCTCATGGAAAAGCTCGGCATGGCCTCCAAGGTCCGCGTGCCCGACGCCGTTCGCATGCAGGCCAAGCGCCGCGAGCCCAGCAAGGGCTGAGCGAGCTCGATGTCGGGCATATACGCCTTCGATGATGGGCCGAGGCGGCGACAGGTGGCTCTACAGCCGCGTTCTATCGTCGTCCCCCTTTCTATGGTCCGCACGCGAACGCGTGGCTGTGCCCTCTCAACCGTTTGAGTGACCACGCTTGTGCTCTACTGCTGAGCCGGTTGCCGCACGGTTTTCATTTGTTGAAAAATCGCCACCGACGTGTCAGGATGTCGTTTGCGGCTGCGAAAGTCCGTGTAGCGACGGAGGGCTGTCGCGTGTTGGGCGGTCGAGGCGACCGACCTCAACGCCGATGGTGGCTTCGCCGGTCGAGATGCCGAGGCGTTGCAGCGTCGACACAGCGGACTTGGTGGCAGGAAGGAAGTGCGGAGTAACAGCACATGAAAACGAGCACTGTGGGATTTCTAGTGACCGTGGTGGTCGTGATTTCGGCGGCATCAGGGTTTGCAAGAGGGCAGAGTTGCCTAGGTAATGTCGAAAATGGCGGTTTTGACCTGCCGGTCCCCCAGTGGGGGAGCGGAAATGGTTGGACAGCGACCGTTGGTCAATACGGTGGTTGGGTTGCAGACGGTGGCGTGTCGGGCAGCATGTACAGTCTCAACTCATGGGGCGACCCGAACAGCGATCCTTGCATCGAAACGGAAGTGAGCAACTTGTGTCACGGTGCTCGCTATACGCTGTCGGGGAGTTACATGTATGACGGGTTTCCGCGAGGCGGCCCCGACGCATTCCAAGTCCACGTTGACGGCATGGTGGTGGTGTCCGTCCCGGAGGGCACTGCCGGCCAGTGGCGGACTTGGCAACACGAGTTCACGGCAGCGAGGTCCACGGCCTCGCTAAGACTCTGCGGCGAGTGCAACGGCACTGATGCCGGTTTCTTTGTCGATGCGGTCAGCGTTGCTCCAGCGAGAATCGCGGTCACGCTTCAACCGGTGGATGTCGCGGTAGGCGTGGACGTTCCCGTGGTCTTTTTCGTGGAGGCCTCCTTCGTGTGCGACCAGCCATTGCGATTTCAATGGCAGCGACGCGTGCCGGCGGTTCCCGACGAGTCCGACCCGAACGCATGGACGGACCTCACGGATGGCGGTGGCATCATGAACGCCACGACCGCTGCGTTGACGCTGACGCGGCCTATCCCCGCACTCGCAAGTGGCTTTCGATGCCGGATTTCCTCCGCATGCGCCGCGGAGCCAGTCTACACCAACACCGTCAACTTCAGCGTCGCCTGCCCCGCCGATTTCAACGCCGACGGCGGCGTCGACGGACTCGATCTCTTCGCCTTCTTCGAGCGTTGGGAGAACGGCTGCTAAGCGAGGCAACGCTTCACAAAGGTGGAACCAATGAAGTCATGTGCAGCAAGCTTGGTGGTGGCGGCTTTCGCCGGAGTGGGGGCGGCGCAGCCAGTACAGTGGCATGTGGAGGACGGAGGAAACGGGCATTGGTACGAACTGGTTCGGACCGGCCATGGTGTGACGTGGGGTGACGCCTACGAGATAGCGTTGGCTGTGGGCGGGCATCTCGCTACGTGTACTTCATTCGGCGAGAACCAGTTTGTCTTCTCGCTCACGCTGCCGACGTCGACCTGGCCCAGCCGAATCGGCCCGTGGCTCGGAGGGTTTCAACTTCCCGGAAGTCCCGAACCTTCCGGGGGATGGCGCTGGGTGACAGACGAGGCGTGGGACTGGACGAGTTGGTACGGCTGTTGTGAACCCAACAACGCGGTTTGCAACGGATTGACAGAAGAAATGCTGCATTTCATCCAACATTCGGCTGGATGGAACGACTTGAGTGAAGAATTTCAACATTGCGAATCAAGCCCTTGGGGCTACATCGTCGAATGGTCCGCCGACTGCAACAACGACGGCATCGTCGACAAAGGCCAGATTCTCTCCGGTCAACTCCCCGACGCCAACAACAACGGCATCCCCGACGGCGGACCGACGATCACGGCGCAACCGGTCGACCAGAACGTCGGCGTCGACTCACCCGTGACCTTCATCGTCGAGGTTGCGAGCGACCCGTCGTGCACCACGCCCGTGACGTTCCAGTGGCAGCGTCGGAATCCCACGGTGGCAGATCCAGCCGCCGCGAGTGCGTGGATCGACCTCGTCGACGGTGGCGGCTTCTTCGGTACCAGAGCCCCGAACCTGAGCATCAGCCGCCCCATCCCCGGCCTCGCCACCGGCTACCGCTGCAAGATCGGCGGCGGCTGCGGCTGCGAGCCCGGCCAAGGCGGCTTCGTCTACACCAACACCGTCAACTTCAGCGTCGCCTGCCCCGCCGACTTCAACGCTGACGGCGGCATCGACGGACTCGATCTCTTCGCCTTCTTCGAGCGTTGGGAGAACGGTTGCTGAACGCCCTGCCTCTGCCCTGTCCGTCATCGCAAGGCCATGCGGCCATGTCGGGTCACGGCTCGTGATACTCGCGAACCGAGTACCCCTTGTACGTGTACGGCCGGTCGCGATACGGCGACACCTGCCGGTAGTTCGTCGGCGGCTCGTCCCACGAATCGAGCATCACGCGGATCAACCCCGCGTCCGCCTTCACCCATGCCGCGTGGCCGTCCGCGAAACTCGCGTTGTAGCCTGCGGTCTTGTGGTTGTTCCAAGGGTCCGGCCAGTTGTTGATCCCGTCGCGACGGCCGATCTGGTCGCTGATCGATTCGTCGTTGTCGTTGTCGACAAAGAGCAGGCAGCGGTCGGGGAAGGTCACCGTCGTCGTCGTCTTCAGCACGTTCAGCGTGCGATTGGTCGGCACGCCCGGCAAGTCCCGCTCCGACCAGCCCAACTGGTCGGCCACCGTGCCGCGTTCATACCCGAACACCACCTGCCCGTCGAGGTAACGCCCCGACGAGAACCATCCCCGCACCTCGTACGAGTGTCCGCCCCCGTCGTCGTCGCGGTCGCGGGCCGCCCAGAAGGTGTCGCGGATGAAGTCCCGCCCGTACATGGGCGCGACGTCCTCGCCCGAGTCCTCGCTGAGCGAGAGGTTGTGCCGCACCTGGTTCCGCGTCGATGGACAGATTGCCGCCTTCACGTCGGCGATGTAGTCGGGGAAGAACCACCCGATGTTGTCCTCCCAGTCGAAGAGCGTCGGCACGTACACGCCCTTGCGGGTCTCGTTCGCGTACGCCGCCGACGCCAGCGCCAACTGCCGCACGTTGCTCAGGCACCGCGTGCGGCGGCTCGTCTCCCGCGCCGACCCCAGCGACGGCAGCAGAATGCCGATCAGCAGCGCGATCACGGCGATGACCACCAGCAGCTCGATGAGCGTGAAGCCGCCGTACCGCCGTGGCCGTCGTGGGCGTGAGGGCATGGAACCCGATGGTACGGGATCGCCCCCCTCGGCACCCGCGTCGGCCGCCTTCGGTGCAAACTGTTCCCGAACACTCGCCCCTGCCGCCTCGTACCATTCGTCGGCCGCACCATCCACGCGGCCGCCGGCGGCGAACCCATGCCGCCGCGTCCTGCCCGCCAGGCGCACCCGCCAAGGAGCCTCGTCCATGAAGGTCGTCGGCCTGCTCGCCATCGGACTCGTTCTCTCCTCCCTCGTGGCCCTGGGGCTCGCCCAGGCGTCGTCGCCGCCGGCCGCAAAGTCCGGCTCGCCCGAGGTCCCCGCCAAGGAATCTTCTTCCATGCCCGTCACGCCTCGCTATTCCGCCTCCGCCCACGACATCACGCCCCTCTCCAAGGACCGCATCCAGCTCCTCGCCGCCAAGCTCTCCAAGGAGGACGCCGAGGTCATCCTCGCCAAGGGCACCGAACGCCCCTTCTGCGGCAACCTCCTCGACAACAAGAAGGAAGGCGTCTACGTCTGCAAGCTCTGCAGCCTGCCCCTCTTCTCCAGCGACGCCAAGTTCAACAGCGGCACCGGCTGGCCGAGCTTCTTCAAGCCCTACGACAAGGCCCACGTCGGCGTGCACGTCGACCGCTCGCACGGCATGGTCCGCGAGGAGATCGTCTGCGCCCGCTGCAACGGCCACCTGGGCCACGTCTTCGACGACGGCCCCGAGCCCACCGGCCTTCGCTTCTGCCTCAACTCGGCCTCCCTCACCTTCTTCGAGAAGGGCACGGAACTCCCCGCCGAAAGCCGCCCCATCCCCACCCGCACCGCCTACTTCGCCGGCGGCTGCTTCTGGGGCGTCGAGGATCGCTTCGCGCAGCTCCCCGGCGTGATCGACGCCGTGAGCGGCTACATGGGCGGCAGCGTCGACAACCCGACCTATCGCCAAGTGTGCAACGGCACCACCGGCCACGCCGAGACCGTCCGCATCGTCTTCGACCCCACCCGCATCACCTACCCGCAGCTCCTCGAGCGGTTCTTCAAGTTCCACGACCCCACGCAGCTCAACCGCCAGGGCCCCGACATCGGCGACCAGTACCGTTCGGCCATCTTCGCGACCGACGACGAGCAGCTCCGCCAGTCGCAGGAGTTCATCGCAGCGCAGGCCAAGACGGCCCGCTTCGAGAAGCGGAAGATCGTGACGGTCGTCGACACCGCCGCCAAGGCGGGGAAGTTCTACGACGCCGAGGAGTATCACCAGGACTACCACGCCAAGAACGGCGGCCACTGCCCGATGCCCGAGGAGTGACCCATCGGGGGCCGTATCATCCACCACGCATGAGCAACGCCGAATCCAACCGCGCCTCGCGTGCCCCAAAGCTCGAAGTCGTCGAGCCCATCGGCAAGCGCGTCCTCATCCGCAAGGACGACGACAAGAAGCAGACCAAGGCGGGCATCCATCTTCCCGACAAGATCGAGATCCCAACGCTCACGGGCCGCATCGTCGCCGTCTCCGCGCAGGTCGACAAGGACGACGACTACCCGATCAAGCGGTACGACCGCATCCTCTTCAACCCCAAGCACGCGATTCCCGTCGATCTCGAGGGGGACAACCGCCTCTTCGTGATCCCCATCGAGGATGTCGTCGCCGTCTTCCGGCGCGAGGAAGAGTCGGCGTGAGCGGGAGCGAGGCATCCTCGCTCCTCGCGGCGCTGCTCGCGGATCCGTCTCGCCGGCCTGTCGGCCCGCTGCTCATCCCGACGATCGATCAGGTCCGTCCGCGTGGTCTCGAGGCGGTCGAGATCGCGCCGCCGGGGTCCAAGAGCCTGACCAACCGGGCCATCCTGCTGGCGGCCCTCGCCAAGGGGGTGTCGACGCTGCGTCGACCGCTCGTCGATGCCGCCGACGCCGAGGTGATGCTCGAGGCGGTCGAGCGTCTCGGCGCCCGTGTGACGCGAGCGCAGTCGCTGCTGCGGATCGAGGGCGTGGCCGGACGGTGGTGCCCCGCACACGTCGAGGCCGACGGTTCGGTGCACCTTCACCTTCGCAACGCGGGCACCGCCGTGCGATTCCTCGCAGGCTCGGTGCTGTGCAGCCCCGTGCCGGTGGTCATCGACGGCGACGCGCGCATGCACGATCGGCCCATCGGCGAGTTGGCCTCGTGGCTCGGTCGGCTCGGGTGCGAGGTGGCGTTCCTGGGCCGGCGCAGCGATTGCCCGCCGCTGCGCATCATGCCGCCCGCGAACCTGCCCGTGGACGCGTCGATCGCGGTAGGGGCCTCGCCTTCGAGCCAGTTCATTTCGTCGCTGCTGCTCGCGGGGCCCTTCATGCCGGGGGGCTTGACGCTTCGCCTCGAGCGGCCCCCCGTCAGCGGGTCGTACATCCGCATGACGGCCGGCCTGCTGGGCCGCGTCGGCGTCGAGGTGAAGTCGTCGCACGACGGCCGCATCCTCCGCGTGCCCGCGTCGGCCGGCGAGCCGCCATGCATCGCGGCCTTCGACCTCGACATCGAACCCGACGCCAGCGGCGCGGTGCCCTTCTGGGCCGCCGCGGCGATGGCCGGGCGGCCTGAAGTGGCCTGCCGCGTCGACGGGTTGGGCGTGGACTCGCTCCAGGGCGACGTGCGCGTCGCGCAGGCGCTCGGCCGCATGGGCGCGGCCGTCGACATGCGACCCTCGCTCGCGGGGGGACGCATCGAGGTCCGAGCCGCGCCTTCGCTCCGCCCCATCCTCGTGGACTGCGCCGACATGCCCGACGCCGCCATGGCCTTGGCCTGCGTCGCCTGTTTCGCGGAGGGCACGTCCATCCTGCGCGGGCTGGGCACGCTCCGCGTCAAGGAGTGCGATCGCATCGCGGCCATGCAGTCGGAACTCGCCAAGATCGGCGTTCGCGTCGAAGCCGACGTGGCGGGCGACGCCGACGCCGTCACGATCACTCCGCCCGTGGGCGGCGTCGATTGCTCGCCCGGCGTGCCGCCGGTTCGCTTCGACACCTTCGAGGATCATCGCATGGCGATGGCCTTCGCGCTCGTTGGCCTTCGACGGCCCAACACGTGGATCAATGATCCCGGGTGCGTCGCCAAGACCTATCCGGGATTCTGGCGCGACTTGGCGACGTTCCTCGCGGGAACCGCGGGGTGAGGCGTGGACGTGGGACTTTGCTTCGGGTGTTCTGTGGTCCCGAAGGGACCGACGAGCGTAGCGGCGGGTGAAACGAACCCGCTCCGCGGGTGAGTTGAACCCGCCGTGACGCGTGATGCGAGGACCCGCCCCGCGAGGGGCGGACGAGGGTGGGGGTGTGGTCGTCGGCCCCTCGCGGGGCCTCGCGCGAATCGGCGCCGCTCCACGAGTTCCCTCACCCGCTGCGCGGGTTCGGTCACTCGTGGCAACGCTCGTGGGCCCTGCGGGCCCTTGGTGCGGGTGTTCTTTGGTCCCGGAGGGACCGATGAATGGAACGACACGCCCCACTCAACACCCGCCCGCCTCCCACGCCACGAAAAACGTCGAGAGGTCGCCGCCGTCGACGCCGCCGTCCTGATTCACGTCCGCCGAGGTGTCCGCCGCTTCCCACGCGATGAAGAAGGCCGCGACATCGCCCCCGTCGACGCCACCGTCCTGGTTGAAGTCCGCCGGGCACGGCGGCCCGCACGACTCCACCGTCAGCGTCGCGGCGTTGCCGTCGACGCTCCCGCAGTCGCCCGTCACGCGATCGAAGAACCGCACCGCGGGCGGCTGGCTGCCAAGTTGGATGTTCGACACCGTCAGCGATGGACCGGTCGCGCCCGCAAAGTCGAACGAAAGTCCGGTGCCCAGGTGTACGAACGGAGAGGGGCCCGTCAACGCCACCCACGTGCCAGGCGACGTCTCGACCCGCCACTGGTGCGACGTGATGTCCGTGCCCGTTGTGGTGAACGTGGCCGATCCGCCCTGACAGGTGGTCGCGTTCTGGGGCTGACCCGTCACCGCCGGCCCTTGGCAGAAGGCCGATTGGTTGATCGCGAAGGCCGCCGCGAGCGTCGTTTCCTCGTTGGGCTGCAGCGTCACCGTCCACTGGAAGGCCACCGCGCCGTCGCCGGTGAAGGGGCCGACGGCCTGGTTGAGGTCCGCGCTCGGGCCGCTCAGCAGCGTCCGGAGTGTCGTGCCCGACCCGACCTGCCAGCGGCTGGGCGACAATGCCCGCACGTTGGCGATGTTCGTCGTCGAGGCCTCCGTCTGCCGCATGTTGAAGGTCGCAGGATCGAGCGTGAGCGTGTCGTCGACGGGGGTGGTGGGTGTGCCGCCCGCAAGGTCGAGATCAACCAGCACGAAGAAGTCGTAACGACGCGCGGTGGTGGCCCTGCTCTTCACGCGACACTGCGACACCACGCGAGACTGGTTCGCGGCCGCTCCGTCGGTGAGTGTCGACGTGATCGTCGCGTCGAAACGCTCTTGGCCCGCCACGCCCGGCCCCGCGTTGAGGTACGTGAACGTCGCGACGTTGCCCACGTACGACTCGGTGGGCGTGTCGAGCGAACTCATGAACCGGTTGGTCGTCGCCGTCGCCGTGCGGTAGTACCACGTGAACTTGTAGAGTTGGTCCGCGCCCGTGGTCTCGGTCTTGAAGGTGCCGTCGCCGAGCGTCGAACTGAAGACCGGAATGCCGACGAACTGCAGCGAGGCGTTGCCCGCCGTGACGGTGCCCCCGGCCGATGCCGCGGACACGCCGGCCGCCATCGTCGCCGCCGCCACCATCGCCCATTGCGCCAGTCGCTTCATGATCAAGACTCCTCGCCCGCCGCCTCCCCTTCGCCGCATCGGCACGACGGAGCGAAGGCGACCCCATGGATGCCATGGTACGGAATGCCGCCACGTCATGATCCGCGGGCGTCGAATCCGCCGCGGAAATCAGGCCCATCTTGAAGGTTGTCGGACCTGCGGTCGAAGCCCGAAACCCCCGAGGGCGATCACCGCTTCGGAATGCCCGTCACGTCCTCCGCCGGGTGGATCAGATCCGGCTTGGTCGGCGTGGGGGAACCCTCCCGCGGCCCCGACTGGGCCGGCACGGGCTTGGGCGCCTCGGGCGCCAGCGTGGGAGGTTGCAGCGACTCCTCGAGCGTCACCCGCTTGAAGCGGTACCCGCCCTTGGTCGAGCCCCACACCTGCTGGTCGTTCTTGTCGTACCCGCGGTCGAGCGTCACCAGGCCCCACGGGCTCATCGTCACCTCCGACGTGGCGTACGTCGCGCCGCTCCGGTCGCTCGGGCACGCCTTCCAGTGCGTGCCGCCCTCGAACTTGCCCTCCTTCGTGCGACGGAGCAACACCGCGCATCCTTCCTTGAGCGTGAGGTCCGCGGGCTTGATGGCGTCGAACGACTCGGGCTTTCGCCACGCGCCGGCGAACTTCATCGCGTCCCCCGGCAGCGTGTACGTCTCGCTGCGGATCGTGCCGTCGGCCTCCTGCGACACCTTGTAGATGCGTTGGCGATAGGGGCGGCTCATCGCCGCGGCGGCCGCCTGCTCGACGTACAGCCACGCTGCCGCCGGCTCGGTCGCGGCCCGTTCCCCCTCGGGCGTCGGGTCCTTCGCGGCTCCTTCACTCGTGGCGCGGTCACGGGGAGCCCAGATCCGCACCATCTGCAGGCGGATGTCGAAGAACTCCGCATCGGTGGCCGCCTGCTCGGCCGTGCTGAACGAGCCGACGAGCAGGTCGACAGCTTCGTCGAGCGGCGCGACCGCAGGCGGCGGGTTCGCGAAAGCGACCTGGGCGGCGATCACGATGGGGACCAGATGCATCATGGAAACCTCCGAGAGTGGTTCGTTCAGCGACGCGGGGCGTGGCCCTGCTCCTTGACGCCGTAGAAGGCGGCGAGTTCCGCCGGGTACACGTCGAGCACGCCGCGGCTGAACCACAGCACGTGCCCGCCGCCGCCGGTGCGGCGGACGAGTTCGATCGACTTGCGGAGGTCCTCCCACGTGGAGTCCTTCCCCTCGCCCACGACGCGGATGCCCGCGATGAGGTCCTTGGTCGAGCGGCCCTTGCCGAACGTGGCGAGTTGCTCCACCTGCTCGAGCCAGCTCTTCTCGAAGGCCTCGTAGCTGAACCGGTAGCACTGGGGGATGAACTCGTCCCAGCGGGGCGTCACGCCGTTGCCCTTCCAATCGCCCGGCAGCGAGAGCGAGTCCGACGCGGACCACCCGGCCCACGTCGGCCACTCCAGCAGGTAGTTGTCATAGACCCACGGAAAGGGCGCGGGCGAGAGGGAGATCAGCAGCCCCGGCTTGCGGGCCCGGATCTCCTGCACGAACATGCGGCTGAACTCGTTGACCTTGTCGGCCCGCCACCGCATCCACGCCGGGTCCTTCTCGTTGGCCGGCGGCTCGGCCCCGCCGTGCTCCTTCGCGTAGGCGGCCTTGGTGAAGGCGTCGTACCCCATCGTGACGTACGGCCACACGATGCGGTCGTCGAGTTGGATGCCGTCGAGGTCGTAGCGATCGACGGCCTCGAGGACGAGGTCGAGCAGGAACCGACGCGCCTCGGGGTGGAGCGGGTTCATCCACACGAAGCCGTTGGGCGCGACCTCGTTCCCCGCCTTGTCGAGACTCAGCCACTCCTTCTTCATGCGGCGGAGGTGGTTGTCCGTGTCCTTGTGGGCCGCCATGAAGCCGTACTCGAACCACGCCACGTAGAAGAGCCCGTTGGCCTTCGCCTCGCGGAGCGTCTCTGCGAGCAGGTCACGCCCCGCGGTCTTGACGGCCTCCGGCGAGTCGGCGGGATCCTGCTTCATGAGGGCCGGGCGGCGGTCGACGCCGATGGTCCGCTCGAGCACCTTGCTGGGGTACTGGGTGTACCCGTTCTTCCACGTCTCGACGTAGACGGTGTTGAGGCCGATCTCGCGCAGACGCTTCATGGTCGCTGCCGTCTTCTGGGGCGTGGCGATGGCGTCGTTGGCCGTCGTCGTCAGCCAGGTGCCCCGAACCTCGGCGGGCGGGGCGCGGTGGGCCTTGGCAGCCCCCTCGGCGGGCGAGGTCGCCCCCAAGGTCAGGACGGCGGCGGCCACCACGATGCGGCGGAGCAAGTTCATGCACCATCGTTGCACCATGGCGGCCTCCGCGTGGTCTATCCTTGAGCCCGTTGCCGGGGAAAGGCACGGGCACGCCGGCAGGGCCGCGCGGTGCCGCTGAGATCAGGTTTTTCGAGGAGTCACGTCGTCATGGCAGATGAGGTGTTCAAGATCGCGATCGTCGGGGCCGGTGGCATTTCCAACGCCCACATCGGTGCCGCGAAGTCGAGCAATGGTCGGGTCCAGGTGGTGGCGGTGGTCGATCCGGTGGAGGAAAGCCGCAACCGCGTGGCGGCCGACACCGGCGCCGCCGCGTTCGAGTCGCTGCCGGCCATGCTGGCGGCGTGCAAGGCGGGCCTCGCCGTCGACGGCGTGGTCATCTGCACGCCCCCGAGCATCCGCCTCAAGCTGGTGGACGCCTGCCTCAAGGCCAAGCTCCCCATCCTGATGGAAAAGCCCGCGGCACACGTCCTCGCGGACGCCAAGAAGCTGGCCGCCCTGGCCGCCAAGGCCAAGAAGGTGCCCGCGTTCGTGGCCTATTGCCACCGCTTCGCGGTGCCGGTGGCGGCCATGAAGCAGATGATCGGCTCGGGCAAGATCGGCCGCCTGGTCCGCTTCGAGAACGCCTTCGCCTGCGACCTGCCGGGCCACGAGACCAAGTGGTTCAGCGACCCCAAGAAGGCCGGCGGCGGCGCGTTCCTCGACATGGGCAGCCACTCGCTCGACCTCTTCCACTTCATCGTCGGCCCCGCCAAGATCCTCGGCAGCGCGTTCGACTTCAAGTGGAAGAAGCGCACCGAGACCGCCGGCACCGTCCTGCTCCGCGGCAAGAAGAAGGGTGGTCCCAACGTCCCTCAGGGTGTCGCCGGCGTCATCCTCAGCGGCTGGGCCGAGTCCTCCCGCTTCACCCTCACGCTGGTGGGCGATCAGGGCACGCTCTTCTACGACTACGAGAAGCCCAACGAGATCATCTTCAAGGACCTCGTCGGCAAGGCCGAGATGCACGAGGTGCCCAGCCACGACACGCGGTTCATGCACCAGCTCGTGGCCTTCGCCGACGCGGTGCAGAAGAAGGCGAAGACCTCGCTGGCGACCTTCGCCGACGGCCTCGCCGCGGCGGAACTCAACGCCAAGGCCGCGAAGATGGGCTGAGGTTCGACCCGTTGCCTGCGGGGTTGAAGACCCCGTTCACGCACGATGTCACGAGATTCCAACACGACGCCCGCCGCGACCATCGCGGCGGGCGTCGTCGTTTTCGCGACGCCACGGAATGGTCCGTCCGCGCCTGGAGGCGTGCGAAGGGGGTGCCCCACGTCCGAGAACGTGCCCGGCCTCGCGGCAGTTCGCGGGCATAATCGAGAGTTTCGTGGCCGGAACGGGTGGATGATCCGTTAGAATCGCCGTTCCGCCACGCAGGAGGAATCATGAGCAGCACACGCATGTGGAGCAAGGTCGTCGTCGCAGCGATCGCGATGATGGGGTCGGTCGCCTTCGGCCAGCGGTCGACGCCGCTGCAGGTGCTGCACCCCGCCGGCGCGGCGGGCGATGAGTTCGGCGACGCCGTCGCCGTCGACGGCGACACCATGGTCGTCGGAGCGCCGTACGACGACGTGGGCGCCAACACCAACGAGGGCTCGGCGCATGTCTACCGCTGGACCGGCTCGGGCTGGACGTTGGAGGCCACGCTCACGGCCACGGGCGGCGCGGCGGTTGACCAGTTCGGCTACTCCGTCGCCCTCTCCGGCGACACGGCGCTGGTTGGGGCGCGGACGGACGACGTCGGCGCCAACAGCGACCAGGGCTCGGCGTACGTCTTCACGCGCTCGGGCAGCACGTGGACCCAGCAGGCCCAGTTGACCGCCACAGGCGGCGCGGGGGGCGACCAGTTCGGCTACTCCGTCGCCCTCTCGGGCGACACGGCGCTGGTGGGGGCGTACCGCTACGACGTCGGCGCCAACAGCGACCAGGGCTCGGCGTACGTCTTCACGCGCTCGGGCAGCACGTGGACCCAGCAGGCCCAGTTGACCGCCACAGGCGGCGCGGTGGGCGACCAGTTCGGCCTCTCCGTCGCCCTCTCGGGCGACTCGGCGCTGGTGGGGGCGTATCTCAACGACGTCGGCGCCAACAGCAATCAGGGCTCGGCGTACGTCTTCACCCGCTCGGGCAGCACCTGGACCCAGCAGGCCCAGTTGACGGCCACGGGCGGCGCGGCGATCGACTGGTTCGGCTACTCCGTCGCCCTCTCGGGCGACACGGCGCTGGTGGGGGCGATCCTTGACGACGTCGGCGTTAACGTCGACCAGGGCTCGGCGTACGTCTTCACCCGCTCGGGCACCACGTGGACGCAGCAGGCCCAGTTGACCGCCACGGGCGGCGCGGCGGATGACATCTTCGGCATCTCCGTCGCCCTCTCGGGCGACACGGCGCTGGTGGGGGCACATTCCGACGTCGTCGGCACCAATAACAACCAAGGCTCGGCGTGCGTCTTCACCCGCTCGGGCAGCACGTGGACCCAGCAAGCCCAGTTGACCGCCTCGGACGGTGCGGCGAACGACGCCTTGGGCTACTCCGTCGCCCTTTCGGGCGACACGGCTTTGGTGGGGGCGTACGGCGATGACGTGGGCGCCAACGGCCAGCAGGGCTCGGCGTGGGTCTTCTCCCGGGTCGGGTCGAGGTGGATCGGGCCGGATCTCACGCTCTTGGCTCCCGCCGGTGCGTCGGAGGATCGGGCAGGTCGCGCCGTCGCCATCTCCGGCGACACCGCGATCGTCGGCGTCCCACAGGACGACATCGGCGCGGCCGTGGACCGCGGTTCGGCCCACGTCTTCACCCGCTCTGGTTCCGTGTGGACGCACCAGTTGCAACTCATCGCCACCGATGGGCTGGCCGAGGACTGGTTCGGCATCTCGGTCGCCATCTCCGGCGACACCGTCGTCGTCGGTGCCCACCAGGATGATGTCGGTCTCAACGCCAATCAGGGCTCGGCCTACGTCTTCGTTCGTTCTGGCACGACCTGGACCCAGCAGGCCCGCCTCAACGCCTCAGGGGGTGCGGCCAACGATCGCTTCGGTCTCTCCGTGGCGATCTCCGGCGACACCGTCCTCGTCGGCGCCAACGCCGATGACGTCGTCGCCAATGTCGATCAGGGGTCGGCGTACGTCTTCACGCGCTCGGGCGGCGTCTGGGCCCAGCAGGCCCAACTCAACGCCACCGGCGGAGCGGCCGGCGACAACTTCGGATTCGCCGTCGCCCTCGAGGGTAACACCGCCATCGTCGGGGCTCATCTCGACGACGTCGGCGCGATCGTCGATCAGGGCTCGGCGTACGTCTTCACTCGCTCCGGCGTGTCGTGGGCGCAGCAGGCTCAGCTGCTTGCCGCGAGCGGTGCGGTCGCCGACAGCTCCTTCGGTTCTTCCGTCGCCATCTCCGGCGGCAGCGTCCTCGTCGGTGCCGAAAGGGTCGACGTGAACGCCAACCTGAACCAAGGAGCCGCCTTCGTCTTCGTGCGCAGCGGCTCCACATGGACCGAAGAGGCCAGGCTCGACACCGTTGGCGGCATGCCCGACGACTCGTTCGGCCGCGCCGTCGCCCTGGCCGGCGATCTTGCCGTCGTCGGTGCGTACCAAGGCGATCCGGCCGTCGTCGATCAGGGATACGTCGACGTCTTCTCCCGCGAAGGCTCGACGTGGACCCGGCGCGGACGTCTTGTCGCCGCCGATGGCGCGTTCGACGACCAGATGGGCCTCTCCGTCGGTCTCTCCGGCACCACCGTCATCGCCGGAGCGTGGCTCGACGACGTCGGCGTGAGCAGCAACCAAGGATCGGCACGCCTCTTCGACGTCGTTCCCGACGACTTCTCCGTCGCCTTCAACAACGTCACCGGCGTCTCCTATGCCTCGCTCGCCTCGGCCCTGCTTCCCGCGCCCAGCGGGCACCGCATCGCCGCGAGCGAGGGGGCTTGGCGCCAGGCCACCATCGTCGACACCGCCGGACGCTCCATCGTCTTCGCGGGCGAGGACGACATCCGCACCTCGCCCCAGTCCGTCATCACCCTCGGCGGCTCCTCCTCCATGCTCGCGTCCGCCGGCGCGGTCATCGACCTCAACGGTCAGGTCCGCGTCTCAACCGGCTCCTCGGCCGACCTCTACGCCGATTCGTTCCGCCTGGGCTCCCGCGGCATCCTCACCGCCCGCACCAACGCCTCCCTCTCCATCAACGCCCCTGCCGCCGAACTCGACGGTCAAACCCGCCTCGAGCAGGGCTCTTCCCTCACCTTCGCCGGTTCGGCCGAGGCCATCGGCAGCACCACCTGCGCCTTCGAGTCGACCCTGACGGCGGGCACTT
>JBBAVG010000021.1:0-21096 GCA_040397805.1 Phycisphaerales bacterium
GCGCGGCCGGCCGCGAACGTGGGGTCGGCGCTCAACGCGCATCCCCTCGCCCATCAGTGCCCGCGTACCCAGGGCTTGGCCCGCAAAGCCGGGCCGCGCCCTGGGCTCCCTGCCGAGCGCCCGCAGAGCGGGCTTCGGAAGGGGCATCGCGCGAGTTCGTGCACGCCAGCCCGCCTCGGGCGTCCCCTCGTTGAGCCGCGGGCGCGACCCGGCTCTGCGGGTCAAGCCCCCGGCAGAGCCGATCCGCGCGGTTGATCGCGACGCACGCCCTGACCTCGCGTGGCCACCACCAATCAACGCGCTCCGGTCGCACACCCGCCCGCACGCACTCGTGTCGCTGCGTCAATGAAAGTTCCGCGGCGTCGTCGTCAACTCCGCCATCTGTCCATCAAGATCCTCCAATCTCGTCGCAATCACGTTGATCACCTGCCCCTGTCGCTCCAGCCTGCCATGAGCAAGCACCACCACGCCATGGCGTGCCGCCTTCCGGTGACGCTCGAAGATGGCGGGCCGCACGATGAGGTTGGCGATGCCCGATTCGTCCTCCAGCGTCATGAAGGTGATCCCCTTGGCCGTTCCCGGTCGTTGCCTCACCAGCACGATGCCCGCCACCGACACGGTTGATCCTGTCGCGATCGAGGCCAGCCGATCGCACCGAACCGCGCCGCGGTGCGTGAGGTGCTCCCGCAGGAACGACACCGGGTGGGCCTTGAGCGAAAGGCCCGTGGCGGCATAATCCCTCACCACCCCGGTCGACGGTGCAAGCCGCGGCAGCATGGGCGGCGGCTCTGTGCAGGCTTCCACCCCATCGAAGAGTGGCAGATGTTCATCCCGCAGTTCCCGAAGTTGCCACTGGGCCTGCTGGCGTGGAAGCCCCATCGAGCCGAAGGCGTCCGCGTCGGCCAGTCGCCGCAGCGACGATACATCGACGCCCGAGCGTCGCCACAGATCGTGGAGCGTCTTGGGCACGCCGTGTCGCAGGATGAACCCTTCGAGCACGCGACCCGCCGACTCGCCCACGCCACTCACCAACCGAAGCCCGAGCCGGATCGCACTGCCGCCCGATGAGCCGTCGTCTGGTTCAAGGTGGCAGTCCCAGCGACTGTGGGCGATGTCGATGGGAAGCACCCGAACGCCGTGGTTCTGCGCGTCACGGATGATCTGCGCGGGGGCGTAGAACCCCATGGGTTGACTGTTGATCAGTGCCGCGGCGAAGGCCGCCGGATGGTGGTGCTTGAGATACGCCGAGGCGTAGACGATGCCCGCGAAACTTGCCGCGTGCGATTCGGGGAAGCCGTATTCGCTGAAGCCCTTGATCTGGTCGAAGACGCGACGGGCGAAGGACTCGTCGTAGCCCGAAGCCGTCATGCCGTCGATGATCTTCTGGCCGAAGCGATAGATGACGTCGCTCTTTCGCTTCCATGCCGCCATGGCGCGACGGAGCTGGTCGGCCTCGCCTGGCGTGAAGCCCGCGCACGCCACCGCCAAGGCCATGCACTGTTCCTGGAACAGCGGCACCCCCAGCGTGCGTCCCAGCACGTGACGTACCCGTTCGTCGGGAAAGGTGACGGATTCTTCGCCGTTGCGCCGGCGCAAGTACGGATGCACCATGTCGCCTTGGATCGGCCCGGGGCGCACGATGGCCACCTCGATGACCAGGTCGTAGAAGCAACGTGGGCGAAGTCGCGGCAGCATCGACATCTGCGCCCTGCTCTCGATCTGGAAGACGCCCACCGTGTCGGCGCGGCAGATCATGTCATACACGCCGCGATCTTCCGGTGGAAGCACGGCCATGTCAGGTCTCGCCGGATCGAGGCCCGGCGGCGCGACCATCTGCAGACACTTGCGGACGCACGTGAGCATGCCCAGCGACAGCACGTCGACCTTCATCATGCCCGCCGCATCCACGTCGTCCTTGTCCCACTCGATCACCGTGCGATCGGGCATCGAGGCGTTCTCGATGGGCACCAGTTCGCACAGCGGCGTACGCGTGATGACGAACCCGCCGACGTGCTGCGAGAGGTGCCGGGGAAAACCCAGCAACTCGCCGACCAGATTCGCCAAGTGACGCAGTGTCGGGTTGCAAGGGTCCAGTCCGAGCGTGCGGACACTCGACTCCTTGATGCCCCCGTCGTCCCACCACTCGATGTCCTTCGCGAGTCGATCCACCACGTCCAGCGAGAGGCCGAGGGCCTTGCCCACATCGCGGATCGCGCTGCGGCGTCGGTAGGAGATCACCTCCGCCGTCAATGCCGCCCGCTCGCGACCGTACTTGGCGTAGATGTATTGGATGACCTCCTCGCGTCGCTCGTGCTCGAAGTCGATGTCGATGTCGGGCGGTTCGTTGCGTTCCTTCGAGATGAAACGCTCGAAGAGGACCGACATGCGAGCCGGATCGACCGCGGTGACGCCCAGGCAATAGCACACCGCGGAGTTGGCGGCCGCGCCGCGTCCTTGGCAGAGGATGCCGCGATCTCGCGCGAAGACCACGAGGTCGTGCACGGTCAGGAAATACCGGGCGTAGTCGAGATCGCCGATGAGCGCAAGTTCGTGCTCAAGTTGGCGGATCACCGTGGCGGGGACGATGGCATCGAGCGGGGCATCGATCGGTTCCTTCGGCGCGTATCGCACTCGGGCGCCCGCTTCGACCAAGTGACGAAGGTGCTCCATCGGCGTGACGCCCTCGGGCACCACCTCGTCCGGATACTCGTACCGCAACTGATCGAGCGAAAAGCCCTTGAGTGCATCCGCCAACTCCAGCGTCGCCTCCAATGCCTGCGGGCAAGAAGCTAACAGCCGGTGCATGTCTTCCGCGGGCTTGAGATGTCGCTCCGCGTTGGCATGAAGCCGCAGGCCCGCCTGCTCGATGGTGCAGCCGTGCCGGATGCACGTCAGCACGTCTTGCAACATCCGCCGCGACGGGTCGTGATACAGAGGCTCGTTCGTGGCGATCAGGCCGATGCCAAGCGTGGCGGCAAGTTCGCGGCGGAGGTCGAGCATTCGCTGGTCGTCACCCTGTCGTGGCATGTCGATGGCCAACCGGCAAGGGACACCCAGTGTGTCCACGAGCGTTCGCGAGCCGCGGGCCAGCACTTCATGCGGGCAGGCGTCTGCGAAGTCCTCCCGGCGAGGCACGATCACCGCACGCATCTCGGCATGCATGTCGCGAAGATCATCCGCCCAGAGGTGACATTCGCCCTTCGGGGCTCGGCGTTTGCCCAGCGTCAGCAAGCGACAGAGGTGTCGATATGCGCCCATCGTGACCGGATACAGGATGACATCCGGCATGGCGAGCGGCCTCGCTTCATCGCCACCTTGTTCAGGCACTCCGGCGTCGGAACACCAGCGGTGTTCGACGACTGGACGCAATCCCCCCATCAATCGCAGTCGAGCGCCCACAAGGAGCTGGATCGACGCCTGTCGAGCCGCCACATGGGCCCGGATGATGCCGGCCAGCGAGTTGACATCGCAGATGCCGATGGCCGCGTAGCCGAGTTCCGCGGCACGTTGCACGATCTCCTCGGGGTGGCTCCCGCCTCGGAGAAACGTGTAGTTGCTCGTGGCGGCCACTTCCGCGAACCTCGGCGCGTCGATGCGACGTGTCGTCGCGCTCTGGGGTCGCACGGCCTTCGCGGGATGTGCTCGCAACTTGGGAAACTCGTGAGCGGGCATGGTCGTCGTGTCTCGCTGAGTTGCTGGCTGGCCGGCGACATGCAAGGCCAGAACCACGTGAGTCGTGTCGACAGCTCGCTGCTGCCACGCCGTGCCATGCGCACCCGTGTGCGATGTATCGGTGTGATCAGGTGGGCCGCGATGTCGCGCGACTCATGGCGGCTTGCATGTCACTCCACGGTCGTCGCGAGCATCGCGGCTGCGGGTGCGAGCATCGGCGTAGGGTTGATTGATGGTCATGCCCACTCCCCGTGTACGTGCCAAGTGGCGGAGCTGCTGAGCCTGTAGATCCAGATCCATCTGGGCTCATGCCCCTGGGTGATGATGCAGACGCGGTAGTAGTCGCGATCGACGCAGGCGTCGCCGGGAGATGCCAGCCACCATTGACTGCAGATTCGCTCGGGGCCGATGCACGCCGTGACGTTCCACGTTGAATCACGCCAGTGCAGTCGATGAATGGGGCCGTCGGGACTCATGTGCATCACCTGAACCGGTTCTGGCCGGAGGAAGAGACGCGAGGGTCGAGGTGTCGTGTTCACCAGGGGGACGCTGCGAACTGGGTGCTGCTGCATGGCGGTTGCCAGCCGCAGCGTTCGTTCGGGCACGTGTGCTTCCGCGTGGAACACCTTCATCACCGCATCGCCCCCGAGGCGGTTCGCCAGCGTGTCGCAGAGCATGGCGCGAGCGGTATGCGGATCGTGGCCGCCAGACGAGGCGACGGCCTCGCCGCCGGACGTGGCGAGCATGTGGCGCTGGGAGTGCTCGATGAGGCCGGTTCTGGCGGCGACCAGCGTGACGCCCTCGATGCCATCCCCAAGATCGATGCGCTCGAGGTGTGGTCGAAGCATCGACCATACGTGAGCGGCGTCGCGACTTGGCCTGCAGAGCGTCAGCGTGATGTGCGTGGGTGTTTGTCGATTGGTGGCCGCCAGAGATGCGTCAAGGCGCCGAACGCCCATGTCGCGTGCTTTCAAGATGGCCACGAGTTGCTCGACCAGCATGTGGACGCACTGCTCCACCGACTCCCAGTGAGTGGTGGGCCCATCAAACACTCGTTCCACGTGGAACGCCTCCCGAGGTCTCACGGGAGAAATCACCTCCGCCCGCTTGCCGAGGGCTGCGTCGAGTGCGGTCAGGACGTCGGGTCCGAATCTCGCAGGCAACGACGAGCGGGGAAGGTCAAGAATCGAACCGATGCGGTCGAAGCCCATCTCGCGCAGCGCTTCGATCTGGTGGCGAGCGATATGCAAAGCCTCCAGCGGCATGGCGCGCAGGAACGCAGTTTCTTCGCCCGCGTCAATCACGGCACACTCACTCTGCCGATACCTCGCCGCGGCTCTGGCACACCCGGCGGTCGAGGCGATCGCCAGGCGCGAACGAAGGCCGAGGCGTTCCATCGAACGTCGGAGGAGGCTCAGCAGTCGCCATTCGCCCCGGTGCAGCCGATGCGTGCCGGTCACGTCGAGCACCAGGCCATCGGGCGGATCGATGCCGACGATGGGGCTGAAGCGGTTGCACCACGTCGCCAGTGACATCAGCGTTTCTGCATCTCGCTCCGGCTTCCACGGCGAGATGACGACGGCTCCGCGAATCAGCGCCCTTGCATGGGTCAGCGACATGCCGATGCGCACGCCGGCGGCCATGGCTCGCGGGCATGCCGCGGCGATCAGTTCGCGACCCTGTCGCGATTCGTTCATGAGCACGGGGCGAGGATTGGACAAGCGATGACGATCGAGTTCAGCCTGCCGCCCGTCGCGCTCGCGGCGATGTCGCATCCGACGCCTGAGCAGATCGATGGACCAGTACGGGAACCAGATCGAAACCACTCGGCGGCCAGTCGGCGTCGAGTCGATGCTGGTCTTCGGGAGCGTTTCGCAGCTTGTCGTTGAATCGCGAGAGGTCGTCGGCACGATACACCATCCTCAGCAACCAGGCTTGCTCATGGGCCGTCTGCATCGAGACGGACGTTGCACCTTTGCTTTTCCACAGGCGAGCGATCCAGCCCGTGGACCACACCTCGGCCCTCGCCAGTTCGCCGGCGATCGCTTTCGCATCCCTGGCGACATGTCGCGGCCCTGCAGATTCGCTCCGCGATGAAGGAGCACTCGTGGCCGCACGATGCACAATCCATCGCGTGGTGGCCGCCGACAGACATCTCACCTCTCGAGGTCTTCGCAGCAGCACGCAGGAGCAGTGCCCCGACTCTGCCGCCAGTTGCAGCCGCTGTGTCATCACCCGACTGAAGCCGCTGCCGTCGGCCACCACCAGTGAGCACGCACCGCTGCGGATGGCTTGCTCAGCCGCCCAGACTCGCAACTCGAGCTCCGACGCGGTGGGGGGGCGGGATCGTCCGCGGCATCGGGTGTTTCTTGAAGCGGCTCTTCTGGTTCGCGAGGTCTCAGCCGTCTCATCCGGACGATCGCAGTCCACCAAGAGCGAAGCATTCATCAACCCGGGGCAGCGGTGCAGCAGCGAGGCACCGGGCCAGATGGCACGACCCACCCAGGCAATGCCCGCCCCTGGCTGTTCCTGCGTGTGTTTCCGAGTAGGGGGCGGCGCCGCATCCTCAAGGAGCGGCGGCGGAAGCGAGATGGTCGCTCGCCACGCGAGCCATGCGAGCCACGTCGCGAAGGTCAGTGGGGGCGACCAGTCCGTCGGCGTGGCACTGGGCACGCCACCGGTGTGGCCTCGATCGGTTGCCCCGCCATTCCTCGACGCGACGCGGGTCGCAGCATCACGATCGCCAATGTCGTCACCGCCACGACGTCCAACATCACGCCCAACATCGCCGCCAGTTCCATCGGTCCCCTCCAGTTGAATCCGCGAGAGTCGCTCCAACTCGCGGGTGTCGTCAATCAAGCCAATGAACTCATGAACCCCGCGACAAGCCATCACCAGCATGTCGGGTGAGACGTGGGCCCGGTCGCCGGGTTTGCCCGGTGATGCCGGTGGGTGGCCCGCCAGGGCTGTCGCGGCCTGTTCCTGTGACTCAGGGCAAGGGCGGTGGGCATCGCATGCGTGGACTCCTCCTGGCCACGCACGCGATGCGCCATCGCTCTGGGTATCAGCCGCGTTCTCGACTCGGCTCTCGACTCGGCTGATCGCGGCATGGGTTCCCGTCGCCGCCGATTCCGGCTCGCGACACCCAAGGTCTCTCGCCCGCGTTGCGCTGCCACGCTGCGTGATGATCGCCGCGAGGCGTTCCAATGCCGCTGTCGCCATTGGGCTTGGGGTTCGGGGTGCCGTACGAAGCGCATCCATGATGTTCGGAATTTACTCGATATCGCAGTTTCCGTCAAGGGTCTGTTTGGATATTTGGTGAAAAAAGAACAGCCCGCGGACCTCGCCAGCGTCCGGCGTGTGCGGCATCGTGGTTCAGGATGCGGACAGGCTCAGCGGGCTTCCCACGGCACGCCCGGCTTGTACCCCACCAGGTCGTAGAGCTGCTGGCGGGTCTGCATCTCGCCGAGGAGCGACGCGGCGGAGCCCTCCGCCTTCATCGTCTCCAAGGCCTGCGTGACGGCGTGCATGGCGATCCGCAGCAGCGTCACCGGGTAGATCACGCACGAGTATCCCATCGCGCTGAATCGCTCCAGGGGCAGCATGGGCGTCTTGCCGAACTCGGTCATGTTGGCGAGCAGGTACGGGCCGCCCCTGGGGTCCGGCCCCTTCAGGCCCCGCATGGCCTTGGCGAAGGCCTCGAACTCCGCCTCGCTGGTCAGGCCCTCGGGGAAGATCATGTCGGCGCCGGCTGCCACGTAGGCCGCGGCACGGTCGATGGCGGCCTGCATGCCGTCCACGCCCCTGGCATCGGTCCTGGCGCAGATCACGAAGCCGAGCTCGCCGCTTATGTCCTTGGCGGCCTTGCGGGCCCATTGCACCTTCTCGACCATGTGGTCGGCGGGGATGAGTTCCTTGCCGTCGAGGTGGCCGCAGCGCTTGGGGAACTTCTGGTCCTCGATGTGCAGGCCCGCGCCGCCGGCCCGGGCGTACTCGAGTACCGTCCGACGCACCATTTCCGCCTCGCCGAACCCGGTGTCGGCGTCGGCGAGCACGGGCAGGCCGCTGGCGTCGGCGGCTTCGCGAATCTGGCGGCAGAAGTGCTCGAGTCCCAGGAGGCCCACATCGGGCACGCCCGCGGCGACGCTGGTGGCCGCGCCCGAGACGTAGCACGCCGCGAACCCGGTCTTGGCGACCGCCCGTGCGCACAGGGCGTTGAACGCGCCCGGAATGGCGATGCACGACTGGTTCATCGCGAGGCGCAGGCGGGTGCCCGGGGATTCATGGTGATTGGTCATGGCCAATCGTACCCCTGGGGCCGGGCCTTCCAACAATCGCCCATGCGTTCGTCCTGCATCGCGACCTGTTGTTTGATGGCGGCCGGCTTGTGGATGGCGGCGGGGTGTGCCTCGCCCGCCCGTCCTCGCGAGGTCCGGGCGGACCAGTCCGGCGCGGCGACGGTGGCCGCACTCAACGGCGAGTACGACGTCGAGTTCCATTCGACGTGGTTCGGCCCCATCCGTTCGCGGATGACGGCGCAGGCCTTGAGCGGCGACGCCGGCGTCGCGTCCTTCAAGGCGAACACTCGGCCGGGCATCGCATGGACGCTGGTGGGCGGCGTGGCCAGCGCGCTCGGACCGGTGCTGACGCCGTACCTCTTTCCTCAGGGCATGCTCCTGACGTGGCAATCGACGATGCCGGCCGTCGACGGCAAGCCGGGCGAGGGATGGATCGGGATCGCCCGGCTCGGGCCCTTCGGTGCTCGCACGCGGATGAAGTCGCCCGAAGGTCCGGTGGAGGTGCTCTTCACCGACGGTCGCATGATCGCGATGATGACGTTCGCCAAGCGGCCGAGCGATGCGACTTCGGGGCCGATGGCGGACTATCCGGCCCTGACCGATTCGATCCGTCGCGCGACGGTGAGCACGCTTTTCGATCCGGCGATCGCTTCGAGCGACGACCTCAAGGCGTACTTCGACGACGTGGCCGAGGCGGCCTCGGTGGTGCAGGACGACCTTGAGTACACCTTCGCGGGCGGGCTCGCGTGGCGAAAGCGAGCCAAGTTGCCGCTGCCGCTGGCGTACCGGCCGGTGACGGAGGAGTCGCGGCGGCTGGTGAAGACGTCGGAGTCGGTGGTCGAGCCGATGCGGTTGACGGTCGATCCGCTGACGGGCATCGCGACGATCGAGGCGTTGGCGTTCGTCGATGTCGCGATGATCGACGAGGTCTTCACCAAGGCCATCGCCGCCAAGCCCAAGGGGATCATCCTTGATCTTCGCAGTTGCACGGGGTTCGACCTGACCGCGCTTCGTGCCGCGTGCTGGCTGTTGGAGGGGCGGCACGACGCCGGGCGGTTCGTGGCCGCGACGCACCGCAAGGCGGACGGTTCGGGCGATGCCCGCATGGACGTCGATTCGTCCGCCTCGGTGGAGGCGGCGCATGACCTGCTGAAGCGGTCTCGTGCCGCGGCCTTCGGCGTGGTGGGGGAGCCCGGCGCGTATGCGGGTCCGCTGGCGGTGCTGACGCTGGAGCGGACGCGTTCGAGCGCGGAGATTCTCGCGTGGCTGCTGCGGGATCGGCCGGACACGCGTTTCTTCGGCAACGCCACGGCGGGTCGGCCCCGCATCGACTTCGTCCAGCCCCTCGAGCAGGGATTCGTGATCCGCATCCCGGAGTTCGACTGGCAGTCGCCCGGGGGCGAGTTGGGCGTCTGCAAGGTCGTGCCCGACGTGCGATGCGCCGCGAAGAAGGCGCCGGCGATCGCGGCGGAGTGGCTCACGTCGCGATCGGTCGCCGCCACTCCTTGACGAGAACCCGCGGCGTCACTTCGTCGGCTTGCGGATGAGCGTGTACCACGCGAAGCAGTCGTTCTCGAGGTCCATGGGCGACTGGCCCTGGTCCCAACTCAGCGCCTTGCCGAGCAGGCGCACCTCGACGCTGTCGTCGACGTCGAAGGCGAGCACCTCGAGCCCCGCGGCGGCGATGGCCTCGCGGCTGAACGGGCAGAGACCGTCGGCCCACGGGATGTACTTGTCCTCGCGCTGCTTGGGACAGATGTTGTAGATCATGAAGAGGCCGCCTTCGTTGAGCGAATCGGCGACGGCCTTGAGGAAACCCGCGTCATCGACGCCCAACTTCACGCGTTGGCGGTCGGGGACCTCCTTGGCGGGGTGGATGTAGCCTTTCTTGAGGACGTTCTTCGAGATGATGAGGTCGTAGCCGCCGCCCACTCGCTGCGCGACGGCGGGATCGGAGGGCCAACCGCCGGTGACGAGCGTGATGGATCCGGCGGGCGGCTTGGGGTCGCTGATGCCGGCGCCGGGCACTTCGCCCGTGTCGCCGGGTTCGGAATAGAGGGCCTCGTAGAGGGGGTTGATCTCGACGCCCGTGACGTGCGCGCCGACGCTGGCGAGCAGGCGCAGGTGGCCGATGCCGCCGTACCCGAAGTCGAGGATGCGCTTGCCCGCGAAGAGCATGTCGGTGCAGCCGAGTTGCTTGGCGACCAGGTCGAGCGGACGGGCGTAGGCCAGGGGCGATCCGTACGACGTGAAGTAGAAGAACTCCTCGTTGAGCTCGACGGCCTCGAAGGAGGCCTTCGCGTCGGCGGGGAGCGCGTCGAAGCGGGCGGGCGAGAGGACGACGCCCGCTGCCTTGTCGCGGTGGACGCGGCGCTTCTCGATCACCGGCAACCAACTGGTGTTGATGAGCAGGCGTCGCGTGGTGTCGCACTGCACGCGGCGGAGGACCTGCGCGGCCTCGGCGCGAAGTTGCTCGACGACGGTGCCGCCGTCCATCTCTCGCACGAAGGCCGGCGGCAGTGTCTGCGTGGTGGGCGCGGGGGCGGGCGTGGCTGGAGGCGACGTGGCCGCCGGAGGCTCGAGCCCCGACGCGGTCGAGGTCGCCAGCAGGAGGCCAGCCGACAGGCCGATCGAGAGGCCGATCGAGAGACCAGCCGGGAGACCGGTCGAGAAGGAAGCACGTCGGCGCGGGGCGGTGGTGTTCATTCGCTCCATGGTAGATGAACGCGGCGCGAAGAAGCGCGTGCCCGGGGAGGCTCGTCCGTGCCGGAACGGCAACCCGGGGGAATCCCGCAGCTATTCTTCGGCTTGCCTGTCGGTCGTGCAGGCGGCCCGTCGATCCCGGTCCCTTGGAGCATGTCGATGAACCTGACTCTCTCCCGTCGCGGCTTGATCGCCGCGGCAGCCGCGTCCGGTCTTGTTCCCTCGTTCCTCCGCCGCGCTTCGGCCGCCCCTGCGGCTCCGCGGGGCGACGTGTTGCGGGTGGCGCACCTGACGGACATGCACGTGCAGCCCGAGCTGCGGGCGGGCGAGGGGTTCGCGGCATGTCTCGACCACATGGGCGCGACCTTCAAGGCCGACCTGATCCTGACCGGCGGCGACCACATTTTCGACTGCTTCGAGACCGGCGAGGCGAGGACGGCGACGCAGTGGGCGCTCTATCGCTCGACGCTCCAGAAGCACGCCACCGCGCCGGTGCGGGCGTGCATCGGCAACCACGACATCTGGGGCTGGAACAAGGGCAAGTCGAAGACGAGCGGCAACGAGCCGACCTGGGGGAAGAAGCGGGCGGTGGCCGAACTGGGAATGCCCGCGAGGTATCACTCGTTCGACCACGGCGGCTGGCGGTTCATCGCGCTCGACACGGTGCAGACCGACCCCAACGACGCGAACGGCTACACCGCGGGCGTCGACGACGAGCAGTTCGACTGGCTGTCGGGCGAACTCTCGAGGACGCCTTCGGCCATGCCGGTGCTGGTCTATTCGCACATTCCGATCATGCACGCGGCGGGCGGGCTCTTCAATCGCACCGTCAAGAAGACGACGCATTCGCTGGGCGCGAGCCTGGTGTGTCTCGACAACCTGAGGCTCGTGCACCTGTTCTCGAAGCATCCGAACGTGAAGCTGTGCCTCAGCGGCCACGTGCACAACGTGGAGCGGATCGACTTCCAGGGCGTGTCGTACGTGTGCGGCGGCGCGGTGAGCGGCGCGTGGTGGCGGGGGAACAAGCCCGACGAGAAGCCGCACGTGGCCAGGGCGGTCGAGGGGTACTGCACCTTCGAGCTTCGCGCCGACGGCACGTTCGCGCAGGGGTACGAGACGTACGGCTGGAAGGCCTGACCGTGAGGGGAACGGCGGGGCGGTTCAGCCGCCCGAGCGGCCGACCATGTAGTTGGAGCTTTCCTTGGTGATCATGATGTCGTGCGGGTGGTTCTCGACGACGGTGGCCCCGCTCACGCGGCAGAACCTCGCGTGCGTGCGGAGGTCCTCGATCGACTTGCAGCCGCAGTAGCCCATCGCGCTGCGGAGGCCGCCGACGAGCTGGTAGACGAACTCGGCGAGGGTGCCCCGATAGGGCACGAGCCCCTCGACGCCCTCTGGGACGAACTTCTGGGTCTGGCGACCGTCCTTGGCGAGCTTTTCGGCTTGGCGGTAACGGTCCGCGCTGCCGGCATTCATCGCGCCCTCGCTGCCCATGCCCCGGTAGCTCTTGTAGCGGCGGCCCTGGGTGATGACGACTTCGCCGGGGCTTTCCTCGAGCCCGGCGAACATGGAGCCCATCATGACGCAGTGCGCGCCAGCGGCGAGGGCCTTGGGGATGTCGCCGCTGTGGCGAATGCCGCCGTCGGCGATGACGGGCACCGCCCGGTCGCCGAGTTCGGCCATGGCCTGCATGACGTTCATGACCGCCGTGATCTGCGGCACGCCCACGCCGGTGACGACGCGGGTGGTGCAGATGCTGCCGGGACCGATGCCGACCTTCACGGCGTCGGCCCCGGCCTCGACGAGGTCGCGAGCGGCCTCGCCGGTGGCGATGTTGCCCGCGATCACCTGGACGTGGCGCTGACGCACCTCGGGCATCTCCTTGATGGTGCGGACGGTGCGAAGGACGTTCTCGCTGTGGCCGTGCGCGGTATCGACGACGAGGAGATCGACCTCGGCTCCGAGGAGGGCGGCGGCGCGTTCGAACTGGTCGACGCCGACGGCCGCGCCGCAGCGGAGGCGGCCTCGGCCGTCGGTGCAGGCGCGGGGGAACTGGCTGAGGCGGTCGATGTCTCGCATCGTCACTAGGCCGGCGAGGTTGAAGCGGTCGTCGACGAGGATGATCTTCTCGACCTTGTTGCGGCTGGCGATCTGCGCGGCCTCGGCGAGCGTGGTGCCCGCCGGCGCGGTGACGATGCCCTTGGAGGTCATGATGTCGCCGACGCGGGTGGAGTCGTCGACGACGAACTTGAGGTCGCGGCGGGTGACGATGCCGAGAACCTTGCCCTTGCCTCGCAGCGTGGTGGAGCCGTCCTCGGTGACGGGGAAACCCGAGACGTTGTGCTGACGCATCAGCTCCTTCGCGCGGGCCACGGTGTCGGAGGGGCCGAGGGTGAGGGGATCGACGATGATGCCGTTGGCGGAACGCTTGACCTTGGCGACCTCGCGGGCCTGGGCCTCGGCGGAGAGGTTCTTGTGGATGACGCCCATGCCGCCCTCTTGCGCGAGCGCGATGGCGAGGGCGGACTCGGTGACGGTGTCCATCGGCGCGGACACGAGCGGGATGTTGAGCGAGATGGAGCGGGTGAGCTTGGTGCCCGTGTCGGCCTCGCCGGGCATGACGGCCGAGCGGCGCGGGATCAGCAGGACGTCATCGAAGGTGATGCCGTCGAAGAGGATCTTGGAATGGGGGGAGGGGGACGATCCGGCAGGGGTTCCCATTCCACAGGGTTGGGGGGTCGTGAGAGGGTGTCAAGCTCCGGCGGGGCGTCGATTCCGAAACGAACGACGCCGCCCGGGAATCGGGCGGCGTCGCGAAGGGGAATCGGATGGGTGAGGCGACTCAGCGGCGGTCGATGGGCGTGTACGAGACGCCGTGGGGGCCCTTGTAGTCGACATCGGGGCGGAAGAGGCGGTTGTCGGCGAGCTGCTCGATGATGTGGGCCGACCAGCCGCCGATGCGGCCGACGACGAACATCGGGGTGAAGAGGTCGAGGGGCAGGCCGATGCAGTGGTAGGTGGTGGCCGAGTAGAAGTCGACGTTGGGGTAGATGCCCTTGGCGGCGACCGCGGTGGCCATGACCTGCTCGATGGCGCTGGACTTCTCGTAGAGGTCCATGTTGCCGGTGTCCTGGGCGAGCTGCTTGGCGAGCACCTTGAGGTGCGTGGCGCGGGGGTCGTACGCCTTGTACACCCGGTGGCCGAAGCCCATGATCTTGTCCTTCTTCGCCAGCTTCTCGTTGACGAAGGCCTCGGCGGCGGCGACGGTGGGGATCTGGTTGAGCATGACCATCACGCCCTCGTTCGCGCCGCCGTGGAGCGGGCCCCGGAGCGAGCCGATGGCGCCCGTGATCGCCGAGTAGATGTCGCTGAGCGTCGAGATGATGACCCGGGCCGTGAAGGTCGAGTTGTTCAGGCCGTGATCGGTGTGGAGCACCAGGCACACGTCGAGGGCCTTGCCCATCGTCGACGTGGGCTTCACGCCGTTGAGCATGTACAGGAAGTTGTCGGCGAGGCTCAGCGAGGCGTCGGGCCGCACGAAGGCCTGACCCGTGCGGTGGCGGTGGAAGTACGCCAGCATCGTCGGCGTGGTCGCCAAGAGCTTCACGGCCTTCTCGCGGATGGAGGGCAGGTCGTTGGCGTTGGGCTTGGCGTCGATCATGCCCATCGCCGACACCAGCGTGCGGATGGCGTGCATCGGCTGCGCGTCCTTGGGCAGCTGCTTGAGCATCGCCTCGATCTGCGGCGGCAGGTCGTACTGCTTGCGGATGGTGGCGTTGAACTCGGCGAGTTCGTTGGCCTTGGGCAGCCGGCCGTTCCAGAGGAGGTACACGGTCTCCTCGAAGGTCGAGTGGCTGGCGAGCTCGCCGATCGGGATGCCGATGTACTCGAGCACTCCCTTCTCGCCGTCGATGAACGACAGCTTGGTGTCCGTCGCGATCACGCCCTCGAGTCCCTTGGAATACGTCGCCATCTCGTGCTTCCTTCCGCCAGCCACGGCCGTCGTCATGCTGGGCTCCTCGTTCGGACACCGAACGGAATCAGAACCTCTGGCCGCCTGCGGACGGCCTTCGCCTGGAACGATCTCATCGACCTGAATGCCGCCGGATGATAGTGAAGCGGCGCGACGAGACAACGTGCCGGGCCCGGCGATTCGCACGGGAGGACAAAAAGATGCACCGCCGCCCCGTATGGTTGGGCCCATATGGCAAGGACACGCATCAAGATCTGCGGCATCCGCGACGACGACGCCCTCCTTGCCGCGGCGGAGGCCGGGGCCGACGCCGTCGGCTTCGTCTTCGACGCCGCCTCCGCCCGTTATGTGGACCCCGACACGGCCTTCGCCCTGATGTCGGCCCTTCCTCCGTTCATGGCCAGCGTGGCCGTCGTCAACAACCCCGACGTCGATTCGTTCGTCGAGATCGAAGAGACGTGCCCGACGACGCTCATTCAGCTGCACGGCACGGACAACGAGAAGATCGCCAAGGCGCTCGGTCCCGACCTCTTCAAGGTCGTGCCCCTGGAACTCGCGACCATCGCGGCCGATCTCGAACGCTGGGAGCGCAGCGAGGACGTTCTCGCGATCTTCATCGAAGCCAAATCAAGTCTTGTCGACTGGGACGCGCTGGCTCGGCACACCGACCATGTCTCCAAGCCGCTGATCCTCGGTGGCGAACTCTCCATCGCGTCGGTCGGCGAGGCGATCCGCGCGATTCGCCCGTACGCCGTGGACGCGTCGTCGTGCCTCGAGTCGTCGCCGGGTGCGATCGATGCCGGTCGCATCGAGGAGTTCTGTGCCGCGGTTCGAGCGGCGGACGCGTGAGGAACGGCGTCATCTTCTTTCGAAGCCCGCTCTGCGGGCGAACCGGCAGGGAGCCCGGGGCGCTGCCCGGCTTTGCGGGCGAGCCCTGGGTACCCGAGCGCCGATTCACGCACGGCGCACGTTCAACCGATCGCCACGCCGCGCATCGAGCCCCGCCACCCAGGGCTCGCTCGAAGACTCGCAGCGCCCTGGGCTCCCTGCCGGTTCGCCCGCAAAGCGGGCGAGGAGGGTGCGGGCCGTTCGTGATCGCCATGCGAACCAGCCGCCACCCGCCGCGCGAATCGGCGTCCGCCGGGGGCTTGCCCGCTGTTCATGGGACATGTCGCGACTTCTCCGCCCTTCACGATGCCAGTTGCATCGCTCGGATGACGATCGCTTCCTGGCCGAGTTGATCCACCTCGATCACCTCGGTGGCCAGTTCGCGGTACAGCGGATCGCGAAGGGCGAAGACCTCGTCGATCTCTTCGAGCGGGTGCCGGCCGGTGAGGGACGGGCGCGACGACAGGTCGGTGGCGGCGAGCCGCTGCCGCAGGGTCGCCGGCGTGGCGCGAAGGTACACGATGGCCATGCGCGTGCGGGCCGCACGTAGCGTGTCCGCCGCGCCGGGAGCGGTGGGGGTGCCGCCGCCCAGGCAGATGACGCATGGCGAGGCCGCGGCGAGGGCCTCGCCGAGGAGGGTCGATTCGGTCTGCCGGAAGGCGTCAAGGCCGTGCGTGCGGATGGCGTCGCCCGCATCGCGTGCCGCGAGGCGGGCGGCGGCGAGGTCATCGATCTCGACGCACGGCAGGCCCGAGGCCTTCGCGAGCGCCGTGCCGATGGTGGACTTGCCCGCGCCGCGGAGGCCCATCAGGATGATCGTGCGGCATGCGGTCACGCCGAGAGCGTATCAGCCGCCCATGGCCCTGAGGATGTCCTCGATGCGGTCCGCGACCTTGATCGGCGGGTTGCTCCACCGACCGCTCGGCCGTGCGGCGGAAAGGTCGATGGAGGCCGCCTTCATCGAGGCCCCCGTGTGGTAGCCGACGGTGACGTCGGGGTCCTTGAGCACGTGGCCGGTGAGGATGCACGCGACGGTCTCGTGGGGGGCGATGACGCCCTCCTTGCGGAGGAGTCGAACGCCGGCGACCGACGCGCCCGAGGCGGGTTCGCACCCGAAGCCCATGCGGCCCACGAGGGCCTTGTGCTCGACGATCTCCTCGTCGCTCACGCTCCGCACCACGCCGTCCATCGCGTGCAGGGCGCGCAGCGCCTTGGGCAGGTTGACGGGCCGGTTGATCTCGATGGCGGTGGCGACGGTGTGCGCTCGCTCGTTGGCCTCGTCCATGCGGCGGTATTCGGCGCGGACGCGGTCGATGTCGTAGGTGCCCCGCAGGCACGGCGCGGGCTTGCCGCGACAGATGCATCCCTTGCACGTCACGGGGCCGTTGCAGGTGGCGGGCGTCCAGCGGACGCCCAGCGTGTTCCAGATGCGGTCGAGCGTGCTGGAGCCCTGGGCCTGGATGACGGCCAGCCGCGGCACGCGTTCGACGAGCCCGAGGGCCTTGAGCTCGATGAAGGCCTTGCCGAAGGCCGAGCAGTTGCCCAGGTTGCCGCCGGGCACGACGATCCAGTCGGGCACCTTCCAGTCGAGCCCCTCGAGGATGCGGTACATGATGGACTTCTGGCCCTCAAGCCGGAAGGGGTTGACGGAGTTCATCAGGTAGATGCCCTGCTCGGGGCGCGTCTCGGCGATCTCTCGCACGCGGGCGAGGCAGGCGTCGAAGTCGCCGGCCACCTGCAGCGTGACGGCGCCGTACTCGAGGGCCTGGCTGAGCTTGCCGTAGGCGATCTTGCCGTCGCCGATGAAGACGAAGCACCGCATGCCGGTCAGCGCGCCGTAGACGGCGAGGGCGGCAGAGGTGTTGCCCGTCGAGGCGCAGGCGACGCGGGTGGCCTTCACCATCTTGGCGTGGGTGAAGGCCGCCGCCATGCCGTTGTCCTTGAAGCTGCCGGAGGGGTTGAAGCCCTCGTACTGCAGGAAGAGCCGCCCGCCCGCGGCGACGTCCATGCCTACTTCGGAGGCGACGCCATCGGCGCGTTGCAAGTTGGTGCGGCCCTCGCCGATGGTGACGATCTCGCTTGCGTCGCGGAAGAAGGGGAGCAGGTCGCGGAATCGCCACACGCCGGAGAAGTCGAGGGCAGATTCGGTGGAGGGGCCGCCGCCCGCGGGGCCGCGGGGGCCGGTGGTGCGGCCGCGTTCCTCGATGAGCCGCCAGTAGTCTCGCGGGAAGTTCGCGGGCCACTCGTAGGACACGTCGAGGAGTTCGCCGCAGGCGCGGCAGGCCACCAGCGGGTCGGTCACCGGATACGACGCGCCGCACGCGGCGTTGAGGCAGGTCTGGGTGACGCGGACGGGTTGGAGACTGGCACCGGGGAGTGACATGGCGGCTTGAGGGGGCTTCGGGACCGGCTGGCGTGGCGATTGAACGGTCCATTTCTATCGGACGGACGCGACGGCGTGCCCAGAGGCCGCGACGCAACGGCGGGCGTCGTGCATGGGCCCACGTCGCCGCGGGCGGCGATGCTCCCCCGGCAAGGGTGAGGGTGCGGACCGGCCGCTCCCCGTCAATGATCCCCCGTTGCAGGCAGAAGCCCTCTCCATCATCCATGCGACCGACCGCTACGTCGTGATCGACAAGCCGTCGGGTCTGCTGTCGGTGCCGGGCATCGGGCCGCACAAGCAGGACTGCGCGGTGGCGAGGGTGCGGGCGATGTTCCCGCGGAGCGAAGGCCCGCTCGTGGTGCATCGCCTCGACATGGAGACCTCGGGGTTGCTTGTCTTCGGGCTCGACGCCGACGCGCAGCGCGAGCTGAGCGGGCAGTTCGAGCGTCGCGTTCCCTCCAAGTCGTATGTCGCGCTGGTCGACGGCGTGCTCGACGTCGACGAGGGACGCATCGACCTCCCGATGAGACCCGACGTCGCGAACCGGCCGTGGCAGATGATCGATCACATCCACGGACGCGGGGCCGTGACGATGTTCCGGGTGATGGCGAGAGAGATCGATCGCACTCGCGTCCGGTTCGAGCCCGTGACGGGCCGTGCGCACCAACTCCGCCTGCACGCGGCCACGATGCGACACCAAGGGGGGCTCGGCGCGCCGATCTTGGGCGATCCGCTGTACGGCGACGCGACCGCCGCCCCGCGGCTCATGCTTCACGCGGCGAGGCTGTCGTTCCTCGACCCCGCCACGGAGGCGAGGGTCGAGTTCGAGTCGCCGGTGCCCTTCTGACCGGTTCCCTTCCCGGGGGCGGCGGTGGGCAATAATCGCGCCATGGATCAGTTCCGAGGCCTGCTCGCCGTGCTGTTGCTGCTTGGGGTCGGCTTCCTGCTCTCCACGAACAGGCGGGCCGTTCGGCCCCGCATCGTGGTCGCGGGCGTGCTGCTGCAACTCGTGATCGCGTGGGCGTGCCTGTCGTTCCCGCCGATCGTGGCGTTGTTCCAGGGATTGGCGGCGGGCGTGACGAAAGTGATCTCCTTCGCCGACGCGGGCACGTCGTTTCTCTTCGGGAACCTGGCCGACGCGAGTCAGCCGTGGGGGTTCGTCTTCGCGGTCAAGGTGCTGCCGGTCATCATCTTCTTCGCGTCGCTCATGAGCGTGCTGTACTACGTGGGGTTCATGCAGCCGATCGTGGCCGGACTGGCGTGGATCCTCCGCCGCACGCTGGGCGTGACGGGCGCCGAGGCCCTGTCGGCCTCGGCCAACATCTTCGTGGGCCAGACGGAAGCGCCGCTGACCGTCAGGCCGTTCATCGAGGGCATGACGCGTTCGCAGATCATGGCGGTGATGACGGGCGGGTTCGCGACGATCGCGGGCAGCGTGCTGGCGGCGTACGTGGGCATCCTGGGGGGCGAGAGCGAGGAGAGCCGCATTCTCTTCGCCAAGCACCTGCTGACGGCGAGCATCATGTCGGCGCCGGCGGGGTTCGTGATGGCGAAGATCATGATGCCCGAGACCGAGGAGCCGCCCGCGGAGGACCTCGACCGGTTGAGGCGGGAGCGTGGCGTCGCGGCCCGCAACGTGGTCGACGCGGCCGCCGCGGGGGCCTCGGACGGCATGCGACTGGCGGCGAACGTGGCCGCGATGCTCGTGGCGTTCGTCGCGTTGATCGCCATGGTGAACTGGCCGCTGTCGTACCTGAGCGAGCGGGCGGGCATGGAGCCGCTCACGCTGCAGCGGATGCTCGGATGGGTGTTCATGCCGGTGGCGTGGTGCATGGGGGTGGAGCAGGCGGATTGCGCCAAGTTCGGCGCGGTGCTGGGCCAGCAGATCGTGGCCACCGAGTTCGTGGCGTACCTCGACCTCTCGAAGCACATCCGCGAGGGGACGATGGACTCGCGGTCGTGCCAGATCGCCACGTATGCCTTGTGCGGGTTCGCCAACCTGCCGTCGATCGCCATCCAGATCGGCGGGTTGTCGGCGATGGCGCCTTCGCGTCGGAGCGACTTTGCGTCGATTGCGCCGAGGGCGATGGTCGCCGGGGCGTGCGCGTGCTGGATGACGGGGGCGGTGGCGGGGTTGTTCCTCTGAACTGCGGGGCTCACTCGCTCCAGAGCGTCGCGAGTTCGTGGCCGACGATCGCGTCGTGCGTGGTGCCGGCGGCGGCGAAGAGCCGGGCGATGGGCTCGTGGCGGGGTTCGTCGCTGAGCTTGAAGGTCGAGTGGTGCATGGGCATCAGCCGACGCGCGCCCGACTCGACGAACATCGCCCAGGCCTGCTCGGGCGAGGCGTGGTTGTGGATCCACGGGTCGTACGCGCCGATGCCGAAGATCGCCAGGTCCGTTCGCTTGGGCTCCTCGGCCAGCGGGCGGAAGCAGTCGGTGAGCGCGGTGTCGCCCGCGTACAGCACCCGCTTCTCCAGACTGTCGAGCACGTAGCTGTTGTACCCGCGGAACGAGTCGATCGTCATCCTCGCGCCCCAGTGCCGCGGCTGGATCGCCCGCAGCGTCAGCGGGCCCGCGGCAAGCTCACGCCCCCACGCCAACTCGTCGACCTGTCCGAATCCGCGAGGGACGAGCCTGCCCGTGCCTGCGGCGGTGATCACGCGGGTGTCGGGGTGCGCCAGCCGCCGCAGCGAGGGCTTGTCGAGGTGGTCGAAGTGGGCGTGCGACAGCAGCACCACGTCGGGCCGCGGGAGCGAGTGCACATCGACGGTCGGGAGTTCGCGGCTCAGGCCGATCGTCAGCGGACCCACGGGAATGCCGATGCGGGCGGAGAAGACCGGATCGGTCAGGATCCACTGGTTGCCCAGCCGCAGCAGCACCGTGGCGTGACCGAGCCAGGCGGCGGCGAGCGGACTGGCGAGGGTGTCGGGCGAGACGGCCAGCCGGAAGGGCGGCTCATGATGGCGATCGCGCGGGCGAACGGCCTTGGGGAGTTCGGCGACGTACCGCTTGACGCGGCCCATGGCGGCCATGGTCTGTTGTCGCCACGTCCTGCCCCGCCGGGGCGACTCGGATGGAGGAAGCCTGCCCACGCGTGATGGTATTCGCGTGGGGGCGAGGCCGGTTCCCCGTGTCGAAATCACTGGCCGGAATCACTGGCCGGAATCACTGGCCGGAAT
>JBBAVG010000021.1:21196-52452 GCA_040397805.1 Phycisphaerales bacterium
AATCACTGGCCGGAATCACTGGCCGGAATCACTGGCCGGAATAGAGGGCCAACTCGCGGCGGCGGAAGATGTAGATGGCGAGCGCGAAGAGGATGGCGCTGGCGCCGGCGAGCACGATGGTGCCGCGGACGACGTCGATGCCGGAGAGTTCAAGCCCTTCGACGAGCCGCGAGGTGGGCCGCAGGTCGGCGTAGACGTCGAAGACGTTGGAGACGAGCGTGGCGATCTTGGCGGTGACGGTCTGGACGATGAGCACGTTGCCCTGCTGGTCCTCGGTGGCGTAGTTGTCGAGGGCGGACTTGAGGTATCCCGCGCTCTCGGCGCAGAGGAAGATGGTCATGCTGACGAAGGAGGCCACGGGGAAGGAGAGGAAGGTGCCGGCGCAGATGGCCAGGATGGAGAGGAAGGCGAGTTTCACCCACAGGATGCCAAGACACCGGAAGAAGTTGGGCCGGAACGAGCCCGCGCTGTAGGAGAGTTCCATGCCCTCGGGGCTGAAGGAGAGGGCCTCGGGGTTGGCCATGCGGGTCATGACGTCGCCGTTGGTGATCGAGAGTTCGGCCGAGCCCGTGCCGTCGAGGATGCGGTTGGTCAGCGGGATCGAGTGATACTGCCCGAGCGCGATGGGGACGACCTCGGGGGGCGAGCCCACGAACTGGATGGTGAGCCGGTAGGCCACGTCGGGGCGATTCGCGCCCGAGTCGAACTTGAACCGCAGGATGATGGGGCGGCCGCTTCCCGCGGCGTCGGCGAGGCCGTCGAACTTGAAGATCTTGGTGTCGCCGGGCGCGATCACGCGACCTTCCATCTGGTACGACTTGCGGAGGCTTTCCGCGATGACCTTGCGGAGTTGTTCGCGGCGGAACTCGATCTCGGCGGGGGTGCCCACGGTGAACTCGACCCGCTTGAGTTCCGCCTCGACCATCTCGTCGACGTTCTGGTCGAACTGGGCATCGGTCTCGCGGGGCGTGGGGCGGATGGTCTTGCGAGCGGTGAGGACCTGGGTCTCGAGGATGAGCCGGTCCTCGGTGAGGCCCTTGCCGCCGCGGGTGACGTAGCCGTCGCTCTCGCCGATGGCGGGCTGGGCCCGGAGGTACTCGGTGAAGAGGAAGACGCCCGAGCCGCTGACGAGCAGCAGGGCGGCGGAGATGGCGGACACGCCCAGCCACTTGCCCAGCAGGTACTGCCACGGCGAGACGGGCTTGGTGACGGTCTGCCAGATCACCTTGTCGCGCTGCTCGGTGGCGACGGTCGAGACGGAGAAGACCAGGACGAGCAGCGCGATGATCCAGAACGAGCCGGCCGTCGAGAACTGCAGGAACGACTGCACCCGGTACCGCAGGGGCTGGCCGGGGTCGAGGATCATCGGCAGCGTGGCCAGGCCGAAGACCATGAGCACGATGAAGATGAGCGAGACCTTCATCCGCACCGCCTCGTTCACGACGTTGCGGGCGATGGCCGTGACGGGGTGCGGGCCGGCGAGGAGCAGGCGGGCCAACTGCACGAGCGCGGTGAAGCCGGCCACCAATCCGACCAGGCCGCCCGCGGCGATGCCCAGGTCGCGTCCGCGACCAATCAGGGCGAAGAACCACGCCAACGCCGCGCCCACGACGGCGAAGCCGAGGTACGAGAGGGCCAGCCCCAGCCACGTGATCACCAGGGCCAAGACCATGACGATCGACGCGCCGATCACGAACCCGACGCTCGACTGCTTGGCCGCGAGGATGTCGTTGATCATCTCGCCGGTGGCCGACAGCACCGGCGGGGGCACGTCACCCGCGGGCGTCTTCTCACCCTCGGCTGGGGCTTCCGTCGGCGCGGGCATGTCCTCGGCGGTCACCTTGCTGGCCGATGCTTGCGACGAGACCGCCACCGCGTAGGCGATGCACGCGGCGATGGTCGCCAGCACGATCACGCCCGAGGCGACGATCTTGAATCCTCGCGTCTGCTGGAGGCGGTTGAGCCGACCTGGCCAGGAGCGGATGTTCACCGGGCGCCTCCGCGGGGGCCCGACCCCTTCGAGCCGTCATCGCCCGCGGCATCGCCCAGCAGGCCGCCGATGATCGAGGTGTCGATGTCTTCCTGGGGCTTGGCGACCGGGGCCGGGGCCTTGGGCGTCGCGACTGAGGGCGACGGGGTTGCGGTGGGGGAGGAGGCCTTCGATGCGTCCGGGGCCGAGGGCTGCAGGAGGGAGCCGATCATGCCGGAATCAGGGCCCGAGGCCGGGCCGGGGCTCGACGCCGCGGCCTCGGTGGGCATCGCGGGGACCTCGACGGCGGTGAGGCGGTTGATGAGTTGGTCGCCCTCGACCTCCTCGGCCTTGAGGAAGGAGGCGGTCTCGCCGCCGGACATGGCACCGGAGGTGGCGACCTCGGCGCGGGCCTTCTCGACGATGTCGATGAAGAGGGCCTCGAGCGATTGCCGAGGGCGGGCGACCTTGGTGATGGACTTGGCGCCGTGCGAACGCACGCGGATGAGGCGATCGATCTCGGCGACGGTCTCCTCGTCGAGGGTGTCGGCCTCGATGCTCGTGCGGGACTGGCTGAGGAGCAGGTCGTCGCACGTGCCTTCGGCCCGCTTGGTGCCGCCGTAGAGGATGATGAGTCGATCGACGCAGTCCTCGACGTCGGCGAGGAGGTGGCTGGAGAGCAGGACGGTCTTGCCTCGGCGGCCGAGTTCGAGGATGAGGTCCTTGATCTGGCGGGTGCCCAGGGGGTCGAGGCCGGTGGTGGGCTCGTCGAGGATGAGCAGGTCGGGGTCGTTGATGAGGGCCTGCGCGATGCCGATGCGTCGCTGCATGCCCTTGGAGTATTCGCGAACGGGCCGGAACTGGGCGTTGACCAGGCCGAGCATGTCGAGCAGTTCGTCGATGCGGCGGGTGCGGGTGCGGTGGTCGAGTTCGAAGAGTTTGCCGTAGTAGTCGAGCGTCTCGCGGGCGTTGAGGAAGCCGTAGAGGTACGACTCTTCGGGGAGGTAGCCGATGCGACGCTTGACCGCGACGTCGGTGGGGTTCTTGCCGAAGAGGGCGATGCGTCCGGAGGTGGGGCGGAGGAGCCCCAGGATCATCTTGATGGTGGTGCTCTTGCCCGATCCGTTGGGGCCCAGGAGGCCGAAGATCTCGCGAGGGCGGATCTCGAAGGAGAGGCTGTTGACCGCGCGGGCGCGGTCACGCATCCAGAAGTCCTTGAAGATCTTGCTGACCTGCTGGCAGACGACGAGTGAGTCGTTCATGGTGTGTCGTCCTCGTGCGGGCGTTCCGGCGACTTAGCCCGCGATCTCGCCGCCGCCGGTCTGGGTCTTGAAGCGTTCCTGCTGCAGCATCTCCATGCGTTCGCGTTCGGCCTTCTCGCTCTCGCGAACCTTCTGGGCCCGGTCGATGGCCTTGGCGAGGTCGGGATCGGCGTTGAGCATGAGGCGGATGGCCGAGAGGTTCTCCGGCACGTACACCATCTGCACGCTGTCTCGGGACAGGAACGTCTTGAGGGCGTTGGTCCATTCCTGCTGGACCATCACGGCCGGGTTGATGGCGTATTGCGACTGCTTGGCCTGGTAGCGGGCCAGGGCCGACGTGGCGGTGGTGATGGCCGCCGCACGGTCGCGACGGGCCTCGGCGAGCATGGTGGTGATCTCGCCGCTGATGCGGGCCGCGACCTTCTGGCCGTCCATCTCGACGGGCTCACCCAGGAGCATGGCGTCGATGCGGGCCAGACCCGCCTGCATGGCGGGCTTGTCGTCGCGATCGACCGCCTGCTCGTACTCGGAGATGGCCTTGAGCAGGAAGGGGACGGCCTCGCCCGCGATCGAGCTGAGGCGGTTGGTGCCTTCCGAGCGGGCCTGATCGACGACCTTGGCCGCGTCGGCCGCGGCCGACTGCACCTTGGCGAAGTCGCTGCGGACCCACAACGGCGCGATGGTCTGGTCGAGCGTGAGCTGGTCGATGACCAGGCCGCTCTGGAACGAATCGAGGGTTCGCTGCGCGACGGCCTTGGCTCGGGCGGCGACCGAGGCGGTCTCGGAGGCCGACTGCTTGAGCAGTTCGTCGATGGTCACCGTGGCGCAGGCCTGCACGACGCCGCGCTTGACGGCGGCGCGAACGAGCTCGAACTCGTCGGTCTCGAGGACGTTCTGGGCGTAGCGGGCGATGTCGTCGCGGCGGTAGCCGACCTTCCACTTGGTGTGGGCGATGTTGCCGTCGGCGGTGAGCACCGAGCCGCTGCCGCCCTGGTCGGGCTTGAGCGACTGGGTGGGCATGAGCTTCTCGACGCTGGTGCCCTCGGGGGTGTCGTTGGGGACAAAGACCCAGAAGTCGCGGTCGATCTGGAGGGTCTTGAGGCCGCGGTCGATGGCGATGAGGTCGCCCAGGGGGTAGGGCGCGCTGAGGTGAAGGCCGGGGTCGAGGGCCTCGCCCTGCTTCTGGCCAAAGAGCAGGCGGATGCCCTGCGTGCCTTCCTCGACCTTGTTGAGGCCGCTGAGGCAGTACCAGCCGGCGAGGACGAACATGCCGAGCTGGAGGATGCCCAGCATGACGCGGAGCGAGTCGGCGAGCGACTGGTTGGCGGGGTCGAGGGGCGAGTCGTCGCCGCGGGCTCGCCCGGCGTTGTCTCGCAGCGACATGGAGCCGGTGCGACGTGCGGCGGGCGATTCGCCCGGGCCGCCGCCGTCTTCAGGCGCGAGCAGCGGGTGGGTTCGGAGCGGGTTCATCGACCGGCCTCCTTGGGGGCCGCGCCGCCCGTGGCGCCGGCGGGCTGCTCAGATCGCATGGCGTCGCTGAGCCAGTGGCCGTCGGTGGGGGAGGGGATCTGCCCGCTGCGAAGGCGTTCGAGGGCGTCGGGGAAGAGGAGGTTGACGCCGGGCATGGAGCCCGAGAGCACGAGTGTGGTCCGCTTGCCGAAGGCCTCGCGGATGAAGTCCATGTTCTCGATGAAGACCGCGAGTTGGGGGTTGGTGTTCATCTGCGCGTAGTAGGGGGCCGCCTCGATGTCGCCGCGGTTGCGGATCTCCTGGGCCAGGCGCTCGGCGAAGTCGGTGATCTTGCGGGCCTGGGCCTCGGCCTCGGCCTTGAGGGACTGGGCCCTCGAGTTGCCTTCGCTCTCGGTGGCCTTGGCGATGCCCTCGCGGGTGACCTTCATGCGCTCGAAGACGGCCTTGGTGGTCTCCTCGGGGAGGACGATGCGGGTGATGCCCACGTCGACGGCGGCGATGCCGTAGTCGGAGAGCTTGAGGCCGGTGGAGTCGTTGGAGGACTCGAAGGCCTGCTTCATGCCGGCCTCGAGCTCCATGAGGGGGGTGGCCTCGGCGCTGGCCGAGGGGGCGAAGAGCTGGTTGATGCGGTACTTGCTCACGAGCGAGCCGGCGGCGCGGATGTTGCCCTTGAGCGCGCCTTCAGCCGCCCGGTAGTGTTCCTCGGCGGTCGAGCCGGCGTTGCTGAAGCGCTGGTAGAACTTGAGGGGGTCGCTCACGCGCCAGGTGCAGAAGGTCTCGACGACCACCTGGCGGTTGTCGGCGGTGTTGAGCGTCTCGAGCCGCGTCGAGAGGACCCGCACGCGGGTGTCGTAGCGGGTGACCGACTGGAAGTAGGGCACCATGAACCGCAGGCCGGGCGTCTTGATGACGTCGTTCTCGTCGGCCTTGCCCAGCGTCGTGACCACCGCCGCCTCGGTGAAGCGCACGGTGAAGGTGCAGGCGAACGCCAGCAGCGCCGCGAGGAAGAGGCCGGTCACGAGATAGATGAGGGTCTTTCGCACGGGATGGAACTCCGCGATGAGTGGGTCGATGGTGGCGTGGTGTCGGGGCGGGGAGGGCGAAGGGTTCAGTTCGCCGATTGCCCGATGGTGTCGTTCCGGAAGATGTCCTGGCCGAAGTCCTTGTCCTTGAGGTCGTAGTCGAGCATCAGGCCGCGCTCGGGCGTGATGTACACCCGCGAATCCTTCATGATGTCGCGAAGGGTCGAGAAGTACTCGCGGGCCTGGTAGATGCGGGGCGAGGCCTCGAAGAGGGCGACGCGACCCTGCTGGCGGGCCGCGATGCCGCGGACGCCCATGTGGCGGCTCCAACGCTCGGCCTGGGCCATCGACAGCGTCGCCGCGGCCGAACCGCCCGCGTTCTCGAGCATCCGCTGGACGGCCAACTCCTGGTCGCGGATCTGCTCCGCGCTCGCCTTGCGGTCGCGGAGTTCGTCGAGGCGGTTGAGGCCTTCGACGATCGTGCGGGCCGTGGCCACGTCGCCGGCGACCGCCGTCAGCGTCTTGACGCCGTCCGACATCGCGGACTCGATGTTCGCCTCGCGCTTCTGGTCGGCCTGCACGGGGGTCTCGAAGGCCGAGGCCACCGACCGCGGCGGGTGCACGCCGACGACGGCCAACTGCAGCACCTGCACGCCCGCGCCGCGGGGCGTGCCCGTCTGGTCGGGGTTGAGCCGATCGAAGGCGGCCTGCACGCGGGCCCGCAGTTCGCTCGAGATGCGCAGCCGCTCGCCGCCGAGCACGTCGTCGACGGTGACGCTCTGGAAGTACCGCACCAGTTCGCGCTGGGCGGCGGCCTTGAGGATCTCGTCACGCTGGGGGGCGGGGCCGAGCAGGTCGAACTTGAGGACGTCGGAGACGACGTACTGGAGCGGGATCTCCGCCGACAGCATGGAGAGGTCGGACAGGTCGGCCGCGCCGCCGTCGCCGCCGAGCCTCCCGCCGGTGCGGACGAGTTGGTAGATCTCCTCGCCGCCGTGGTCGTTGGTCCAGAGGATCGGCTCGTTGTTGCCCGGGGGAGGCGTGCCGAGTTGAATGGTGCGAAGGCCCGTGACCGTGCGGTCCGTGACCGTCAGGCGACCGTTGCTGGCGGCCCGCGTGAAGTACTCGGGGATGTACACCGTCTCGATCGGCCACGGCCACTTGAAGTGCACGCCCGGCGCGACGTCCTCGCGGACGACGTCGCCGAACCGCATGATGAGCGCCCGCTGGTGGGGACGCACGACCGTCACGCTCGACAGCAGCCAGACCACCAGAAGCCCCAGGAAGAACAGGGGCACCAGGGCCCTGCTCAGCAGGCGGTAGAACCATCCCGAGGTGACATCGAAGCCCAACTGGTAGTTGATCGCGTCGCTGATCGACCGGGCGATCTGGTCGGGCGCGGCCAAGAGGCCCAGCAGTCGGGAATCGAAGGCCGGCCGGGGCACTTCACCCACGCGACGCGGGCGGTAGAGCCCGAGCACCAGGTGCAGCAGCGTCTCGATGCCCGAGAGCACCATGAAGGCCGGCACCAACACCTGCACGTAGCGGACGCCCGTGTCGGGGCCGACGAGATCGATGAACGCCGCCACGCCGACGGCCAAGCCCACGAGGGCGGTGCCGATGGTGAACGACGCGCCGGCCCTGAGGTTGGCCCAGGGGGCGTGCTTGGCGTGACCCGCCGCGTACCTCGCGAAGACGAAGCCCACCGCCGCCACGCCCAGGGCGATGCCCATGGCCCACCCGCGGTGAAGCGGGGCTGAGAACTGGTCGGCCGGGAACGTCTCCCAGGCCTTCATCGTCCGGAACAGGCCGTCGATCACCAATGCCACGCCGATCAGCGCCGAGACGATCGGGATGAAGAATCGATGAAGCATCGCCAGCCGACGGGCGGCGGGCTTGAACTCCTCCGCCCCCGCGCTGAAGACCGACGTGCCCGACAGCTCGGAACTGGCCAGCGCGTCGGCCTCGATGGCTTCGACGCGCTCGCGGCGGTGCTGGTCGTAGACGATGGCCAGCGACAGCCACGCCAGCACGCCCAACCCCGCGAAGATCGATCCGGCGACGATGCTCGAGTCCTTCGACACCAGCCCGAAGACCAGCAATGCGACCGCGAGGATCGTCTGGATGATCAACCCGCCGATGCTGACCGCTGTCGCCTGCTTGTACGTGAGGTAATCCGCTTTCATGCAGCCTTTCCAGAAGACCGTTCCCGCGTCAGGTCACCTTCACGATCCGAGGCGGGACGAGGCAGTTGATCCGGTTCGGGACTCCAACACGCGTGCACGACGGCTTCGCTCCGGACCTGAGCCCTGATCGGGCCCCCGGACATTCGCGACCCCGGCCGCCCCCGCCCGTTGCGACGCGGCCAGAACAGCCACGTGCCCTCGTCGTCCGTCCGCCCGCGGCATGCTCGAGGGCTCGTTCGAGCCGCCTCGCACACCGAACCCCAGGGGAACGGCCAAGGGGCGTATTGTGGCACGACGACCACCCGCTTTCCACCCCCTCGGGTCTTTCCCGTCGTGACCATCGGGGTCAAGACCGTCAGGGACCGGGCATGGTGCGGACAACCGACAGACACCGCCCCCGACCCGAACGGGCCGGACGAGCAAGTTGATGTACGCCGCGGCCGAACCTATGTTCGACCTCCGCGGTAGTGATGGCACCCTTGGGCACGCCGGGTGCCGGCTGCTCCTCGAGGTCGCCCCGTTCGTGCCCCGCCAGACAGCCCTTGCATGATCCTGCAGATCCTGACCATCGCCCGTACCACCTTCATCGAGGCGGCCCGTCAACCGGTGCTGCTGCTGGTGGTGCTGCTCTCGGGGGTCCTCCAGGTCTTCAACACCTGGAGCACCGGCTTTGCCATGGGCCAGGAGGAGACCAGCGAGGTCGTCGGCGACAATAAGTTGTTGCTTGACATCGGGTTGGCGACCATTTTCGTCCTTGGTGCCATCTTGGCGGGCTTCCTGGCCACGGCCGTGATGAGCCGCGAGATCGAGAACAAGACGGTCCTCACCATCGTCAGCAAGCCCGTGCCGCGGCCGGTCCTGATCGTCGGCAAGTACCTGGGCGTGACGGGGGCCATCCTCGGAGCGATGCTGGTGATGCTGGTCTTCCTCCTGATGGCGATTCGCCACGGGGTCATGACCAACGCCTCGGACACCCTCGACGGCCCGGTGCTGCTCTTCTCGCTCAGCGGGGTCTTCCTCGCCTTGGCCTTGGCGGCATGGACCAACTTCTTCTACGGGTGGAACTTCTCCCAGACCTCGATGTCCCTGCTCGTGCCCTTCTCGGTGGTGGGGTATGGGGCCGTGCTGTTCCTGAGCAAGAAGTGGGAGTTGCAGCCGCTGTGGGTCGACTTCAAGCCGCAGATCACCATCGCGTGCATCTGCCTGATCTTGGCCGTCACGGTCCTGTGCGCCGCGGCGGTGGCGGCCTCGACGCGGCTTGGGCAGGTGATGACGATCGTCGTCTGCTTCGGCATCTTCGTCCTCTCGCTCTTCAGCAACTTCCTGGTGGGCCGTCACGTCTTCAGCAACGAACTGCTGGGCACGATCGCCTCGGCCAAGGCGGACGACCCGGAGAAGACGGCCTTCGACGGGCCTGACTCGTCGTTCACGATCCGGCTGGAGATGCCCCCGACCAAGCCGATGCCGGCGGGAACGCACTTCCACTACGGCCCCAACCCCAGCGGCTTCCCGCTGCTGGCGAAGGATCCGTACCTCGAGTACAAGGGCGACCTGACGAGCGTGGGGGCGATGCGGGCCGCCGACGCGGGGCCGACCATCCTCGTGACCGAATCGACCCCGCCGCACCAGGAGTTCAAGGTCCGCAACATCGGGGCTCGTCCGATCCGCGTCTCCCGCGCGCCCGAGGCCGGCGATTACGTCTTCGCGACCGAGACGAAGGTGAACCCCGTGGCGATGGCGACCTGGGGAACGATCCCGAACCTGCAGTTCTACTGGCTGCTCGACGCCATCACGCAGAACCGTCCCGTTTCGTTCGCCTACTTCGGCACGGCCGTGGCTTACGCCTTGGCGCAGATCGGCGGGTTCCTGTCCCTGGGCGTCATTCTCTTCCAGCGTCGCGACGTGGGATGATCGCTCCCCGCAGTCCGAGGCCTTCGCGATGGGTCACGACGAACCCGCACACGCCGCCGAGCATCCGCCCCTCTCCGTCGTCGCCCTGGACGACGACGACGATTTCCGGCAGTATGTCCGCGGGGTGATCGAGGGCGACGGCCACGAGTGTCGCACCGCCGCCACGCCCGACGAGTTCTTCGCCGCGTGCGAGCAGCGGCTGCCCGACGTGGTGCTGCTCGACATGAACATGGGGCGTCACTCGGGCGAGGAGGTCCTGCGCGAGATTCGCCGTCGCTGGGTCAAGCTGTGCGTCATCGTCGTGACGGGCTATCCGTCGATGGAGCAGATGCGCCAGACCTTCAAGCAGGACGTCTTCGACTACCTGTCGAAGCCCTTCTCCCTCGCCGAGTTGCGGCGGTGCCTGGCGCAGGCCGTCGAGCAGCTCGGGCTCGGGCGTCGCCCGCAGGACCGCCTGCGGGTCGAGATGGGGCGGCAGATCCGCGTGGCACGGACGGAAAAGGGATGGACGCTCAAGGACCTCTCGGAGGCCAGTGGCGTGAGCGTCAGCCAGCTCAGCTCGATCGAGCGAGGGGCGCACCTGCCGAGCGTCGAGTCGCTCATCGCCATTTCACTGGCCGTCGCGCGTCGTCCGTCGGCGTGGTTCGAGGCCGCCGGGCTCTGAGCCGACGCTTCCCGGCCGGACGAGGTACCATCGACGTCTCCTTGCGCATCACCGTTTCAGCACGCCCGTGACGCCTCCGCCGATCCAATCCGCCTCCGACAGGGAACCAGCCCTGCTCTTCACGGCCTTCGAGCCCAGCGGCGACGACCATGCCTCGGCCGTCATCGCCGAACTCCGCCGCCGCCATCCGTCGCTGACCATCTACGCCTGGGGCGGTCCCAAGATGCAGCAGGCCGGGGCGACCATCCAGGAACGAACGGGCGACGACGCGGTGATGGGGCTTCCGGGCATCGCCAAGGTGCTCGAGCATCTCCGCATCAACGCCCGCATCGACGCCTTCATGGCGGCCAATCCGGTCACCGTCCATGTGCCCGTCGATTCACCCTCGGCCAACACCTCCATCTGCGCCATCGCCAAGCGCCACGGCGCGAGGGTCGTGCACCTCGTCGCCCCGCAGATCTGGGCGTGGGGACGCTGGCGCATCCACAAGCTCCGGCGCCTCACCGACATGGTGCTCTGCATCCTCCCCTTCGAGGAGGAGTTCTTCCGCAAGCGCTACGTCCCCGCCCGCTTCATCGGGCACTTCCTCTTCGATCAACCCCTCGACCTCGAGGCCATCGATCGTCGCGTCGCCGCCTTCGCCGAACCCGCGGGCGGGCCGCGGCTGGCCATGATGCCCGGATCGCGGCCCGACGAACTCCGCCGCCACTTCCCCATCCTGCTCGAGGCCTTCCGCGCACTCAAGGTGCGTTACCCGCAGGCGCAGGGCGTCGTCGCCGCCACCAGCGATCGCGTCGCCACGCTCCTTCGCGACATGGCCGTCGCCCGCGGCGGCTGGCCCGGCGCCCTCCAGATCGTCGTGCAGGACACCGACGCCGTCATCCGCTGGTGCGACGTGGCCCTGGTCAAGAGCGGCACCGTCACCATGCAGGTGGCCCGCCAGCGCAAGCCCATGGTGGTCTTCTACAAGAAGTCCAACCCGCTCCTCTTCCTCGTCGCCCGCATGGTCCTCTCGACGAGGGTCTTCTCCCTGCCCAACGTGCTCGCGCACCGCAGGGTCATCCCCGAGTTCATCCCGCACTTCGGCGGGCCGGTGCCCATCGTGCAGGCGGTCGAGAAGCTCATCGACGATCCCGCCGCGGCACAGGCCCAGCGCGACGACCTCGACGCCCTCTGTCGCCAGTTCGACGGGTACACGGCCGCCGAGTTGGCCGCCGATTCCATCGAGGAATACGCGGGATTGACGCGGTCCGGCGGCACCGGCAAGGCCAAGGTCGGCTCCTGACACGCCCCGTGACGCCCGGCAGGCCCGCAACCGGGGCAATCGGCCTTCCGTACCTACCATGACCCCGCCACGTCGCGGCCCGATCGCCGCGGCCGGTCAAGGAGCTTGCCCGTCATGCCCGCCACCACCCCCCGCGTCCGCCGCGGCTTCACGCTGATCGAACTCCTGGTCGTCATCGGCATCATCGCCGTGCTGGCGGCCATCGTGCTGGTGGCGGGGGGCCGGGTGCTCGCGTCGGGCAAGAAGAACGCGACGCAGGACGTGCTGCGGATGCTCGACACCGCCCTCGAGGCGTACATCTCGTCCAAGGACGGGTTGCCGGCCTCGACGGTCAACACGGCCATCGACGCCGCGGGGAGCAGCGTCCGTCTCGTGCCGGTGGCGGACATCACGACGGTCAACAGTGTCGGCCTCTTCGTGCTGCAGGCGTCGGACGTGCCCTCGGCCAAGACGCAGATCGACGGCATCCCGCAGAAGTTCCTGAAGTCCGCGCCGCTGGGCACGTATGCCGCCGCCGCGAACCGGCAGTTGGTCACGCCGGTCGACGCGTGGGGCCGCAACATTCGCTTCGTCATGCCCGGCTTCGACGGGGTGATCAGCGAGGCGGGCAATCCCGCGCTCGGCGTGTCGCTCGACGCGCCCCGCTTCCCCCAGCGCAAGACCACCGAGCAGTGGGCCTTCCCGACCCTGCTTCGCACCAACGTCGCCGGGTCGGCCAACAGTGACGGCGGCGTCTGCGTCGGCAAGCGTCCGTACTTCTACTCCGCGGGCGAGGACGGCGACCCCTCGACCATCGACGACAACGTCTACACGACCATCCCGACCATCACCCGCAACTGAGCGGCTCGCTTCAGCGTCATGCTCTCGCTGGGCCCGCTCCAACTCCGCACGAACCTGCTGCTGGCGCCCATCGCCGGGTACTGCGACCTGGCCTTTCGCACCATCTGCCGCGAACTCGGCGGCGTGGGGCTGGCGTGCACCGATCTGCTGAGCCCGCAGGGGCTGCTCCGCGGCACGGCCACGAGTCTCGACCTCGCGAAGACCAACGACTTCGACAAGCCCGTGGGCATGCAGCTCTACGGCAGCGACCCCGACATCATGGCCGAGGGAGCCCGCTGGGCCGTCGAGCACGGCGCGACCGTCGTCGACATCAACATGGGATGCCCCGTCGACAAGGTCACGAAAAAGGACGGGGGCAGCAAGCTGCTGACCGACCTCTCTCGGGCCGTGAACATCGCCGCCCGCGTGGTGAAGGAGCTCGAACGCTGCACCATCGATGGGGATGAGTGGGCCCGTCGCGGCGGCGGGCCGGTGCCGCCGCGCGCACGGGTGCAGATCCCCCTGACATGCAAGATGCGGCTGTGCTGGCACACGGCCGATTACGAGGCGGGGCAGGCGTGTTCGCCGCACCTGGCCCGCATGCTCGCCGACGTAGGCGTGGTGGCGGTGACGGTGCACGGCCGCACGACCGAGATGAAGTTCCAGGGGCACGTGCAACTCGCGGGCATCGCCCGCGTGGTGGAGGCCGTCGACGGCCGCATTCCCGTCATCGGCAACGGCGACGTGCGTGCCCCCGAGGACGCCGTGCGGATGCTCCGCGAGACGGGCTGCTCGGGCGTCATGATCGGTCGCGGGGCCCTGAGCACGCCTTGGCTCTTTCGCGACACGTGGCGTTTCATGCAGACCGGCGAGCGGGCGACGCCCCCTTCCGAGGCCGAGCAGCTCGCCGTCATCCGCCGCTACTTCGGGCTCATGCGAACCTACCGCGATGACCGCTACGCCCTCTTCCAGATCAACAGGCGCGTGAGTTGGTTCGCCCGGCACCTCCAGCGGCCCCTCGCGAGCGGCAAGCTCGAGAGCGTCAAGCCCTTCAAGGAGGCCATCCGCACCGCCCGCACGGCCGACGAGGTGCTCGAGGCCCTCGACCGCTTCGAGGCCGGCGAGCTGCGGGGTGGCGCGCCCGACGAGACGGACGCGGCCATCGGCGACGCCTCCTGAAACCGTTTCAACGCGGCGACGGCAGCGTGTTAGAATTGCGTTCATGAGCCGACACGACCGCGACGTTTTTGCCGATGCCCTCCAGCGACTCGACCTTGCCGCCAAGTACGCCAAGGTCGATCCCGAGACCATTCTGCGGCTGCGCCAGCCCAAGCAGTTCCTCGAGGTGTCGATTCCCGTGCGGCTCGACAACGGCTCGCTCCGCGTCTTCACCGGCTACCGCTGCAAGTACGACGATACCCGTGGCCCCGCCAAGGGGGGCATCCGCTTCCACCAGGACGTCTCGGCCAGCGAGGTCAAGGCCCTCGCCTTCTGGATGACCTTCAAGTGTGCCGTGGCGGGCCTGCCCTTCGGCGGCGGCAAGGGCGGCGTGATCGTCGACCCTCGCGAGCTCTCGATCGCCGAACTCGAGCGGCTGAGCCGCGGCTACATCCGCGCCATCGCCTGGGCCATCGGCACCGATGTCGACGTGCCCGCGCCCGACGTCAACACCAACGGGCTGATCATGGCGTGGATGGCCGACGAGTACAGCAACGTGGTGGGGCGGCGGGAGCCGGGCGTCATCACGGGCAAGCCGGTGGCGATGGGGGGCTCGCTCGGTCGCGATGATGCCACGGCTCGGGGGGGCTTCTTCATTCTCAAGGAGCTCGAGGCGCGGCTGGGGTGGGAACGTCGCAAGGAGCCGCGTCGCGTGGCGGTGCAGGGCTTCGGGAACGCGGGCGAGCACTTCGCGAAGCTGGCGTACGCGGATGGATGCCGCGTGGTGGCGGTGAGCGATTCGAACGGCGGCGTCTACAACCCCGGCGGGCTCGACATCGCGGCGATGATCAAGGCCGACCACAAGCCCGGATTCGTGCCCGACACGGCGGTCTGCGGCAGCGGCACGCGGCGGATCACCAACGCCGAGCTCCTCGAGCTCGAGGTGGACGTGCTGGTTCCCGCGGCGGTCGAGAACGTCATCACGGAGGAGAACGCCGCTCGCGTGAAGTCGCAGGTGGTGCTGGAGTTGGCCAACGGCCCGGTGACGGTGCAGGCCGACGCGATTCTGGAGCAGCGGGGGGTGCTGGTGGTGCCCGACATTCTCGCCAACTCGGGGGGCGTGACGGTGAGCTACTTCGAGTGGGCCCAGAACAAGATGGGCTACTACTGGACGGCCGACGAGGTGCGAGAGCGGCTCGGCCAGTACATGCGGCGCGAGTTCGGCGCAACGTACGAGTTGGCCAAGGCCAACAACATCGGCATGCGGATGGGCGCGTACGCCCACGCCCTCGAACGTCTGGGCCCCGCGCTCGAAAGCACGGGCACGGCGCGTCGCTACGCGAAGGAGTGAGCCGCGGCGGCTTGCGTGCCGATTACTCCTCGTCGACGCGCAGCTTGGCGACGACGGTGAAGTCCTCGAGCGTGGTGGTGTCCTGGGTGATCTTCTCGACGCCGGCGGCGACGTCGCGGAGGAGTCGCCGCATGATCTTGCCGCTGCGGGTCTTGGGGAGCCCGTCGGCGAAGCGGATCGTCTCGGGCTTGGCGAGCGCACCCACCTCGCGGGCCACGTGGGCGGTCAGTTCGGCCTTGAGGGCCTCGCCGGGGGTCTTGCCGGGGTTGTCGGCGAACCACTTGCTCTTGAGGGTGACGAACGCGCAGATGGCGTTGCCCTTGATCTCGTGCGGGAAGCCCACCACGGCGGCTTCGGCGACGGCGGGGTGGCTCACCAGCGCGCTCTCGACCTCCATCGTGCCCAGCAGGTGGCCCGAGACCTTGATGACGTCGTCGATGCGGCCCTGGATCCAGAAGTACCCGTCGGCGTCGCGGCGGCAGCCGTCGGCCGAGAAGTAGTAGGGCTGGCCCGTGACGGGGTCCTTCACGCGGCCCCAGTAGTTGCTGATGAACCGCTCGCGGTTGCCGTAGACGCCCCGCAGCATGCCCGGCCACGGCTTGCGGATGACGAAGAGCCCGCCCTGGTTGGCGCCCAGTTCCTGGCCCTGCTCGTTGACCACCGCGGCGTCGATGCCGAGCATCGGCAGCGTGCACGACCCGGGCTTGGTGGCGATGGCGCCCGGCAGCGGCGTGCAGACGTGGCCGCCCGTCTCGGTCTGCCAGTAGGTGTCGACGATCGGGCAGTTGGAGCGGCCGATGTGCTCGTGGTACCAGATCCACGCCTCGGGGTTGATGGGTTCGCCCACCGAGCCCAGCACGCGGAGAGAGGAAAGGTCGTGGCGGGCGGGGAGTTCATGGCCCCACTTCATGAAGGTGCGGATGGCGGTGGGGGCGGTGTAGAAGTGCGTGACGTGATGGCGGGCGATGATGTCCCAGAAACGGTCGTTGGCGGGGAAGTTGGGCGCGCCCTCGTACATGAGCGTCGGCACGCGGTTCATGAGCGGGCCGTAGACGACGTAGCTGTGGCCCGTCACCCACCCGATGTCGGCCGAGCACCAGAAGAGCTGGTGGGTGTCGGGCATCAGGTTGAAGGTCAGGCGGGCCGTCATGTTGACGTACGCCAGGTAGCCGCCGGTGGTGTGCTGGATGCCCTTGGGCTTGCCGGTGCTCCCGCTGGTGTAGAGCAGGAAGAGCATGTCCTCGCTGTCCATGCGGGCGCAGGGGCAGGCGTCGGAGGCCTTGGCGACGACATCGTTCCACCAGTGGTACTGCGTGCCGCGGTGGAACTTCTGGCCGCTGGCGAAGGACAAGGCCGTGCCGTCGACGCCGGTGTGATGGAGGACCAGCACGTGATCGACGATGTGTCCTTGGTTGGCCAAGTCCGCCACGGCTTTGTCGACCTGCTCGTGCAGCTTGATGATCTCGCCGCGGCGGAACCCTCCGTCGGCGGTGATGATCGCCCTGGAGTTGGCGTCGAGCACTCGTTCGGCGATGGCGGTGTGGGCGAAGCCGCCGAAGATGACGCTGTGGGCCGCGCCGATGCGGGCGCACGCCAGCATGGCGATGGCCAACTCAGGGACCATCGGCATGTAGATGGTCACCACGTCGCCCTTCTTGACGCCCATGGCGAGCAGGGCGTTGGCCACCTTCGAGGTCGATTCCTGCAGGTCGCGGTAGGTCAGTTCGCGGAGTTGCGGGACATGCCGCTCGCCGCGGGCCGCCATCGGCTCGCCCTCCCAGATGATCGCGCTCTCCCCGCCGTGCCCGGCCTGCACGTGCCGGTCGACGCAGTTGTAGCAGGCGTTGAGCTCGCCGCCGACGAACCACTTGGCGTCGGGGGCGTTCCACTCCATGACGCTCGTCCAGGGCTTGAACCACGACAGGTTCGCCGCCTCCTGGGCCCAGAAGCCCTCGGGATCAGCCACGCTCTTGGCGTGCAACTCGCGATACTCGGCGAGCGACCCCACGTGCCAGCGGCTGAAGTGAAGGTCCGCCGCCGGGCGTGGCGGGAAGACGCGGGTCTCGTTGAGCAGCGAGGAGATCGTCTTCGATTCGGGTTCGGACATCGGTGGCTCCTCTGGACCCGCGCGCCGCTGTGGTACGCCGCGGGATTGGCCTGAGACAGGTGTCATCGCGCTCCGAGGCGACCCCGCCTCGGGATGGGGAAGGATTCTGCTCGCATGTGCCTTGGTGCGGGTCCATGATAGCGTCGCGCCGTCGCGGCGCGGCGATCGCCGGCCCGCGCCGCCATCGGGTGGACGCGCCCCGCGTATCCTCGCCCGACCCATGAGCACCCCGCCCCCCGTGCCTCCGACCGGCGTCCGCCCCCGTCCCACGTGGGACGAGTACTTCCTCGCCATCGCGGAGCAGGTGAGCCTCCGTTCACCCGATCCGAACACCCGCCACGGGTGCGTCATCGTCGATCAGGGCAAACGGGTGTTGAGCACCGGTTACAACGGGCCCGTCTCGGGGCTCCCCAACGACATGGTGCCGCTGGTGAGGCCCGACAAGTACGACTGGTTCATTCACGCCGAGGACAACGCCGTGGCCTTCGCCCGCTGCGACCTCCGCGGGGCCACCGCGTACGTGACGGGGACCCCGTGCGCGCCGTGCTTCCGGCGGCTGCTGCAGGTGGGCATCCGGCGGATCGTGCAGGGCACCCGCGAGTCGGCCTGCCTGAACGAACGCGAGATCAACGCGTGCCGCGCGATGGCCGACGCGTTGCGGGTCGAGTGGGTCACGCTCGGGACGGCCTGACGCCCGGGCTCATTCCCACGGCCACGCCAGCCGCACGCCTTGGGCGGCGAGGTCGCGCTGGAAGTCCTCGACCTTGGCGGCATCCTCGTGCACGGCGTGGGGCTCCTGCCCCGTCTCGAGGCAGTGGGCGGCCAAGAGGCCAGCCGACTCCCCGATGTTCCATTCGGTGTGGTGCATGCGGTAGCACCCGTTGGTGATGTGCGTCACGCCGATGCCCTTGCCCGCCGCCAAGACGTTGCGGACGCGGCGGGGGATGAGCGAGCCCATGGGGATCCGGAAGGGGGCGGCTGGCACGTACAGGGAGTTGCGCCCCGTCGTGCTCGGGTGCAGGTCCAGCGTGTAATGTCCGATGCCCACCGAGTCGGCGAAGGGCTCGGCCACGCCCAGGGGCGACTTGTCCTGATGCGGCTTGCCCTCGGCCCGTCGCTGCTCGGTGCCGATGTGGGCCTCGCTCACGATGGTGCGTGCCAGCAGTCGCCGCGGCTCGCGGATGTAGGGGGCCATCGCGAAGCCGTCGACCGTGCCCAGTTCGTCGCCCCGCAGGCGAAGGCCCGGGAAGCCCGTGCCCCCGTCGAGCCGCGGCGCGGCCGTCTGCATCCAGTACAGCAGGGCCAGCGACTGCTCGCGGGCCTGGGCATAGGCCTTCGCACGCGTCGCGTCATCGACGCCCAGCAGGGGCGTCTTCCAATAGTCCATCTGCACCCAGTTCACCAGGCACACGTCGGGCATCGACGCCGCCGGTTCGTGGATCGAGGCGTCGACGATCCGCCGGTACCGCCACATGTCCCACATCCCTTCCGGGCACCGCTGCGGGTGCGGGATGAACGGGAACGTGCGGCATCCCTCGACATTGTGGCTCGGCACCGTCCACGAGAAGAGCGGCCCGCACCACGGAGGCGTCATCGCCGGCACGTACGACGCCCACGCCTCGTACCCGGCGGGTTTGGGAATCGTGCAGTCCTCCCCCTCGCGGTGCTCGAGGGCGAAGCACCACGAGAAGGCCTGCTGATCCATCGGGTCGGCCTTGTCGGTGCGGGCGTGCATCTCGCCGTGGTCGCGCTGGTGCTCGGCGCCGATGGCGTGCTCGATGCCCGCCAGTTCATAGAGGTCGCCCAGTTCGGTCGCGTCGAGCACGTAGGTCGCCGACACCGTGAGTTCGTCGTGCGGCGAGAAGGCCGCGCACCGGCGGAACCGCACGCTTTGGACCCGGTCGCCGGCGGTCGACGCCGCGGCGGGTTCCATGCCCTTGATGATCGTCACGCGGCCGGCCGCGTGGGCGAGCATCTCCTCGAGCACGGTGTTGAAGACCCGGGGCATCGCGCACAGGCGGCTGACCCATCCGCCGCCGGGGTTGAGCAGTGGCCGTTCGCAGGCCTCGGCCGTCAGGCGGCCGTTGGCTCGGTACCACGCCCGCACGCCGTCGCGCATGGCCTGGTAGCGGCGGGTGGCGCCGAAGGTCTCGACCCACTGGTTCTCGTCGGGGGGCACCGCTTGGCTGGTCAACTGGCCGCCGATCCACTCGAAGGGATCGACCATCACGCAGTCGATGCCGCGGGAGGCCAGGGCCAGCGCTGCCGCCACGCCGCCCGTTCCGCCGCCGACGATGAGCACCTTGGTCGAGAGTTCCTTCATGGGGTGTTCCTGCGGGAGTCCGCGCTCAGCCCTTGACCGCGCCGCCGAACATCTCGGGCTTCATGAACCGCTGGAGCAGGGCGAAGATGACGAGGATGGGGATGAGCGAGAGGACCGCGCCGGCGTACACGGCGCGGGGGTTGGTGGCGAAGGTGCCCTGCAGGGCGTTGACGGCCACGGGCAGCGTCATCGCGTCGCGGGACTGGAGCACGATGAGGGGCCACAGCAGGTCGCTCCACGCGCCGATGATGCTGAAGAGCCCCAGCGTGGCGAGCGTGGGGGCCGCCAGCGGCAGCATCACGTGCCACCAGATGCGGAGCGGGCCCGCGCCGTCGATTCGGGCGGCTTCCTCGAGCGAGGCGGGGATGGCCAAGAAGGCTTGGCGACAGAGGAAGATGCCGAAGGCCGTGACGCTGAAGGGAAGCACCACCGCCGCCAGCGTGTCGTAGAGCCCCATGCCCACGACGATGCGGAACATGGGCACCAGAACGACCTGCTCGGGGACCATCATCGTGCACAACAGGAGCACGAAGATGAGGTTGCGGGAGCGGAACCGCATGCGAGCGAGGGGGTAGGCCGCCAGGGCCGCGATGAGCACGTTGAGCGAGGCGCGGGCGAAGGTGACCAGCACGCTGTTGACCAGGGGGCCCGCGAGCGAGCCGTCCTTCCACGCGGCGGCGAAGTTGTCGAGCGTGGCGGCCGGGCCGATCTCGCGGAGGTCGGTGCCGGGGGGTTGCAGGGCGATGGCCAAGAGCCACGCGGCGGGGCCGATCGAGACGATCGCCAGCACGATCGCGAAGAACCACGTCGAGAAGCCGAGCCAGGCGGGCCGTCGTTCGATCATGACGCGGCCTCCTCGCTGCGGGCCGTCAGTCGCAGGTTGACCAGGCTGAAGGAGAGGATGAAGAGGAAGATCGACAAGCCCAGCGCCGAGGCGAGCCCGTAGTCGCCCTCCTCGAAGGCGATGCGGTAGAGCAGGGGCACGGCCGTCTGCTGCGCGATGGGCGAGCCCTTGGCGAGCACGAAGAGCTCGTCGAAGACCTTGAGGGCCGAGATCGACGAGACGATGAAGACCAGCACGATCGACGGCACCAGCGCGGGAAGCGTCACGGCACGGAAGACGCCCAGCCGGGAGGCCCCGTCGAGGGCGGCCGCCTCGCGCAGCTCCCGCGGCACGGCGAGCAGCCCCGCCAGGAAGACCATCATGTAGAACCCGAAGCCCTTCCAGAGCGTGACGAACATCGCGCTCACGAGCGTCCACGGATGGCGGCTCAGCCACGGCACGGGGTCGAGGCCCAGCCGCGTCAGGCCGGCGTTGAGCAGGCCCGAATCCTCGTTGAGGATCAGCCGCCACGCCACGCCCGCGACGATGGTGGGGGTGATGACCGGAAGGAAGAGCGCGAGCCGCAGCCACCGGCCGCGGCTGCCGAGCGATTCGACCACGATCGCGGCGGCGAGGCTCAGGGCGATGATGGCGGGCGTGACGAGCAGGTAGATCGCGCTGTTGGCCAGGCACGCCCAGAACCGCTCGCTGGCCAGCAGGCGGCGGTAGTTCTCGAGGCCGACGAAGTCGGGCCCGCTGAAGGCCGTGTACCTCGTGAAGGAGTAGAAGACGACCTGCCCCACCGCGCCGAGGAAAAAGACGCCCAGCACCGCCGCCGCGGGGGCGAGGAAGGCAAAGGGCGTCAGGCGGGCCATGAGGCGTCGCGGCGTCATCGCGTCAACGCCTCCTCGGCAGGGGTTCGCCACGCGGGGGGCGCGACCTTCGTCGGCGTGGGCACGCAGTCGATCCCCGCGGGGGCGGCGGCATCGAGGAGCGAGTTCCAGGCCCGGCCCACGCGGGCCATCGCCTCGTCCAACGGCTCGTGGTCGAGCAGCACCCGCTTGAACTCCTCCTCGAAGGCACGCCGCAGGTCGGGCCACGTGTCGAGGCTGGCGGTGAAGGCGACGGCCTCGGGGAGCGTCCGCATCGCGACGGACTTGCCCAGCGCGAGCGTCGTCTCGCCGCGGGCGGCCGACGGGCTTGGGCTGAAGAAGGGGTCATCGAGCGACGCCATGCTGCTGGGCATGACGGGGGCCAGGCGGCAGAGGGCGGTCTGCGCCGGCGCGGCGGTCATGAACCACGCCAAGGCCGCCGCCTCGCGAGGGTGACGCGTGCGATTGGAGACGGCGAGCACCATCACGGGCATGTGCACGCGACCGAGTTGCCCCACCGCGCCGGGAAGCACGGTGGCGGCCTCGTAGACGCGGGGCGACACGTCGCGGATCCGCTTGAGGAAGTTGGGGCCTGTCGAGATGACGCCGAGCTTGCCTTCCTGGAAGAGGTCGAGCAGGTGCGCGTGGCCGCGGGTGGCCGCGTCGCGTGGCATGGCTCCGGAGCGGTAGAGGTCCACCCACATCGCGAGGTACTCGAGCACCTTCGGATCGTCGAGGTTGGACTCAAGCCGCCCGTCGGCGCGGGCTCGCAGCGGGGGAAGCCCCTCGGAGAGGAGCATGATGGGCAGTTGCGACTCTTCGCCCAGGGGCTGCGACAGCAGGTGCTTGCCCGTCTTGGCGTGGAAGGCCTTGGCGGCCGACGCGAGCCCTCGCCAGTCGGGCGGCAGCGACTCGGGCGTCAAGCCGCCCTCGGCGAGGACCGCCGCGTTGACGATTCTGGCCTGCGGGGTGACGTACCACGGCAGCGAGAGCAGTCGCCCGCCGATGGTGCACAGCGAGACCGCGCCGGGCAAGTAGGCGTCGGCGGGGTCGCCGGGCAGGTCGGCCCGCACGTCACGGAATGCGCCGAGTGCGGCATAACGGGCGAAGTTGAGGTCCGCCATGTTGACGACGTCGGGTGCACGTCCCGCGGCGGCGGCGGCGATGAGCTTGCGGTCGAGCGCGTCGTAGGCGATGTCCACCCACGTCACGCGAACGCCCGGAGTGGCGGCTTCGAACGCGGCCACCTGCTCCTTCATGTACGCGTCGAAGTGGGGGCTGAGGGCCAGCGTCCACAACTCGAGCGTCACGCCCTCCGACGGCTCGCTGCGGCCGCAGCCGGGCGGGAGCATGAGCAAGGCGATCGCGGCCAGCGCAGCGACGACACACCGGCGTCGACGTGGCGACGCGGGCGATGCATGGGCCGGCGGTGGCGAGCGAAGGGCCATCCTCTGCCGCGATCGTACAGGGGCGGTGTGTCGGAGGGGCCGTGCTCAGGGCAGGCGATCGATCTCGGGGTCCTTGGGAGACCACATGGCCTCGAGGAGGCTCTTGCCGGTGGCGCGGTCGTAGAGCTTCTCGGAGCGGACGAGGTCGACGTGGGTGTCGACGAAGCCGAACATCGTCGTGCCGATGGGGGTGGTGGCGTCGGTCTTCTTCCTGGGGTGACGCGAGTACGACATGTAGGACGTGGGGCGGGCGAAGCCCGTGCCCATCTCGGGCGGGCGGCCCAGGCCGATGCCGGGCGAGATGGAGGCGTCAGTGACGCCCGCGCCGCCGCCGAACCGCTCGCCGGGGGTCCCGAAGGTGCCGAAGGAGTCCTGCGTGACCCAGCGGCGATTGCCGTTGGCGTCGTCGATGCCCTGCACGGCCCACATCTCGCCGACCAAGAGCATCTTCGACGAAAAGTCGACGTTGGCGTCGAAGGCCTTGCCGTTCTGGCCGGTGGGGGTGAAGGGGCTGCTGGGCGAGCCCCACGCGGCGTTGGCCCAGCGGTTCATGCCGTAGGAGCGAGCGCCGTTGAGGTGGTTCGGACACTCCATCACGCCGCCGGCGATGGTTTCATAGCCCGTGGAGGGGCGATCGACGAAGACGATCTGCGGGAGGTAGGGGCCAAGCCGCGGCATGTCGTACCAGAAGTGACCCGGATCGGCCGTGGTGCCTGGCAGCGACGGGGGGAACTTGAACTTGAAGTCGAAGGCGTACTGCGTCAGCGAGATGGTGAGCTGGCGCAGGTTGCTCTGGCACTTGGTGGTGCGGGCGCTCTCGCGGGCCTTGCCCAGGGCGGGCAGGAGCACGCCGATGAGCAGGGCGATGATGGCGATGACCACCAGGAGTTCGATCAGCGTGAAGCCGCGACGGGGGGCGCTCATGGCGTGTCGATGCATGGCGGGGGATGCTCCGTGGGGACTCAGGGGTGATGGGATCGAGACTCGACCCCCGTCGGACGGACGGGAGCCGCGAACGCGCCGCCCGCGCGGCGGGAGGTCTGGGGAGCCGCGACCGTCGAGGCGCACGACAGACGCTCGACGAACTCGGCGGGGAGGGAAATCGTGGTCCCGCGGTGGCGGGATGACGGACTCTGCACCTGTTCGAAGAGCGTACGAACGGCCGCACGGCCCATCTCGAGGAGTTGCTGGCGGAAGGTGGTCAAGGGGGGGGTGACGAAACTCGCGCTCGGCGGGTCGTCGACGCCGATCACCGACAGGTCCTGCGGGATGCGAAGCCCCACGTTCAGGGCCGCCGCGTAGGCGTCGAGCGCGAAGTGGTAGCCCGCCGCGAAGATGGCCGTGGGCCGGTCGGGACGCGAGAGCGCCCGCTCGAGTTCCAGCCGCTCGGACTCCTGCAACCGCCATCCCGCGGCACGGATCACGCTGGTCGCGGGGACCGCGAGGCCCGCCGCACGACAGGCGTTGAGGAACCCCGCGTGCCGGTCGCGGTCGTTGCTGATCTTGCCCGTGCCGCCGACGAAGGCCACCGTGCGGTGTCCGAGTTCCGCGAGGTAGTTCGCCGCCGCGGCCGCCAGGCCCAAGTTGTCGGTGTCGCAGCAGATGACGCCCGGCAGCGAGTAGCTGGCGCCGACGACCATGATGGGCGTGTCCGAGGCCTGCTCGCCGTCGGGTCCGCGCTTGCCGCGACGCACGGGACGTTCAAGCATTTCCTCGAACGGGTTGACGAAGAGGTAGCCGTGGCACTCGTTGCGCCAGTCCTCGCCGTACCGCAGGAGCACCATGTCGATGCCCAGTTCGTTGGCCTCGCGGCGCACGCCTTCGAAGATCTGGCCGTTGTAGGCGTCGGCCAGCGAACTGTCGGCATGGAAGACGATGCCGAGGCGATAGCCCAGCCCGCGACGGGTGGTGCGGCCGTAGTCCTCGTGCACGTACGTGCCTTTGCCTTGGCCTCGCCGCAGCACGCCCGCCGTCACCAGTTCCTGCAGCGCACGGTGCGCGGTCACCAGCGAAACGTTCATCCGCTCGCTGAGCACCTTCGTGCTGGGCAGCCGGTCGCCGGGCTGGAACCGACCGGCGTCGATCGCCGCGCGAACGGCGTCCTTCACCACCATGTACAAAGGGCGGCCGGGCTGCGGCGTGATGTTCTTCAGTTCGATCACCTGCGCACGGCCTTCGTCCATCCCCGACCGTCTCACCGCTGCCCATTCGCTCGGGTCCGCCCGGCTGATCGAACGGGTTGGTCGGATTCAACGATATTCTATAACCTGACGTTTCATAATACCGTGACATCGCGCCGGAAAAACCCGGCGCAAAAGATGATCGGACCCGAACAGAAATGAAACTCAGGCGATGGCCGGCACGTCGACCCACGCGCCGTCGAGCGCGATGGACCGGTTGCCCATCTCCATCACCGCGACGTTCTCGACGATGTCCCGCAGGTCGACGGGCGCCTCGCCCCCTTCGAAGAAGCGGACCATGCCTTCGACCAGGCGGCCGTAGACGGGCCCGAAGTCGACGACGAACTGCTCCACGCCCTTCTCGCCGTGCACGGTGGCGCCGAAGGCCCACGCGCCCTTGCGGTCCATGCGGAGGCGGGCCAGGCGGCCGTCGCGGTACTCCATGTCGAGCAGGTGGCGATCCTCGTTGCAGATCGCGCTGACGCGCTTCACGCCCGCGCCCTGGCCGCTCCAGCGGAAGATGGCGTCGACCATCTCGATGCTGTGGCAGCCGTAGTGCCAGAGGTGGGGCATCATGTCCAGCAGTTCGCCGTTGCCGAAGGCGTCGATGGCGACGATGTTCCCGAGCTTCTCCTTGCTGAGCTTGGGAATCTCGGCCACGAACCGCAGCGACGAGGCCGAATAGCAGCGGGCCTTGTACTGACGCGTCATGGCGAGCAGGCTCTTGGCCTGGTCGAGCGAGCAGGTCAGCGGCTTGTCGATGTACGTGGGCATGCCGCGGGCGATCGGGCCGATCGAGAGCTCGAGGTGTCGGTGGCCGTTGATGTTCAGCACCATCACGCCGTCGACGTTGGCCAGCAGCTCGTCGAGCGAGCCGACCTGCGACGCGCCGAGCTTGATCGTGTCCTGCCGCCACTTCTCGACGTCCTGCGCGGAACGAGCCGGGCCCTCGGGGTGCTGCCACTCGTGATGGCCCGGATCCCAGAAGTGCGTCACGCGGCACTTGGTCTTCCCGGCCTCGTTGAGTTCCTTGATCCGCTGGGTGAAGACCGGGAGGTGGGACGAGTCGATTCCGATGGCGCCGATACGCATGCTGCGATTCCTGTCGACTGAGGTGCTGGTGACGTCTGCCGGTTGTCCCCTGCACGGAGCCTCCGGGCACGGGGCCCCGATGGTAGATCGCCCCGACCCGGGGCGGACGCGCGACGCCTAGGGTCCCTTGCGATGCCTTCCGGTCCGCTCCGACTCTTCGTCTCGGTCAGGCCCGATGCGGCGGTCGCCGCCCGCATGGCGGCACTCCTCCCGCCCGGTCTTCCCCCGGCCGCCAGGCCCGTCCCGGAAGCGCAGGTCCACCTCACGCTGCAGTTCATCGGCGAGACCGCGCCGTCGCGGGTGGATGGAGTCGTCGAGTCGATCGCCGCCGCGGTGGCCGGCCTGCGTGCCCAGCGGCTGACGCCGCAGGCGCTGCGGTTGCTCCCGGAGCGGGGACCCGCCCGTCTGGTCGCCCTGATCACCGACTGGCCCTCGCCCTTGGCCGAAGCGAGGCGGCGGTTGGCGGCGAGGTTGGCCCACCGCCCTTCCAAGGCCAAGGGCGACCCCTTCCTGCCGCACTTCACGCTGGCGAGGTTCAACCCCGCATGGACGACCACCGTTCGCGAGTGGCCGGCGGCGATGGAGCCCTTCGAGGTGGCGAAGGTCGAGTTGACGCGGAGCATCCAGACGTCGAGCGGCGCGGTGCACCAGGTGGTGGCGGCGTTCGCGTTGGCGGAGGCGTGAGGGGCGTGGCCCCCATGTGCGTCGGCGGGGACCACGAAGACGCACGTCATTCACGAACGGCGTGAGGCCTCGGATTTCCCCGATCACTCTTGCGGCGTTGCGGCCTTCGGCGCCGTGGCCTTCACCTTGCGGGGCAGGGCCGGCGCGTCGGTCTCGATCGTCACGGCGCGAAAGACGCTCACGAAGTCGACCAGCGGCATGGTGAACCGTCCGGCCTTCGTGGGATAGCCGTGCTCGACGCCCGGCTCGCCCTTGGGCTTGAAGGTGTTGCCGTGGGGGTTCCAGATCTCCACGGTGCCGGCCTCATCGTCGAAGGCGAGCACCGCGTAGGCGTGCTTCCCGTTGATGCCCGGCGGGAGCTTGAGGCCCTTGTCGGTCGAACTGGTCCCTGCGCCCACCAATCGGCGGTCGCGGAAGGCGTCGTGCAGGCGACGGCGAATGTCCTCGACGATCGGGTCGACTGCTTCGCCTTGCTCCAGGGCCTTCTCGATGCGGGCCCGCATGGGGGTCGTCCTCGCGACGCGGCCCGTGAGGGCCGCGATCGTCGAGTTGATCGATCCGCCCCGCGCGATGGCGTCGCTGGGCTCGAGCGTTTGCTGTTCGGCAGGACGCCGCTCGTTGCGGATGCTGCCATAGGCCTGCTCGATGATCGCGATCCACACCCCCTCGTCGCCCGTGGACGACGTGAGACCGAGTTGCGCGTCGGTCAGCGGCGGCACGATCACGGCATGGTCCTCGCCAAGCGTGACCAGGTGTCCGTCCCGATAGGGACGGATCATCGTGCGGACCGACTGCGGATCCCGGTGCGCCATGGCGCCCACGGCGGCGATCAGGAAGCAGTCGCCCAGCGAGCCTTGGCGCAGCCGATCGATGTCGGGCGTCTCGTCGAGGAACACCGTTCGCTTGGCCGAGGCGATGCGCTTGGTGGCTCGGGTGTACCTGCTCCGCAACGCGGCGACTGTCGCCGGGCCGTCGAGCTTTCGGCGCGAGGAGGCGGCCGCGTCGCGGTCCTCGTCGACCGAGCGTTCCTCGCGAGTCGTCTCGCCGCCCGTGGCTCCCGACGTGGTGGCCTGTGCCGCGGGCTTGGTGCCGGGTGGCGGGGCGGTCTCAAAGAGCGAGCGGTGGAGCGGGGCGGGTTCGATGCGACCCGACCGCAGGGCGAGCTTGAGGGCGGCCAAGGCCGCCGCGTCCTCGCCGGCATGGGCAGGATCGACCACGAGGCGGTCGATCTCGGCCGCTTCAAGCACGTCATCGCCGTCAAGATCCCAGGCGTCGAATCGGGCCAGCACGACCTGCTCGAGCGACGGGGCGGAGGCCAAGGGCAGGGCCGCGGCGTGCACCACGCCCCAGCAGCTCGCCGCCACGCACGCGACCAGGATCCTCATGACTTGGAGGGTACGCGTCCGCGCTTGCCGTCGGCCGGGCCCACTTCGTCGGGCACATAGGCCTTGAGCAGTTCCATCCGTTGGATGCGGAGTTGGTTCACCCGCACCTTGAGGTCGTGCAGGGTGGTCGCGTAGCGAATCTCGTCGGCGGCGACGCGGAGGATCGCCACCACGCAGATGGCGGCGACGATTCCGAGCACCACGAACTCGCCGGAGGTGAAAGACACGCCCCAAGAATCGGCCCCTGAACCGTGCGGGTTCAGTCCCGGTAGAATCCCCGCCCCCGGGCCGACTTTTTCGGACCCTTCGGCGGGGCGTGAATCGATCCGAGACGAGAGCCGCATGCCCCAATCGTTCCTGACGCCGCCGAGTTGCCCGGTCGCCTTCCCCGGCGGGGGGGATGATCGCCGGTCGCGAGCGGTGCTGTTCTTGGCGATGCTCCTTGCCATGGCGTTGGCGGCGGCGCCCACGGCCGCGAGGCAAACCGCGGCGACCTCCACGCGGTCGGCGGGCGAGGTGTTGATCGAGGTGGATCGTTTCGGCGCAGGCAATCAGGCACGTCCGGGCGATTGGTGCGGGTTGCGTCTTCGCCTGACCGACACGGCCTCGTCGCAACGCGAACTGATCGTCCGCGTGCAGACCGTCGACGCCGACGGCGATCAACCCCTCTACCAGACGGGCCTGACCTCGAACCCGGGCCTCGCGCAGCAGGCGTGGCTGTACGCAAGACTGCCATTTGTCGGCACGGCCGAAGCGACCGAGGTGACGGTCACGGTGCATGAAGCGGTGGAGGCCGGTGATCTTGGCGAGCCCGGCGCCACCGGCTATCGCGCCGGGCGCATGCTCGCCTCGGCCAAGGTGACGCCCAAGGCCGGGTCGATCGTCCCCGCGACGGTCGGGATGATCGGCGTGGTGGGCCCGCGGCCGCTCGGGCTGCAGCAGTACGGCGATCGCGTCGGGCCCAGCAGCCCGTGGCATCCATTGGCGAACGAGTCGACGCAGATCGTGACGGGGCTGACCCCCGAGGACATGCCCGACCGCTGGATGGGCTTGGCCGGCTTCGAGGCCATCGTCTGGGCCGATGGCGACCCGGCGAAGTTGCGGGGCGACCGGGCGAGGGCGGTGCGCGATTACGTCACGCGGGGCGGGCACCTGGTCATCATCCTGCCGCCCGTCGGACAGACCTGGACCAACGCGTCGAGCAACGAGCTGATCGACATCATGCCGTCGGTGACGGTGGCCTCGCGGGAGCGGGTGCCCTTCGAGGGGTTCCGGCCGCTGCTGACGTCGTGGAACTCGACCTCGTTCCCCGCCACCGCCACGGTGCAGCAGTTCACCAGGCGGCCCGACACCTCGCCGTGGGAGGCCTCGTGCGTGCTCGCCGGGCCCGAGGGCGGCTGCGTGGTGACCCGGCGCGAGGTGGGCGCGGGGTGCGTCACGATGGTGGGCCTTGATCTCAACCAGACCGCCCTCTCGCAGTTCCGCATGATCGACGCCGAGGTCTTCTGGCATCGCGTGCTGGGACGCCGCGGCACGCTGCAGGAGCCGCAGGTCGAGCCGTCCGCCGATGGCTCGTCCACGGTGCAGGTCGCCGCCGGCGCGAGCCGCCGCGTGGTGTCGTACGACGCCATGATCGACGCGGCCATCGGCAAGTCCGGAAGTTCCGCCACCGGCGTCTTGGCGGGCTTCGTCGTCTTCGCGATCTACTGGGCCGTGGCCGGGCCCGTCGGCTTCGCGCTCCTGCGGCGTCGAGGCATGACGCACCACGCCTGGGTCGGCTTCATCGCCTGCTCGGTGGTCTTCACGGTCTTCGCGTGGGGCGGCGCGACGATCCTCCGACCCAAGGCCACCGAGGCCACCCACCTCACCCTGCTCGATCACGTCTTCGGGCAGCCCGTGCAGCGGGCCCGCACGTGGGCGAGCGTGCTCCTGCCCTGGTACGGCTCGGCGACCCTGGGCGTGGGCGAGGCGATTGAACTCAAGGATCGGTCGGCGCAACGCCGGAGCCTCAACAGCATCGTCGCGTGGGAAGCCGCGGATGCGTCGGCCTCTGGCTTCGGCGGCTTCCCCGACGCCCGCGGGTACGCCGTCGACGCCCGCCTGCCCGACATGATCACCGTGCCCACCCGCCAGACCGTCAAGCAAGTGGAGGCCCAGTGGTCGGGCGGCCCGCGGTGGGAGATGCCCCTGCCCCTGCCCGACGAGGGCAAGGAGGGCATGGGCGTGCTGCGGCTCAACGACGCGGGCTGGTTCCAACTCGACGAGACCAAGCAGGTGCCGCTGGTGACCGGTTCGCTCGTGCACAAGTTCCCCGGGCCCATGACGGGCGTCACGGTCATCGTCGTGCGGCGGCAGCAGCCGCTGCCCGCTCCGCGGCCCCGGACGGCTGCCGCCGCGCTGCCCGCGGCGTTGCCCTGCGAGGCCGAGGCCTTCGTCTTCACCGAGCCGTGGGAGCCGGGCAAGCCGTTGTCGCTCGACGTCGTCACGCGTCCGAGGTCGCGGGTCGAGCAGCGGAAGGCATCGCTGGATCAATACCTGGCGACGCTGGTTCCTGCCGCCGGATTCGGCAGGGTGCTCGACGAGGGCGAGGCGACGCGGCTTCGGCCCGCGTCGGCGTTGGCGGGGCTCGCGCTCTTTCCGATGCTGCCGACGCCCGAGCCCTCGGGGGACATCGCCGCACCGTCGCCCGCGGTGCCGCAGCGGACGTCGACGCATGGCTTTGATCTGGGGCGGTGGTTCACGCGTCCGTGCATCATCATCGTGGGGATGGTGGGGGAGCAGCAACCCCAGCCATCGCCGGTGCCGCTGGTGGTCGACGGGGAGCCCCTCGAGACCATGGGACTGACGTACGTGCGTTGGATCTACCCCCTGCCCGACGCCCCGCCGCGGTTCCCCGTCGCGAGGAACGCGGAAGAGCCCCCGTCGCCCTGACCCCGCCCGGCCGCCACCGCGCCAAGGATTCCCTCCGTGCCGATGATCGAGACCATCAACCTCACCAAGCGCTACGGCGAACTCGTCGCGCTCAACAACCTCAACCTCACCATCAACGAGGGTGACTGCTTCGGCTTCATCGGTCCCAACGGCGCGGGCAAGACGACGACGATCAAGATCCTCGCGACGCTGCTCAAGCCCAGCAGCGGCCAGGCCAACATCGCCGGGCTCACCGTCGGCTACCAGAACCGCCAGATCCGGCCCCTCATCGGCTACGTGCCCGACTTCATGGGTGCGTACGAGGACATGGTGGT
>JBBAVG010000022.1:0-49258 GCA_040397805.1 Phycisphaerales bacterium
CACGCGTCACGGCGGGTTCAACTCACCCGCGGAGCGGGTTCGTTTCACCCGCCGCAACATTCGTCGGTCCCTCCGGGACCACGGAACACCCGAACCAAGGGCCCGCAAGGGCCCACGAGCGTTGCCACGAGTGACCGAACCCGCGAAGCGGGTGAGGGAACTCGTGGACACGCGCCGATTCGCGCACGGCCCCAACGGGGCCGACGACCACGCCTCACCCCTCGTCCGCCCCTCACGGGGCGGGTGCGCACATCACGCCCCACGGCGGGTTCAACTCACCCGCGAAGCGGGTTCGTTTCACCCGCCGCTCCATTCGTCGGTCCCTGCGGGACCACAGCATGCCCGCACCAAGGGCCCGCAAGGGCCCACGAGCGTTGCCACGAGTGACCGAACCCGCGAAGCGGGTGAGGGAACCTCTGGAAACGCCCCCTACACTCCGGGTCCATGCCCGCACGTGCACGCAAGCGTTCTTCCCCCTCCCCCAGCATCGCGGTGGTTTACAGCCGCTACAACCACTCGATCACCGAGTCGCTCGTCTTGGCCGCCGTCGAGACGTGCGCCGAGCGAACCGGCTACACCCCCGCCGTCTTCGAGGCGCCCGGCTCCTACGAACTCACCGCCCTGTGCATGGCCGCGGCACGCACCGGCCGCTTCGACGGCATCGTCGCCCTCGGCTGCATCATCAAGGGCGAGACCAGCCACGACCAGCACATCGCCCAGGCCGTCGCCCACGGCCTGACCAACGTCACGCTCCTGACCGACGTGCCGGTGGCCTTTGGCGTGCTCACCACCAACAACGCCAAGCAAGCCCGCGAGCGAGCCGGGCTGGGCAAGGATCCGTCGGCGAACAAGGGGCACGAGGCGATGACGGCGGTGCTCGACACCATCACCGCCGCTCGCATCATCCATCATCCGGAACTGGCGGCTGAGATCGCGGCCACCGGCGGGCTCGCGCCCCGGCCCGACAAGGCGGCCCGCGGAGGACGCCGCCGATGAGCGACCGCCGCCCGGACGCCAAGGACAAGGACCCCAAGAGCGAGACGCTCCGCCGTCTGGCCTTCGACGAACTCTACCTGCTGCCCGGGACGCAGGAGCGGGGCGAATCGACCGTCGACATCGAGGCCGAACTCGAGGCGCTCGCCCCCATCGACCGCGAACGGGCCATGCGGATGGCGCTGCGGCGGCTGGCCTTCCAGATCCTCTTCGAGATGGACGCCCGCGGCATCGAGGACGAACAGTTCATCACCGACACCATCGCGCGGGTGGAGGGGCTGGGCCCCAACGCCGCGGCGTTGGCCGTGTCGCTGGTGAAGGGCTCGCTCGCCGGCCGCAAGACCGCCGACGAGGCCTTCCGGGCCCTCGCGCCCGAGTGGCCCACCCACCGCTTGGCGGGCGTCGACCGGGCGATCCTGCGTCTGTGCCACCATGAGTTGACCTCGGGCACGAACCCCGCGCCCATCGTCCTCAACGAGGCGGTCGAGTTGGCCCGCCACTTCAGCACCGACCGCTCGCCCGCGTTCATCAACGCGCTGCTCGACAAGATCGCCAAGAGCGCGGTCAAGGCCGGGGAGGGCGGCTGACATGGCCTTCTTCAAGTCGCTGGTCGACAAGATCCGTCAGGGGTTCGACAAGGGACTCGAAAAGACCCGCGAGGCCTTCATCGGCGGCGTGCAGGGACTCCGCAACCTGCTGCTTGGCCGGGCCCTCGACGAAGCCCTCATCGACCAACTGCAGGCCACGCTCCTGCGGGCCGACGTCGGGCTGGCGACCACCACCAGGCTGATCGACCGCATTCGCGCCGACTTCAAGGCCGGCACGATCAAGAGCGGCGACCAGGTGCTCGAGTACCTCCGTGCCGAGCTCAAGGCCCTCTGGCCGCCGGAAGACAGGGCCCTCAAGTTCGCGGCCCCGGGCGCCGGCCCCACCGTGATCCTCATGACGGGCGTCAACGGCGTGGGCAAGACCACGAGCATCGCCAAGCTCTGCCGCGCCCTCACGAGCGAGGGCAAGACCGTGCTCTTGGGCGCGTGCGACACCTTCCGGGCCGGCGCGGTGCACCAACTCGAGGTCTGGGCGCAGCGGCTGGGCGTCGAGGTCGTCAAGGGCCAGCAGGGCGGAGATCCCGCGGCGGTGGCTTTCGACGCGTGCGCCGCCGCCAAGGCCCGCAAGGTCGACGTGCTGATCCTCGACACCGCGGGTCGCCTGCAGACGCAGGACCCCCTCATGCGCCAACTCACGAAGATCCGCTCGGTGGCGGCCCGGCAGATCGAGGGCGCGCCGCACGAGACGCTGCTCGTGCTCGATGCCACCAGCGGCCAGAACGCCCTCCGACAGGCCGAGGAGTTCAACAAGGCTGCGGGTGTCACGGGCATCTTCCTGAGCAAGCTCGACGGCACCGCCAAGGGCGGCATCGTCATCGCCATTCGCGAGACGACGTCGATTCCCGTCAAGTACATCGGGCTGGGCGAGACCCCCGACGACGTCCAGCCTTTCGACCCCAGCGCGTTCGTCGACGCCCTGCTGAACGTCGAACGCCCGGCATGAGGATCAAGCCATGGCCGCAACGAGGCGAGGCGACTTTCTCTTCCTGCTCCTGATGACGCTGACCGGCAGCGGTGCGGCCGCGTTCGCCTTGGCCTTCACGAGGCTGGGGTTCTCGTCGTCGCTCCTGCACGAGTGGCTTCGCCAATGGGGCATCGCGTTCGTCGCCGCGATCATCGCCACGCTGGTCGCCGCACCGGCCATCCGGCAGGTGGTGGCGTGGTTGACACGGTGAACTCGGGAACGCGCCGCGGCCGACGGCGGATCAGCGGACGGTGGCGGTGCCGCTGAAATCGACGGAGGGACGGACGATGGCCTGGTCGAAGAGGGTCTCCGCCAGCGCGCCGGGGGCGATGTAGGTCACGGTGCCGCTGATGCGGTACTCGCCTTCGGGCGATTGCTCGGAGGTGAACGCGGCGGGCAGGACGAACTGCTGCTTGCCGTAGCGGCGGATGATGGCCTCGGCTGACCGCTTGCCGGAGAAGACGACGACGCCGTCGCGGGAGACGGTGTATTCGACTTCCTGCAGGGGCAGGGCGTCGGGGTTGGCGTTGTCGGCGTCGATGATGAACTCGACGACGGTGGCGTTGGGACCCCGCTCCTTGACGCTGCCGCCGAGCACGGAGAGGGAAGGCGCTTGGGTCCCCGAGCACCCGACGAGGACCGAGGCGGCGGCGAGGCAGGCGATGATGGCGGCGCGTGTCATCGGGGCAAGCGTAGCCGAACGGCTCCGTGGCCGCAAGGAACGGACCGGCGGTGGCGGAGGGCCGCGTCGGATCCGGTCAGCAACCTCCCTGCTGCCACAGCAGGAAGAAGGCCTCGACGTCACCACCATCAACACCGCCGTCGCGATTCACGTCGGCATCGCACATGCCGCCTTGCCACCGGAGCATGAAGGCCTCGACATCGCCACCATCGACGCCGCCGTCGCCGTTGAAGTCCGCCGGACACGACGCCGACGAGATCACCCGAACCAGGATCGGGGCGGTCGTGACCTCCTCGCATTGGTTCGTGAGCACGCACGCGTAGACACCCGGCAAGGCGGGATTCATGGTCAGCGAGGAGGATCGCTCGCCGGCCACCGAATCATCTTCCATGGGAAGAATCGTCTGACCGTCGCGCAGCCATCGGTAGGAGAGCGGCGGCGGGGAGATGGCGTCGACATCCAGACGAACGGGTTGTCCCTCGCACACCTCGAGATCCGCGGACGTGGACCGGATGCTGATGCTCGGGGCGTTCTGCCAGATCGCCAGCCCGCCGGCTGGTTCGCCGCCGATCGACGAGAAGTCACCGGCGGCGGCGACCATGCCTTGACGCGTCGTCACGATGGCGAGTGTCGGGCCGTTGGGGGATTCGAAAGGCGTCGGCACGCCCGCGGCGACCCGGGCCAATCGGGGCGAGACCAGCGTCCCTACGGTCGAAAAATCGCCCCCCATGTAGAGTTCCAGACCCTGTCCGGTCGCCGGCCCCAGCGCTCGCACGGTTCCGTCGGTCGTGAAACCCGGCGGTGCCCACGAGGGAGCCCCACTCGAGACAGCGACATTTCGGTACGTCTGGCCCGTGGACGACTGCCCGGCAAACTCCCCGCCCGCCACGAGAAATCCGGCGTCGGACCAGGCCAGCGCATGGACGGGCCCGGGCAGGCCATAGCCCACCGACTGCCATCGATCGGTGGCCGGCCACCACGTGGCGACGCCGGGCATCGCCCGAACGCCGCTCGACCGGAAGTCTCCTCCCGCCACCACGAAGGGGAAGGTGGCGTCGTCTGGAAGAATCGCTCGCACGATCGAGTTCAATCCTTGCCCCATCGGCGACCACACGCCCGTCGCCGAGTCGAAGCGTGCGATGTTGCCAAGGGGGCCGGTTGAGTACCCCCCCGCGTACACCACGAAGGAATCGTCGTGACTCCGCGAGGCCAACGCGACGATCATCCCGCCCGGTCCATCCCCGAGCGACTCCCATCGACCGGCTCTCCAACGCGCCACGCTCGGGGCGTTCGCGCCGTCCGCGCGAGAAAAGAGCCCTCCGACAACGATCGACCCATCGTGGTCCACGACCGTGACCGAAAACGCCGGCCCGTTCGTCCCTGTGCCCAAGAGCTCCCATCGCTGCTCAGCGCGGCGGAAGATCGCCACGGCGTACGCGGACTGCTCCCCGTCCTCGACCAGAAAATCCCCTGCGCAGACAAGATCGCCGCCGGGCAACTCTGCCATGGCATGCACAGGCCCGGACAACCCGGGGCCAACGGGCCGCCATACTCCGGGCACAACCCCGTCCGAGATCAGGCACGAGGCGATCGAGGTCGCGAAGGACGACCCGGCACCGGTCTCGCCGCGTCCGGCCGTCAGCACGATGTCTTGGCCGACCGCCAACGAGGAGAATGACGCGATCGGCCCCGGCAATCCTTCGGGCAGCGACTGCCGGTGGCCGTCGGCGTGAATGATGAGGCCCGGCCTGGCCTCGTCCTGCTCGACCCAGGAACACCCGACGGCCAACTCGCCTCCGGGAAGCACATGCAAGGCCTCGACAACGTTGCTCGGCAACAGGCCCATGGAGGACCATTGCATGGAGGCGAGAGCGACCTTGGCGAGGTTGTTGGCCGGCACACCGCCAGCCGAGGTGAATCGGCCGCCGACGACGACGGTGTCGGCATCAAGCCGGGCGAGGGAAGTCACTTTCTTGAACTGGTCGCCGCCGATGCCCGAGCCCATCGACTGCCAATCCACGCCATTCCACCTCGCCAGTCGCAGCGCTGGCGTTCCCCCTGCCGCAGAAAAGGATCCTCCGATCAGCAGATCGTCGCCCTCGAGCGAGGAGATCGCATGGACCTCGGCGCGAGCGGAACCAGGCAGCGGCCGCACGCCGCCGCCGAACTCCGACCACGACACCCCGTTCCACACGGCAAGCCCTGCGCAGGGCACGCTTCCCGAAGTGGTGAACTCGCCGCCCGCCAAGACCCTGCCATCCGCCAGCAGCGCCAGGCAGTTGACGGGACCGTCGAACCCGAGGCCCATCGGGATCAATGATGCACCATCCCACACCGCGACACTCGCAGCGGGCGTGCCGCCGGCCAACGAGAAGGCGCCGCCGATCACGAGTCGGCCGCCTTGATCGACACACAGGGCGCGAACCTCGCCACCCGAGACTCCGGGGGTGAAGGGCGTCCATTGATTGGCCGCCGGATCGAAGGCGGCCATGTTCGAGCATCGGTGGTTTCCCGCGATGCCGAATCGCCCACCGACCACCAGCATGGTCCCTTGCTCGGTCTGCAGTCGCACCTGGGCCAACACGGGACCATCCGGGCCGGCCCGCGGCGGACGACTGAGCCACGCGCCGGGACACTGGGCAGGCAGCCGCGTGGCAAGCCACGCCACGGTCAACAGCCAGCAAGCCAGACGAATGGCGATGGTGCGGCCCCTCTCCATGATTTCAAGTGTACTGCCGATTCGCGTGTGACGGCGTCTGTCTTGAGTGCCCATGCACCTATCGGACGGCGAAGCGCGGACACCGACCGTCTCGAGGAGTCGGGTCACACGATACCCGCACCGGCAATAGCACGCGTTTCAGCGGATTCCGAAGAACCGAAACGTGTTGTCGTTCACTTGGTCGTGAAAGGCGGGCCAAGGCACGCCCCGAAGCGAGGCGATGGCCTTGGCGGTCACCGAGGTCATCCACGGCTGACAGGGCCGCTCCTTGCGGTGCGGCTCGGGGGAGAGGAAGGGCGCGTCGGTCTCGACCATCACGCGGTCGGCGGGCACGAGCTTGGCGGCGGCATGAACATCGGGCGCGTTCCGGTACGTCACGACGCCAGTGAAGGAAATCCACGCCCCGAAGTCGAGCACGCGGCGGGCCTCGTCGGGCGTGCCGGTGAAGCAGTGGAAGACATAGCGATCGCGTGGTAGCGAACTGGCGGCCAAACGGGGCAGGAGATCATCGAAAGCCTCGCGGCAGTGGACGATGACGGGCTTGGCGAGTCCTTCCCTCGTCCACGACTCGATGGCGGCAAGTTGGTCATCGAGCACGCGGCGCTGGAGGTCGATGGCGGGCTCGGGCCAGTGGCGATCGAGGCCGAGCTCGCCCCACGCGACGCACTTGGGGTCCTCGCCCACGCGCCGCATGAGGGCCCAATCGTGCGGGCCTTCGTCGCTGTAGCCGGGATGGACGCCGGCGGAGCACCAGACACGCTCGTGGGCCCGGGCGACGGCGAGGCACTCGAGGGCGTTGGGCGTGGTGGTGGAGATGGTGATGCAGCCGCTGACGTCGTGGGCGACGGCGAGGGCGAGGGCCTTGGCGACGCCGCCGGGCTCACTCGCGAACTCGGGGAACGTGAGATGACAGTGGGTGTCGATCACGCGGTGAGGTTAGACGGGGCGAACGTGGAGTCGAGCAAGGGGCGGCGGGATGAAAAAACACCGAAGGCCCGGACCTGACGGTCCGGGCCTTCGGAAGTTTCAAGAGCTCGCACTGCTCAGGTGTGACGCCAAGCGGTGCGGAGGGGGGAGGGGCTTAGCAGCCACCCGCCTCCCAGACGCCGAAGAAGGACTCGATGTCGCCGCCATCGACGCCACCGTCCTGGTTGACGTCGGCGCACGAGGCGGACGTCTCCCAATCCGGGAAGAAGGAGGCGATGTCGCCACCGTCAACGCCACCGTCCTGGTTGTAGTCAGCAGCGCAGGGGGGGCAGCTGCTGCAGGTGCTGCTGTCAAGGTTGGTGTAGAAGTCGACTTGGTAGCTCAGGCTGCTGCCCGAGTTGGAGAAGACGTTCCAGCGATCATTGGCGGAGGTGCCGTTGATCAGCGTGGTGGCGAGGTAGTAGTCGCCGGCGGCCAGCGTCGCGCCGGTCGAACCGTCGAACGGAACGGGTGAGCCACCCTGCGTGCGGGGGCCAGCGTCGCCGAACGAGTACTGGGGCCGGTTGTAGCCGAGGCCCGCATCATCGGAGTTGCCGTTGGTCACCAAGTTGCCGCTGCCGTCGAACAGGAACGACTCGCAGTTGGCGATGCTGGTGCCGGTTGCGCTGAAGTCGAGGTCGAGGAACAGGGGAGCCGCGATCTCCTGGCAGAGCGTGAACTTGTACCAATCGACGCCGTAGGTCGGGATGGTGAAGTTGGTGCCCGGGGCGCCGGGGTCGGTCAGAACACCCAGATCCGTGCGGACGGCCGGGGCCGCCGCCGGGGGCAGGGTGCCGCCGTTGGTGTTGGTGGAGAAGGTCAGCTGGTAGTTGCCCACCGACTCACCGCCGGAGACGTTGTAGGAGGGGCCGAAGGAAGCGCCGCCGCCCGCGACGGCGAGGTAATACTCGCCCGCGAGGAGCTGGCCGTCACGACCGTCGAAGCTCGTGCCGTCGCCCTCGCCGGCGTGGTTGCCGATGCCGAAGGTCAGCATGGCGTTGACACCGTCGCCGTCGTCCTGATCGGAGCCCTGCTGACCGGCGAGCGTGCCCGTGCCCGCGTTGTAGAGCGCCATGGCGGTGTCGACGGCCGAGCCGTTCGACGTGATGGCGAAGAACTGACGGGCGTTGATGTCCGCGTCGCCGTTGAGGCACACGCGGTACCAATCCACGGCGCCAGCGGTCAGCGAGTCCGACCGCGTCAGGCCGGCATCGGGGATGCAGCCCAGATCAACGGTGTTCGGGGGCGGAGGAAGGTCCACGTCACCCGACATGTTGATGTACAGGATGCGGCGGTTGGTCGAGGAACCAAACGCGTCGGCCGCCACGAAGACGCCGTCGTTGTTGGGATCGGACCAGCGGACGCCGTCCGACGAGCCGACGCTGGGCGCGACCAAGCCGCGGAAGAAGGGACCGACGCTCGGGCTCGGGTTGGTCGTGCCGGTCGCGAGGGCCTCGACCATCACGAAGCCGCTGGTGAGCTTGGTGTCGCTGCCCATCGAGAACCCCGGCGTCCAAGTGACCGGGGCGCCGGGATAGAACGTGATGTAACCCGGGGTCGTGAAGTCCTCGAAGGCGATGGTCAGCTCGAAGTCCGGCTCGGCGGGCAGCGCCGTGGGGCTCACCGGGGGGCCGCCGACCGGGTCGAGGTACCACCGGACGCGGGCGTCGAAGGTCGCATCCTCCGGAAGACCCGCGGCGTCCTGCGAGAAGGCGAGGCCGACGCCGCCGATCAAGATCGGATTCGACGTGGCGCCGGGACCGGGGCTGAAGCTGTAGCGGCTGCCGCCCTTGGTGGCGGTGCCGCGGGCGCGCCAGTCGCCGCCCGTCTCGGACGGAGGACCGACGTTGAACACCAACTGGACGACGCGGCTGTCATAGCCCGCCGAGGGAGCGGCCAGGGAGATCTCGGGCATCGAGACGCTGTCGTCGATGACCGGCTGGGCGTGGGCCACGCCGAACATGCTGCCGGCGGCCATGGCAAGAATCGCACACTTCTTCATGAAAGACTCCTCTCGAAACTTTGGCAGGCCGCACACTGGCCCGCGACACACTTCAAACCCCAAACAAACACCCCAAGGGCCAACAGAGCCCCCGGGCGATCACACGCGTACGGAACTTTGATATCGGAAGAGCATGCTGGGTCCAAACAGCCAACCAGCAACCTTCAGGACAACCTCTTTCTCGGACCCGCCGGCTGATCCCCCATGCAAGGGTTGCAAGGGTCACCGGTCGAGCCACACTCACCGTGACTGGGGCGAATGCCCGCCGTCACCCGATTACCCCACGCCCCACCAACCCTCAAGAACCGACACCCAAGGTTCTCCCCGGGCCTCCGTCGCGACATGGCCCCGGAAGCTCCGACTTCACCCCACACGCCCTGCAGGCAGCACGGCCCATGCAAACGGCGTCGTGAGTATGGACGCTGTTGACAGAATACTCGTTATTGACGGAGATGCAAGGAAAAAATAGCGCGAATTGAGGGCGGCACGGGCGTGTCCAAGGGCCGTTCGACCGCGCCCACCCCATGCAAGGTTCGATAACCTGCTGAACCGCGCAATCCGTGTCAGGTCTTGGCGCTCACCGTCAACCTCGTCTTGCCTTGACGCGGCGCTTGCTGGTGCGTCTTCTTCGCGCGGTGCGTCGACCAGTCCGTCACCCGCCGGTCAGGGGCCTCCTCCCCCGCGTGCACCCGCAGCACGTCGTACGTGTTGTCCCGCTGCGCCGGGGTGAACCCCGACTCCCTGATCAGGCGGCAGAGCACCGCCTCGTCCAGGCAGTACGTCGTCCCCGCGCTGCTCACCACGTTCTCTTCCATCATCACGCTGCCCATGTCGTTCGCGCCGTACCGCAGCCCAAGCTGCCCGATGTGCGGCCCCATCGTCACCCACGAGCTGCCGATCGAGTAGATGTTGTCGAGGTACAACCGGCTCACCGCCTGCGTCCGCAGGTACTCGACCGCGCCTGACATGCGAACCCGCCGCCCGAACTCCGCGGCATCCGGCCCCAACTCCCGGTAGTCCACCTTCGGATTCGCGCCCCATCCGAAGGCCTCGGCCACGACGTCGCCAGGGAAGGGCTTGCCCAACTCGTCGGGCGACGCACCCCAATCCCGAACGCGGCCCAAGGGCGTGTTCTCCCGCTGGAAGGGCCACGAGATGAACGCCTTGTAATGGCCGAAGCCGCTGCCGGGAACGCCCGGCCTCGCCGTGCCGTGCTCGCCCGCCTCCCGCAACGCGCGGTCCTGCCATTGACGAACCAGGTCCATGTGGTGAATGCGGTCGGCATGCCCCTCGATGTGGCCGAACATCATCGTCGCGCTGGTGAACATGCCCAGCGAGTGCGCCACGTACATGACGGTCAACCAACTCGTCGCGTCGCACTTGCCCAGGCCGATCTTCCGTCGCACCGGGTCGGCGAAGATCTCGCCGCCGCCGCCGGGAAGACTGTCCATGCCCGCCTCGCGCAGCCGCACCATCACCCAGCGCACCTTCTCCTCGAAGGTCGCTCCCGGGGGGTCGAAGAAGTGCACGAACTCGACGAACTCGGGCGGGCTGAAGGCGTGCACGTGCACCTTGGGGTGCCGCTGCTTGATCGTCCGCAGCAGCCCGAGATACCAATCCAATGGCAGGTCGGGATTCATCCCTCCCTGCATCAGGATCTGCGTGCCCCCGATGGCCACCAACTCCCCCACCTTCTCGAGGATCTGCCCATACTCGAGCGTGTACGCGTCGTGATCGCCCGCATCGCGGCGAAAGGCGCAGAACGTGCACTTGGCGTTGCACACGTTCGTGTAGTTGATGTTCCGGTCAATGATGTACGTGCGGACCGAGTCGCCGTGAAGGTGGCGGCACCTGGCATCCGCCCACCGCCCCAGGACGTGCGTCGGCACCCCCGCCATCATCGCCAGCCCCTGCTCGCGACTCAGCCGCACCTCGCCCGAGGCCACCGCCCGGAGAAACCCCTCGTCATGAACGCTGGCGCCGGCTCGCTCGGGAGGAGACTGATGCACGCTCGACATGCCCGAATCGTAGCGAACCAGTCGTAGGTTTCAATGTTTTTTGAAAGTTGAGCCGCGACGCAGTACGCAGACGCCGCCAAGCCGACCACATCGCACGGGGCAAAAACAAGAGCCCCGCATCCACAGAGTCTGGGACACGGGGCCGGAGGGGGATGCCACGGTTTGGGCTCTTGACCCGAGCAGGGTTGCTGCCCCATGGCAGCGATCAACGGTTGAGTCTAACAGGTCGGAGGTTGGGGGACAAGTGGCTCGCGACGAAAAACATGATTTCCGTCACGCTCCGCAGGCCCCGGCACGCCCTCCCAAATCTGCCCGGAACATGGCCAATTCGGGTCATGCCCGATACCGGGCTGGTCACTTGGATGCCGCCAACTCCACGGTGCGGCGGCCGTTGATGACCAGGAGTTCCGAGTGGCCTTCCATGGGCGTGGCGCCCTTGTGGAGCAGGTCGATGACATCCGCGGGCTTGAGGGAGGGGTGCAGGGCGAAGAGCTTGGCGGCGAGGTTGGTGACGTTGGGGGCGGCCATGGACGTGCCCGAGAACTTCATCCGCTTGCCGCCGGGCACGTAGCTCTCGACCTCGAAGCCGTTGGCGTAGAGGCGCACGTTCTCGCCGAAGGTGGTGAACCCGGTGGGCTTGCCCGACTTGTCGACGGCCCCCACCGTGATGAGGTTGGGCAGGTTGAGCCCGCTGGGGATGAACTGCTCGAAGGCGTTGTTGTTGTTGCTGTTGCCCGCGGCGGCGACGAAGAGGATCTCCGGCGCCGACTTGATGGCCCCCTCGAGGCCTTCCTTCTCGATGGCGAAGAGCTTCTTGGCCAGCTCCGCCCGCTCCTCGGGGCTCTTGCCCACGCCCTTGGCCTCGAGCGCGGACTCGATGCTCTTGTAGCTGCCGCCCCAGCTCATGTTCACGACGCGAACGCCCGCGTCCTTCATGTACTGCACCGACGAGCGGTAGCTCTCGGCCGTCTGGCGGCTGATCTGCTCGCTGGGCGTCACCTGCGGGATGCTCTTGTAGTCGAAGGTGATGCGGCAGGTCAGCAGCCTCGCGAAGGGGTTGCCCTCGGCGGCGATGCCCGCCACGTGGGTGCCGTGGCTGTAGTTGCCGTAGAGGCCCAGATCCTCCATGAAGTCCTTGACCTGGTCGGCCTTGAGGCTCGCCATGTACTTCTTGAGCGTGGAGGCCTCGGGGCTGTCGATGTTGGCCTGCACGTCCATCATGCCCTTGGTGTGCGACTCGACCAGGGGCAGTTCGCTGCGCAGGTCCGTCATCGGGTGGAGGATCTCCGCCGTGGGCTTCGACTGGAGGTCGAAGGCGATGCCGTTGACGTCGTCGACGAAGCCGTTGGCGTCGTCATCCTTGCCGTTGACGGTCTCCTTGGCGTTGGCGTGCAGCACGCCGCCGAAGGGAGCGATGTCGAGGCCCGAGTCCCACACGCACACGGTCACGGGCGAGGCCTTCTCGGTGCCGGTGAGGGTGACGAGGGTCTGGGTCCAGTTGTCGCGCATGGCCTCCGCGTGCTTGGCGAGCAGCTTGCCGTACGCGCCCGCGGCGGCGGGCTGGATCGGGATCATGACGTCCATCATCACGCGCATGCCGACGAGCCCGCGGGCCATGTCGCTGCTGAGTTCGCCCTTCGAGGCCTCGACGACGGGATCGAGCGAGGCCTTGAGCTGGCCGACGATGAGCTCGCGGGAGATCATCTCGGCGCGGCCCTTGGCGGCGGTCACTTCCTCGCGGATCGCGGCCCACGGCAGCTTCGAGAGGTTGCGTTCGAGGTTGGCCGCGTAGGCCTCCTTGAGGGCTTCACCCTCGAGGCCCGACTTCTTGGCCTCGACGAGCGCCATGAGCGACTGGCCGGTCATGAGTCGCTTGGCTTCCTTGAGCTCGAGTTCGCGGATGCGTTCGACGTAGGCCAGCGCGTCATCGAACCGCCCTTCGAACATCGCGATCTGCTGGAGGATGCCGTAGTAGCCCTGGAGGGTCGGCTTGTCCTGGATGTCGAACGTCGCGAGATCGGCCTCGAGATCGGCCTTCACCTTGGCCGCGAACTCGCGGAAGGGCTTGTCGCTGAGGACGAACTCGGAGGCCTTGCCCTCGACGCGATAGGTGTGCACGGGCAGGTCGGCGGCCGTCTTGACCGGCGTCTTGCCAGCCGTCTTGGCCGGCGGCTCGGCCATCACGGCGGGCGACACCAGCGGCACGGCGAGACCGGCGACAAGGGCGAGCAGGGCGACGCGGGGGAACTGACGCATGCGGATCTCCGGGGAAATGGGACAGGGATAAACGCCTACCAGAGAGGGTAGTCGAGCATGGGACTCGCTCCACTCGTTGGGGTTCCCGCCGCGGGGCTTTCAGGGCCCGGCCGGCGTGGGCCACCGCCTGCCGCGTCGCCCCTCACTCGGCGACGACGCTCGCGACGGCCATCTCCTTGACGTGGGAGAGGGAGAGGTGCAGCCGCCGGATGCGCAGGCGCGTGGCGACCTTGGCGGCCTCGCCCGTCAGGCGGATCACCGGACGGCCGTCGTCGTCGTGGGCCACTTCGATGTCGGTCCAGGCGATGCCCGAGGAAAGCCCGGTGCCCAGGGCCTTCATCGCCGCCTCCTTGGCGGCAAAGCGTGCGGCGAAGCGTTCCGCCGCGTTGCGGAATCTGCTGCAGTACGCGCGTTCGCCCTCGGTGAAGACCCGCTCCACGAACCGGCGAGGGTGCTCTCGCATCATCGAACGGATGCGGGCCACTTCGATCACGTCGATGCCGGTGCCCTTGATCATGTTGGCTTGATCATGTTGACTTGATCATGTTGACTTGATCATGTCGATCCTCCGGGCCTCAGGAGGTCGGCTTCGATCCCTTCGACGACGACTTGCCCTTGGCCGAGGGCTTGGGCTCGACCCGGGCGGCCGATTCCTTCGCGACGGGCTTGGTGGCCTGCGTGCCCGACTTCTCGGCGGGCTTGCCGGTCCCCTTGTCGCCCGCCTTCTCGCTGGCCTTCTCGCCAGTCTTGTCGCCAGCCTTATCGCCAGCCTTGTCGCCAGACGGCTGCGGGGCCTTGTCGGCCTCGGCGGCCTTCTTGTACGACTCGCTGCGGTAGTCGGTCTCGTAGAAGCCGCTGCCCTTGAAGAGGATCGCTGCGCCGGTGCCGATGAGCCGCTCGAGGGAGGCCTTCTTGCAGGCGGGGCACTTGCGGAGCGCGTCGTCCTTCATCGACTGGAAGTACTCGAACTCGTGGCCGCAGACCTTGCAGCGGTAGTCGTAGGTGGGCATGGGTGGGGTCCTCGGACGGGGCCGATGTCGATCAGGCGGTGGGCGAGACGGCGACCTTGGCCGGACGAAGGACGCGTTCGGTGCCGTGGGCGACGAGGAGGTAGCCGGACTGGAGGACCACGCTGACGCGACCGGACTCGACGCCGGGGACGGCCTGCTGCATGACGGCCTCGTGACGACCGGGGAGGAACTCGTCGTTGACGGCGGGCGTGATCGGAGAGACGCCGCACGATTGAAGCGACTTGACGAGATCGTCGCGGATGACGCGCAGACCCGCGAGGATCTGCTCGGCGCTGGCCTTGGAGGGGTCCTGCATGAGGGCCATGTCGAAGTGATCGAGCACGCCGACGACGCTGGAGGCGACCTTGGCGACGCCTTCGGTGCGGGCGACGAGTTCGTTCTGGAGGGACCGCTTCTGGTAGTTCTGGAAGTCGGCCATGAGCCGCAGGTTGCGGCCCTTGACGTCCTCGAGTTCGGCCGAGATGGCGGCGATGTCGGCGACGACCTGCTCCGCGGATTCAGCGGCGGCTTCGTTCGAGGCGGGCTTGGGCTCCGCGCCCTCGGGAGGCGTTGCCTTGTCGGTGTTCATGGGCTTTCTCCACGGTGGTGTCCACATGCGTCACGCGCCGGAACGGCCTCAGGCGCGAGGCTCCTTTTTCGTGTCCTTGTCGTCGCCGGCGAGGAAGTCCTTGACCTTCTTCCAGAAGCTCTCGCTCTCGGGCAGCACGGCCTTCTCCTCGGTGACGGCGTAGTCGCGGAGCAGTTGCTCCTGCTTGGCGGTGAGCTTGCGGGGGACCTCGATGCCGACGATGACGCCCATGTCGCCGCGGCGGCCGCTGCGGAGGTTGGGCAGGCCCGCGCCGTCGATGCGGAAGGCCTGGCCATGCTGCGTGCCGCGGGGGATGGTGAGGGGCTTGTTGCCGTCGAGCGTGGGCACCTGCACCTCGGCGCCGAGGGCCGCCTGCGTGAAGCTGATGGGCATCTCGAGGATGAGGTGATCGCCCTCGCGGCGGTAGAGGGAGTGTCGCTTGACGCGAACGACGACGTGCAGGTCGCCGCGAACGCCCTGGCCCGCGGGGGAGACTTCCTGCGGCGGAGGTTCGCCTTCGCCGGAGACGGCGAGGGCCTGGCCGTCGCTGATGCCGGCGGGGATCTTGACGGTGAGCTTGCGCTTGCGGGGGGTGCGGCCCTTGCCGCGGCAGGATTCGCAGAAGTCCTTGACGATCTGGCCGCGGCCCGCGCACGCGGGGCAGGTGACGACCATGCGGAACATGCCGCCCAGGCCGCTCTGCTGCACGCGGCCCTGACCGCCGCAGGAGGCGCACTTGGTGGGTTTGCTGCCGGGCTTGGCGCCGCTGCCGGTGCAGGACTCGCAGACGTCCATGCGGGTGAAGTCGACATCGCGTTCGCAGCCCTTGGCGACGTCCTCGAGGGAGAGGGCGACTTCGGTCTCGAGGTCGTAGCCGCGGGCCTGACCGCCGCGACGCTGTCCGCCGCCACCACCCCCGAAGATGTCGTTGAACATCGAGAAGATGTCCGTGACGTCCATGCGGGAGAAGTCGTGGCCGGCCGCGCCGCGGCCTCGGAGGCCGTCGTGGCCGTACTGGTCGTAGATCTTGCGTTTCTCGGCGTCGGCGAGGACCTCGTAGGCCTCGGCGGCCTCCTTGAACTTGGCCTCGGCCTCGGCGTCGCCGGGGTTGCGGTCGGGGTGGTACTTCATCGCCAGGCGGCGATAGGCGCGCTTGACGTCCTCGGCGTCCGCGGACTTCTCGAGGCCGAGGATCTCGTAATAGTCGCGGGAGGTGGGCATGGGGATGGCGAGGGGGAGAGAGGGGGGCGGACGAGCGTCCGGCCCGACTGGCAATCGAGCCCGCTCGCCTTCGCGAGCGGGCTCGTGGATCGTTCGCATCGCGTCCGCACGGGGGTCGCGGCGCGTCAGGAATCAGACGGTCGCGCCGGTGGCGGGGTCCTTCTCTTCCTTGAGCTCGGTGATGAGCACGTCGGTGGTGAGCATGAGCCCGGCGACGCTGGCGGCGTTGACGAGGGCGGTCTTGGCGACCAGGGCGGCATCGAGGATGCCGGCCTTCACCAGGTCGAGGTACTCGCCGCTGGCGGCGTTGAAGCCATTGGAGCCCTTGGCCTCCTTGACCTTCTCGACGACGAGGTTGCCGTCGTATCCGGCGTTCTCGGCGATCTGGCACATGGGGGCCTCGACGGCGCGGAGGACGATGTCGAAGCCGAGCTTCTCGTCGTCGCTGCCGGCCTTCTTCTGGGCGGCGCGGATGGCGTCCTGGGTGCGGAGGAGCGCGACGCCGCCGCCGGGGACGTAGCCGTCCTTGGCCGCGGCGCGGGTGCTCTTGAGGGCGTCGTCGACGAGGTCCTTGGTGGCCTTCATGGCCACCTCGGTCGCGCCGCCGACGCTGATCACCGCGACGCCGCTGGTGAGCTTGGCGAGGCGCTCCATGAGCTTCTCGCGGTCGTAATCGCTGGTGCTCTTGTCGTGCTGGGCGCGGATCTGGGCGGCGCGGGCGTTGATGTCGGCCTTCTTGCCGGCGCCCTCGACGACGGTGGTCTCGTCCTTGGTGACGACGATGCGCTTGGCGCGGCCGAGTTCGGAGAGCTCGACGGACTCGAGCTGGCGGCCGAGGTCCTCGGCGATGAAGGTGCCGCCGGTCAGGACGGCGATGTCGCCGAGCATGGCCTTGCGACGGTCGCCAAAGCCCGGGGCCTTGACGGCGCAGATCTTGAGCATGCCGCGGAGGCGGTTGACCACCAGCGTGGCGAGGGCCTCGTTCTCGACCTCCTCGGCGATGAGGAGGATGGGCTTGCCGGAGGTGGCGACCTTGTTGAGGAGGGGAAGCAGGTCGGGGAGGTTGCTGATCTTCTTCTCGTAGATGAGGATGTAGGCGTCCTCGAGCACGCACTCGGCGGTCTTGGGATCGGTCATGAAGTAGGGCGAGAGGTAGCCCTTGTCGAACTGCATGCCCTCGACGTAATCGAGCGTCGTGGAGGCGGTCTTGCCGTCCTCGATCTCGACGACGCCCTCGGCGCCGACCTTGGAGATGGCCTCGGCGATGATCTCGCCGACGGCGGCGTCGTGGTTGGCCGAGACGGTGGCGACCTTGCGGTAGTCGTCCTTGCCCTTGCACTTGACGGCCATGGCGTCGACGGCGGCGGCGGCGGCGGTGGCCGCGTTGTTGATGCCGCGTTGCAGGAGGACGGGGTTGGCGCCGGCGGCGACGAAGCGGAGGCCCTCGGAGAAGATGGCCTGCGCGAGGACGGTGGCGGCGGTGGTGCCGTCGCCGGCCTTGTCGGCGGTGCGCTTGGCGACCTCGTTCACCATCTTGGCGCCCATGGCCTGGAAGGGCTCGGGGAGGGAGACTTCCTTGCTGACGCTGACGCCGTCCTTGGTGATGTGCGGGCTGCCGAAGGACTTCTCGATGACGACGTGGCGGCCGCTGGGGCCCATCGTGCACTTGACCGCGTCGGCGAGGCGATCGACGCCCTTCTTCATCTCGAGGAGGGCGGCGTCGCTGAACATGATCTGCTTGGTTGACATGGTGTTTCCCGTGTATGTGGGTGTGCGATTGATCGCTGCGCGACGCGGACGATCAGCCCTCGAGGACGCCCAGGAGTTCGGACTCGCGGAGGATCAGGTGCTTCTCGCCCTTGATCTCGACCTCGGTGCCCGCGTACTTGCCGTAGACGACGGTGTCGCCGGTGCGGACGGACATCTCGGCCCGCTTGCCGTTCTCGAGGCGCTTGCCGGGGCCGGTCGAGACGACCTTGCCCTTGACGGGCTTTTCCTTGCTCGACTCGGGGAGGTAGATGCCGCTGGCCGTCTTGGACTCGGCTTCGACGGGCTTGACCAGGACGCGATCCTCAAGGGGCTTGACTGCCATGTGCGTTTCTCCGTTGATTGAATCTTGCTTGAACGTTGAACCCTGCATGAACCCAGCTTCAACACTGCTTGAACGTGCCGACGTGAATCGAGACCATTGAACTCCGACGCATCGCATTCCCTTCATCCCGCCCGCCCGAGACCAACGCCGCTCGGTCAGGCCGCTCCACCCTCGCCCGCCCCCTGATCACCCGCCTTGACCGCGGCCCGCCGCTTGGCGACGACCTGATTGCGCATGTAGCCGATCACGATGGGGGTGAAGCCGATGGTGAACATCGCGAGGATGAACCAGGTGAAGTTCTCCTTCACCCACGGGATGTTGCCGGCCCAGTAGCCCACCAGCGTGCAGACCAAGACCCAGGCCGCGCCCCCCACCGTCGAGCAGACGAGGAAGGGGAAGACCTTCATGTCGCTGATGCCGGCGACGAAGGGCACCAGCGTGCGGAAGAAGGGCAGGAACCTCGCGATGGCCACGGCGAAGAGGCCGTACTTGCGGAAGAACTGCTCGGCTCGCAGCAGGTCTTGGGGCCGGACGAACCTGGCGAACTTCCCGCCGAAGAGCTTTCGGATGCCCTGGCCCGCCGCCTCGATCCCAGGCTCGCCTCCCAATCGCACGCTCAGGGCTCGTCCGATCAGGAAGTTGGTGTAATTGCCCAGGACCGCCGCGACCCAGATCGAGAGCATGAAGACCGAGAGACTCAGCCCGGTGTCGGGCCGCGCGGAAAGCACGCCCACCGCGAAGAGCAGCGAGTCGCCCGGGAGAAAGGGCATGACGACCAGCCCCGTCTCGGCGAAGATCGTCAGGAAGACGACGAAGTAGATCCACAGTCCGAGGGCCTCGGCGAGCGTGTCGAGGCGACTGTCGAAGTTCGTGATGAAGTCGATGACCTGCTGCATTCGGCGGCCCTTTCCCTGCGATGCGCCGGACCCGTGCCCGGCGCTCGGCGAGGATCAGAAGCCCATGCCTCCCATGCCGCCCATGCCGCCCATGCCACCCATGCCGCCCATGCCGCCCATGCCACCCATGCCGCCGCCGGCGGGCGCGGCCTCCTTGGGCTCGGGGCGGGAGGTCACGACGCAGTCGGCCGCGAGCAGCACCGTGGCGACGCTGGCGGCGTTCTGCAGCGCGAGGCGATCGACCTTGGCGGGCGTGATCACGCCCATCTGCACCAGGTCGCCGTACTCCTCGGTCAGAGCGTTGTAGCCGAAGTTGCCCTTGCCGTCGCCCACCTTGCTCACCACCACGCTGCCCTTGACGCCCGCGTTGTTCGCGATCGTCGCCAGGGGCACCGCCAGGGCGGTGACGACCGTGCGGATGCCCGCGGCAAAGTCGAAGGTGAAGCGACCGACGTCGCTGCTGGTCACCTCGTCGCCCTTGCCGAAGACGGCCTTGTATTCCTTCATGGCCTCGAGACGCTTGCGGGCGCGGATGAACGAGACGCCGCCGCCGGGGACGATGCCCTCGGAGACCGCCGCACGCGTGGCGTGCAGGGCGTCCTCGATGCGGGCCTTCTTCTCCTTGAGTTCGGCCTCGCTGGCCGCGCCCACCTTGACGACGGCCACGCCGCCGGCGAGCTTGGCCAGGCGTTCCTGGAGCTTCTCGCGGTCGTAGTCGCTGGAGGCCGACTCGATCTCGCGGCGGATCTGGGCGATGCGGCCCTGGATGGCCTTGGTGTCGCCCGCGCCTTCGATGATGGTCGTGTTGTCGGCGTCGATCTCGAGCCGCTTGCAGACGCCCAGGTGCTTGATCTCGGCCTTCTCGAGTTCCTGGCCAAGGTCCTTCATGATGGCGGTGGCGCCGGTGAGGACGGCGAGGTCCTCGAGCATGGCCTTGCGGCGATCGCCGTAGCCGGGGGCCTTGACGGCGGCGACCTGGAGCGTGCCGCGGAGCTTGTTGATGACCAGCGTCGACAGGGCCTCGCCGGTGACGTCCTCGGCGATGATGACCAAGGGGCGCTTGGTCTTCATGACCTGCTCGAGGATGGGAACGAGCTTGGCGACCGACTCGATCTTGTCCTCGTGGATGAGCACGAAGGGCTTGTCGAAGGCGACCTTCATCTCCTCGGCGTCGGTGACAAAGTTGGAGGAGAGGTAGCCGCGGTCGAACTGCATGCCCTCGACCACGTCGACGATGGTGTCGATGTTCTTGCCTTCCTCGACGGTGATGACGCCGTCCTTGCCGACCTTCTCGAAGGCGTCGGCCATGATGCGGCCGATCGCCGCGTCGTTGTTGGCCGAGATCGTCGCGACGTTCTGGATGTCGCCCTTGCCCTTGACGGGGGTCGAGAGGTCCTTGATCTCCGACGCGGCCACCTCGACGGCGGCCTTCATGCCACGCACGAGCGCGTTGGCGTCGACGCCCGCGGCGATGTGACGCAGGCCCTCGCGGAAGAGCGCTTCGGCCAGGACGGTCGCGGTGGTCGTGCCGTCGCCCGCGGCGTCGCTGGTCTTGCTGGCGGCTTCCTTCACGAGCTTGGCGCCCATGTTCTCCGCCTTGTTGCGGAGTTCGACCTCTTCAGCGACGCTCACGCCGTCCTTGGTGACGGTCGGGCCGCCCCAGCTCTTGTCGAGCACCGCGTTGCGGCCGCGGGGGCCGAGCGTGGCCTTGACGGCCCGGGCCAGCTTCTCCACGCCGGCGAGGAGGGACTGACGAGCATCGTTGTCGAAGACGAGGTCTTTGGCTGCCATGGACGGTTCGCTCCAGTGCGGGCCCGTTGCGGGGCCCAATGTGAGAGAATGGTGCGCGGCCGCTCCGGAAGGTCCGAAGGGCCTTGGTGAACGTGCAAAGCCCGGAACGGTCGGCCCGGGGGCGTGACCAGAGGCAAGCGGCGTGCCAGAAGGCCGCCCGGCCGCCCCGCCCGGCGGGCGGACCCGGCGTGATGAAGACCCCCTCACAGGACCCCCCATCCCCCACCATCGCCCGAGGACGGGGTTCGGGCGATCGCTGAAGGAGCGACGCGGCCCCCACAACCTGCCAGAGTGGCAGATCCTTGACATGGAGGCCGGGCGAGGCGAGGGGGGGGTGGGGTGGCGGGCGGGCGGATGCGGGCGTGGGGCGGCGACGGACCCGTACGCTTGGACCGCATGTGGACCTCGACCCAGACACTCGCCGACCTGGCACGACGCCTTGCGCCGTTGCGCCGGATCCTGATCCTGACGCACCTCAAGCCCGACGGGGACGCGGTGGGTTCGACGCTGGGCATGGCCCGGGCCCTGGAGGCGGCGGGGCGATGGGCGATCGGGCGCCGGACGCACCTGTGGTATTATGGACCGCCGCCCCCGTGGCTGGCGGAGATGTGCGGCTCGACGCCCTTCACGCTGGTGAACTCGAAGTGTCCGGTGGAGCAGGCGGCGATGGAGATGGGCGGCGAGCCCGACGCGATCCTGGTGCTCGACACGGGCGCGTGGTCGCAACTCGAGCCGGTGGCGGAGTACCTCGCGACCCGCAGGCACCTGGTGATGTGCGTGGACCATCACGCGCAGGGGAACGAGGACCTGGCGGAAGCTAGGCACGTCGACGTGACGGCGGCGTCGGCGTGTCAACTGGGGGCGGAGCTCGCGGCGTTGGTCTTGGGCAAGGCCTCGACTCGCGAGCTGCCCGCGGACGTGGCGAACGCCTTCTACCTGGGGCTGGGTACCGACACGGGGTGGTTCCGGCACAGCAACGTGGACCCAAGGACGATGCGGGACGCGGCGGCGCTGCTCGAGGCCGGCGCCAATCACGTGCGGCTGTGCGCCATGACCGAGCAGAACTCGCTGGGACGGGTGCGGCTGATCGGCAAGGCGATCGGCACGCTGGAGCTGCACTGCGACGGACGCCTGGCCATCATGCACGTCACGCGGGACGACCTGCTGGCGTGCGAGGCGACGCCGGGCGACACGGGGGGCATCACGGACTTTTCGCAGTCGCTGCCGGACGTGCGCGTGTCGGCGATGCTGGTGGAGGCGTTGCCGGGCGACTTCGGCAGGTCGAGTGACGGCGCGAGATTGACCAAGATCAGCCTTCGCAGCAAGGCCATCGAGCCGCTGGTGGACGTGAACGCCGTGGCGGGGCACCTGGGCGGCGGCGGCCACGTGCGGGCGGCGGGAGCGAGGATGGAGGCGGACATCGAGACGACCAGGCGTCGCGTGATCGAGCTGGTCGAGTCGCAACTGCGGGGCGCGGCGACCCGCTGAGGGGCCTGAGTCCAGGAGAGCACGTCATGCCAAGCCATCCGACCAAGCCGCCGCTGCGGCTGTTCGCCACGACGCTGTGGGAGTACCCCAGCCAGCACTACGACCCGGCGACGGCGCAGGGGCCCGCGTCGCCAGCGCGGGCGCCGGGATGGTCGCCGGGCCCGCGGATGCAGGGCGACAAGAACTACACGGGCGCGACGCCCTCGTGGGTGATCTGGCAGTGCCTGCAGCGGTACACGCGCGAGGGGGACGTGGTGGTCGACCCGATGTGCGGCAGCGGGACGACACTGGACGTGTGCGCCGACCTGAACCGCTCGGGCAAGGGCTTCGACCTTCGACCGACGCGCGAGGACATCACGCAGGCCGACGCGAGGAAGCTGCCGCTGCCCGACGCGTGCGCCGACTTCTGCTTCGTCGACCCGCCGTATTCGACGCACGTCGACTACTCGGACGATCCGCGGTGCATCGGGAAGCTCGACGCGGCGGGCGACGACGGGGGCGAGGCGTACTACCGGGCCATGGAGGGCGTGATCGGCGAACTCGACCGCGTGCTCAAGGACCGTCGGTACATGGCGCTCTACGTCAGCGACTCGTGGCGGAAGCGTCAGGGCGGGACGGGCGTGTTCATGCCCATCGGGTTCGAACTCTTCGCGATGCTGCGCCGTCGCTTCAAGCCGGTGGACATCATCGCGGTGGTGCGCCACAACCAGAAGCTGGCCCGCGGCAACTGGAAGAAGGCGGCGGAGGAGGGGAACTTCTTCCTGCGGGGCTTCAACTACCTGTTCCTCATGAAGAAGGAACGGAAGGCGGCGTCGGGGCAGCCTCGGCCATAACGGAACGCGAACATTCGTTCCCGATATCTCGAACCGGTGCAACCTCCGGGGCGGTCGGAACGAAAAAGCGGGATCGAGGTATGTCCGGGATGCTCCATCCTGTACACTCGACAAGGCCGGCGCGGTTCCGGTGGCGGAGCGGCCTTGACGGGATGCGGGTTGTCGGGCGGGGCTGGATGGCCTGTTCCGGAGCGGGCGAACGACGCTCAGGGGCGGCGATCGGTGATGAAGCGGTGATGGGGCGGTGATGAGGCGGTGATGAGGCGGGTCCGTCGCGTGCGCGAACGGAGGTCCGCCGGAGAATTCGTGGGGGGCGTGAACGCCGCGTCCCCACCTAAGCGAGAGGCGCTTGCGAGCATGACCACGACGTCAACGAACACGCGTGCCCTTGGCGGGCGGATGATCCTTTCCACGGCCACGCTGCTGATGCTGGCCGCGGCCTCGACCGCGCACGCGCAAGGCGCGGACGTGATCGTGGGCGACCTGCCCGACGTGAGCAACTACACGAGCAGCGGACCGATCAACGGCAAGCGGTCGTACTCGGTGGGCACCACGTCGTGCAACATCGGCGACACGCCGCTGCTGTGGATCAGCAGCACCAACCAGCACCCGGTGATCTCGGGGAACATCTACCGCATCCTCGACGGCAAGTTCGAGCAGCTCGGCCAGTCGTGGCTCAAGCACGGCTTCACCGCCCTGCAGGGCACGGTGTGCGGGCCCTGCACGGCGTATCCGAACGGGTCGCGACTGGGCGTGGGGTGCTCGGATCCGTACTCGGCGGGCCTCAACGGCAGCCAGAGCGGGCTGGGCCCCAAGTCGGAAGTGAACGCGACGACGGGCTTCTTCCCGTATCCGTACGTGCTGCGGGGCGAGTCGGCGACCGCGCTCGACAAGCGGATCGTCGTGAACGACGCGGACATGGGCGTGACGGGCGCGTCGTACTTCGTGGCGAGCATGTACGTGGCGCCCGACGACGCCGCGGCGGGCAACGGCCTGAACAACCAGTCGTACCGGCCCATCACGGTCAGCGCGTCGAACAAGAACATCGCGATCTCGGGCTCGACGCAGCGGACGCAGCCGGCGATCTTCGCGTGGCGCAACGCCGACCCGAGCGTGGTGCTCAACTCGGTGGACGTGCCCGGCGACGGCCGGTTCTGGGTGGGCGTCAAGGTGAGCCCCAACGGCAGCGGCGGCTACCGCTACTTCTACGCGGTGCAGAACCTCAACAGCCACCAGAGCGGCCAGTCGTTCTCGATCCCGCTGCCGAGCGGGGCGACGGCGTCGAACCTGAGCTTCCGCGACGTCGAGTACCACTCGGGCGAGCCCTTCTCGGGCGCCGACTGGACCTCCTCGGCGTCGTCGGGCATGGTGAACTGGGCCACGCAGACCTTCGCGGAGAACCAGAACGCCAACGCGCTGCGGTTCGACACGGTGTACAACTTCAGCTTCGAATCGAACTATCCGCCCGCCCCGGGCAACGCGACGCTGGGGCTCTTCCGCGCCGGCCAGGTGCCCTCGGTGACGGTGGCGACGCTGGTGCCCAGCCCCGACGGCACGTTCCGTCCGCCGAACGACGCCTGCACGAGCCCGCTGCCCGTGGTCGCCGGCCCGACGGCCTTCGACTCCACCGGCGCGACCACCGAGGGCGTGGCCGAGCCCGGCGCGTGCGCCACCGGCGGATACACGCAGTTCGGCGGCGACATCTGGTTCCGCTTCACCAACGGCACCTGCGAGGGGCCGGTGACGATCTCGACCTGCGGCAGCAACTTCGACACCAAGCTGGCCGTGTACGCCTCGTGCCCGACGGGTTCGGGCCAGGCCATCGCCTGCAACGACAACACCACCGGCTGCGCCGCCAACGGCTCGTCGGTGTCCTTCGCGGGCACCCCGGGCGCGACGTACCTCATCCGCGTGGGCGGCCAGAACGGCGCGACGGGCGCGGGCACGCTGAACATCGCGACCTCCTCGTGCGGCCCGACCAACGAGACGTGCGCCGGGGCCCTGTGGCTCGCCGACGGCGTCAACCGCGACGGCAACACGACGAACACGACCGACGACGGCGACGCCACCTGCGGCGGGGCGGCCAACTCGCCCGACCTCTGGTACAAGTACCGCCCCACCACCAGCGGAGCGGTCACCATCTCGACGTGCGACAGCGTCGCCCCCGTCTTCGACACCGTGCTCAGCGTCTTCACCGGCACCTGCGGCGCGTTGACGCAGGTGGGCTGCAACGACGACTCGTGCAGCCTGCGTTCGAGCATCGCCCTGACGGCCACCGCGGGCACCACCTACTACATCCGCGTCGCCGGATACAACAGCGCGACGGGCGCCTTCAAGGTCAAGGCGGTCGGCGGCGGGGGCACCGCTCCCCCGAACAACGACGACTGCGGCAACCGCTCGGGCATCCCGCTGGGCGACACGCCCTTCAGCACCGTCGGCGCGTCGACCGACGGTCCGGCGCACGCCGCCTGCTCCTTCTCGGGCAACAACCAGGTCACGAGCGACGTCTGGTTCAACTACCCCAGCGGCTGCGACGGCCAACTGGTGATCAGCACCTGCGCCGGCACCACCTTCAACACCAAGATCGCCGTGTATGACGGCTACGGCTGCGAGAACTACGAGTCCCGCCTCATCGGCTGCAGCGACGACCTCTGCGGCACCCAGTCGAGCGTGACCATCAACGCCGTGTCGGGCGCGTACTACACCATCCGCGTCGGCGGCTTCAACGGCGCGACCGGCACGGGCCTCCTCCGCCTCGAGTGCATGCCCGCCTGCATCGCCGACTTCAATCAGGACGGCGGCGTCGACGGCGGCGACATCGAGGCCTTCTTCGGCGCGTGGGAAAACGCCGAAGAGAACGCCGACATCAACCAGGACGGCGGCGTCGACGGCGGCGACGTGGGCGCGTTCTACGACCGCTGGTCGGCGGGCTGCTGAGCCCCTCGGCCGGTCAGGCTCGATCTTCCCCGAACCCCGCGTCCCGGACGCGGGGTTTTTCTTCGCGCACAGGTTGCCTTTGGATTGCGCGAACTCGCGTGAGCATGGTCGCGGCCCGGAGCGGCGGCGCGTATGTTGGACGCTCACCCTCTCACGGAGACACGCTCATGACCATGCCTTCGCTCAACCGTCGACAAGCGCTCGCCGCCGCCGGCGCGGGCCTTGCGGGGATCTCGATGCTGCCCCGCGGCGCCGTCGCCGCCCACCCCGTCGCCGCCAAGCGGTCCCTGCGGCTCGCGCACATCACGGACTCGCACACCCAGCCCGAGCTTCGCGCCACCGAGGGGCTCGCGGCGTGCCTGCACCACCTGCAAGCCGGCCCCGACGCCCCGTCGCTGCTGCTGACCGGCGGCGACCTGATCATGGACGCCTTCGCCGAGGGCTTCGACCGCACCAAGGCCCAGTGGGACCTCTTCACCAAGGCCCTCAGGCAGGAGTGCTCGATCGAGGTGACCCACTGCATCGGCAACCACGACATCTGGGGATGGAACAAGACCAAGAGCCGCACGACGGGCGACGAAGAAGGCTGGGGCAAGGCGTGGGCCTGCGAGGTCCTCGGCCTGGCCAAGCCGTACTACGCGATGACGAAGGGGGCGTGGCGGATCGTCGTGCTCGACAGCGTTCGTCCCAACGGTGACCGCTACCTCGGCGGCCTCGACGACGAGCAGTTCGCGTGGCTCGAGTCGGACTTGGCGGCGAACGCGACCTCGCCGACGCTGGTGCTCTCGCACATCCCGATCCTGTCGCTGGTGGCGATGCTGGCCGACGCCAAGCTCGAGGACAACGCGTTTCGGCTCCCCGCCGCGAGCGTCTTCAAGGACGGCAAGCGGCTGCGGGCGCTCTTCGCCAAGCACAGGCAGGTGAAGCTGTGCGTCAGCGGGCACATCCACATGGTGGAGCGGATCGACCTCGACGGCGTGAGCTACGTCTGCGACGGGGCGGTGAGCGGGGCGTGGTGGAAGGGGCCCAAGGACCGCTGCGCCGAGGGGTACGGCCTCTTCGATCTCTTCGATGACGGCACGTTCAAGCATCAGTACGTGCCGTACGGCTGGCAGGCGCAGGCCTGAGCCGCCGCGCAAGACGGTGACGGCCGACGATCGATCGCGGTCAAGAAAGACGGCCCGGGTCTCGCGACCCGGGCCGTCATGCGTAAGGCGTCGTGCGCCCCCCGCCGTGCGAGATCATCCGCGTGCGTGAACACGGACGATCAGCAGCCGCCATTCTCCCACGCGGTGAAGAAGAACTCGATGTCGCCGCCATCGACGCCGCCGTCGACGTTGGTGTCGGCGCACGCGTCGCCGGCCTCCCAAGAGGCGAAGAAGGACTCGATGTCGCCGCCGTCGACGCCGCCGTCGACGTTGAAGTCGGCCGGGCAGTCCGAGGCGGTCCAGCCGCAGACGGGGCCCTCTCCGAAGCCCTCGAAGGGGACGTAGGCGAAGCTGAAAGCGCAGAGGCCCGGCTGCGTGGTCACGAGATCAAGGCCGGCGATCTCGAACTCGCCGTTCTCGCCGGGCTCCCAGGCCATCGCGAATGGGCCGCCGGTGGCGTTGAGGAGCAGGACGCCGTCGGTGCGGGCGTCGACGCCGTCGATCACGAGCTCGAAGACGGGGAAGCCCAGCGTGGCGTCGGTCGAGGCCGAGACGGTGAACGAGCCGCCGGAGGAGGCGATCGTGCCGTCGGCGTTGACATAGCCGGCGACCAGGCCGGGCGTGGAGTAGGGCAGGACGACGTAGCCGACCTCGACGCTGTCGGTGGCGACTTGGCCCATGAAGAAGGTGTCGACGCCGCCGACCTGGACGTTCTGGGCCTCGTAGGGGACCAGGTCGTAGTTCGTGCCGTTGGGGTTGACGGCAAAGACGCGGTTGTTGTTGTCCCAGTTGATGGCCATGACGACGCCGTCGGTGAGCGCGTTCGTGGCGGCGGGGACTTGCAGCAGGCCGCTGAAGACGCCCACGTCGGAGGCGCCGACGAAGTTCCGGGCGACGGGAAAGTGGACGACGGCGAAGTTGCTGTTGATCTCGCCGCCGGTGACGGCCGCCGCGAACGAGCAGGCGTCGCCGTTGTCGAAGCTGAAGGTGGACCAGCCGCTGACGCCGCCGGTGAGGGTGTTGTCGCGGATGAACTCGCTGACCGAGCCGAGGATGAAGCCCTCGCGGGTGTCTTCACTGTTGGCGTACGAGGCGGCGAGGAGGGCGTCGAGGTAGGAGATCGTGTTGTCGCCGCGGTTGGCGCCGGCGACGTCGATGATGTCGCTGCCCATGGACTTGACGCAGTCCATGTCACCGGCGGTGTTGTCGGGGGTGAACTCCGTGACGACGAAGCGGGCGGCGGCGACCTCGTCGAGGCGATCGAGGTACGAGCGGCTGGGCGTGCCCGGGGTGATGGGGACGCCGTTCTTGAGGAAGGCGAAACTGCAGACGGGATCGAAGAGACTGTCCTGCAAGGCCATGCCGGGCTGATCGCGGGTGGTGATGAGCCAGCCGTCGCCGTCGGGCTGGGCCCAGACGGGGTTGTCGGTCGGGTTGCCGGTGCGATCGGGCCTCGCGTAGGCGGAGACGAGCAGCGTGCCGGTCGCGGGCGACTCGCCGGCGATCGTGAGGCGGAAGGTGCCGTTGGTCAAGGGCTGGTCGACCATCTCGACGCTCCAGTCGCCCTGCCGGAAGAGCTTCTTGGCGGTGCCCGTGAACACGCCCATGGCGAGGCCGGGAGTGCCCTCGGGGATGAAGACGAAGGAGGCGGGGTCGTTCTCGCCGCTCGCGCCGTTGGCGGCGAGGTCCTGGCAGAAGATGTACGCGTCGCCGGTGATGTAGTCGGCGGCCCAGGCGGCGCGATTGTCCTCGTCCTTGGCGCCGCACGCGAGCAGCACTCCGTCACGACGGAAGTCGATGGTGTCGGAGTGCAGGAAGTAGACGCCGGCCGGCGGAGCGGCGACGTTGGGATCGAGCAGTTCGTTGCCGACGCCGGTGTAGTCGGCCTCGGTGCGGAGCGTCACGTTTCCGACCACCGAGGTGATCACCCCGTTGTTGACGGAGTTGTAGAGCCCCGCGGCGAGCCAGCCGTCGGCCACGGGGAAGTACGCGACGGTGGAGTTGAGGTTCACCTCGGGCTTGCTCGAGCCCGCGCGGAAGACCGACACCATGTAGCCGGTGCCGGTGGGCGTGCGGGCGCCCATGGGCACGGCGTAGTACGGGGCGGCGCCCGAGCCCACCGAGAGCTCCGTCCGCTCGAGTTGGTACGGGGCGACCATGAAGACGCCCAGCGTGTTGTCGCTGCCGGTGCCGAAGTTCAGCACGTAGTCGCCGCGATTGCTCGCGGCGGCGTCGACCGTGAAGGCGCCGAAGCCCGGAAGGGCCGTGACGGCCACCGACGCGGCCGTATCGGTGCCCGCGAGTTCCACGACGTTGACCACGCCGTGCTGGACCTGACCCAAGGCCTGACCGGCCAAGGCCGCGAGAACGGCCGCGGCGACCGATGCTGCACGAATCTTCATGATGATCTCTCTTTCGGACGACGCCTGACGAACGACCGGAACGGCACCTCGGGCGATGGCGGGCGTCATCGCATGCCCGGGGTGGAGTACCACGGCAGCGGAACGCCCGACACCGTGTTGTACAAGCGGAGAACCTCGGCCTTCTTGTTGCGGGCCTCGGCCTCGGAGACGATCGAGACGTGCCCGTCGGTCCACGCGACCGACGACGCACGACCGTGGCGGAAGTACTCTCGCGACCAGAGGCGGTTGTCGGGCGCGGCGAGGTCGTCCCACTGGTCGAGCTGGACGAGCGTGTCCCCGTTGCCGTCGATCATCACCTCCGACCCGTCCTGGAACATGATGATGCTGGAAGGGAACTGGATGTCGGTGAGCTTGCGGGGCACTCGCTTGAAGGTGCTGCCGATCCGGCGACGTTCGAAGAAGGTCCGCGTCGCCGTCTCGGGGACGTTGTCGTAACCCGGCGTCACGCCGTTGAAGCAGTAGGTCGAGTAGAGCGTGAAGGGATCGTGCGGCAGGGCTCCGTTGTTGCGAAAGGCCGGGAGGGTGTATCTGGCCTCGGGGCAGCGGGTGACGTCCCAGCCGCCCAGATAGGGTCGCTGACCGATGCCGCCGGTCACCTCGAACATCGACGGTTGGGTGGCGATGCCCAGTTCGGAGTCGTAGAGGGCGGCCCAGTAGGCGTCGGTCTCGTCGAGGGCGCCCAGGGCGTTGACGACGTAGGGGCGGATGAGGTAGTAGTTGCCGCCGAAGGAGGCTCGGACGCGGGGGGCCTCGTTGTCCCAGACCATGTGCCACAAGTCCTTGGCGGAGAAGGAGTACATGGTGACGGCCTGGGCGAGTTGGCGTTGCTGCACGCCGCACTTGACGGTGCGGGCGGCGAGCCTCGACTTGCCCAAGGCGGGCAGGAGCACGCTGATGAGCAGCGCGATGATGGCGATGACGACGAGCAGTTCGATGAGCGAAAAACCGCGGATGACGGCGCGGGGCGGTCCCTTCATGGTCGGACATCAAAGCCGCGGGCATGGCGTGCCATGTTGCGACCTCGCTAGGAATCCCGCAAGATTTGCGCTTGGAGTTCGTGAAGTCGCGCCAACTCGATCTTCATGCACTCGACACGGAACGACGCTCCGGTACACTCGCGCCCGATGCTTCACCCGCTCTTGATCGTCGCGACGCTGCCGTGGGTCGCGAGCCCCGCGACGCTGCCCCCGGGGGACGTCGGGCCGCGCTCGGACGCACGGGCCTTCGTGATCGCGGCGTTGCCCGACACGCAGTACTACTGCGAGACGGCGGCGTGGACGCGTCACTTCAACGCGCAGACGCAGTGGATCCGCGACTGGCGGTCGCGGTTCGGCGTCGCCTTCGTGACGCACCTGGGCGACATCGTGCAGAACGGGGCCAACGGCGGGAACGAGGTCGAGTGGGTCCGCGCCGACGCCGCGATCGACGTGCTTGACACGCTGCTTCCGGCGGGCGGGTTCCCGTACGCCGTGTGCCTGGGCAACCACGACTTCGAGTCGGTGAGCGCGAAGGACTCCGGGTCGGCGACCTACGACCGCTTCTTCGGTCCATCGCGCTACGCGGGGCGACCGTGGTATCTGGGCCATTCGGCGGATCGCCGGAACCACGCGCAGGCGTTCGAGGCCGGTGGACGGCGACACCTGCACCTGACGCTCGAATGGCGGCCCGACGACGAGGCGCTGCGGTGGGCCCAGGGCGTGATCGACGCCAACCCCGGCGTGCCGACCATCGTCTCGACGCACGAGCACGTCCGCGATCCGGACCGCTCGGGGCTCAACGCGGGCCGATCGTCCGCGGGCAACGCCACGTGGTTCAACTTCGTTCGCGTCAACCCGCAGGTCTTCATGGTGCTCAACGGGCACTTCGGCTCCGGCGTGCCGGGACACAACGGCGAGCATTACGTCACGGGCGTCAACGACGCGGGCGGGCAGGTCGTCGAGATGCTCTCCGACTTCCAGGCGTGGGCCGAGGGCGGGAGCGGGTACCTGCGGCTCATCCGCATCGACGAACGCAACAACCAGCTCGTCGTCCGCACCTTCTCGCCGTCGCTGAACCAGTACCAGACGGACTTCAACAGCCAGATGCGGTTCTCGCTCGACTTCGCCCATCGCTTCGACGGCGCGACCCGCGCCACCTCGACCCTGACCTTCCGCGACGGCTTCGCGGGCTACGCCGGCACGCACGACGCCCAACTCAACTCGGCCTCGCCCTCGACGGCTGCGGGTACCGGGTCTCGCATCGCCGTCGCCTCCGTCGACGGGGCGACCTCGCAGGGGCTCGTCCGTTTCGACGGCCTCTTCGGGGCGGGGTTGGGGCAGATTCCCGCCGACCGCGACGTCCTGCTCGCCAAGTTGCGGCTCGCGATCGCGAACACCGGCAGCGGCCTCTCGCTCCACGAGGTGCTTGCGGACTGGAACGAACTGAGCACGTGGAACTCGCTGACGGGCGGCCTCGCGCCCGACGGCCTCGACCTCATGGCTTCGCCCGTCGCCGTGGCGGGCGCGGCCGTCGACGGGAACCTCCTGCCCTTGGGGTTCATCGAGCTCGACGTGACCTCGTCCCTCCGCGCGATCATGAACGGCGGGCCCGACAAGGGCTGGGCCCTGCTCCCCTTCGCCACCCCCAATGGCATCGAGTTCACGGCCTCCGAGAGCGGCGAGTTCCTCAACCGGCCCCAACTCGTCGTCACCATCCCAGAGTCGCCCGTCGAGATCGCCTCCTTCCAGCAGGGCGTCGGCGGCTACGCGGGCACGCAGGACACCGAACTCCGTCAGTCCGCTCCGGACGCCATCCTCGGATCCGCCACGTCCGTGGGCGTCGATGCCGGCGTGCCCGGCGCCACGCCAAGCCCGCGGCAGGGCCTGCTCCGCTTCGACGGCCTCTTCGGCGAGGAACCGGGCAGGATTCCTCCCGGAAGCCGCGTCACCTCGGCCATGCTGACGCTCAATGTCCAGGAGGCCGGATCCGGCTTCACGCTCCATCGCGTGCTGGCGCCCTGGAGCGAAGTCTCGACATGGAACTCGCTCGCGGCGGGCATCGTCGCCACCGACGTCGAAGCCCACCGCTGGACCGAGCATGTCGCCGGAACGCCCTCCGACGGCCCTTGGGTCCGCAACGGCACGCTTCGCATCGACGTCACCGACTCCGTGCAGGCCTGGGAACAGGGCGAGCCCAACCACGGCTGGGCGTTCCTTCCCCGCAGCGGCGGCGTCGACGACCTCATCCTCTCCTCGTCCGAGTCCCTCGTCACCTCCGCTCGGCCGCGACTGATCGTCCGATTCCTCTCCCCCGCTCGCCCGTGCATCGGCGACTTCAATGGCGACGGGGGCATCGACGGAAGCGACGTGGGCGCGTTCTTCGTCGCCTGGGAGGCGGCCGACCCCGCCACCGACCTCAACGCCGACGGCGGCATCGATATCGAGGATGTCATCGCCTTCATCCGCGTGTGGGAGGTCGGCTGCTGAACGGACCGACCGGTCGACCCGTTCACCCGCCGTTCACCCGCCCGTTCACCCGCCCGTTCACCCCGCGCGGTCGATCCACCCGCCCCCGATCACGCGGTCGCCCTCGTGCAGCACGAGGGCCTGGCCCGACGCCACCGCCACTTGCGGCTCGAGGAACTCGACCGCGAATCGCCCCGTCCGACCCGAATGCGTCGGCCCGATGCCGTCGGGAAGCAGCGTGAAGCGGGCCTTGGTCGCCGGCGTGTTGTAGCGGAACTTGGCCATCACCTCGCGGCCCTCGAACGCGCGAGGGTCCGCGATGAGCCAGTTGGCCTCGCCCGCCTCGCACCGCGCGCACAGCAATCGCTCCTTGGGGCCGATGACCACCGTGTTGGTGGCGGCGTCCTTCGCGATGACGTACGCCCGCTCGCCGAGCGCCACGTCGAGCCCGCGACGCTGACCGATGGTGAAGCGGTGCTGGCCGCGGTGCGTGCCCACGACCTTGCCCGACTCGTCGACGATCGACCCTTCGGAAGCGACCTGCGGGCGGCGACGGTCGACCAGCGAGGCGTAGTCGTTGTCGGGGACGAAGCAGATCTCCTGCGAGTCGGGCTTGTCGAAGACGGGCAGCCCCCACCGCTTCGCGAGGTCGCGAACCTCGGTCTTGGGCAGGCCGCCCACCGGGAAGAGCAAGCGGCCCAACCGCGCGCGGGGCACGCCGAAGAGCACGTACGACTGATCCTTCGACTCGTCCAGGCCGCGACGCAGCCGCCACTGGCTCCCCTCGCGATCGATGCGGGCGTAGTGGCCGCTCGCGACGGCCGTGGCGCCGATCTGCGAGGCGTACTCGTCGAGCTTGCCGAACTTCAGCCAGTCGTTGCACCGCACGCACGGGTTGGGCGTGCGGCCCGCGGCGTACTCGTCCGCGAAGTAGTCGATGATCCGCCCGAAGTCGCGCTTGAAGTTGCAGACGTAGAAGGGAATGCCCAGCTGCGCCGCCACGGCTCTGGCGTCGGCGGCGTCGGTGATGGAGCAGCACCCTTGGTGGCCGATCTTCACCTGAGGGAGCGAGACGCCGCCCGTGCGTGGGCGACAGACGGGTTCGTCGGGCAGCAGTTCGTCGAGCGTCTCGCCGGGGGAGCCCAGTCGCATGAAGCATCCGACGACGTCGTACCCGTCGCGGAGCAGCATGGCGGCGGCGACGGAGGAATCGACCCCGCCGGACATCGCCACCAGCACCTTGGTTTTCCGGGGAACGGCCATGGACGGGCAAGGGTAGCGAACCCCCGAGACCACCGGCCCGGGCATGCCGCCACTACACTGGCGGATGCAACCCACCCTTCCGCGATTGCTCACCACCGCCCTGCTCATCGGCGGGTCGTTCATGGCGTTCGAGGCCCGCGCCACGGGCGGGATCGAGGGGTATTACCGGCAGCCGACCCTCCGCGGCGACCTGATCATCTTCGTCGCCGAAGGGGACCTCTGGAAGGTCTCGATGCGCGAGGCCCTGGGAGAAACCGGGGCCACGGCGACGCGGCTGACGAGCCATGCGGGCGACGAGTCGAACCCGCGGCTGAGCCCCGACGGGTCGATGATCGCCTTCACGGCCCAGTACGAGGGGCCGACCGAGGCCTACGTGATGCCCAGCCGCGGCGGGTTGCCGACGCGGCTGACGTGGGACGGGGCCCGCACGACGACCATCGGCTGGACGCCCTCGGATGCCACGGGCGCCTCTCGGATCATCGCGTCGACGAATCGGTTCTCGACGCTGCCCAACGTCCAGCTGACGCTGATCGACCCGGCCACGGCGGCCCGCGAACTCGTGCCGCTGGCGCAGGCCTCGGACGGGATGGTGGCGCCCGGCGGCACGACGCTGTACTTCACGCGGATCCCCTTCAACGGAAGCTTCACGAAGCGGTACAAGGGGGGCACGATCCAGCAACTGTGGAAGTTCGACCTCTCGAAGGGCGAGGAGGCGGTCGGGCTGACGACGGACTATCCGGGCACGAGCTACGCCCCGATGTGGTGGAACGACCGCGTCTATCACCTCAGCGACCGCGACAACACCATGGAGGTGTGGTCGATGGACGCGGCGGGAAAGGACTTCAGGCAGCACACCGACCACGCCTCGCTGGGCGTGCCGTACCTCGACGTCCGCGGGCCCTCGCTCGACGACGGGAAGATCGTGTACCAACTGGGCGCGGACTTGTGGTGCCTCGACCTGTCGAAGCCCGCGCCGTCGCGGCTGCGGATCACGCTCGACTCGGACTTCGACCAGACCCGCGAGCGTTGGGTGAAGAAGCCCTTCGACTACGTGACGGCCTCGCACGTGTCGCCCGACGGCGAGAAGGTGGCCATCACCGCGCGGGGGCAGGTCTTCGTCGCCCCCAAGGGGCAGGGCCGGCTCGTGGAGGTGCCCCGCACCAAGGCGGCACGCCAGCGTGACGCGAGATTCATGCCCGACGGCTCGATCCTGACCATCAGCGACGAGACGGGGGAGACCGAACTGTGGACCCTGCCCGCCGACGGCGTGGACGTGGCGACCAAGGCCCGCCAGGTGACGACGGATTCGACGGTGCTCCGCTTCGAAGGCGTGCCGAGCCCGGAGGGCTCGAAGATCGCGTCGATCGACAAGGACCAGCGGCTGTGGCTGGTGGACGTGGCCGCCAAGACGAGCACGCTGATCGCCACCGACGAGTTCGACCTGCCCGCCGACCTGGCGTGGTCGGCGGACGGCAGGTGGCTGGCCTATGTGCTTCGCGCGTCGAACCAGAACCGCACGGTGAAGCTCTTCGACGTCGAGAAGGGCGTGTCGACGACCGTGACGACGGATCGGTTCGAGAGTTTCTCGCCGGCGTGGAGCCCGGACGGCAAGTGGCTCTACTTCCTCTCGGACCGCTCGCTGCTCTCGACCGTGTCGTCGCCGTGGGGCCCCATGGCGCCCGAGCCGCACTTCGACAAGACGACCAAGGCGTACGCCGTCTCGCTCTCGCCGGGCGAGCGTTGGCCCTTCGCGCCCGACGACGAGGTCGCGGCGGCGAAGAAGGCCGCCGCCAAGCAGGACCCCGCCAAGACGGAGCCGGAGAAGAAGGAGCCCACCGGCGCGGACGATGCCAAGGCCGAGGCAGCCAAGCCCGACGAGGGGGGCAAGGCGGCGACCTCGGAGAAGGGCCCCAAGCCGGTGCGGATCGACCTCGACGGCCTCGCCGCTCGCCTCTTCGAGGTGCCGCTGGCGGCGGGCAACTACGACCGGCTCACGGTGCAGGAGAAGCGGCTGCTGGTGATGAACCTGCAGCCGGGCCAGGAACCCGGCAAGCACGCGATCCTCTCGTTCCCGATCGCCAACAAGGACCTCGAGAGCAAGACGGTGGTGACGGACATCTCGAGCTACGAGGTGTCGGCCGACGGCAAGTGGATGCTGCTGCGCCGGCCCGCGGCGTTGCACGTGGTGGACGCGGCGGCGGCGACCGTGACGATGGATGGCAAGAACCAGGTGAACCTCGCGGGATGGACCTTCCCGGTGACGCCCCGCGAGGAGTGGCGGCGGATGTTCATCGAGGCGTGGCGGCTGGAGCGCGACTACTTCTACGACAGCGCGATGCACGGGGTCGACTGGAAGGGGATGCTCGAGCGGTACATGCCGCTGGCCGATCGGGTGTCCACCCGCGCGGAACTCAACGACGCCATTGCGCAGATGGTGGGCGAACTCTCCGCGTTGCACATCTTCGTGCGTGGCGGGGACCTGCGGACGGGCGACACCGAGGTGGCGCCGGCCACGCTGGGCGGCCTCTTGACGCGCGACGAGGCGGCGGGCGGGTGGCGGGTGGACCGCGTCTTCCGCGCCGACCCCGACGAGCCATCGCGCCGTTCGCCTCTGGCCGCCCCGGGCGTCGAGGTGGTGCCGGGCGATGTCATCCTCGAGGTGAACGGCAGGCCGACGCTCGCGTCTCAGGACGTGGCCTCGCTGCTGCGGGGGCAGGCCGGGCGGCAGACGCTGCTGACGGTGCGTCCGGCGGCGGGCGGCGAGCCGCGGCGAGTCATCGTCACGCCCATGACCGCCGCGGCCGAGGAGGACCTCCGCTATCACGAGTGGCAGTTCACGCGCCGGGAGATCGTGGAGCGAGAGGGCGCGGGGGATCTGGGCTACATGCACCTGCGGGCCATGGGCACGGAGAACTTCACGGAGTTCGCCACGGGCTTTTATCCCAATCATCGCCGCAAGGGCCTGATCATCGACGTGCGCCACAACCGGGGAGGCAACATCGACAGTTGGCTGCTCAGCCGCCTGCTCCGCAAGGCGTGGTTCTTCTGGGCGCCCGACGTGGGCCAGCCGTACTGGAACATGCAGTACGCCTTCCGCGGGCACGTGGTGGTGCTGTGCAACGAGCGGACGGCCTCCGACGGCGAGGCGTTCGCCGAGGGCATCCGGCGGCTCAAGCTGGGCACCATCATCGGCACCCGCACCTGGGGCGGCGAGATCTGGCTCAGTTCGAGCAACTTCCTGGTGGACAAGGGCATCGCCACGGCGGCGGAGATCGGCGTCTACGGGCCCGAGGGCGAGTGGCTCATCGAAGGGCACGGCGTCGACCCGGACATCGTGGTGGACAACCTCCCCCACGCGACGTTCAGGGGCGAGGACGCCCAGCTCAAGGCCGCCATCGAGTACCTGCGTGAGAAGATCAAGAAGGAGCCGGTGGAGGTGCCGGCGATGCCCAAGCGGCCCGACAAGTCCCACCGGGAGCCTGCCGCCAAGTGAACGGCGGGCCGGGCCCCGAGACCGAACAGGAAACGAATGCGACGTTTGAAACGACGGGGAGGAGGGGTGCGGCGGGCTTTATTCCCCCGAGTCAGGCACCTACCCTGTGGACCCCTCGCAGCCGCGGGGGTCCGAGCACGCAAGGAACCCACGACATGCCCACCACCGGCGAAATCACGCAAGTCATTGGATCGACGTTCGACGCCCAGTTCCCGGACGACAAGCTCCCGGAGATCTACAACGCCCTCGAGATCAAGGCCGAGACCAAGGCGGGCATGCTCGACCTGGTGGGCGAGGTGCAGCAGCACCTGGGCGGCGGCCGCGTCCGCGCGGTGGCCTTGGGCTCGACCGACGGCCTTCGCCGCGGGATGGCCTGCGTCGACACGGGCGGCCCGGTGACGGTGCCGGTGGGCGAGGCGGTGCTCGGCCGCGTCTTCAACCTGCTCGGCCAGCCGATCGACAAGGCCGGCCCTGTGAACGCCACCAAGCGGTCGCCGATCCACAAGGCCCCCCCGCCGTTCTCGGCGCTGAACCCCAACACGGAAATCCTGGTGACCGGCATCAAGGTCATCGACCTGATGTGCCCCTTCGTCCGCGGCGGCAAGATCGGCCTCTTCGGCGGCGCGGGCGTCGGCAAGACGGTCGTGATCCAGGAGATGATCGCCCGCGTGGCGAAGAACTTCGGCGGCTACTCGGTCTTCGCCGGCGTGGGCGAGCGCACCCGCGAGGGCAACGACCTCTGGCGTGAAATGAAGGAAGCCGAGTACACCGACGAGAAGGGCAACAAGGCCCACGTGCTCGACAAGGTGGCGATGGTCTTCGGCCAGATGAACGAGCCCCCGGGCAGCCGTCTCCGCGTGGCCCTCTCGGCCCTCACCATGGCCGAGGAGTTCCGCGACGCGTCGGGCAAGGAAACCCTGATGTTCGTGGACAACGTCTTCCGCTTCACGCAGGCGGGTTCGGAAGTGTCGGCCCTCCTGGGCCGCATGCCCAGCGCCGTGGGATACCAGCCCACCCTCTCGACGGAGATGGGCGCGCTGCAGGAACGCATCACGTCGACCAGCAAGGGCGCCATCACCTCGGTGCAGGCCATCTACGTGCCCGCCGACGACCTGACCGACCCGGCCCCGAGCACGACCTTCGCCCACCTTGACGCCTTCATCGTGCTCAGCCGCAGCATCGCCGAGAAGGGCATCTACCCCGCCGTCGATCCGCTGGCCTCGACCAGCCGCATCCTCGACCCGCAGATCCTGGGCGAGCGTCACTACCGCGTGTCGCGTCGCGTGCAGACGATCCTGCAGCGGTACAAGGACCTGCAGGACATCATCGCCATCCTCGGCGTCGACGAACTGAGCGAAGAGGACAAGCTGACCGTGAGCCGCGCCCGCAAGATCGAGCGCTTCCTCAGCCAGCCCTTCCACGTCGCCGAGCAGTTCACGGGCTTCAAGGGCGTCGACTCGCCCCTCGAGGCGACCATTGACAGCTTCGAGCGCCTCTGCAACGGCGAGGGCGACGACCTCCCCGAGGGCGCGTTCATGTACGTCGGCACCCTCGACGACGCCAAGGCCAAGGCCGTGAAGATGGCTCAGGGCTGATCCGCCACGTTGCGTTGAAGTTCCCCGCAGGGCCCGGCGACATGCCGGGCCCTGTTCATTGGGGCATGCACCGCCGCGGGGAGCGGCACGACTTCGCAAGGACACGGTCGTCGCGGGGCGGAGTCGTCGAAGAGGCACCCGTCTCCGAGCGATGGCCGCCAGTCGACATCGCGGCGTTGCGCCACGAGGGGCATGGCCGCCCCAGGCGTGGTCACCGTCGCCATGCCACGGGGAAGCGGCGGCCCGTGCCGAAGGCCACGCCGGTGACCTTGAGCGAGATGGCCGCCTGCCGCCGCTTGTATTCGGAGAGGTCGATCAATCGCACCACGCGCCGGACCGTCGGCTCGTCGAAGCCGGCCGCGACGATCGCCTCGGGCTCCATGCGCTGCTCGACGTAGCGCTCCACGATGGCGTCGAGCGTGTCGTATGGCGGGAGCGAATCCTGGTCGGTCTGGCCCGGACGAAGCTCCGCGCTCGGGGCCTTGTCGATCGACCGCTGCGGGATCGGGGGGGTCGCCAACCCGATCGACGCGTGGTTCGCGTTGATCCACCGCGACAGCCGGTACACCCACGTCTTGGTCACGTCGGCGAGCACGGCGAGGCCGCCGTTCATGTCGCCGTAGAGCGTGCAGTACCCCACGGCCAGTTCCGACTTGTTGCCCGTGGTGAGCACCAGCGAACCCGAGCGGTTTGACCACGTCATCAGCAGCGTGCCGCGGATGCGCGACTGCAGGTTCTCCTCGGCCAGGTCCGGCAGACGCTCGCCCAGTCGGGGCTCGCCCGCCGCGGCGAAGAGCCCGTCGGTCATCGCGCGGGCGCCATCGAACCCCGGTTCGATGGGCACCACGTGGCACGAGAGGCCAAGCCGCCGCGCCGACTCGAGGGCATCCTCCACCGAGTGCCCGCTGCTGTAGCGGCTGGGCATCGCCAGACCGGCGACGCCCCGCGACGATGGAACGTCGCGGAGCGCGACGTGGGCGATCACCAGCGTCAACGCCGAATCAATGCCCCCGGACAGGCCCAGCAGTGCGCCCCGGAAACCGGTCTTGAGGAAGTAGTCCCGCACGCCCGTGCACAGGGCCTCGAAGAGATCGGCCTCGGGCGCCCGAGCGTCGCCGCCCGCGTCGGTCGCGGGTCGATGCCCCACCAACACCGGCCCTTGGTCGCGGAAAGGAGCGGCGTCGGCCAGCAGCGAACCGTCGGGCCCGTAGGCGAAGGCGTGGCCGTCGAAGATCAACTCGTCGTTGGCGCCCAGCTGATTGACGCTCGCCACCGTGATGCCGTGACGGACCGCGTGCCCACGCACGATCGCTCGATGCTTGTGGTGCTTGCCCAGCACGAAGGGGCTCGCGCTCGGGCTCACGATCACGCTCGCGCCAAGCGACACCAGGTCGGCCACCGGATCGGCCGCGCCCGCGTACCGGGCGGCAAAGCCCGCGTCCCGTCCGCCCCACAGGTCCTCGCAGATGGCCAGGCCGATCTTCGTGCCGCCCAGCTCGATGACGCACGGCGCGACGCCGGGTTCGAAGTAGCGGTCCTCGTCGAAGACGTCGTAGGTCGGGAGCAGGCGCTTGTGGTAGACGATCGCCTCGCCCGAGGGGAGCCGCACGCGGAGGGCGTTGGCGATCCCGCCGCCGGGCAGTCGCACGGGAAGCCCCACCACCGTCGCGATGTGCGACACCGAGTCCTGCATCTCGCGGCAGGCCTGCTCGCAGCGTTCCACGAACCCTTGCTGCAGCAGCAGGTCGCGGGGCGGGTAGCCGCAGACGGCCAACTCGGGAAAGACCGCCAAGGCCCCGCCGCGGGCGGCGGCCTGGCGTGCCGCCTCGGCCATGGCGCGGGCGTTGGCCTCGAGCGCCCCCACCACGGGGTTGAAGGGGCACAGGACGATGGAGGGACGATCGGGCATCGACGGCCGGATCGTATTCGAGGCCGGGAGCGGCGTTCGGCGGCTCGCCGGGGGCTCAGCGGTTGAAGAGCGTGGCGGCCTGCACGACCAAGCCGCGGGTGATGCAGGCCATCGCGGCGGCGGCGTAGTCGGCCTCGTCCTGCCCCAGCACGCCGACATCATCGCCCTCTTCGGCCATGGCGACACAGTGGGCCAAGGCGGCGATGGCCTCGTCGGAATCAGGGAGTTGATCGACAGGGCCGGAGACGGCCACCACCAGGATGCGTTCGGGCTCAGCCACGCACGCCGACTCGAAGCCGATGCGGAGCAGGTCGGCCCTGGACACCGACGCGATCTGCTGATGGGTGTCCCAGCGGTGGAGCACCGTCTGCGAGCAGCGGCACGAGGAATCGGCGTCAAGCGCCACCGCGATGATGCGTGAGCCGAAGCCGGGCTCGTGCGCCACGACCGTGGACCGCGCCGGCTCGACCTCGCACGCCACGGCCGAGGGAACCGCGTCGCCCGCGGCCGCCACCGCCGTCATCGACGCGGTCATCGGTTCGATCTTGAGTGACGACGACCCGGCGGTCGTCAGGGGCGAGGGCGTCGGAGTGATCGACCCCAGCGGCAACAGCGTCTGCAGGCCGATCAGTCCGACCATCGCCGCGGCGGTGACGCCCACGGTGATTCGCCACCCGCGACGACCGCGGTGCTCGGCGTGGAGCGAGGCGTGCAGGGACTCGCGATCGGCGACCGCCCTGGCGAAGGAGAACGTGCCCGAAGCGTGATCGACGTCCGACGGCGACGACGCGGGCCCGCGTCCGTCGCGAGCGAAGTCGGGACGCATCGCCGCCTCGGACTCGAGACGCTCGATCTCGTGCGCCATCCGCAGCAGTGTTTCGATTCGTTCCCGGTCCATGGCAACGGTCCTGATTCCGGACGCCCCGATACGCATGCGGGAGCGTCCTTTGATGTCCTTCACGTCATTCACGCGCCGAGGGCGAGCGTTCGGTCGATTCCCCGCGATGCCCCAACCCGGCGAGGAACCGCCGGATCTTCTCGAACGCGGCCTGTTTCCGGGCGTTGAGCGTGCTCGCCGCGACCTTGAGGTCCTTGGCGATCTCGCGGTCCGACGCGCCCGAGGCCGTCGCCCGCATGATGCCCCGTTCCTCGTCCGTCAGCACCGCCGCGTCGCCCTCGTCGCGAAGACAGCGGCGGACCGCGGTCAGCAGCTCGGATGCCGCGGCTTCGAAGTCGGGGGAAGCGGCGTCGGGGGCCGCGCCCTCGAAGACGTCGGGCACCAACTTCTCTGGCCTCGAGGCCGTCCGCAGCCACTGCAGCCACATCTTGTACGCGACGGCGTAGATGAACGTGGTGATGGCCGAACGGGCCGGGTCGTACCGCCCCTTCTGCAGCGAATCCCACGAGGCCAGCCACGTGCGTTGCGAGAGGTCGTCGGCCAGTTCCTGGCGGCCCGCGGCACGCTCCATGAACAACCGATGGATGCCCGGCGACAATCGTCGATGGATCGACTCGAACGCGGCCCGATCGCCCTTGGCCGCCAAGGCGGCCAGGTCCGCGAGGGAATCCGGCATGGGCGCCACCTTGCCGGAACGCCCGATCGCGGGCGAGCCGCCACCCTCGCGCGGGTTCGCGGTCGCACTGGGGCCGGGCTCCTTGTTGGTGGTCACCGGAGCGAACTGTAACGCAATCGACATCGGATCTCCCCGGAGCCCACGCCCCGACGCCCACGGTGGTTCGCCTCGCCGCCGCGCGTGATCGGCACAAACTGTCGCGCCGCCCGCACTTGCACCCGTGAACGGACGCCCCTGGCCGGGGTCGGTTCCATGCAAAAGGCCCGAGCCGCACGCGGCCCGGGCCTTCGATCGGTCTCGACAGGGGGTGAGCGGCTTACTTCTTCTCGCCCGAGGCGTCGGGGGCGACGCTGGCGACGTACTTGGGCTGCACTTCGCCCTTCTCGGTCTTGGCCATCTGCACGATCACCGCGGCCTTGGAGGCGTTGCGGTTCTTGTCGATGGTGATGGAGCCGGTGACGCCGGGGAAGCCATTGGTCGTCGCGAGCACGTCGCGAACGTCCTTGCCGCCCAGGCTCTTGGCCTTGCGGAGGGCGTCGGCGAGGAGATTGGCGGCGTCGTAGCCCAGGCCGCCGAGCGCGTCGGGCATCTGGCTGTACTTCTTCTGGTACTTGTCGACGAAGTCCTTCATGTCGGGCTGGTCGGGGGCGGAGTGGTTCGAGTAGTACGAGCCCACGATGGCGTCGCCGGCGATCTTGCCGAGCTGCTCGCTGTCCCAGCCGTCGCCGCCGAGGAGGGGCGCCTTGATGCCCTTCTTGCGGGCCTGGATGGCGATGGCCGCGCCGTCGGTGTAATAGCCGGGCACGAGGATGACGTCAGGGTTGGCAGCGGCGATGGCGGAGAGCTGCGCGGAGAAGTCCTGATCGCCGCCGCTGTAGGCCTGGTCGATGACGATCTGGCCGTTCATCTTCTTGAAGGCCTTGGTGAACTCGTCACGGAGGCCCTTGCTATAGGCCTGCTTCTGGTCGTAGAGGATGCCGACCTTCTCGACCTTGAGGTTCTCCTTGACGAACTTGGCGAGGGCGAAGGCCTGGAAGTCGTCGGTGAAGCAGACGCGGAAGACGTAGTCCTTGCCCATCGTCACGCGAGGGTTGGTGCTGCTGGGCGTGATCATGGGGACGCCGTACTGCTGGCACACCGCGCCGCCGGCGATGCTCAGGCTGCTGGCGACCTCGCCGAGCACGGCGACGACCTTGTCGCTGGAGATAAGACGGGTGACGGCCTTGCCGGCCTCGCCGCTGTCGCCCTTGGTGTCGTAGGTGATGAGCTCGATGGGACGGCCGTTGATGCCGCCCTTGGCGTTGATCTCGTCGATGGCGAGGCGGATGCCCTTGTCGGTCGATTGGCCGAAGGTGGCCTCGGAGCCGGTCATGGAGCCGTAGTGGCCGACCTTGATGGGCTCGGCGCTGCGGGGGGCCATGCCGCCGAGGATGGCGGCGGAGGCCAAGGCGAGGGCGGCCGCGCCGAGGAGGGCGGCGCGACGAGAAAGACGGCCAATGGGACGGTCGTTCGAGCGTTCGATCATCGTGTGGATCTCGCTGGGTGTGGGGTTGCTGCTCGCCGGGCCCCGGGCCCGGTGCGGCCCATCATACGACGTTGCCGCGGGCCGCAGGGCCGGCGAGTTCGCCGTGGTGAGACGCACGAGGAGCCACGCGGTTCCCTGCCCGTGTCGGGGCGGGGCCGGGGGCGATCAGAAGAAGTCGCAGAAGCCTTGGTTGCCGTGGCCCGCGAAGAGTCGGGAGGCGACGTCGAGCGAGGCCTGGTCGCCCCGCACGCGTCCGACGCAAGCGAGCGAACGGGGAGCGAACTGGCCGCTGTACACCTGGGCAAGCCCGCCGATGGAAGCCTGAAGCGAACCGTGGCCGCCGCGGGTGACGGCGGCTTGCCCGTCTCGCACTTCGAGCACCCACCGCCCGGCGTTGGCGGGCAGGAGCGGGTCGTCGATGTCGAGGTGGAGTTCCTCCCGCAGGCCCGCGGGATACCCGCGCATGGTGAGGGCGCGTTCGAGATGGACGATGCGGAGCATCCAGTACTCGTGGAAGTGGATGGAGAGGTGGCGGGGTTCGTCGAGGAGCGTGAAGAGCGGGTGCATCGAGGCCGCCCGCACGATGATGTCGGCGGCCATCGATCCGAACTGGCCGAGGAAGTGCAGGAGCGATTCGGCGGCGACGGGGGTGGAGGCGACGAGGTCGGAGAGATGGAGGTCGTGTCGGCCCGTGGAAAGTTGCTCTTGGCGCATGAAGAGGTAGCCGCCGATGCCTCCCTCGAGCGAGGCGTCGTCGACGACGAAGCCCTCGTGCTTGCCGGTGCGGGGGTGGAGGACGCGTTGCCAGATGTAGTCGCTGCGATCGAGCGCGCCGTCGGCGCGGGCCACGCCGCGGCCTTGACACGCCTTGACGCCGGCGAGGTCGGCCTCGGTGAACCGGCGGACGCTCGCGGGCGAGCGGCGTGCGGGCAGGTGGGCCACCGGGAAGCGGTGTTCGCAGTGTTGGCCCGCCTGCTCGTAGCCCGTGCGCCGGTAGAGACGGGAGGTCGCGGGGTAGAGGCTCGAGAGGGGCGTGCCCTGTGCGTGCAGTTCATGCAGGATGCCGCTCATGAGGGCGACGGAGTGGCCGCGGCCGCGATGTTCGGGGGCGACGCTGACACCCGCCACGCCGGTCATGGGCACGGAGCGTCCCCCGAAGAACTGGCCCATGGGCAGGACGCCACCGGCGGCGAAGACCTCGCCACCATCGGCCACGACGCGGAGATTGGGCGTACCGACCTTGTTCGCCAACCAATCGCGGCAGGGGTCCGCGGGCGAGCCGAAGGCGAAGGTCGTCATGCGAACGACGGCATCGAGGTGGCGAGGGGCGTCGAGGGGCACGAATGAGGCGGGCATCGCCGAGGTTATCCGCGGGCGTGATGTCAGGATGGGTCGGCCTCGCGGGGTGAAACAAGGGCTCTCGCACGTACGAGCGGACAATTGTGGCCGGATCCGGGGCGACTGGACGATACCCCCATGATGTCGTCGCTCGGTGGGACCAATCCGGTCGCCGCGGCAGCCATCGCGGGCGCGGTCCAACAGGCCGCGACTGCCGGGGCCAAGGCCGATCCATTGCGGAAGGACGCCAAGCGTCCGGGTCCTCGGCGCGACGAGGACGAGCTCATCGTCGGGGCGTCGGCGGTCGAGGAGCGACAGGGGATCAAGGCCCTGGCGGAGAACACGCAGGAGCAGGCGCACGAGGACCATCAGGAGCACGAGGCGGACCAGCCGCCTCGAAAGCCCTTGGACCTCGAGGGGTGAGGCGACCGGGCACGACCTGACACGACCGGGCACGACCGGGCACGACCTGGCGACGGCGAGACTCCCCGAATCCGTACGCTTACAAAGGGCGAACGCGACACAAAACCCACCGATCGCGGCATCGGCGGCGTCGGCGATCGACGAAAGCAAGGACCTTCGCGGCCTATAGTTTGGCGTTCCGGTCAGGATCGACCGGGGCACAAGGTCGCCGAGGAGTTCAAGGCGGCCCTGTTCGTTGAATCGGTCGAATCGTCCTGCGGCGCGTGTGCCGCGGGGGGCGAGCGACCTCCCCCGAAGCGCCCTTGAGCGTGCGTGGCGGACCCGGCGAGGCGAAGAGCCCGGCGGGTGTGATCGATCCCGACGCGCGCTGGTGTCGCTGACAGTGAAAGGCAGTCGAATGGCGAATCAACTCGTTCAGGACCTCATCGAAGCCGGCATCCACTTCGGCCAGCGGGCCAGCGGCTGGAACCCGCGGATGCAGCCGTACATCTACGGCAAGCGCAACGGCATCCACATCATCGACATCAAGGAGACGATCAAGGGTCTCCTGCTCGCGAAGAAGTACGTGACCAAGCTGGTGATGGAGGGCAAGGAGGTGTGCTTCGTCGGCACCAAGCGTCAGGCCAAGAACGTGATCGAGACGCACGTGCCCGCGGTGAAGCAGCACTACGTGACGGAGCGTTGGCTCGGCGGCACGCTGACCAACTTCCGCACGATCCGCGAGCGGCTCAAGCGGCTCGATGAGCTCGACGCCATCGAGGAGAACGACAACTACGCGAGCTACTCCAAGAAGATGGAGAGCCAGCTCCGCCGCGAGCAGCGGAAGATCAGCCGCAACCTCGAGGGCATCCGCCACATGCAGAAGCTGCCGGGCGCGTTGATCGTCGTCGACGTTCGCGCGGAGATCACGGCGCTCAAGGAGGCCCGCAAGCTGGGCATTCCGACGATCTGCCTGATCGACACGGACGGCGACCCCGAGTACGTGGACATCCCGATCCCGGGCAACGACGACTCGATGCGTTCGATCGACGTGGTGGTCCGCGAGCTGTGCCTGGCGATCCACGAGGCCCAGCAGCAGCGGTCCCTGACGCAGCCCGCGGCCCAGGCCGCTCCGGCGGCGCAGGGCCAGCAGGCCGCGGGTTCCGCCGGCGACGGCGGCGCCCGCCGCAGCCGCCGCTCGCAGTACCGCTCCGACGGCTCGGGCGAACCCCAGCCGGCCGCGTCGGGTTCCTGAGTCGCGACCCCGTCGTACGTCACTCCACGGATCCAATCACAGCACGCATGACCCCGCGCCGCACGCCCGACCGCGTGGACTGAGCCGGGCAGGGACACCAATCTCATGGAACTGAACGCCAAAGACGTGATGAACCTCCGCAACGAGACGGGCCTTCCGATGATGGCCTGCAAGGCCGCGTTGATCGAGGCCAAGGGGAACATCGAGGCCGCCACCGAACTGCTCCGCAAGCAGCTCAAGGGCAAGATGGACTCCAAGACCGACCGCGCCAGCGGCGAGGGCCGCATCGCCGTCTCCATCTCGAGCGAGGCCGCGACCATCATCGAGCTCCGCACCGAGACCGACTTCACCGCCAAGAACGAGAAGTTCATCTCGGCGGCCAACCGCATCGCCCAGACGGCCATCGAGTGCTCCAGCGGCGACGTGCCCGCCAACGCGGCCATCACCGCCATCGTCGACGAGATGCGCATCTCGACCGGCGAGAACGCCCGTTACGCCCGCGGCCACAAGCTGACCCAGAACCCCGGCTCGGGCTCCTTCGGCTTCTACGTGCACCACGACGGCAAGACCGGCGTGCTCGTGCAGGCCGAAGGCTCGGTGAGCGACGAGACCCTCCGCCAGGTGTGCATGCACATCGCGGCGGCGGTGCCGCGGCCCAAGGGCATCACCGCCAACGACGTGCCCGCCGACGTCGTCGACAAGGAGCGCCGCTTCCGCATCGAGCAGGCGATGGAATCGGGCAAGCCCAAGGAGATCGCCGAGAAGATGGTCGAGGGCGGCATGCGCAAGTTCTTCGAGGAGATCGCCCTCATGGAACAGCCCTTCATCATGGACCCCACCAAGAAGGTCAAGGAAGTCGTGGGCGACAAGGCCAAGATCCTCGCCTTCTTCCGCTGGCAGGTCGGCGAGTCGGCCTGAGACCGTCCGCCATCTCCACGTGCAACCCCCGGCCGCGGCGCACCAGGCGCCGCGGCCTTGTTTTTGCCTCGTACCATCGCGGCATGGACACCCCCACCACCACCGGCGCCTTTCACCGCCGTGACGTCATTGCCGCCCTCGGCGCGGCCGGCCTCGCCGCCGTCGCCAACGCCCAGCCCCAGGTCATCGGCGGCACGCCCAAGGCCGCGATCAGCACGGCCCTGCCCGGCTTCGACGAGGCCAAGGGGGAGTACGTCCTGCCGCCGCTGCCCTACGACAAGGCCGCGCTCGAGCCCCACCTCGACGCGCAGACCATGGAGATCCACCACGGCCGCCACCACAAGGCGTACGTGGACGGCCTCAACAAGGCCCTCAAGGCCCTCCGCGACATCCGCGAAGGTGGCGACGCGGCGTTGATCAAGCACTGGTCGCGCGAGGTCTCGTTCCATGGCAGCGGGCACGTGAACCACACGCTCTTCTGGAACATGATGGCCCCCGCCGGCAAGGGCGGCGGCGGCACGCCGGGCGGATCGCTCGCCAAGGCGATCGACCGCGACTTCGGCGGCTTCGACAAGTTCGTCGCCCACTTCAAGGCCGCCGCGGGATCGGTGGAGGGCGGCGGCTGGGCGTGGCTGGTGGTCTGCCCGATCTCGAAGCGACTGGCGATCATCCAGCAGGAGAAGCAGCAGGACCAGATGCTCACGGGCGCGGCCCCGGTGCTGGGCATCGACGTGTGGGAGCACGCGTACTACCTCAAGTACCAGAACAAGCGGAGCGACTACGTCACGGCCTTCATGAACGTCGTGAACTGGAAGTACTGCGAGGCGCTGCACGACCAGGCGACGGCCTGAGCCCCTCGCCCGTCAGGGCGCACCAGCCGTAGCCGTGGTGCGCCGCCCGGCTTGGC
>JBBAVG010000023.1:0-576 GCA_040397805.1 Phycisphaerales bacterium
CGCACCAGTCGTAGCCGTGGTGCGCCGCCCGGCTTTGCGGGCAAGCCCACGGACGCAGGCCGATCCGCGCCACCCAACGCGCGGCGTTCACACACCACCCATCCGCACACACCCCACGCCCGACAGGGCGCACCAGTCGTAGCCGTGGTGCGCCGCCCGGCTTTGCGGGCAAGCCCACGGACGCAGGCCGATCCGCGCCACCCAACGTCACGGCGTTCACGGCCCACCATGTTCGGGCCGATCATTCGTCCATGACGCGGCGTCGCATGACGACATTGATGCCATACGTGTCGCGTCACCATGTACATCATGCGGCGAAACCCCTGCCATTTGTGCATCGCGTGAGATCTGACGCGCGTGGGATCTCCATGCAACACGAATCACGTCGTGCGTCGTCTGGTCAACGCGCGAATCGGCGCTCGGCCGTGGGCTTGCCCGCAGAGCCGGGCCGCGCACCACGGCTACGACTGGTGCGCCCGAGGCGGGCGGGCTCTGGGCGCGTGCGCTGGCGGGCGAATGAACCGGATTGATGCCGGTCATCGCCGCTCCGCGACCCCCGCGCATCGACGCTCGGCC
>JBBAVG010000023.1:676-17643 GCA_040397805.1 Phycisphaerales bacterium
GTGGGCTTGCCCGCAAAGCCGGGCAGCGCACCACGGCTACGACTGGTGCGCCCGAGGCGGGCGAACCCTGGGCGCTCGCACCGATGTGCGAATGAACCGGATTGATGCCGGTCATCGCCGCTCCGCGATCCCCGTGCGCATCGACGCTCGGCCGTGGGCTTGCCCGCAAAGCCGGGCAGCGCACCACGGCTACGACTGGTGCGCCCGAAATGGGCGAAGAGGGCATGGGCCGGTCGTTGCGCACGACCCGATCCACACCCTCCTCGCCCCCTCCCGGGGCGAACCAACCGGTAGCCCAGGGCGCTGCCCGGCTCTGCGGGCGAGCCCTGGGTACGCGGCCGTCGAGCTGCGAAACGAATCACTCCTCCGCGCTGTCGTTGCCGCCCGTCGACGCGGCCAGCGGCTGCGTCAGACGGATCTCCAGCACCTTCTGGCGGATCTCCTTGAAGAGGTCCGCGTTGTCCTTCAGGAACTGCTTGGCCACCTCGCGGCCCTGGCCCAGGCGGATGTCGCCGTAGCTGAACCACGCGCCCGACTTCTGCACCACCTTGGAATCGACCGCGAGGTCGATGAGGTCGCCCGCCTCGCTGATGCCCTCGGTGTACATGATGTCGAACTCGGCGTCGCGGAACGGGGGCGCCACCTTGTTCTTCACCACGCGGGCCCGCGTGCGGCTGCCGATCGTGACGTCGCCCTCCTTGATCGCGCCCGTGCGACGCACGTCGATGCGCACCGAGGCGTAGAACTTCAGCGCCCGGCCGCCCGTCGTCGTCTCGGGGCTGCCGAACATCACGCCGATCTTCTCGCGGATCTGGTTGATGAAGATCACCGTGCAGTTGCTGCGGGCGATGATGCCCGTCAACTTCCGCATCGCCTGGCTCATCAGGCGGGCCTGCAGGCCCACCGACGCGTCGCCCATCTCGCCCTCGATCTCGGCCCTGGGCACCAATGCCGCCACCGAGTCGACGATGATGATGTCCACCGCGTTCGACCGCACCAACAGCTCGCAGATCTCCAGGCCCTGCTCGCCCGTGTCGGGCTGGCTCACCAGGAGGTCGTCGATGTTCACGCCCAGCTTGCGGGCCCACGACGGATCCAACGCGTGCTCCGCGTCGATCACCGCCGCCACGCCGCCTTCCTTCTGGGCGTGCGCCGCGATCGTCAACGCCAGCGTCGTCTTGCCCGACGACTCAGGGCCGAACACCTCGATGATGCGGCCGCGGGGAATGCCCTTGCCGCCCAAGGCCAAGTCGAGCGAGAGCGACCCCGTCGAGATGCCCTGGATGGAGAGGTACGCGGCCTCGTCCATCTTCATGATCGAGCCCTTGCCGAAGGTCTTCTCGATCTGGCCCACCGTCAACTCGAGGGCCTTGCGCTTGGCCTTGAGCTCCTCGACCGCTTCCGCCGCGGCCTTCGCCGCCGCCGCGGTGGTCGCCCCGGGCTTGGCACCCGGCGCGGGCTTGGCGCCGTTGGCGCTGTTGGTGGTGACACCGTTGGCGACGGGCTGGCTCGTGCCCAACGTGCCGCCGAAGGCCACCTTCGTGCCGCCGGTCACCGTGGGGACGCCCACCGGAGCGTTGCCCTGCGGCACGCTCGTCACGGGCTTGTTCTTGGGATCCTCCTTCGCGGCCGGAGCGGGCTGAGAGGCCGGGCTCGACGGGCGGGTGGCGGGAGGGGTGACGGCGACGGGCGCGGAAACGGGACGAACAGCTTCAGCCATGGGTGGCTCCTTGTCCTTGCCGGGGTCCTTGCCGGGCGACACCGCCGGAACGGTGACGTGATCCCGACCTACTCGCCACTCGAGCAGGCTTCGATTCTTCGAAGCTCCGGTCAGGGACGGTGGCGATCGTGCGCCTGACGGGTGAGGATACAGCACCCCTAACGGACCCGTCAAAGGCCGGTCAAGTCATGGTGCCGAAAATCTTGTGGCCACTGACAACCGCGCCCCGCCGGGGCGTCAGTTCTTGTCCTTGGCCTTGATGGCCGCCTCGATGCGGAAGCGTTCGGTCTGCATCATCGAGAGGAACTTGGCGTCCTTTTCCAGCATGATCGCCCGGTCGAGACGGTCCTTGCACCCCTCGTCGGCGATCCGCAGGTTCTTGGCCGCCATCACCGAGCCGCGGAGCGACTGCAGCCAGTTCGCGTCCTTCTCGAGCGACAGCTTGTAGTACTCGAGCGCCTTGTCGTCGTACCCCCGCAGGTGGTAGAGCGTGCCGAGGTTCTCGAAGGGCGTCGGGTCCGACGGCAGCAGGTCCGCCGCCTTGAGGAACGCGTCGCGGGCGGGCATGAAGTCGCCCACCTCCATCAGGCACACGCCGTAGTTGACCCACACCGCGCCCAGGTCGCTCTTGGCCGCCAGCGCCTGCTTGTACGCCTCCGCCGCCTCGGCGTACTTCTCCGCCTTGCGCAGCGACTCGCCACGCTTGGCGTGCTCGAGCGCGCGGCGAAGGTCGGCCTGCACGTCGCCCTTGAGGTTCGTGCGGTTCGACGAGCACCCGCCCTGCCACGCCGCCCCGCCCGCCACCGCGACGATCATCGCTGCGCGGGCCACGGCCGCGAGAAGGGTTCGATCAAGAGAGCGTCGTGCGTGGAAAGCGTTCATGAAGGACGTGCCCCGGCGTGTGCGTGTGAATCGTGCCTGTTGCCCCATGGTCGTCACCTGACGTCGGGCTTCTCCCACCTCGAGAACGTGACCTGCATGAGCCACTTCTGCGCCTCGGGGCGGATCGAGATCTTGTACACCTCGAGCCCCGGCATCTCCGTCGTCGCCCGGTCGAGCCACGCCAGGAGCGGTCCCATCGACTCGTCCCGCGCCTCGAACGAGGCCGTCAGCAGCACCGACCCCAAGTCCTTGCGCTGGTCGCGCTTCACCGACTTGGGCGTGATGTCCTCTTCCTTCAGCCCCGCCGCCCGGCCGATGTCGCGAAGACGCGACCGGATCGCGCCCTCCTGCTCCGCCAGCCGCGGCCCCGAATCGGCCCCCTGCACCGCCTTGAGCGCCCGCAGGTCCGCCACGTTCCTCGTGATCGTCTCCCGGTCCTTCTGCTGCTTCACCAACGCGGCCCTCGCGCTCGACCACGCGCTCCAGCTCGAGAAGAGCCACAGCAACGCCACCGCCAGCACCAGCCCCGCGATCGCCAGCAGGTACCGGGGGTTGTTGCGACGCTCCGCCGCCGCCGCCTCCGCTGCGGCCGCGAACCTCGCCTCCTCGCCCGCGTCGGCCGCTTGATTCATGACGCTCATGACCCGCCCCCCGCCGGCTTCGCGCCGCCCTTGTCGGCCCGCGGCGCCCACTTGGCCGTGTAGTTGATCCTGAACTTCCCAGGCCGCGACGTCGTGTCGTAGCTCGCCGGCTCCTCCCACCGCAACACCGCCGAACCCGCGATCGCGTTGAGCGCCTCGGTCATCGCCTCCGCGTCCGACAGCGAGTTGGCCACCACCCCGAGCCGCAACACCGCCGACGAACTGCTCTCGAGGTCGATGTTCTCGAGCGAATAGTTCGGGTCGCCCGTCACCATCGAGAGCGTCGCCAACTCCTCCAGCAAGGGCATCGGCGGCTCCGCGCGCTTGGGCGGCTCGGCCAGGTTCCGCAGCCTCGCCACCTCGTCGGTCGTCGCCTGCAGCAGCGAGTAGCCCGGCCCGGGCCTTGCATCGGGGAAGTGTTCCTTCACCAACGCGGCCGACGCCGCCTGGATCGCCCCCGACTCCTCGAGCGCCGCGTTCGCCGCCGAGCGCAACTTCGCCGACAGCGTCACCGCCAGCAACGCGCCCCCCGCAATCGCCAGCGACTTCCACAAGTACATCCGCCGGTGCGCCCGCCCCTGCCTGGTCGACAACCCCACCATCGACCGCCGCGCGCTGAGCCCCTCGGTGCCATCCCGAGGCGTTCCCTCCAGCCGCTCGGCCACCCTCGACAACGTCGCGAGCACCGGATCCTCCACCATCACCGCATCCACCGTCGTCTGCGGCCAGTGCCTGCCCAACGCCTGCCCGAACTCGCTCACCATCTGCGGATCGTCCGCCGTCATGACGCACGTCACGTGCGAGGGCGAACACCCCGTCTGCACCGACCAGCTCAGCCACTCGGTCGCCAAGCGGTGCACCTCGTCGGCCCCGAAGATCGCCGCGGGCGTCGCCTCGCCGCCATCCTCCGCCGTCGTCGCCGGCACGCCCGTCCGCAGCCGCATCGAGCCGCCCACGAGCAGCTCGCCCGCCCGCGACCAGCACCACACGAGCCGCCCGCGAGGCTCGATCACCACCGTGGCCACCGTTCCCGGCACCGTCTGGGCCTGAATCGGCCCCGCGCCCGCCGTCACCGCGGCCGCCGCCTTCGCGCCAGGGTCCCACGCCATGGCCATCACGTGCCAGAACGAGCCCGTGGCCTCCACCGGCACCTGCTCGTCGTCGAGCGCATCGATCAGCAGCCGCGCCGGCACGTCCGCAGACGCCAGCACCGCCATTCGCTTGGGCCCCTCGGCCCCGGCGGCCGCCGGCGCGCGTCGCAGCGACGCGAGGGCCGCCGACCCGCGTGCCTGGGGCGTCACCAACGCCTCGATGGTCGATTCGCCGGGCGTCGGCGCGTAGAACTCGAAGGCCGCATGCCCGCGGGGCGCGTCGTCGCCCGCCGCCGCCGCGCCGCCGGCCCGCGCCAGCACGTTGATGATGGTCGGGTCGTCGCTGGGCGAACTGAGCCACGCGCACGTCGAGCCGTCGGTGTCGAGGCACAGCATCGCGACGCTGCCGGCGTCACGCAGCTGCGAAAGCGACTCGCGAATCCACCTCGCCGCCTCGCGAGGATCCACGCCCGACGGCGCGTCCTCGGCCGGAAAGACCTGCGACGCCGTCTGGCCCACCAGCCGCACGCGCTTGATGACGCTGCCCCGCGACCCGCGCTCGAGATGACAGATGCGAACGCTCACGCCTTACTTGATCCCCTTCTGGAGCGCCTCGTTCTGGAACTCCTCCTCGGTCAGCTTCGCCGCGGCCTCGTCGATGTCGACCTGCGACTTGTACTCGCCCGAGCTCCTCAGCTTGGCCTGAAGCTCCGCGAACCGCTGACGCCGCGCCGGGTCGGCCTGGATGTGCGGGAAGTTCGACATGGGCGTGGCTTGGAAGTTGCCGGGCATCTGCGGGGCCGGTCGCGGCGGCGTCACCTTGGGCGCCCCGGGCTGGCCCCGCATCGCCGCCGTCCTCGCCGCCATCGCCGCCGCCGCCGGGTTGCCCGCGAAGGCCGCCGGCATGCCGCCGGCCCCTCCCGTCGCGCCCGCGGCTTGCGTGACCACGTCCGCCCCCTTGGGCGCCAAGTCGATCACCGAACGACCGCCAGGCCCCTCCAGCGTGATCGATTCGTCGCGAATGTCTCGCACCGTCAACTCGCCCAACTGGTCGCCCACCTTGACGAACCGCTGCTTCGAGTCCTTGACCACCAGCGCCATCCGCGCCGACCCCATCGCCACCACCCCCAGGTACCGAGCCTCCTCGGCCGGTGCGGCGGGCGTCGTCGGCTGCGTCGTCGCGACCTCCGTCGGTACGTCCACCTTCGGCACCGAGGGCTTGTTGCCCACCATGGACAGCCGCTGGGCGATCCCCGCAAAGTCGATGTCCGGCCGCCCCACCGCCTGAGGTGCGGCGGCCTCGGGCGTCGCGCCCGCATCGAGCGACGGCGCCGTCGCCTCGGGCAAGCCCAATCCCGGCAGGTCGATCAGCAGCACGCCCGCCGCGATCACGCCAAGCGTCACGGCCACGGCCCTCGCCGTCGTCGTCCGACGCCCCGCCGACCCGCGATCGATGTACGTAGTGCTCATGGTTGCTTCGACCCGACCTCGGCCCGCCCCGCTTGACGACCAGCCCCGCTCAATGATCCGACCCGAACAATACCCTCGCCCCCGGCCTCACGCCCCGGCCCGACCCTCCATCGGCACGACGGCCCCAAGACGAACACACCCGCCCAGCCTCCCGCCCGACCCCCCCGCACGCGGCGACGGCCGCCGCCCAAGGTGTTCACCTCAGGGCATCATCTGCTCGGTGCAGTCCTCCCATGAGGTGATCATCGAGTTGCGCTGCAAGGCCGTCGCCCGGTCCTTGGTGTTGCCCGAGAGATTCCCCGACAACACCACCAGCCCGCAGAACCGTCTCCCCGTCCTGCCCGCGTACATCGCTTGGCTCCCCTGCACCTCCGCCACCACCCTCCACAGGGAGGGCTGGGCCGTCATCACCAACGCCAGCCGCGGCCGCACCTCCGGCGGCACGTTCGCCTGCGTGAAGACGTCGTTGAGCCCGTCAGCCGAAATCGGCTCCGACTCCCTCGCATGGAGGATCTCGTCGACGATCGACTCGACGTTCTCGCCGTCGGTCGCCGCGCTCACCGCCGCCGCCAACACCTCCGGGGACGCGGTGTTCACGCTGACCTGCAGCGGCCCCTCGCGCCGGATGAACCGCGGCGCCTCGGCGCCCGCGGCATCCTGCAACTCCTCCACCATGTCCCTGGCCAACTCCCTGGCCTCCTGCGACAATCCGGCCATCTCGACCAGCACGCCCCCCTGCGCATCGAAGAGCGACACCCGCACCGTCGCGCCGTCCTCGAGCACCATGTCGAAGGCGTGCCCGTCCCGCTCGATGGCCTCGGCCATGTTGCGGATCGCCCCCGACAACCGAAGCCACGCCTCCACCGCCTCCTGCACGCCCTTCGAGGCGTGATGGAAGGCGTACTGCTGCAACTCCCGCTGCACCGTCAACGCCTGCGAGACGTGGCGATCCATCATCATCGAGATCACCACGCCCGCCACCAGCACCAGCAGGAGCACGATCGGCAACGCCATGGCGCGACGACGACGAGTCACCGCCCGCCCCCCTTCGAGCCGCCACGCTCGCCCGACAACACCGAGCGACTCGGCGCAATCTGCCTCGCGCCCTTCGACGGATCAGGCTTGGGCGCCGAGGGACCGCCCTTGTCCGGACGCTGCCCGGGCCCCTGGTTGCCCCCGCCCTTCCCGTCCCCGGTCTTGGCGTCCGGCGAGCCCGGCAGCTTCGGTCGCGGCGGCACCTCGGGCCCCCGCCCCCAGTCCACCTCGAACATCCAGTTCGCGTCGATGCCCGACACCGTCTGCACCGACACCTCGACATACGCCGGCAACTGCTGCTCCCACGTCGCCACCATCCGCGACTTGTGCTCGCCGTCGTCGAACATCTTCCACTCGACGTACCGCAGGTTCGACGCCACCAGGAACTCCGTCGCCACCTCCGGCGACTCCCGCTCCGCCGGCTCCAACCCGCTCTCCCTGGGCCGCAGCGGCACCCACCACATCTGCCACGCCCGCGCCTCCTCCGGCCACTCCCCTCGCTCGAACGCCGCCGCCTGCGCCGGCGTCAGCGGCTGCGGCCGCAGCTCGAACGCGCCGCGGATCGCCCGCACCGGCGCCACCTCCGCCTCCGTCGGCGTCCCGCCACGCGCATCCTCGGGCGCACCCTGAGGCTTCACTTCCTTGACCTTCTCGTCGCCCTCCTTCTTGCTCCCCCCCGCCCGTTCACCCGCCCGTTCACCCGCCCGTTCACGCCGCTCCGTCACGTCGCCACGCACGTAGAACTTGCGACGCTCTCCAAGCCCGCCCCCCACGCGACCGAACGGATCCGACTCCTCCTGCGGCACCGGCGAATCCGACAACACCACCTCCAGCCGCTGCACCCGCGTCGCGTCTCCCGACCAATCCGCCGACGCCTCGCGACGCATCGCGACGCTCGCCAGCACCGGGTCCTCCTCCAGCACCAGCCGCGGCGCGAGCTCCGACGCCAACATCTGCTTCAGCCGACTGTCGTCGAACCGCGAGTTGGTCCCGGCCTCGCCTTGCCTGGCCTGCTCCCGCGCCGGCAGCGGATCGGTCGACATCACGAAGTTGCTCGTGGCCCGCTGAATCACCAGCCGCATGTTCGCCAGCTCGTTCGAGTCGCGCGTCCTGGCGGCCAGCAGCGTCTCCGTGCGGTCGATCTGCAGGAACACCGCCAGCGTCGCCAGAATCACGAAGCCGCCCAACGCCGCCGCCAGCACCACCTCGAGCATGGTGAAGCCGCGAACCCCCGCCTTGACCTTCGCCCGGGCCGTCACTTGGCGCCTCCCTTGGGCCCCGCGCCCTTGGGAGCACCGCCCTTGGCCGGCGGCACCACCTTGGCGTCGCCCGTCGCGGGAACGGGCGCAGGCGCACCGCCCGTCAGCGCGGCGAGGAACTCGCGGTACGCCTCAGGGTTCTTGAGCATCTTGTCGATGCTGTCGGGGTTCCGCAGCGCGACCGGGTTCACCACCCGCGACAGCACGTACCCCGGCACCGCGGCGTCATACGCGTACGACCCGCCGCTCTCCTCGCCCAGCCACACCCGCACCGTCACCGAGATGATGCGACTGAGCGTCTGCGTCGAGGTGTTCCGCGCCTGCACGGCCTCGGGCTTCGCGGGATTGATCGTCACCGGACGCTCGACGTGCTCCCAGCGATAGCGATCACGCCCGTAGACGATGGGCAACCCCTGCGCCGGCATCGATCGCTTGTCGTCGAGATACTGCAGCGTCAGGCGGTTGGCCAGTTCCGCCGCGCCCAGCCGCTGGCGGTGAATCACCTGTGCCGCCAGCATGCTGTTGATGGCCTGCATGACCATCGAGGTCACCACCACCAGCAGCACCACCGACAACACCACTTCCAGGAACGTCAAGCCCCGCCGCGACGCGCGACGAAAGGCTCGCGACCGGGTTGTGACACGCGAGCCGCTCATCGTCGTCTCAGTCGCCCCGACAGCCCACCTCAAGGGTCACTGCTTGTCCATCGTCCAGACGTCGATGTCGTCCTCGTTGCCCGGCTGGCCGTCCTCGCCGCCAGAACCCAGCATGTACGGCTGGTCGCGACTGCGGCCCCGCGGGTCGTACATCCACTCGCGGCCCCACGCGTCCTTCAGCGGCTTGTCGTCGAGGAACTTCGTGGTGATCAGCGTCTGCAGCGTGGGCGGATAGCTGCTGTGCTGGATGTTGTACGACGACAGCGCGCCCTTGATCGTGCTCATGCTCGACTTGGTCACCTGCGTCTTGGCGCGACTGCTCGCGCCCACGAGGTTGTACGCCGCCGCCGCGATCAGGATGCCGATGATCGCCAGCACGAGCGTCAACTCGAGCAGCGAAAAGCCCTTGGCCTGCCGCCGCTTCACGCTTCGCTTCGTCTGTCCTGCCGCCGATTGGGTGTGGTGTTGCATGGTGCCTTGCGTCCAAGTGTCCGGCCGTTTCACTCCCGTGCTCGCCCGCTTGCGGGTTTCGTTCGGTGCCTGCCGCCGGATCAGTTCCGATTCCCCCCACTGTAGTGAGCGGCCCTTCGCATGGCCCTTCGCATGGCCCTTTGCATCGGCCCTTCCCATCGGCCCGTCGGCCCGCCGCCGATCAGGACCCGCCATGCCACAGCCGCTCGCCGTCGGGTGTTCACGCCCGGCCGGGTGATGTTCGCCCAAAACCCCGGATCGCTCCGCCCCCGCCTCAGGAACTTCCGCCACGCATGCGATCGAGCCCCTCGGGAAAGGGATAGGTCGGAAACACCCCCACGTGCCCGAACTTCCACATCGCCGGGGCCGTGTACACGTCGCCGCGGAACCCCGCGTTGAACATCGTCCTCAGCACGCTCTCGAAGCTCGGCTCCGCGCCGTCGGGCCCCAGCAGCCGGTTCGCCTTCGCGTTCAGGAAGCTCACCGCCGCCGCGGGCTGACGCTCGCGACGGTCGCCCAGCATCTTGCTCACCGTCCGGAAACCGCGGTACAGGTCGTCCAGCGTCAGGTGCTGCCGCCCCTTGGGCCGCAAGATGCCCAGGATCAGGATCGAATCAAGGTCGTACTTGAGCACGTACGGCTCGCGATCCTCCGCCGCGTGCACCGACACCGACTCCTGGAACATCCGCGCATAGCTCGTCACGGTCCGTGGCGTCCACTGGCTCGTTTGCATCATGTCCACGAGCTGCGCGATGATGCCGTGGCTGTTGTCCTCGTCGTTCACGCCGCACACCACCGTGCGATACCGCCCGTCGAGCAGGTCGCGCAGCAGGTCCTGGCCCCACATGATCCGCACCCGCTCCCCCGCCCGCTGCCCGCTCGCGCCCGGCAGCAGCGTCGCGTGATCCGCGAAGACATCGCTTCGCATCAGCGTGTCGGCGTCATCGTCGTACAGGCGGCAGGACAGGGGTTGCATGCTCATGACCCGCAACTGTACGACCCGCCCGCGGTCCCCGTGCACGAAGCATCCCGCCCCCAACCCCCCGCCACGGGGCCCATCCCCCCATTCCTTCCAGTAGCATGGGCCGCCACGCCAAGGAGGACCCCATGCACGACCACCGCCATCCCGCCCCGCCCCTCGCCCGCCTCGCCTCGCTCAGCGCCACCCTTTGGCTCCTCGCCGCCGCGGGCTGCGTCGGACCCGACGCCGCCCCCGACCCCGCCGGCGCATGGACCCCCAGCCGCCATGTCGAGCATCGCCTCCTCTTCGCCCGCCCCGACCCCGCCGACGTCAACCGCCTCTCCCTCCGCCACGGCTACGAGGCCCGCACACCCGCCGACCGGGCCCTCGAGATCCTCCCCGGCGACCCCGTCTCCGTCGTCGTCAACGACGTCTACCTCCCCCGCGACGGCGCGGGCCCGCGCGACGTCGTGCTGCTGCTCGACCTCCACGCCGGCGCAGGCCGCCCGCCCGAGTCCTACGCCGTCTGGTACCAACGCAACGTCCGGGGCGGCCAGAAGCTCGGCTTCGAGAGCCTGCTCGTTCACAGCGAACGCGCCTGGAGCCCCGTCAACCCGCCCCGCTTCACCCTGCGCGTCATCGACGTCACCGCCGAACGCAACGCCGCCACCCGCCGCGTCTTCGAGCAACTCGAGGACTCCGTCGGCGGACTCTCGAGCTTCGTGCCCCACCCGGCCGCCGGCGGCGCGGCCGCGGCGATCCGTGCCGCGGGCTTCGTCCTCGCCAGCCGCGCCAACACGACCATCATCGACTTCTCGCCGCAGTTCTACGCGGGCGAGTTCATCGAGCGGGCCGGCCCCAACGACCTGCCACCGTTCATGCAAGGCACGTGGCTCGTCGTGGGCCGCGAACCCCTCGCCCGCGACGACGCCTCCTTCTGGCGACGCGACCTCGTCCTCGACCGCCGCAGCGGCACGATCGCCGCCCGCGAATCGCCCGACCTCGCGCTGGGCTGCCCCTACGTCCGCCTCACCATCGCCGCCGTCGACGCCGCCGTGCCCCGCGTGGTGCTCGACCACTCGCAAACGCTCTACCAAGCCCTCTCGAACCCTAGTCCCAGCCCCGAACTGCTCCGAGCGGCATCGCGCGAGATGGTCTCGAGCCTCATGGCCTTCGGGGTGCACAAACGATTCCTCTCAAGCCGCACGATGGGCACGCTGGGCGAGCTCTTTTCGACGCTGGAGGACACGGGCCTCACCGAAGGCGACCGCGCGTTCCTGCTCCGCGTGGCCTCGAAAGTGGCCGGCGCGCCGTTCACGACCACCGCGGACGCGAGCGAGTGGTGGCGAACGACCGGCGCCCGCGGCCACATCGACGCCGCGGACGGAACATGGAGGCCGTGACGCCACGAGCGCCGATTCACGCCATCGTTCACGAATCATCCGACGCGTCCGAAGCCCGCTCTGCGGGCGAACCGGCAGGTAGCCCAGGGCGCTGCCCGGCTCTGCGGGCGAGCTCTGGGTACACGGGCGCCGTTTCGCGCCGTCGACCGCACGGGCCAATCACGACATTCGTCACCACGGCGCCGCCATCGAACGTCGCGGGCGCCTCCATCGGAATCCTCGCCGGGATTCATCCGCACGGCGCGTCACGTTCAAAAACGCCTCCGGCGTGGTGCCCTCCCCCTCACTTCATCCTCGCCCGCAACGCCGCCCGCGTCTCCTCCGTCGCCACCACCTTCGCCGAAAGGTCCGCCGCCGCGTGCAGCAACGCCGCGTCGAGCGATCCGTCGAGCCGGTTCAGCAGGTCCTTGGTCGCCCGCAGCGCGTGCGGGCCGCCCGACGCCAGCCGCGTCGCCAACGCCGCCACGTGCGCATCAAGCTCCTCCGCCTTCTCCACCACGTGATCGACCATGCGCAAATCGAAGGCCTCGCGCCCGCTCATGAGCCCCCCCGACAGCAGCACGCGGCGCGCCGCCCCCGCGCCGATCTTGCGGACCAGCCACGGCGCCACCACCGCCGGACACACGCCAAGGTCCACCTCCGGGTAGCCCATCTTGCTGTCGGCGTGCGTCGCCGCCAGGTCGCACACGCACGACAGGCCGCACCCGCCGCCGATCGCCGCCCCGTGCACCTTCGCCAGCGTGACCTGCGGCAGGGTCCTGATCTTGAGCGTCAGGTCCGCCAAGTGGCGCAACAACACGCCCGGCGCGTGCGGATCATCGAGCACCGCGCGAAGGTCCATCCCCGCGCAGAAAGCCTTGCCGGCCCCCGCCACCACCACCACCGTCACGTCGCTTCGCGTCGCCAGCGCGTCGACCTGCGCATGCAACGCGTGCAGGAGATCGATCGAGAGGGCGTTTCTCGCCTCGGGCCGGTTCAGCGTCAGCGTCGCGATGCGGCCGTCGACGGCCAGGGTCGCCAGATCGTGCGTGCTCATGAGGCCGAATCGTAGAGGATCCGCTCGCAGGCCGACGCGAAGTCGAGTTCGCCCGGCCCCGTGCGGAGGCACCGCGAAGGCGCCAACCCCGCGGCGACGCCCGCCTCGATGTCCCGCGGCGCATCGCCGATCAGCCACGACCGGCCCAACTCAAGCCCCAACTCCGACGCCGCCGCGTGGATCATCCCGCCCGCGGGCTTGCGCCACGCGTGCTCGCCGGTGAAGCAGGGCACCAATCCCTTGGGGTGAAACGGACAGTAATAGAAGGGAAGATCCGCCATGCCCAGCGCCAGGCGGACGGCGTCGTTCACGCGCTCCACCATGCGAGGCGTGGCGATGCCCCTTGCCACGGACCCCTGGTTCGACACCACCACCAGCGTGAACCCCGCCGCCCGCAGGCGGTGGCACCCCTCCGGCACGCCGGGCAACAGCCGCACCAACGCGGGATCGACCAGGTCGCCCCGTGCCCCCGGCGGCGGCGGCGGCGGCAGGTCGTTGCACGCAATCAGCGTGTCGTCACGATCGAGGAAGACGGCGGGAGTCGGCACCTCGAAAGCATACCAGCCCGCCGGCGCCCTCACGCGGGCATCACGCCCGACAACCCCAGCGCCAGCATGCCCAGCACCAGCAGCGTGACGAGCACGAAGAAACGCTCGCGAAGCGCGGCAAAGGTGACCAGCGAGGCCAGCACGCGGACGATGGGCGTGGCGACGAGGATGAGCACCGCCAACTGCATGACGGCCAACCCGTCACCCCGTGCCGCTTGGCCCAGGATGCCCGCGGGCGAGGTGAGCGCGGGGTCGACACCCGTGAACGCGGCGAACGAAACGCGGTCGGACGGATGACCGAGGAAGTGGATGCCGGCCCCGACGATCGCCGCGGCCAACGCGGCGAAGACGCCCGCGCGGAGGATGCGCGACACGGCGGTTTCGATGGAACGCGCAGGACCGGTCACGGCATCACCCCCTGCACGCCCCGAACCAACATCTGCACGCCCGCGAGCGCGACCAACGCCCCGAAGGCCAGCCGCAGCGAGCGGACGTTCGCCCGCGGCAGGATGCGGGCCCCGATGAACGACCCGGCGAGCGCACCCACCGCCACCGGCGCGGCCAATCGCGGATCGATCTGCCCCCGGTGCAGGAGCACGCCCGCGCCGGCGGCGGCCGTGACCCCGATCATGAAGTTGCTCGTGGTGGTCGACACCTTGAAGGGCAACTGCATCAGGCGGTCCATCGCCAACACCTTGACGACGCCCGAGCCGATGCCCACCAGCGCGGAGAGCACGCCGGCCCCGAACATCACGGCAAAGCCCGCAGGCACGCGCCTCGGGAAGTAGGCCTTGACGCTCGCCGTGCCGTCGGGCAGCCGCACGGGCGCGTGCCCGTTGAGGCCCAGTCGCGTCGCGAGCGGGTCGGGTGGCAACTCGGGGTGATCGGCCACGCGACTGCGGAAGGTCGTGTACGCCGTGTAGAGCAGCACGAGCGAGAAGATGATCGAGAGGGCCGCGACCGGCAGGTACAAGGCCAGCACGGCTCCGCACAGCGCGCCCGCGGTGGTCGCGACCTCGAGGAGCATGGCGATGCGCAGGTTGGTGAAGCCCTCGCGGACGAACGCCGCGGCCGACCCGGTGGAGGTGGCGATGACGGCCACCAGCGACGCGCCGATCGCGTAGCGCAAGTCGACGCCGAAGAGCAAGACAAGGACGGGAATGACGATGATGCCGCCGCCCAGCCCGGTCAGCGAGCCGAGCAGGCCCGCCAGCACGGAGGCCGCGAGAACCAAGGCGCACAGGAGCGGCTCGGACATGGCAGGTGGGCGACGGAACGTGCCGCGACGTGCGTCAGAAGCCGGCCTTGCTCACCGACACGACCTTGCCGCCGGCCATGGTGACGGAGATCTCCTTGCGGCCGGCCTTCCACACCCACACCTCGGGGCCCGAGGAGGAAGTCGAGCCGATGCCCGCGCCGGAGATGCTCGTGCCGGACACCTCCTGGCGTTCCCCCTTGGATTCCATGACCCGCTGCACGTCGTCGAGGGTCATGCCGGGCTGGATCATCGAGTACGTGGAGTCGGACACCTTGGCCTCGCACCCGGCCAGGGAACCGGCAGCCAGGGCGGCGACGCCCAGGAAGGAGACGGCGATCGCTCGCTGGAGGGGGCTGTTCTTCATGGCGACGGGCTCCGAAAGGGGTGGATGGAGGATCAGGGGCCGGTTTGGGAATCGTCCCGGGCCCGCCCAGCGAACACTAGGAGCAATCCCGCCCTCGCTTTCGGTCACGCCCGATACCCTTCCTCCCCCGACCCCAACGCCCACCATGAAGCCGATCGCACAACTCGAGGGCATCCGCAAGACCTACTACAAGCCCGACGGCTCGGTGATGGTCGAGGCCCTCCGCGGCATCGACCTCACCTTCATGCCCGGCGAATACGTGGCCATCATGGGTTCCTCGGGCTCGGGCAAGTCGACCCTCATGAACGTCCTGGGCTGCCTCGACCGCCCCTCCGACGGTCGGTTCCTGCTCGGCGATCGCGACGTCACCAGCATGAACGACGAGGAACTCTCGCAGTTCCGGGGCCGCACCATCGGCTTCATCTTCCAGTCGTTCAACCTCATCCCCGAACTCTCGATCGTCGACAACGTCGCCACCCCACTCTTCTACCAGAAGGTGTCCCGCCACGAACGAACCGAGCGGGCGAAGGAGGCCCTCTCGCTCGTGGGCCTGGGCGACCGCCTGGGACACCGCCCCAAGGAACTCTCGGGCGGACAGCAGCAGCGCGTGGCCATCGCCCGCGCACTGGTCACCAAGCCGCTGGTGCTCATGGCCGACGAACCCACCGGCAACCTCGACTCCGCCACGGGCCGGGCGATCCTCGACGTCTTCGAAGGGCTGAACCAGCAAGGCATGACCATCCTGATGGTCACCCACGACGACTCGGTGGCCTTCCGCTGCAAACGCGTGGTGCGATTGGCCGACGGACTGCTCGAATACGACCGACCCTCGCCCCGATTGACGGGCGAGGCGTTGACGGCCAAGGCGTGATGCAACGTGATGCAGCGTGATGCAATGCTGCCGAGGGCTTGCACGCAGCCGGGCAGTTCGCCACGGCTCCCACTGGCGGGCCGGACGCGGGCGAACGGGAAGACACCCTCCTCGCCCGACAGTCCTTCTCACTCCCGCACGGTCCGCTGCTCGATGCGCTTCATGGCCTTGGTCTTCACGATCCGCTTCACGTACGAACCCGGCGTGTGCACCTGATCGGGGTCGAGCTCGCCCAGGCCCACGATCTCGTCCACCTCGGCGATGGTGAACGTCGCGGCACAGGCCATCATCGGGTTGAAGTTCCTCGCCGTCTTGTTGTAGACAAGGTTGCCGAAGGGGTCGGCCTTCGCCGCGTGCACGAGCGCGAGATCGGCGAAGAGGCCCGTCTCCATCACGTACTCGCGCCGCTCCTTGCCCGACACGTCGGCCCCGCGGTTCTGACCCGCCGCGTCGTCGCACGGACGGTAGAACATCTTGGTGGGCTTGCCCTCGGCGACGACCGTGCCCACGCCCGTGGCGGTGAAGAAGGCCGGAATGCCCGCGCCGCCCGCGCGGATCCGCTCCGCCAGCGTGCCCTGCGGGTTGAACTCGATCTCGAGCTCGTTGGCCAGGAACTGCTTCTCGAACGTCGCGTTCTCGCCCACGTAGCTGCTGATCATCTTGCGGATCTGGCGCGTCTGCAACAGCAGGCCCAGCCCGAAGTCGTCGACGCCCGCGTTGTTCGAGATGCAGGTGAGGTTCTTCACGCCGCTGTCGCGCAGCGCGATGATGAGGTGCTCGGGAATGCCGCACAGGCCGAACCCTCCCACCATGACGGTCATGCCGTCGCGGAGGATGCCGTTGTCGCGCAGGTCGGCCAGGCAGGAGGCCGCGTCGGTGAAGATCTTGCCGCTCATCGAATGAAGCTCCGGTTCATCGGGTTGACGTCGAACTCACTTGGCCCCGTCGGCGGGCGTCTGCTCGGCCGGCGGCACGAGCGTTCCCTTGCATGACATGGTCGCGAACATCCGCAGCATGTTGCCCTTCGCGCCGCTGACGAGCGTCCGCTGCGCCACGATCGGCCCGGGCTCCTCGCCGATGGCCGCCGCGAGCTTCGTCCTCGCCGTGCGACGCGCCGCGGCGATGCACTCGCCGGCGGTTCGCCCTTCGACCATCACCCCCACCACCACGCGGCCCCCCTGCTGCACCGGCGTCGCGTTCCACCACGAGGGCGCCTTCAGCGGCGGTTCGGTGGCCAAGAGCGTGTCGAGCCCCGCGCCGGGCAGGGTCGCGGCGGGCACCTGGGCCGCAGCAGCCGGAGC
>JBBAVG010000023.1:17743-22142 GCA_040397805.1 Phycisphaerales bacterium
GGCGCGACGACGGGCGCGGCGGCGGGCGCCTCCGCCGGCGTCGGAGCCGGGGGCGTCACGCCCTCGCCGGTGGCGATCGCGGCCTTGGGGTCGCGCAGCGAAGGCATGGGCACCTGCGGCGAGGTGATCTCGATGACCGGCTCCTCCGCCGTCGCCACCACATCACCCATGTTGGACCCGTCGCCCATCGCCGCCCACGCGGAATACACGCCCGTCGCCAGTCGCGCATACGCGACGCGCTCGATCTTCATCGACTGCGGGCGTCCGCCGCGGGCTTCGATCTGCCGGCCCGCCTTGGTCACGGCTTGGTTCACGGCCTCGACGAGCGTCCGCGCGGAACCGACGCCCGCCGAGCGACCCTGCGTCGTGGCCGCCGCCGCGAACCACTCGGGCGTCGCGCCGCTCGGCCGATCTTCCACGCGGATGCCCAGTTTCGTGGACAACGAACGGGCCTCGACCTGATCCTGCTCGCGAAGCGCCGCCGCCAACGACAGGGGCTCCGCCGTGCCGCCCGACGACGCAGCCGCCGGCGTGCCCGCGGACGTTGCCGGAGTCGACGACGCGGGCCGCGTGGCGATCCCCCCCTGTTGGCAGCCAACGGCGGACCACAGGAGCGCAAGGGAGGCGAACGGGGCCAATCGCAGGAACTTCATGGGAACCGATCGTAGGAAGGCGGGGCCGAAGGTCGGCGGAACCCTCACGATCGATCCTTCCGGGAGCCGCGTCCCGTTCGCTCCGAACATGCCCACCGCGATGCCCACCACGCGGCCACCCGCTCGCGAGCCTCTGGCTCGAGCCCGTAGGCCCCGGACATCTCGCGCCCGAACGCCGCGAGCGATGACCGCCGCTCGCCGTCGGACGACGCGAGCGATGCCGCCTTGAACATCGCGGCGGCACGCTCCCAGCCATGCGGGCATGCCGGCAGCGGCAGCCGCAACACTTGGGACGCACTGAGCTTGATGGCGTCGACCGTCAGCGCGGTCCCGGCGTGTCGCTGCATCGCCACCGCGCACGCCACCGGCGAGGCGACCGCCGCGGCAAGACGCCACAGGTCAACCCCGGGCCGGGGCGTGATAGTCAGCAAGGGAATACACGGGACCGCGTCACCCGCTCCATCCACCCACGCCTCAAGCACCCGCGTTTGCGTGGCCAGGAGCACCTTGGGCACCAGTCGCCGCTCCAACCAAGGCCCCAGCGTCCCCTCGCGCTCCATGCGGACTCGGTCCACGCGAGGAGCCTGCCACGCGCGACGCAACATGCGGACAGGTCGCTCCCCCCACCGCACGCGGGCGAGGTCGATCAGCCCGGTGGTCACCAGTCGTGGATGCGACGCCGTGTCGTCGGGCGACACGTCGCCGTCCTCGACCAGAAAGCCATCCAGCCCGTAGTACTGATCGCGAAAGTCCGCCGTCGCCTGGGCGATGTCGTCGATCGTGCCGCCACGTGCGAGCGAGAACTCCGGCACGCCCCACGCCGCCGCCGCGATGGGCGTCCACGTGTCGCCCTCGGACCAATCGGCGGCATCGACATGCACGGCCGGCAGCGAGTCGAACGCGCGGCCCCGGTGCCGCGACACCATGCCCGGCCCCTGGCCACCCACCCGCAACACCGGCGCGCACGTGTAGACGCTCGCGCCCTCGAAGAGGTGCTCTTCCGCCACCCAGATCGACACCATCGCCGCTCGGCCCGCGATGGCCTCTCGAACCGGGCCCGCGTCGCGCGACGCCAGCAGCGATTGCGGCTGCACCATCGCCACGCGTCCGCCCGGAGCCGCGAGCTGCACGCTCCGCCAAAGGAACGTCGCCGACACGTCGGTGTAGCTGCCGCCAACGCCCCCGCTGACCGCGCGGATGAGAGCGTCGCGGGCCCGCGAGAGCGTGGTGGCCCGCTCGAGTTGGTTCAGGAACGGCGGGTTGCCGACCACCACGTCGAACCCCGCGTTCGCGTCGCCAGGGGTGAAGACGCCCGGAAAGGCCTCGGGCCAGTGCAGCGGCGCGACGTCGGATTCTTCGTCCCCGTGCCGGCCCAGGAACGCGCGGCACCAGGCATCGCGATCGAACGGCGCGGGCGAAGGCGTTGCGCCGTTCGCGACGCGGCGCCTCGACGAGCCCCTCGGTGTCACGGACACGTCGGTGCCCGCGAGCGTGCCTGTCAGCGAGTCGCCGTGCAGGATGTTCGCGGCGACGGCGTGCCGCGAGAGCGATGGACTCGCCGCCTCCAGCATGAGCGAACCGATGCACGCCTCGACCGCGACCGAGTCGCGATCGACGCCGTGGATGCACGACCTGACCACCAACGACATCGCCTCGGGCATCGAGCATGCCGAATGATGCACGAGTCGAGCGGCGAGCCGGCGGGCGGCGGCGAGGAGGAAGTTGCCGCCGCCGCAGGAGGGGTCGAGCACGCGGATGGAGGTGATGGCCGCGACGGGATCGGCGTACACCCGGAGCCGCTCGTCGATCACGGGCTCGAGGGCCTGGTCGAGAAGATGTGCGACAAGGTCGGGCGGCGTGTAGAACGCGCCCGTCCGCTTGCGCCGACTGCCCGATCGCGCGGCACGCGACTCGCCCGCGGCGTGCTCGCCCAGCGCCTGCTCGTGCACGCTCCCGATCCACTCCACGGGGAGCTCGGCGTGCATGGCGGCGATGTCGCGGGCGGCGACGAGGAGGTCGCCATCCTCGGGGCCGGGGTTCGGCCAGCCGTTCAGCGCGATGGTGCGGATGGCGGCGGCCTGAAGAACCAACAGGCGGACCAGACGCCGGGACCGATCGGCCCGCTCCGCCTCGTTCGCGGCGTCGGCGAACACGGGGGCGAGGCGTCCGAGGGTCATTCGAGCGAGCGCGGGCGACGGGGAGATGATCGCCATGACGACGGAAGGAGGATCAGGACTTGGCGGGCTTGGCGTTGGGCGGCGCGCCGAAGAGGGGCTGCTGATCCTTCACGTCGCGGGTTCGCTGCTCGAGCGCGTCGAGCTCGGCGCGGAGGTCGTCGACGCTGCGGAACTGGTGGTGTTCGCTGGCGTAGCGGATGTACGCGACCTCGTCGAGGTCGCGGAGCTTGGCCATGACCCGCTGCCCGATGACGGAACTGGAGACCTCGCGGTCGAACTCCTGGTGGAGTTCCTCCTCCACGGCGGTGACGAGGGCCTCCTTGCGTTCCTCGGGGATGGGACGCTTGCCGCACGCGGCCTGGATGCCCCGCATGATGCTGTCGCGGCTGAAGGGCACGTGCGTGCCGTCTCGCTTGACCACGGTGAGCCGCGCGGTCTGCTCGATGCGCTCGTAGGTCGTGAAGCGACGATGGCACGCCAGACACTCGCGGCGTCGACGGATGATCTTGCCGCCGTCGCTCTCGCGACTGTCGATGACCTTGTCGTGGTTGGAGGCGCAGAAGGGACAGTTCACGCGGCGCGATGGTAGGCCCGGGCGGGATCGTCACCGGGCGGCATGAACGCGCCGGCACGCGCATGAAAGCGCCCGGGCCAAGGGGCCCGGGCGCTGGTCATGAAACGGGATGGATCAGGAACGCGGCCTCAGCAGCCACCCTCCTGCCAGACGAGGAAGAAGGCCTCGATGTCGGCGCCGTCGATGCCGCCGTCGAGGTTCACGTCGGCACACGAGGCCGACGCCTCCCACTCGGGGAAGAAGGAGGCGATGTCCGCGCCGTCGACGCCGCCGTCCTGGTTGAAGTCCGCGACGCAGGACGGACACGGGACGCTCCCGCCGAACTTGACCACCGCGAAGTCCATGTTCCGCGCCGTGGACGCGCGTCCGGCCAGCACCACGCCGCCGTCGGGCGCCACCAGCAGGCCGCCGCTGACGCGGTCGTCGGAGGCGCTGGAGATCGCGGCGTCGTAGATGATGGGCGTACCGATTTCGCCGGTGTCGGCGTTGAGCGGCAGGGCCAGCATGTCGAAGTCGCTTCCGGGCACCTCGCCCGGCACCCACCCGCTCACGACGACCTCGCCGGCAGGGCGGACGACGATGCCCTGCCGACCGGTCACGAACTCCGACACGGTGGCGCCCATGCTCCACACTCGCCCCCACGCCGGTGCTCCGCCGCCGGGGGCGAACTTGACGACGAAGATGTCGTTCGGGGATGGAGCAATGCCCTGGATGCCGGCGGTGTAGACGTTGCCCGCCGCGTCCATGGCGATGCCCGCGACGACGCGCTGGCTGCTGTTGTTGCCGTCGTTGAACGCGGAGGTCCACAGATGGTCGCCGGAGGCGGAGAACTTCGCGACCATCGCGTCACCGCCGCCGGGGCCGTCCACGGTCCCGCCGATGGCCACATCGCCGGTGACCGGGCTCACCGCCATGCCCTCGACGCCGCGGCTGACCGCGCCGGTCGCGAACGTTTCGCGCACGATGGAGGCCGTCGCGTCATCGATCACCGTCAG
>JBBAVG010000023.1:22242-29371 GCA_040397805.1 Phycisphaerales bacterium
CGGTCGCGAACGTTTCGCGCACGATGGAGGCCGTCGCGTCATCGATCACCGTCAGCAGGGCGGAGGCACCGGCGCTCGTCGGCGGGGTGCTGGCGACGTAGATTCGCCCGCCGGTGCCGCGTCGGACGACGCGCGGCAGCGTGAAGGCCGATGCGCCGCCGGCATTGACCCGCAGGTCCGTGACCGTCGTTCCGTCGGCAGATTCGACCACCAGCACGCCCTGCGTCTGTCCGCCCCCCGTGGCGTTCGCCACGTAGGCGGCGTACAGCCGACCCGAGTCGCCCATCGCGATCGAGATCGGGCTTATCGACACCACGCCGGGCGGGAAGTGAATGGTGGTCCACGTCACCGATCCGGACGACGAGATCTTCACGATGCCAAGGCCGTAGGCGGGGATGGTGGTCTCGGTCGGTTGGGGCGGGTTGCCGATGTTGATGATCACGGTGTCGTAGCGATACGTCATCTGCGACAGCACGTACAGGCTGCCATCGGCCCCGAGCACGCCTTCGAGCGGCACGTCGTGGCCCGACTGCGTCTGGGGCGTGAGGTTCGTGTCGCCCAGCGTCGGGAAGTCGTACGTCAACGACCAGAGCACCGTGCCGTCCGGGGCGAGCTTGACCACCGCCAGATCGTCATGCGAGAGGAACCGCCCGGGGATCGGCGCGAGCGGCGGCGGCAAGGGCGTGTTGGCGTTGGAAAGCGAGGAGCCCAGCACATACATCTGTCCGGCGGCATCCGCCAGCACCCCTGACACGATGTCCCGGGGCGGCGAGGTCACGCCCGCACGAGCACCATCCCAAGTTCGAATCCAGGCAGGCGCCTGTGCCCAAGCCGCCGCCGACCAACCAACCACCGCCGCACATGCCGCCGCTGCGAACCGGGCGGTCGAAGGGGAACGCGATTCGAGGAGCTTGCGGATCAAGGTGGACCTTCCAGATGGGTGGTGCCGCGTGGGCAGGATTGGGAGGTGGGACACGTGCTCGCGACTCGGGCGCGGGGCGGGCATGGCTGCAGCCCCGAGGACCAATTCTACGACAAGACAGGCAAAAGGATCCCAGCAAATCCAGTGATCTCCCCACAGACCCGGCCACATCGCTCAGGCATCGACCGATTCCCCGAGGCGAAGGCCGATCGCCACCGGCAACTTCCGGGAACGCCCATCGGCATGGGGCGGCACACGAGGAGCGGTCGGGCGTGAGCGGACATGGCCCCAACACGACACGAAAGCGCCCGAGCCAAGGGGCCCGGGCGCTGGTCATGAAACGGGATGGATCAGGAACGCGGCCTCAGCAGCCACCCTCCTGCCAGACGAGGAAGAAGGCCTCGATGTCGGCGCCGTCGATGCCGCCGTCGAGGTTCACGTCGGCACACGAGGCCGACGCCTCCCACTCGGGGAAGAAGGAGGCGATGTCCGCGCCGTCGACGCCGCCGTCCTGGTTGTAGTCCGCGGCACAGGGCGCACAGCCGGTGCAGGAAGGCCCGCCGGCAGTGAGGCCCAGCCGCAGCGAGGTGTTGGACTGGATGCTCGAGCCCGGGATGCTCAGGGCGACGGTGCCGTCGAAGTTCTCGACGCCGACGGTGGCGTCGACATCGGTGAAGGCGGAGATGAGCGAGTAGCGAAGCTCGATGTTGCCGTCCTGGAAGAGGACCGCCTGGAAGGTGTTGCTGTCGGTGCCGCCGTACTGGGGCACGTCGGTCCACTGCACGATGAAGCGCTGGTCGATGCCCGGGGTGCCGATGGTGGCGTGATAGCACTGGCCGCGGGTGGCGAAGTTGAAGTCGTCCCAGATGGCGTAGACGGCGTCGTTGGGGACCGCGACGGAGGGGATGGCCCCGTTGGTGAAGGTGGTGGAGGTGAAGGAGAAGGAGAAGAAGCCGTTGGAGCAGACGTTCACGCTGCTGTAGGTGTTGCCGTAGAAGGTGAAGTCGAAGCCGATGGGCGCGAAGGCGGTGGTGTCGTCACCCTGCGTGAGGAGCGTGCCGACGGAGGAGATGTCCTCGAAGGCCGCGCCCTGGCCGGTCACGGCATAGCCCGGGGGCACGTCGCAGAGAACGCCGTTGCCGACGTACGAACCACCGGAGGCCTCGCAGGCGACGCGGGAGATCTGCTGGCAGCCGTCGGGGAGGCAGCACGCGCCGATGACCGTGCAGGCGTTGATGGTGGCGTTGAAGGAGCCCTGCGTGGTGCGACCTTCGGCGTCCGAAACGGTGAAGGCGACGGGGATGGGAACGCCCGCGTCGACGGTGTAGGGGACGAGCACGCGAGCGGAGTAGATGTTGTCGCCCGCGGTGACGTCGCCATCGACGCCGCTGTCGTTGAGGGCGAGGGTGGAGGAGCCGCCGATGCCCGAGGCGTCGGCGACGACGGTGACGCCGGTGCTGGTGGGGAACTGGCCGTTGATGACGGTGACGCGAACCAGGGCGCTCAGGTCGCCGCAGTTCTGGACCGCGCCGCCGAGCGAACCGGTGCCGACGGGGCTGGTGGGCTGGCCGCAGGCCACGGTGGCGTCGCACGGGACGCCCGTGTCGTTGGCGGAGACCACGTAGTCGCCGGTGGCGGTGCCGAACCCGCGGACGAGCACGTAGTAGGGAGCGCCGTCGACGGAGCAGAAGTTGAGCGTGGAGCGAGTGCCGCCGAAGGAGCAGGCGGCATCGTCGTTGGACCCGACGCACGTCAGGGCCCCGCACCCGTCGAAGCCGCAGTAGACGGAGACGATGGTGTCGAACCCGACGGCGTCACAGGTGGTGACGGTCATGGTGTTGCCGGTGCCGATGAAGCGGTACCAGTTGGCGTTGTAGTTGCCCGCGACATGCGGGCCGCACGCCGGCGCGGGGCTGGTGGCGCCGGTGGGCAGGAGGAACCCGGGCGTGGGCTCGCCGACGGTCAGGTCGGCGGCGGCCTCGCAGCCGGCGTTGTTGGGCATGGGGCAGCGGTTGACGACGAAGTTGGAACTCGTGCCGCTGCCGCTGCGATTCTCGGCGTCGGTGATGGTGAAGGGGAAGTTGAAGGTGCCCGTCGTCACCGGAGCGTTCAGCGTGATGGCGAAGGAGTAGCGACCGTCGCCGGCGACTTCATCGCCGTTGGTGGCGTCGTCGAAGAAGCGCTGGGTGCTGGAGAGGCCGAGCGACGAGAGGTCCCCGGTGACGGTGATGCCGCTGCTGGTGGGGTTGAGGCCCGGACGGACCAGCACGCTGGCGAGCGTGGTGCCGCCGACGCACTCGGTGAGGGCATTGGGGGAGAAGGAACCCACGCCCGCGGGGTTGGTGGGTTGCGTCGGCACCGCGATGTCGAAGCGGAAGAAGTTGATGCCAAAGGGCGTGTCGGTGAAGCTGTTGCCCGAGATCTCGTTGCCGGTGGCGGTCTCGACGGCGAGCATCGTCGCGCTGCCGGTGAGCGTGGTGCTGCTGCAGGCGATCGCGTCGGGGAAGTCGAGCACCGCGCCGCTGCGGAAGGTGTCGTCCGTGGGGCTGCCGAGATTGGTCGCCACGTTGTAGCGGTTCATCGCGATCGTGTACGTGCCGTTGGACATCGTGCGGATGCAACCGACGTCATCGGCATCGTCGTGACCGAAGTCGGGAATCGCCGACAGCGTCGAATCGAGCATCCACCAGTCGGTGTCGAGGGCGGTGGCCGTGGCGGCATCGGGCTTGACCTGGATGTCGCCTTCCTGCAGCGTCCCGCTCATGGCGACAGGTTCGACCGGCGTGGACTCGAGCACGGCCGAATACGGCGCGCTGGTGGTGGTCGTGCCGGTGACGCGGACGAAGACGCGCTCCTGCTTGCCGAAACCGTACCACTGGATCACGCGGGCGCCGGTGGGCGCGCCGGGGTAGACGGTCGACCCGGTCTGCACGGTGGTGTCGGTCGTCCCGGGAACGCCGGCCGTCTGGTTGAGTCCGCGGAGGGTGAGCGTGTGTCCGGCGGTGCCGGTCGTGGTGAGCGTCAGCGTGTGCCGATAGATGCCCAGCGGCCTGGCCTTGGTGGTGATGATGAACGTGTCGATCGAGCCGTTGCCCGGCACGGTCGTGCTCACACCCGTCGTCAAGCCCGAGATCGTGTCGCCGCTGTCGAGACCGAGACCCCCGTTGTTGGCGACGGTGGCCGTCGCCTTGCTGTCGTTGGGTTCGATCTCGGGCGTGTCGACCGCGACGGCCGTGCCCGCGAGCATGGCCAACGTACCGATCGCCAAGAACATGCCGCTGCTGCAACGATTCATGGTGACTCCCATCATCAGTTGGAACGAACCCCGGCCGACGCCTCCAGAATGATCGCCGCCAACATCCCACGTGGGTAGCGGCCCCGCTCATCCGGAACTGTTCAGAATACCACGAGGCACGGGGGGATGTCAATGCCCACATGCAACGGATCCCGGCACCAAGCCCGTCGCTCGACCCGCCGCGCCTCGGAGCGGCAGATCGGCCCGCGGGCGACGCCCGCACCAAAAACGACGCCCGGACCTTTCGGCCCGGGCGTCGCGTGATCTGATGCGGTCAGGGACCGGGGCTCAGCAGCCGCCGAGTTCCCAGACGGCGAAGAAGGCCTCGATGTCGCCGCCGTCGATGCCGCCGTCGAGGTTGACGTCGGCACAGCCGTCGGAAGCTTCCCACGCCGGGAAGAAGGCCTCGATGTCGCCACCGTCGACGCCGCCGTCGTTGTTGTAGTCAGCAGCGCAGGGGGGGCACGAGGAGCAGACGGGGCCGCCCTCGGTGGTCACCATGCGGAGGCCGCTGTTGGAGGTGATGGAGGAACCCGGGACGCTGGTCGCCACGGTGCCGTCACCGTTCTCGACGCCCACGGTTGCGCCGCCGGCATCGCTGCCGATGGTGAAGTCCGCGGCGATGGTGCCGTAGCGGAACTCGATCTCGCCCGACTCGAAGAGCACCACCTGGAAGGTGTTGCTGTCAGTCTGGTTGTACTGCGGGACGTTGGTCCACTGCGCCACGAAGCGACGGTCGACGCCCACGGTGCCGAGCGTGGCGTGATAGCAGGCGGCGCCGGAGGCGATGGTGAAGTTGAAGTCGTCCCAGAGGGGGTAGACGGCGTCGTTGGGCACGCCGGCCGAGGGGATCGGGCCGTTGGTGAAGGCGGTGGACGTCGAGGTGAAGCTGGCGAAGCCGTTGGAGCAGACGTTGATCGTGCTGTAGCTGGCGGTGCCGTAGAAGGTGAAGTCGAAGCCGATCGGAACGTTGACCGTGGAGTCATCGCCCTGCGTGATGGCGGTGCCGACCGAGGAGATGTCCTCGAACGCGCCCGCCGTGCCGCTCACCACGTACCCAGGGGGCAAGATGCAGGGCGTGCCGACGCCCTGGAAGGAACCGCCGCCCGCGACGCACGCGCCGATGGAGGTCGACTCGCAGCCCGAGGGGAGGCAGCACGCGCCCAGCGCCGTGCACGCCGACACCGAGGCCGAGAACGACCCGCTGCCCGAGCGACCCTGCGCGTCCGAGATCGCGAAGGAGATGCTCGGGGCGCCCGGCGCGATCGTGTGGGGCACGAGCACGTTGGCGGAGAAGATGTTGTCGCCCGCGGCCACGTCACCATCCAGGCCGGCGTCGTTGAGGGAGAGCGTCGCGGAGCCGCCGATGGCGGAGGCGTCGGCGACGACCATCAGGCCGGTGCTGGCGGGGAAGAGACCGGGGGTCACCGTCACGCGAACCAGCGCGTTGCGGTCGCCGCAGTTCTGCACCGCCGCGGCGAGGGAGCCCACGCCGGTGGGGTTCGAGACGCACGTCTCGGTGGCCGGCGTCACGCCGAACCGGAACGAGCTGTTGGACGTGATGCTCGCGTCAGGAATGCTGACGCCGGCCGTGCCGGTGGAGTTCTCGACGCCGACAGTGATGTCGCCGGCGGCGATGGTGGGGAGCGTGCCGTAACGAACCTCGACGGCGCCGGTCTCGAAGATCACGATCTGGAAGGTGTTGCTGTTCGTCGTGCCGAACTTCGGCACGTTGGTCCACTGCGCGATGAAGCGAAGGTCGGTGCCCGCCGTGCCCAGCGTGGCGTAGTGGCACTGACCGGCCGCACCCGGGTTCAGGTCATCCCACAACCCGTAGATGGCGTTGTTGGGCACGCCGGTGCTGGGAATCGGGCCGTTGCCCAGCGCCGTCGACGACGCACCGAAGGTCAGGAATCCGTTGGAGACCATGTACACGTCGATGTAGCTGTTGCCGTAGAAGGGGAAGCTGAAGCCGACGGGAACGAGGCTGGACGTGTCGTCGCCGAGGGCCACCAGGGTGCCCACCGACGAGATGTCCTCGAACGCCGCCGCGCCAGAACCCAAGGCGTAGCCCGGGGGCACCACGCAGGGCACGTTGGTGCCGCGGTAGATGCCGCCGGCGGCCACGCACGCGGACTCTTGGAGCGTCTCGCAACCCGTGGGAAGGCAGCACGCCCCGGTCGGGCAGGCGGTGACGGTCAGGGTGGCGCTGGTGCCGGTGCTGCTGCGAGTCTCGGAGTCGCTGACGTTGAAGCTGAACGCCCTGCCACCAGCCGAGGTGCCCGCGGCGACCGTCTGCAGGAAGGAGAAGATGTTGTCGCCGGCCGTCACGTCACCGTTGGTGCCGTTGTCGTACAGCCGCTGCGAGGACGAACCGCCCACCGAGCTCATGTCGGCGGTGACGCGGATGCCGGTGCTGGCGGGGTTGGTGCCCGGCGTCACGGTCACCCGGGCGAGCGACGAGGCCGTGCCGCAGTTCGACACGCTCGTGGTCGCCCAGCTGCCCACGCCCGTCGGGTTGGTCGGGCACACGCTGCGGCCGTGGTGAATCCGGTAGGCGACGTCGCCGGTGCGGGTGTGCGCGGTGGTGACCGTCCAGCCCGTCGTGCCGAAGGTGGCCGAGAAGCCGGTCACGGCCAGCCAGTACGTGCCCGCGGCGAGCGTCGCGCCCGAGGCGCCGGCGTGCGCTGAACCGGCGACGGTGGCATTGCCCGTGGGAGCAAGCCCAGGACGCGAAGGCGTGGTGGCGCCGAAGGACAGCATCGAATACGAGCTGGGCCCGCTATCGTCGTTGAAACCCATCCGCGCGCCGGTGCTGTCGTACAGCCCGATCAGCGTGTCGCCGCCCGTGAACGTTCCGCCGTTGGTGTCGATGTCGAGGAAGTCGCCGGCCGTGCGGTTCACGGCGTCGA
>JBBAVG010000023.1:29471-48775 GCA_040397805.1 Phycisphaerales bacterium
CCGCCGTTGGTGTCGATGTCGAGGAAGTCGCCGGCCGTGCGGTTCACGGCGTCGATCGTGAACCTCACCCAGCGAACCTCGGCCGCCGCGATGCCCGACAGCGTGCCGGTCGCGATGTTGCAGGGGGCGATCGTGCCCAGGTCAGTAGCAGTCGGCTGCGCATACGCCGCCGCGGCCAAAGTCATCGCACTCGCCACGCCCAAGAGGGCACGATTGACGCTCTTCATACAAACCTCGCTTCGTTGGGGAACACACACCGGCACTGCCGCCGTATAGCCATGCACACACGCCGCGGTCGTCACCGAACGCAGCGCGCAGGGCTGGCCATACACGGCCCTGCACATCCTGAGATTAACGAAACCCTACGCCCCTGTCAACGTGAATTGGAGCGAAGGAAGGTCCTATATCCATGGCGTGGCCTAGCCTCGCCCCGTCGTGGGTCCGCGCCGCGACTGGGGCCTCTCCGTGACGCCCAGGGTCTGCCGAACCGCCGACGGCCGGCTCGCTTGGGCCAGCTCACGTGGGCCAACTCACTGGGCCAACTCACTGGGGTTGCTCCGGCACCAGCAGCCCCGCCCCGGCGGGGACCTCGGTGGTCGCGGCCGCCGGCGGCGTCTCCGCCGTCAACAACTCGGCCAGCCGCGTCTTGAGCTGCGTCGCCTTGAACTCCGGAAGCTGATACGCCCACCCGGCCACCTTCGCCTGCAACGTGGCGGCATCCTTCTTCACCGACTCCCGAATCGCCTTCTGAGCCTCGGTCAACTCCGCCGCGGTGGCCTGGGCGCCCTCCTCCGCCGCCGGCGGTTCGGCCGGCGGCTCCACGTGCGTCACCTCGAACCTCGCCCAGGGCTTGCCGCCCTGCTCCACCATCGTCACCGCCACGCTGGTGCCGTCGAAGCACTCGAAGACCCCCTTGACCGCGCCGGGAGCCGCGAAGTCGATCTCCGCCACGGGCTTCACGCCCTCCAGGGTCAGGAACGACAACGCCTGGGCCACCCGCGAGGCCGCGAACTCGTCCTTGGGCTTCATGCCCGGGGGCATGTTGGCGATGGCGAAGGCCGTCTCCTTGTCGCTCGCCCTCGACACCGACACCACCTCGGCAGGCGCATCGCCCGCGGCCGGGTGCGTGATGGTCGCCCCCTTCACCCGCTCGTTACGGATCTCCAACACGTTGCGCTCGACCAACTCCAACGCCTCGGCGGGCGGCGCGATCTCGATGCGGGCCAGCCACGACTGGACCTCCCCCGCCTTCCGCACGTACCGACGCTGCACGCCGTCCGACGGGGGCGGGTTGAAGGGATCCGACGACGGCACCCCCGCTTCCATCTTGCCGACGATCAGGTCCGCCATCACGCCGCCTGTGGCGTCGAGCAGCGTCACCTGCGTCGACTTGGCCGACTCGGCCGTGGCGTCCTCGACCTCGAGCCGCGGGTACAGGTCGGGCTTGCTCGTCTTGGCCTCCGTCACCTGCGCCTCGGCCAACGCGCCGACCAAGGGCCGCAGCACGTCGAACTTGGCGGGATAGCCCGCGAGCGACTCGACCTTCCACGTCGCGCCGTCCCTGGCCACCACCGTCTGCTTGCCCGCGCGGGTGATGACCACCTTGGCCACCTCGCCCGTGCGCTCGGCCAGGCCCGGGAAGAGCTTCTCCTGCGAACCGGCCGCCGCCGTCACGGACGAACCGCCCCGGCTTGAGGTGAGCCATGCCGCCGCCCCGACCAGGGCGAGCGTCGAACCTGCGATCACGAGAAGGGTCTTGCTGTTCATGGGGAGTGCTCCCGGCGATCAACGATCCAGTACGACTTCGACTGCAGGGCCGGTTCGGAAGGCCGGTTCGGAAGGCCGCCTCACGAGTCGGCCCGCGGCACGTGCCGCCGACTCACGCGGTAGAAGCCCAGACCCGCCGCCCCGAGCGTCACCAACAGCGGCAACAGCCCGATGTTGATGAACTTGAGCCACGAGCCCAGCGACTCGATGTCCTCGCGAAGGCTGCTCTGCACCGCCCGCAACTTCCGACGCGTCTCGGCGGCCTGCAGACGGAAGTTCTCGACTTCCTTCTGCTGCTCGGACGTCATCACGAAGGCATCCTGCCCCTGCTTCTGCCCTTGCAGTTCGTTGAGCTTCTGCTGCGTCACCTCGAGTTCCTGCTCGAGGATCGCCTGCTCGGCACGGAACTTCTCGTTGGCCCGCTTCTGCATCTCCTCCACCAGCGTGAAGGGACGGGCCGATTCCTGGCGGGCCCGCACCTGCAGCAGGTCCGGGCTGCCGCACATGTTGTCGACCATGTTCAGCAGCAGGTCGCCGTTGTCGGCGAACTTCTGCGCCACGGGCAGGCCCGGCATCAACTCCTGTTCCCGCACCCAGAACATGTTCGCCAAGCAATCGACGTCGGCCACCACGATCACGTTGATCGAGTCGCGGCTGGCCGCAAGCGCGTCCTTCCCGAACTTGGCCGCGTCCTCCGCCGACTCGCCCGCGACGGCGGGCCGCCCCGAGGCGAACGCGCTGTTCACCTTCCCCGACAACCTCGCCGCCACCGTCAGCTTTTCGCTCCCGGGCGCATACGCCTTGCGGAGGGCCGTCGGGTCGGGGAACATCAGCATGGTCGCATCCATCAACGCGGCCTTGGGGCTGGTCTGCACGAGGGGCGTGATGGTCGCCTTGGGACCCGCCGGGGCGGGCTCCTTGCCTTCCTCGGGCTTCACGTCGGCCATCAGGCGGATCGAGCCGGACGTGCCGAAGTTGAGTCGCGTGAGCGGCGCGGTAACAGGGTCGGCGTCGCTGAGGTGCTCCTTCTTGAGGCCCAGCAGTTGGATGGCCTCGACGGGCTGCTGGCCGCGTCCGCGCGAGACCATGATGGCGGTCTCGGCGTCGGCGACGAACTTGCCCGCCGGCACCTCGACGCCCCACGCGTTGAAGAGCCGGTTGAGGTCGCTGGCCTTGGTGGCGCCCGCGCCGCCCATCGGGTTGCTTCCCTCGGGGTCGTTGTCGCAGTTGGGATCGACGAAGATCAGCGCCTTGCCCCCGCGCATCACGTGCTGGTCGATGGCGTACGCGGTCGGCTCGGCGAGGTCCTTGGGATGGATCACCAGCAGCAGGTCGATGTCGGCGGGGATCTCCTTGGCGTCCTTCTGGATGGCCCGCGTCTCGAAGACCTGGCGCAGTTCCGTCACCACGCGCCACGCCTTGGTCTGCCGCGGCTGGCGGGTCATCGGGTCCATCGAGAAGCCGCCCTCGATCGGGATGCCCGAGAGCAGCCCCACCACGCGCCGCTCGGGGTTGGCGAGGGAATGAACGAGCTTGCTGACGTTGTACTCGAGCATCCGCTCGTCGCGTGGATCGAAGAAGGGGATGATCTCCTTGCCGTCCGCCGCGTTCGACCCCACGAGCCCGAAGTAGAGGTTCTGCCCCGAGGCGTCGACCGGCACGGGGATCACGCCCGCCACCGACGCCTGGTCCTCGGCCTCGGTGAAGGGCTCGGGATCGACCACGCGCAGGCGGATCTTGCCGCCCGAGACGCGTTCGTACTCCTCGAGCAGCTCCCGCACTCGCCTCGCGTACGACTCGAGCTGCGCGTTGCCGCTGGCGAGCTTGGCGGAGAAGTAGAGCGTGAGCGTGACGGGCTCGTCGGGGCTCTTGGCGATGGCGCGAGAGCCCTTGGTGAGCGTGAAGAGCGAGCCCTGCGTGGCGTCGATGCGCGCGCCGCGAAGGCCCGCGCCCGCGACCATGTTCGCCGCCACGAAGGCGACGACGAGCAGGAGGATCGATCCGATGACGGTGCTGGTTCGTCCCATGGGGTACATCCCGTGAACTGCGCGAAGGAGGGTCGGCTCAGGCCTTCTTGGCCTCGAGGATGAAGGCGTTCATGGCGAGGCACGAGGCGATGAGCGTCGAGAAGAAGACCAGGTCGCGAAGGTCGATGACGCCCTTGGCGATGGCGTCGAACCGCGTGAGGAAGCTGAACGACGTGACGGCCGAGATGATCGCCTCGGGCGTGTGCACGCCCTTGAGGAACTCGGTGACCGGCGGGAAGCCCGCCAGCAGGAAGAGGAAGCAGATGACCACCGCGATGATGAACGCGATGACCTGGCTCTTGGTCGCCGCCGACACGCACGCGCCGATCGCCAGGAACGCGCCCGCCATCAAGAGGCTGCCGACGTACCCCGTCAGGATCGCCCCGTTGTCCGGGTCGCCCAGGTAGTTGACGGTGATCCACAGCGGGAAGGTCAGGGCCAGCGCCACCGCGCAGAAGGCCCACGCCGCCAGGAACTTGCCCGCCACCGCGCCCCCGCGGCTCACGGGCAGCGTCATGAGCAGTTCGATCGTGCCGCTCTTGTGCTCCTCGGCCCACAGCCGCATCGACACGGCGGGAATCAGGAACAGGTAAAGCCACGGGTGGAAGTCGAAGAAGGGCCGAAGGTCGGCCTGGCCGCGCTCGAAGAACCCCCCGAGCTGCCACGTGAAGATCCCCGTGAGGATCAGGAAGATCACGATGAAGACATAGGCCACCGGCGTCGCGAAGTAGCCCGAGAGTTCCCGCCTGAAGATCGGAAGCGTGCCTTGCATGGGTCGTCGTTCCTGCTGGTCGCGGACGGTGCCGCGACGATGGTGTCGATGGTGTGCCGCGTCACGCGGCTCAGGCCGAGATACGCGTGAGGTCGCGGAAGACGTCGTCGAGCCGTCCGGCCTCGACCCGCATCGACTCGACCTCCCACCCCTTGGCCTTCACGAGGTGGCTCACCTCGTGGGCCACCGCCTTGCCCTTGCCCGCCAGCACGACGCAGCGCACGCGCCGGCCCTGGCCGGCATCGCTCGTCTGCACGTCCTCGACGCTCGCCACCCCGCTGATTTGACGGATCGCCGACACCACGTCGGCCCGGTCGGGCGTGACGACCTCGAGCGTGACGGCGTTGTGGAAACGGCTCCTGGCGATGAACTCCGCGGGCGTGCAGTCGGCCACCACGCGCCCACGCGCGATCAGCACCACCCGCGTGCAGACGGCCTCGACCTCCTCGAGGATGTGCGTGCTCAGCACCACCGCCCGCCCGCCATCCCCGGAACCCTTGCCCTTCGCGAGCTCACGGATGAGCGCCCGCACCTCGTGCTTCTGGTTCGGGTCAAGCCCGTCCGTCGGCTCGTCGAGGATCAGCACGTCCGGGTCGTGCAGGATGGCCTGCGCCAACCCCACGCGTCGCTTGAAACCCTTCGACAGCGTCTCGACCGGCTGGCGGAGCACGCCCTCGAGGTTGGTCCTTTCCACCGCCTTGGCGACCGCCGCCCGCCCGGCCTCGCCGGTGAGCCCGCGCACCCGGGCGCAAAAGGTCAGGAACCCTTCGGGCGTCATGTCCGCGTAGGCCGGCGCGCCTTCCGGCAGGTAGCCGATCCGCCGCTTGGCCTCGAGCGGGTTGGCCGCGACGTCGAAGCCGCAGATGCTCGCCGACCCCGACGTGGCGGGAAGGAAGCCGGTGAGCATCTTCATGGTGGTGCTCTTGCCCGCGCCGTTGGGGCCCAGGAAGCCCAACACCTCGCCGCCTTCCACCTTGAACGTGACGCGGTCGACGGCCAGGATGCCGCCGGATCGCGAACCCCCGAAACGCTTGGTCAGTTCCTTCAGTTCGATGCGTGTGCTCACGGATCTGGCCCTCGCAAGTCGCCTGTCCACCCTGCCCCCACCCCCCCCCGCCGCTTCCGTCGCCTCCCGCCCCGACCCGAAGACCCGAATGGGATGCGAACGCCAAGTGTACCACCCGCCCCCGTGCGGCGGGAGAGCGGCCCTTCGCGCCACATGGAGCCCGCCCGGCCCGCTTTCCGTCACCCTCCGCCGCGACGGCAGGCAGGTTCGACGCCGACCGGCCGGGCGATTCATGAGGGTCGTGACGACGGCCGCGACGGTCGTGCGGGGCATCCCCCGGGCCTTTCCCGCAAAGCACTTGCATCCCCGCCCCGCGAAATGGAACCTGTAGGTGGGTCGTGCGGCATTCCCCGCCGGGCGGTCCCCGTCTCGGCCTCGCGCACCCCACGCCACGGAGTTCGGGTCATGCACTCACCCTTCCAACGCTCGCGCCAACAGCCCAAGCCCGCCATCCAGTCGACCCTGCCCGACGGTCGCCACATCTCCGAACTGACCCGCGCCGACACGCCGATCTTCGACGACACCCCCACGCCGCCGAACCACCCCGGCCCCGGCGGCACGACGCGACCGATGCTGCGTCTGGCCGACGACTCGGCCGACGACACGGTGGATGTCGGTCCCATGTCGGCCTCGCCCTCGGCCCGGCCCCTCGCCGAGGACTCGATGAACGTCGAGTCGTCGCTGCTGTCGCAGGCGATGATGACGGTCGAGCAGGTGGGCGAGATGGCCGTGGTGCACATCGAGTGCCCCGCCGTCCGCGAACGCCAGGCGGCCGCGCTCGCCGACCAGCTCTACCTCATCGCCGAACGCTCGCGCGGGAAGGTCATGCTCGACCTGGGCAAGGTGGCCGCCTTCTCGTGCGCCTGGATCAACGTGCTGCTGGAGGTCTCGAAACGCTGCCGCTCCCGCGGCGGCGGGCTGGTGCTGACCGGGCTGTGCTCGCCCGCGGCACACACGCTGCGACAGATGGGCCTGGAGCGTCAGTTCACCATCGCGGCCTGACGCATCCCCATCGAGTCACACCCGAGGCGCGTTCTCGGCGAGGCGAGCGATCGCCGCGCCGTAGGCCGCGCGACGGGGTTCGACGACTTCGCGCACGAAGCGGTCGACCTGCTCGACGCTGCGTCCGACATATCGGGCGGGGTCGAGCAGGTCGGACCAGTCGGGATCGGCCCGCAGCGTGCCGCCGCGTTCCTTCGAGGCGAAGGCCTTGTCGGCCCGCAGGCGGTCGATGAGGTCGTTGGGCTTGCCCTCCTGCTTGACGCGCATGCCCGCCGCCTGCGCGTGTGTTCGGATGATCTCGTGGTGCTCCTGGCGGTCGGCGCCGAGCGTCACGCACTCCATCAGCAGGTTTTCGGTCGCCATGAAGGGCAGTTCGGCGAGCAGGTTGGCCCGCACCGACGCCTCGTGCACCACCAAGCCCTGCGCCACGTTGTTCATGATGTCGAGCGCGCCGTCGAGCGCGAGGAAGGCCTCGGGGAGCACCAGCCGCCGATTGGACGAATCGTCGAGCGTGCGCTCGAGCCACTGCGTGGCCGCGGTGTCGAAGGCGTTGCCGGGCAGGTTCATCACGAACCGCGCCAGCCCGCACGCCCGCTCACACCGCATGGGGTTGCGCTTGTAGGGCATCGCCGACGAGCCGATCTGGCGGCTCTCGAAGGGCTCGTCGAGCTCCTTGCGGTTGCACAAGAGCCGAATGTCGCTCGCGATCTTGTGGATCACGCTCGCGCACGAGGCCAAGGACGACACCACGAACGTGTCGATCACGCGCGCATATGTCTGATTGGAGTGGCTCAACACCCTCGCCGGCGTGTCCAGCGCCAACGCGTCCACGAAGCGCCGTTCCAGCTCGTCCACCTCGCCCGCCGAGCCCAGCAGCGCGAGGAACGACGCTTGCGTGCCCGTCGCCCCCTTGAGACCGCGGAGCAGCCCCGCGGGCACGGCCGCCTCCATGTGCTCGAGGCAGAGGTCAAGGTCGAAGGCCCATCCCGCGGCACGCCTGCCCACCGTCGTGGGCTGCGCGGGCTGATAGTGCGTGAACCCCAGCGCGGGAATGCCCTTCGTGCGGACGGCGAACTCGCCCATCGAGACGACCAGCCGCGCCAGCTTGGCCTTCACCAGCCGCATCGCCGAGGCGATCAGCAGCAGGTCCGCGTTGCAGACCACGTCCTGGCTGGTCATGCCCAGGTGGATGATGCCCTTGGCGCCCGGCGCGGCCTCGCCCAGCGCGTGCACGTGCGCCATCACGTCGTGCCGCAGCTCTCGCTCGTGACGCTCGGCCGCGGCCAACTGCTCGTCGGTCACGCCCCGCTCCACGACGGCCTTGAGCTCGGCGAGCTGCTCGGCCGTCACGAGCGGATGGGGCCGCCCCTTCGAGAGGTCGTGCTGCGCCGCAGCGACGGCGAGCCAGATGCGACGCCACGTCTGGAACTTGCGTCGCGCCGACCAGATCGCGAGCATCTCGGGGCTGGCGTTGCGTTCGGCCAGCGGGCTGGCGTACGTGTCGTGCTTGCTCGTCATGCTCGTGGGGTCCAGGTCGCGCGAAGCCCCGTCAATGGGACGTCCGCTCGCTCCAGCGTAGTCGCTGCGCGTGACGGTCGGCCCGAGGCCGTGGCGTCCTTCAGGGCACTTCGTAGCGCCCGCCCGCCAGTCCCATCGCGCCCAGCAAGGGCGTGCGGAGGAAGAGGGGGCGGCCCGCGAGATCGGCGCGACGCACCGTGGCCGAGACCACGCCCGGCGCATCGACATGCAGCAGTTCGTCGTCGTTCAGGATCGCCGCACGTCCCGCGACCGTCAGCGGCCAGCGGTCGCCGCTCGAGGCGTCCACCAGTTCGCACCGCACGCTCGCGTCGACGCTGTCGCCCGCGTGGTCGATCACGAAGCACAGGTGCACGTCCGGCCCCTGGCTCGCCAACGCGGGCGTCATCTGGAACATGCAGCGGGCCTTGCCCTCGGCCAACGCGGCGGCCATCGCCCGCCTCGACACCGCGATCGCCATGCGGAGCGACGTGGCGCGACGACCGTCGGCCATCGCCTCGACGCGAACAGGCCTGACGTTCTCGATCGTGCTCATGGCTTGGCCTCCGGCGAAGCCTTCCGCGGGGACGGGCCGCCCGCGAAGCTGCCCAAGAGCGACGCCGCCAGCTGCAGGCCACGCCCCGGCGGACTCACGAACCTCGCCCCCAGCTTCTCGACGGTGCTGAAGAAGTCGACCAGGGCGTCGAGCCGCTCGTTGTGCGTCGTGGCGCCGGGCACCTTGGACTCGGGCGTGAGGTCGCGGATCTCGAAGAGCGACGCCAGCAGCGGATCGACCTCGCGCTTGATCCGCTCGCGGACGATGGCGCGGAACATCGTCCACACGTCCTGCTCGCAGTTGAAGTATTCCTTGCGGTCGCCACGCTTGTGCGCCCGTTCCACGATGCCCCAGTCCAGCAGGGCCCGCAGCGACATCGACGCGTTGCCCCGCGAGATGTCCAGCCGCTCCATGATGTCGTCCGTGCACAGGGGCTCGCCGCTGATGTACAAAAGGGCGTGCACCTCGGCCATCGTCCGCGAGATGCCCCACGCCCCGGCCATCTGTCCCCACACGGCCACGAAGCGATCCTGCGCCTCTCGCAGCGGATCGGACCCGGCCTCCGGTGTTGGACCTTTCGGCGACGTCATCTCACCTTCAGTATCCGCTTCGAACCCGCGTGGGGCCACATCGCTTTCAGAATATTTTGAAAGTTCGATGGGTATGATCGGCCTTTGTCAGTGCTGGACCGCCATTCTGGGGCCTTGCGGCCACTCGCTCGGGGGAGGCCGACCCGTCCGCCGGCGTATCGTCGGTCATGGTCTCCTCCCGCGTCGACGGTTCGGTGCTGCTCGTTCGCCTCGAGCGGGCCGACAAGAAGAACGCCCTGACCCCCCCGATGCTCGAGGCCCTCGCCGCGGCAATCGACCAGGGACGTGCCGCCCGGGCCCTCGTGCTCTCGGGCGCCGGCGCGGCCTTCTGCTCGGGGTTCGACCTTTCCTCCTGTCGCGACGATCCGTCGTCGGGAGTGCTCGACGAGTTGCTGCAGGGGCTGGCGAAGGTCTGCCGCATGCTCCGCGACCTCCCCGGCCCCGTGGTCGTCAGCGCGCACGGCGCCGCGTTGGCCGGGGGCTGCGCGATGGTGGCCCACGCCGACTTCGCCGTCACCGACCGCAACGCCAAACTCGGCTACCCCGTCGTCCGCCTGGGCATCTCCCCCGCCGTCTCCGCCCCGGGCCTGGCCTCGACCTGCGGCAACGGCCCCGCCCGCGTCCGCCTGCTCGACGCCTCCACCATCGATGGCGCCGAGGCCCTGCGGATCGGCCTCGTGTCGCACCTGGTCGACGTGCCCGAGGCATGCGAGGCCAAGGCCATGGAGGTGGCGACCATGCTCGCGGCCAAGCCCCCGCACGCCATGGCCGCCACCAAGCGCCTGCTCCGCGACCTCGACGCCTTCACGACCCCCGCCATGCTCGACGACGCGTTGGCGACGTCGCGCTCGTTGGCGGGCGGTGAAGAACAGCGAACCATGCTCGCGGCGGCATGGGCCAAGCCGGCGTCGCGATGAGCCACGGGGCCGATCGCCGATTCGCGTCATCGTTCACGAATCAACAAACGCCTCCGAAGCCCGCCGCAGGCGAACCGGCAGGGAGCCCAGGGCGCGGCCCGGCTTTGCGGGCAAGCCCTGGGTACCCGGGTGCCGATCCGCGCGGGACCGCGGCCAACCGATCGCCACAACGCGCATCATGAACCGCCACCCGATCGACGCCGTTGCCTCGGCGGTATCATTGTGATATCATGTTGCATGCACAAAGGCGACCACTCCGCCCCTTCCGGGAAGACCTCGAGCGTGCTGCTCCGCGACGTCGACCGCTCCGTGCTCGACGTCTTCCGCGCCCGAGCCGAGCGGAACGGGCGTTCGCTCCAGGCTGAACTGCAGGTGTCGCTGCGCCGCGAGGCCCGGAGGAACTTCGACGAGGCGCTGCTCGTGAGCGGCCTGTGGCAGCAGGCCCTCGCAGGCCGCAAGAAACTCGCCGGCGGCACGCGTTCGGCCAAGGACTTCATCGCCGAGGATCGCCGCCGATGAAACTCGTCGTCGTCGACGCGAGCGTGGCCGCGAAGTGGTTCCTGCCCGAAGCTGACGCCGATAAGGCGCGAACGCTTCTTGAGGGTCGCCACTCGCTGCAAGCCCCGGAACTGCTTTGGGTCGAGGTCGCCAGCGTCGTGTGGAAGTACGCCAGGAAGCGGTTCCTGTCGCGCGAGGAGGCCCAGCAGATCATCGGGCACGCGACCGGGTTCCCCGTCGAGCGACACCCCGTCGAGCCCCTGCTGCACGACGCCCTCACGCTCGCGCTCGAGCACGACCGCACGGTGTACGACTGCCTGTACCTCGCGCTCGCCGTGCGCGAATCGGCCACGCTGGTCACCGAGGACGGCCGACTGGTCCGCTCCCTGGCGGGAACCCGCCTGGCGAGGCGAGTGACCCTCCTCGCGGACATGACCTGAGGCCCCGACCGCTCCCTCAGTTCACCGCGTCCACGCTCGAGTACTGGTCGAGGTTGCACACCACCAGCTCGCCGTCGGCCTTCCGCAGCGTCAGCCGGTCCATCCACAACTTGTGGTCCTTGCTGTGCGCGTACCACGAGCCGGTCTTGGCCTGCTCGAACTTCACCACCGTGCCCTCCACCGACGTGACCATCACGCCCGTCAGCCGCGGCGTTTGCTGCGTGACCTTGACCTTCGTTCCCGGTGTGTAGCTGATCGCTGCCATGTGTGCCGCCATCGTAGCGGCAGGCAACGCCCGCTCCCACCCCCCACATCCCCCACCCGCCTCGTCGCCGCCACGCCCGGCGTTTGATGCCATCGCAACCCACCCCACCCCCGGCACGCCGCCATGCTCGTTTTTTGTATACTGTTGGTATACAGTCTTGGTGTGGTTGCATCACTTGGCCCAACATGGACTTGCGCCACTCCGTCGGTCGTCGCCCGAGGGTGGTCGTCGCTGCTGGGGGTGCTGCCGGCGGGTCACGCCACCGCCCTCGACCTCGAGCGGCTCATCGTCGATGGCGCCATGCTCGCCGGCGTCGATCGCGTCGTGCCGCCGCTCGAGGTCATCGCCGGCTGGCTCGCCCGATACGGGCTCGCGGCGGCCAAGCACCGCCTGGCGGCCATCGCCGCGTCGCTCCCGCTCGCCGGTCGCGATCCGCTCGCCCAGGTCCTCGCCGCCGCCCTCGACGCCGGCGGTCCGGCCGACCTCGCCTTGGCCCTGCGTGCCTGCGGTGCGTCCCCCACCGACCCGCCGAACCCCACCCCCCCACCACCGGAGCACCGCGTCCTTGCCGCCAACCCGTGGCTGCGTGACCGGCTGCTCCGCAAGGGCGACCTCCGCTGCAGCATCGTGGAGTCGCTGCGGTTCGACGCGGCCGGGTCGGTGCCGAGTTGCGCCACGCTGGCGACGCTGACGGGCGTGACGCGGGCGGCGGTGATCAAGGCGTTGCGGGCCCTGTACGCGGAAGGCGACGTGACCATCCGTCCCCGCGCGGGAAGCCGCCGCGACTACGAGGTGCGACTGGCACATCTGGGCGTCCCCATCGGCTGAGTCAGCGGATGGGGGCCCACTCGCGACCGGCGAGGTGCTTGAGGCGCCGCGCCGTCTCGCGGACGAGGATCCGCTCGACGCGAAGGTCGCGGTCGGGCGTCCCGCGGGCGACCAGGTCGATGAGCCCCGAAGCGTCGACGCCGTCGATGGCCTTCCCCTGCGTGGCGATCAGCACGTACTGGCGGTCGTCGCTGGCGAGCAGTCGATAGCGAATCACGCGGCGGCGGTCGGGCAGCATCGACGGCGTCGACATGAGCAGCGCGACCTGCGCCCGCATGCACGCCACCTCCACGGCCGCGTCGACGTCGTTCCAATCGCCCCGCACCGTCTCGGTGGGCGCGGGCGCGTCCGGATCGACCGGTTCGGGCCGCTGCGACGTGGCGCACGCCCCAAGGAGCCAGGTCGAGGCGATGATGGCGAGCCACGCGGCCTTCATGCGAGTCCAGAGCGTACGCCCGCGGCGTGCCGCGTCCTGTCGCCCCATACGATCCTCGTCTTGGAAGTCTCCCTCCGCATCATCAACGGGCCCGAGCGCCTGGCCGTGCTCGGCCCGGCCGATCGCAACATCAAGATGATCCGCGAGGCCTTGGGCGTGCACGTCACGGCCCGCGAGGGGAAGGTCTCCCTCAGCGGCGAGCGCAACGCGGTGCTCATCGCCCGCAACGTGCTCGAGGCGCTCAATGCCGCGGGCGCGGCCAAGCAGACCTTGGGCCGCCAGCAGGTCTTCGACCTCATCACCGAGGAATCGCAGCGCATGACCGCCGACCCCGACTCGGCGATCGGCTCCGCGCCCGTGAACGAGGACGAGTGGGACGGGCGGCTCAACGTGTACGTCGCGGGCCGCCAGGTGCGCCCCAGGACCGAGAACCAGGAACGCTACCTGCAGGCCATCCGCGAACACGACCTGGTCTTCGGCGTGGGCCCCGCGGGCACGGGCAAGACGTACCTCGCCGTCGCCGCCGCGGTGCACATGCTCAAGACCGAACGCGTGAAGCGGATCGTGCTGACGCGTCCGGCCGTCGAGGCGGGCGAGCGGCTGGGCTTCCTGCCCGGCGACATCCGCGCGAAGGTCAACCCCTACCTGCGTCCGCTCTTCGACGCTCTCAACGACATGATGGAGTTCAACACGCTCCGCCGCTTCATGGAAACGGACGTGATCGAGGTGTCGCCCCTGGCCTTCATGCGCGGCCGCACGCTCAACCACGCCTTCGTCATCCTCGACGAGGCCCAGAACGCCACCCGCGGCCAGATGAAGATGTTCCTGACCCGCATGGGCCACGGGAGCAAGATGATCGTCAACGGGGACCCCAGCCAGACCGATCTCGACGACCCGACCGACTGCGGCCTCATCGACGCGGCGTCGAAGCTCCGCGACACCAAGGGCGTGGGCTTCATCGGCTTCACCCGCCAGGACGTCGTCCGCCACACGCTCGTGCAACGCATCATCGAGGCCTACGGCGACGACGATCGAGGCTGAAACCCCGCCCCGCACGACTCCCCTCGACGGGCGAGTCCGCATCCGATCAACATGCAAACATCCCGCCGTCGCGGCGGCGGCGTGCGGATTGTGCTTGGGGCCAAAGGCTTTCACCAGTAGAATGCACGGGAGATGGCGTCACACCTCGCGCTCCCAGCCGCCGTGCTCGCGTCGCTCGCGGGCGCCTCCATGCTCCTGTCGGCCCCCGAGCCGCCCGCCGCCGCGCTGCGCGTCGAGGCGGCCTCGGCGCCGGTGCGATACGCGCGCGACGTGCGTCCCATCCTCTCCGACCGCTGCTTCGCCTGCCACGGTCCCGACGAACCCGCGAGACAAGCCGGCCTGCGTCTCGACGAGTCCGCCTCGGCCACCGCGCCCCGCAAGGGCGGCGCGGCGATCGTGCCCGGCGATCACGCCGCCAGCCAACTGGTGAAGCGCATCCGCGCCACCGATCCGAGCGACGTGATGCCGCCGCCCGAGAGCCACAAGCACGCGCTCTCCGACGCCGAGTGTCGCGTCATCGAGCGGTGGATCGACGAGGGCGCCACCTACGAGCCGCACTGGGCCTTCATCGCCCCCGTGCGCCCCGAGGTGCCCACGCCGGCCGACGGCGCGTGGGCCCGCAACGACATCGACCGCTTCATCCTCGCCTCGATCGAACGCGCGGGCATGCGGCCCTCGCCCGAAGCCGACCGCGCCACGCTGCTGCGACGCGTGACCCTCGACCTCACCGGCCTGCCCCCAACGCCCGAAGAGACCGCCGCCTTCCTCGCCGACGACTCGAGCGGTGCATACGAGAAGGTCGTCGATCGACTGCTGACGCAAGAGCCCTGGCGCACGCGAACCGCCGAACGCCTCTGCGCCCCGTGGCTCGATGCCGCCCGCTACGCCGACACCTGCGGCATCCACCAGGACAACGGCCGGCAGATGTGGCTCTGGCGCGACTGGGTCCTCGCGGCCTACCGCGACAACATGCCCTTCGACCGCTTCGTCACCGAGCAACTCGCCGGCGACCTGATTCCGGGCGCGACGACCGAGCAGAAGATCGCCTCGGGCTTCAACCGCAACCACGTCACGACCGACGAGGGCGGCGCGATCGCCGAGGAGTACCTCGTCGAATACGCCGTCGATCGCGCGTCGACCACGGCCTCGGTGCTGCTCGGGCTCACCATGGGCTGCGCCCGCTGCCACGACCACAAGTACGACCCGATCACCGCGGCCGACTTCTACGGCTTCTTCGCCTTCTTCAACTCGATCGACGAACCGGGCCTCTACTCGCAGACCCAAGACCCCAATCGCGCGTACGAGCCCTTCATCTCCGTGCCCACGCCCGAGCAACACGAACGCCTCGGCGAGATCGAGCGGGCCATCGCCGCCATCGAGGCCGCCCAGAAGCACGTGACCCCCGAGGACGCGGCCCACCGCGACGACTACCTCGCCTCCGCCGCGTCGAGCATGGGCGTGACCTGGCTCGACGCCCGCGTCGAACGCGCCGCCAGCCGCGGCGGGGCGACCTTCGTCGCGCAGGCCGACGGCTCGATGCTCGCCACCCGCGCCAACCCCGACACCGACACGCACGAGTTCATCCTCGTCACGCCGCCGAGCGCCGTCGGCCCCCGCCTGCTCATGCTCGAGGCGCTCGAGGACCCCTCGCACGGCGCTGGACGCCTCGGTCGCGGCCCCAACGGCAACGCCGTGCTCACGGGCATCGACGTCGCGTGGGCGCCGGCCTCGAACCCCGCCGACATGCGGCCCGTCAAGGCGCGGTGGATCTGGGCCGACCACTCGCAGGCCAACGGCGACTTCCACGTCACCACCGCGCTGCTGGACTCGAGCGACAAGGAACGCGGCTGGGCCGTCGATGGCCACCGCGTCGCCGGCCCCCGCACGCTGCTGCTGCTCGCGGACGAACCCATGGGCGACGGCTCGCCCGTGCACGTCCTGGTCACGCTCAAGTACCGATCCGCGTACGCACGGCACGTGCTCGGCCGCGTGCGGCTGTCGCTGGCGACCTGCGGCGAGGCGCGCACGCTCCCCGTCACCCTCGGACCGTGGCGCGTCATCGGCCCCTTTGCCGCCAAGGACCGCGACACCGTCTACGACGAAACCTTCGGCCCCGAATCGCTCACGACGCTCGACCCTGACGCGGCGGTGGGCGACAAGAAGCTCGCGTGGCGGTTCGACGTGGCGTATCGCGACGGCGCGATCGTGCCCACGGGCGCGGGACTCAACGTGTCGTACGCGGCCCGCAGCGTCTTCACCGCGTCGGGCGCGACGATGGACCTCTCGCTCGGCAGCGACGACGGCTTCCGGCTCTTCCTCAACGGCGCCGAGGTCGCCGGCCGCAACGTCGAACGAGGCGCGATGCCCGACCAGGACAAGGCCCGCGTCGAGTTCCCGCCCGGCGAGAGCGTGTTGGTCTTCAAGATCGTCAACACCGGGGGCGATGGCGCGTTCTATCACGCCGCACGCGCCGTCGAACCGCTCATGCCCGACGCGCTGGTGCCGGCGATCCTCCCCGAGCGAGCGCGTCAGGGCGACGCGCTTCCCGCGCTGGAGGCCGCGTGGGCCTCCGCGTTCTCGCCCGCGCACCGCGAGCGTCGCGAGCAGGCCGACGCGCTCGAGACCGAACGCAAGGCCATCGACGCCCGCACGCCCAAGACGATGGTGATGAAGGAGCTCGACACCCCGCGCGAGACGTTCGTCCTCTCGCGCGGGCAGTACGACCACCCGGACCGATCGCGCCCGGTGCAGCGCTCGGTGCCCGCCGCGCTCGGCGCGCTTCCGCCCGACGCGCCTCGCAACCGACTGGGCTTGGCGCAGTGGCTCTTTGCGCCGGAGAACCCGCTGACGGCGCGGGTGGCCGCGAACCGGATGTGGGAACTGGTCTTCGGCCACGGGCTCGTGCGCACCAGCGAGGACTTCGGCCTGCAGGGCGAATGGCCCACGCACCCCGAACTGCTCGACTGGCTCGCGGTCGACTTCCGCGAGCATGGATGGGACACGCGGCGCACGCTCCGCATGATCGTCACGTCGTCCACCTATCGGCAGTCGTCGAAGGTGCGGACCGACCTGGCCGAGACCGACCCCGAGAACCGGCTGCTGGCCTCCTACCCAAGGCGCCGCCTCACCGCCGAGCAGATCCGCGACGGCGCGCTCGCGATGTCGGGCCTGCTCGTCGAGCGGTTCGGCGGCCCGTCGGTGAAGCCCGGGCAGCCCGAGGGGCTTTGGCAGGAAGTGGCGATGCTCTCGAGCAACACCCGCGAGTACAAGCCCGGCCCCGACGAGGAGAACCTTCGCCGCAGCATCTACACCTATTGGAAGCGAGCCAGCCCGCCTCCGTCGATGCTCACCTTCGACGCGCCCACGCGCGAATCGTGCACCGTGCGCCGCGCCTCGACCAACACGCCCCTGCAGGCGCTCGCGCTCTGGAATGAGCCCTTCTACGTGCGGGCGGCCCGCGAGCTCGCCGCCCGCGCCATGGCCGGGGAGGGCGACGACGAAGCGCGATTGATCGCCCTCTTCGAACGATGCACCGGCGAACGACCCGACGACGCGGCGACCGCGCTGCTCCGCGACGCGCTCGCCGACTTCCGCGCCCGTTTCCGCGACAGGCCCGACGACGCCAAGGCGCTCGTGGCCGCCGGCGGACACGCGGCACAACCCGATGCGACCGGCCCCGACGATGCCGCCGAGCGGGCCGCGTGGACCATGGTCGCCAGCTCGCTGCTCAACCTGCACCAGACCGTGACCCAGCACTGAACGCCCGACCGGGACCCGCCATGACCAACCCCGCCACCCATCCCGTCGAGCAGCACTACCTGGACCTCACCCGCCGCCGCTTCTTCGGCATGGCGGGCCGCACCATGACCGCCGGGCTCGGCGCCACCGCCCTCGCGTCGCTCCTTTCCTCCGCCGCGCACGGCGCGTTGGGCCTCGCCCTGCCGGGCGTGCCCCACCTGCCCGCCAAGGCCAAGCGCGTCATCTACATGCACATGGAGGGCGCGCCCAGCCAGCTCGATCTCTTCGACTACAAGCCCGAACTCCGCACCCGCTACAACCAGGACCTCCCCGACTCGGTCCGCCAAGGCCAACGCCTCACCGGCATGACCAGCGGCCAGGAGCGATTCCCCCTCGCCCCCTCCATCTTCCGATTCTCCCGCTACGCCAACAACCAGGGCGGCGTGTGGCTCAGCGAACTGCTCCCGCACCTGGGCGCGGCCGCCAAGGAGATCTGCTTCATCCACTCGATGCGCACCGACGCCATCAACCACGAGCCCGGCATCACCTTCTTCCAGACCGGCAACCAGCAGCCCGGCCGCCCCTCCTTCGGCTCGTGGATGAGCTACGGCCTGGGCAGCGCGAACGCCAACCTCCCCGCCTTCGTCGTCCTCATCACGCAGGGGCTGGGCAACATGCAGGCCCTCTCCGCCCGCTTCTGGGGCAGCGGCTTCCTGCCCAGCGAACACCAAGGCTGCAAGCTCCGCAGCGCGGGCGACCCCGTGCTCTTCCTCAAGGACCCTGCCGGCCTCGAACGCGCCGACCGCCGCCGCATGCTCGACCTCGTCGGCGCGCTCAACGAACGCGAGATGGCCCGCTCGCTCGATCCCGAAGTGCGCTCGCGGATCGCCCAGTACGAGATGGCCTACCGCATGCAGATGTCCGTCCCAGAGCTCTCCGACTTCTCCGACGAAAGCCCCGACACCCTCGACCTCTACGGGCCCGACGTCTCAAAGCCCGGCTCGTTCGCCGCCAACTGCCTGCTCGCTCGCCGCCTCGCCGAACGCGGCGTGCGCTTCATCCAGCTCTACATGCGCGGCTGGGACGCGCACAACAACCTCCCCAAGGAGATCCGCCTCCAGGCCAACGCCGTCGACCAACCCCAGGCCGCCCTCATCCTCGACCTCAAGCGTCGCGGCATGCTCGACGACACCCTCGTCCTCTGCGCGGGCGAGTTCGGCCGCACCGTCTACAGCCAAGGCACGCTCTCCGAGACCAACTACGGTCGCGACCATCACCCGCGCTGCTTCTCCATCTGGCTCGCCGGCGGCGGCATCAAGCCCGGCATCACCTACGGACGCACCGACGACTTCTCCTACAACATCGTCGAGAACCCCGTCGACGTGCACGACCTGCACGCCACGCTGCTCCACCTGCTCGGGATCGACCACACCCGCCTCACCTACCGCCACCAGGGCCGCGACTTCCGCCTCACCGACATCGCTGGCAACGTCGTCCGCGACATCATCGCCTGAGCGACAACGCCTCTCGGCGGACTCCACTCGCCCGCCGCTCCACCCATCGATCCCTCCATGACCGCGGCACACCCACGCCAAGGGCCCGTAGGGCCCACGACCGTTGCCACGGGTGAACCGAACCCGCGCAGCGGGTGAGGTGAACCCGTGGACACGCGCCCACTCGCGCACGGCCCCGCAGGGGCCGACGACCACAGCTCGACCTTCAGCCGCCCCTCACGGAGGCAAGTGCGCATGCCACGCCTCACGGCGGACTCCACTCGCCCGCCGCTCCACCCATCGATCCCTCCATGACCACGGCACACCCACGCCAAGGGCCCGTAGGGCCCACG
>JBBAVG010000024.1:0-11603 GCA_040397805.1 Phycisphaerales bacterium
GGTGATGGTGGGCATGGATGGATGGTGCCGGGGAGAGGCCGGCGGTCGCAAAAGGATAGACGGGGTGGACGGGGGGGTGGGGGGTGCGCGGGTCGGCGTTCGGGTACCCAGGGCTCGCCCGCAAAGCCGGGCAGCGCCCTGGGCTACCTGCCGGTTCGCCCGCAGAGCGGGCTTCGGAGGAGCGTTCAGCGCGGCGCAGCAGCCCGGCACCGGTCGTGCCACATCGCCCGCAGGGCGCGTTCGAAGCGGGCGGCGTAACCGGGGCCGTCGCAGAGGGGGGAGGCGGCCATGCGGGCTCGCAGGCCCAGCCGACGGCGACCGAGGGCCGCGCGGTCGGCGGCGAGGCCCGCGGCGATGCGGACGTAGTCGTCGACGTCGCGGGCGATGAGTTCGGGCTGGCCCAAGACCATGTTGAGCGAGACGCCCACGCGGCCGCGGTGGTTGGAGCCCGCGAGGGTGACCACGGGCACGCCCATCCACGCCGCCTCGCAGGTGGTCGTGGTGCCGTTGTACGGGAAGGCGTCGAGGGCGACGTCCATCTGCGCGTACATGAGGGCGTGTTCCTGCGAGCTCTTGGTGAAGGGGAGGGGCGTGATGCGGGAACCCTCGACGCCGCGGCGGGCGAAGAGGTCGCGCGTCTGCGCGAGCAGCTCGTCGGACATGATGCGGAGCTTGACGAGCATGCGGCTGTCCGGCACCGCGCGGAGGACGGCGGCCCACGCGTCGAGCGTGGCGTCGTTCACCTTCGTCATGCGGTTGAAGGAGCCGAAGACGACAGGCGCCGCGCTGTCGGCCGAGGCGGTGGCGGGGGTGAGGGTGGCCTCGGGCGCGTCGCGGTCGGGCGTGAAGCAGAGGAAGCACGTCTCGAGACGCATGAGGCGTTCGCTGCAGTGGGCTTCCGCGCCGGGCGGGTCGGTGAACTCGTCCACCAGCCGCCAATCGACGGTGGGGACGCCGGTGGTGTTGGGGTAGCCCAGCCACGTGGCCTGCACGGGCGCGCACCGCGGCACGAAAGCCCGCAGCCGCTGGCCCTGCGTCAGGCCGCTGCAGTCGATGAGGATGTCGATGCGGTCGTCGCGCACCGCGCGGGCGGTGTCGTCGATCGAGGCGTCGGCGAGGTCCCTGAACACGCACCGTTCGCGGAACTCGAGGTCGCCCCCGTCGTCGGCGCGGGCCGTCGAGTAGCAGTACGGAACGACCTTCGCGCGGTCGAGATGGAAGAGCAGCGGCCGCATGAAGAGCGCACAGGCGTGGTGCGCAAAGTCGCCCGACATGAAGCCCACGCGGAGAGCGCGGTCGGGGTTGCGGTCGTCGTGCGGCGGCGGCGCGGGGGCGTGGGCTCGCTCCTTGGCGATGGCGCGGCCCCAGCGTTCGTGGATGTGGCGCACGTACAGGTCGTCGACGCCCGAGGGGAAGTTGGAGGTGTACGCCACGAACTCGAGCAGCGCGGCGTTCTCGGGGAGCAACGCGAGCCCCCGCTCGGCGATGGCGAGCGCCTCCTCGGCCTTCGCGACGTGCACGAGCGCGGTGGCGTAGTTGCCGTAGGCGTCGGCGACGTCGGGGTGGGCCGCGATGCACGATTCGTACAGGCGCCGGGCCTCGTCGAGGCGGCCCAGGGAGATGAGGCACTTGGCCGCGCCGTCGGAGCTGCCCACGTCGCCGGGGGCGAGCTTGAGGCACTCCTTGTACGCGGCGAGGGCGTCCTTGTGCTTGCGGAGCCCCATGAGCACGTTGCCGAGCATGAAGCGGGCCTCGCCGTCGCGAGGGTCGGCAAAGCACGCGCGCTGCAGGTGGAGGGCGGCCTTCTCGTCATCCATGTGCGCGCCGTGGATCATCGCCATGACCTTGTTGGCCACGGCGTCGGCGGGCCGGCGCTTGAGGTGCGCCTCGAGCATGGCGCGAACCTGGGCCTCCTGGCCCGATTGCAGCATCGCCAAGAGTTGGCCCTGGTCGAACATGCCTGAGCGTAGGAAGGAGCCGTCGCGACTCACCGCGGCGGGCAGAAGGCGATGTCCGACTCGAGCATCACGCGGTCGGCCTTCACGGCGCGGGCCAGCGTGCAGCCCATCACCGAGCCGATCATGAACGGCGGCAGCCCCGTGCCCGGACGCTTCACCGTCAGGTCGCCGGGCGTCAGCACGTGCCCTTCGGGCAGATCGTGCGTCGCCACCAGGCTCTGGCGCGACACGAGCCGCACGTCCCGCTCCGCGGGCAGCAGCTCCTTGCGGGCCGGGAGGAGACGCGTGCCCCAGCGGCCGGTCTGGAAGGTGTCGCGGGCGGCGCGAACGTACTTGGCGAAGCCGGCGGCGTCGAGGGACGCCGCGTGGTCGGGGCCGGCGGCCGCGGTGTCGTAAGTCAGGTGCTTCTCGAGGATGGCCGCGCCGGCCTCGCAGGCGGGCGTGGCGGTCTCCCAGCCGGGCGTGTGGTCGCTGTAGCCGCAGACCGCGCGGGTGGCCTTCGCCACCGCGCCGATGCCTTCGAGGGCGTCGAACCCCTCGGGCACGGGGTAGCTGCTCACGCACTGCAGGAACATCGTGCGCTCCGCGGCCTGCTCGAGCCACTCCGCGGCACGCTGCACCTCGTCGAGCGTGCTCGCGCCCGTGCTGACGATCATCGGCTTGCCGGTGGCCATCAGCGCGTCGAGCAGCGGCAGGTTGATGATGTCTGGGCTGGCCACCTTGAAGGCGTCCCACGGCAGTCGCATCGCCGCGTCGACCAGCGAGGTCGAGAAGATGCTCACGATGGCGTGCAGGCCCCGCGCGTGCGCGAGGTCCAGCGCGGGGGCCATGGCCTCGATGGGCAGTTCGAGTCGACGCAGCATGGCCACAGGGTCGCGTTCGCCGGCGTCGGCCTGGTATGCCGCGAGCCGCGCGTCCGCGCTCATGAGCCGCTCGGCCTCGAAGAGCTGGAGCTTGATGGCGTCGGCGCCCGCGTCGGCGGCGATGCGGACGAGCTCGAGGGCCTTGGCCGGGTCGCCGTCGTGGTTCACGCCCAGTTCAGCGATGACGTAGGGCGGGTGACCCGCGCCGATGGCGCGTTCGCCGATGAAGGCCACGCGGTCGATCTGGTCGGCTTCGCTGATGGAGGTGTCGGGCGTTTCCATGATGACTGGTTCCTTGGCGGCCTCATGCCGCGGCGTGGGCGACGCGTCGCGAGAGGATCGCGTCGGCCACCAGCAGGTCGATCGGGGCATCGATGTCCACCACGCTCCCCTCGGCGTTCACCACGCCCGCCCGCCGTGCGCCGAAGAAGGCGTGCGGGCCGGGCGGAACGCCGGGGATCTCGCCGAAGAGCGCGGCACGGGAGACGACGAGGACGCCCCCGTCGGGGATGTATGCGGGAGGAAGATCCTGGCGGCGGTACACACCGTGGTTGAGGATCGCGCCATTTTCCCAGGCGCGGGCCTCCATCTCGTCGCCCTCGAGTCGGGCCGTCCACCAGGGGTGGTGCTTGCCCACGGGGGCGTAACTCTGCACGCTGTCGCAGCCGCTCGAGCGGAAGCGTTCGATGGCACGATCGATCAGCCCCTCGGGCCGCACCGGCACGTTGCCGTAGAGGATCACGACGCCATCGACCGGCCCCGACGCGAGCTCATGCGCCGCGATGCTGTGCCGCACGGCGTCGTCGACGCGGGCCGCGTCACCGGCGAGCGAGGCGGGGCGGTCGACGACGGTTGCGCCCATGGCGCGGGCGATGGAGGCGGCCTTGGGATCGTCGGTCGAGACGAGCGTGGTCGCGAGGTGGGTCGACGCGAGCGCGTGGTCGATGGACCACGCGATGCACGGGCGACCCGCGACGGGCGCAACGTTTTTCCCCGGCACGCCGCGGCTGCCGGCGCGGGCGAGAATGACGCAGACGATCGTGTCGCGGGCGTTCATGAGGCGAGACTCCCGGCGAGGTCGGGCTTGGGTTCGGCGCGGGCGGCGTCGATCGTGAGATCGAGGCGTGCGTGCGTCAGGTCGCGTCGCGACAGGGCCAGCCGCGGCAGGGGCAACGCGTCGATCCGGGCGGTGGCAAGGTCGGGCGACGGAGGATCGATCACCGACGCGCCTGCCACGAGCAGCCAGCGGTCGTGGAACATCTCGAGTTCGTCGAGGCAGGCCTCGGCGCGGGTGATGCGCGGGACGATCCACCGCGAGGGCAGACCGCCGCCCGCGGCTTCGTCGGCGCGACTTTCGCGGATGAGCAGCTCCATCGCCTCGCGGACGGCGGCGTAGTCGTCGCGGCCGGTCATGGCCCGGTACGTGTCGCGCGAGTCGGCGACGAGATCGACGCTGATGACGTCGATGGGGGCGTCCAGGAGTTGGCGGGCCTGGTCGATGGCGCCGGGCAGGGAGGTGCGGACGTGGAGGGCGGCGACGCCGCAGGCGCGGAGGGCATCGACGATGGCCTCGAGGGCGGGCGACTCGCCGCGGATCGTCACGGCCGGCGGTCGGTCGCCGGCGGGAATCGAGCGGAGGGCGTCGACGGCGCGCTGGGCGGTGACGTGTCGATCGATGACGAGTTCGACGGTCTCGACGGATCGCGGGCGGGCGAGCGCGTCGTCGCGCACGAGGGCCGCGACGGCGGCGGCATCGGCGTCTCGCGGGATGCGGTCGAGCAGCGCGAGTTCGGCGGGCGTCGAGAAGGTGCAGCGGAGGAGCGCGTCGCGGGCGGCCGCCGCGATGGCGGGGCACACGGGCTTGGTGATGGGGTCGGCCTGGGGCGCGACGGGGACGTAGCCCAGGAGTCCGCCGATGCTGGCGTGAGAGCCGGAAACGGAGGCCGCTTCACGGATGGTCGACGCCGCCAGGACGCACGCGCCGAGCCCGGGCGCGGCCTGCGTGAAGGTGAGGCCGTACGTGTCGGGACGTTCCAGGAAGCGGTCCGCGGCGTCGTCGATCAGCCGCGGATCGACGCACGCCCAGTCGCTTCCGATCGGCGTGCACGCATCGGCCTTGTTCGACTCGAGCAGGCGGGCGAAGAGGCCGGGATGGAAGGCCTCGTCGTGGATCGTCAGTCGGGCGATGCCGCCACGCCAGCAGTGGCGAGACCACGCGCGAGCGAGGGCGGCGCGGCGGAACCGCTCGCGGACGGTGCGGTCGTCGTGCGACTGGGCGACGATCCGGCCTCGGGCGAGCGACCGGGCCTGCGACAGGGCCTCGGAACCGGCGGGCGCGGCGACGATGATCGAGGCGAGCGACGAGGCCCGCTCGAGCCGCTCGAGCGTCCGCGGCAGCGAGGCACAGGGCGTGTCGAGCGCGATGGCCGCGACGACGCGACGCGAGGCCCGGGTGACGCGGACGGCGTCCTCGTCGGCGACGCTCGGATCGCGCGTGACCGGGGGCGAACCCGCCAGCGTCGCGAGGCCCGACTCGAGGAGGGTCGCGAGGAAGTCCGCGGCGTCGGCGAGCCACTTCACGTTGTCGAGGTCGCGCCGGATGGTGGCCTTCTGGCGATCCTCGGGGGAGAGCGAGTCGTCGAGCTCGATGGCGCGGTCGGCCTTGAAGCGGCGGAGCTGGCCCGTCTGGTTGATGAACTGCACGAACCAGAAGGCGGGGTTGGCGGCGACCTGCGAGGCGATCTCCTGCACGCGCTGGATGAGCCGGTCCACCTGCGCCCGATCGCCGTAGCGGTCGATCATGCGTTGGAGCAGCGTGGCGGTCTCTCGGGAGAGCTTGGCGACCGCTCGGACGCCTCGCAGCAGTTCGCGCAGGCGAGTTGACGCCCCCTCGCGGCTCCCGGTCGCGTCGAGCGACGCCGCGGGCGAGGGCACGGGCGCGATGGGGTCGCACGCGTGGCGGTCGAGGGCCTCGCGCAGGGGCATGGCGAGGGTGTGGGCCTTGGCCACGCCTCCCTCGGTGGCGTCGATGATCGTGAGGCCCGCCTGCACGTCGGCGGCGAAGTCGCGCTCGAAGTGGACGAGGTAGGTGGCCATCTGCTCGTCGGTGTAGATGCGGCGGCCGTGCTGGTCGGTGGCCGCGCGGAGCAGGTGGCGCATGCGGGCGATGCGTTCCCACTCGAGCATCTCGAGCGTGTTGAAGTCGTTGAGCTCGCCCGCCCATGTCTCGTGAATGGCCGCGCCGGGGGCGTAGTAGTGGTGATCCGTGAAGGCCAGGTCCTGGCCGATCATGATCACCGGGTCGCAGCCCAGGTGCCTCGCGAGGTAGTAGGCCAGGTGCGCCACCGTGCTGCCGGGACGCACGCGGCCCATGTCGCGCCAGAGGCCCTCGCCGGCGACGCGGTCGGCGATGTCGTCGCCGATGCACCGCACGGTGCCGGGAAAGCTGGCGGGAATCGCCGGGTTGCACTTGGGGTCGATCACCAGCGTCACGCCCTCGACGTCCGAGGCGCGAAGCCCCTCGTAGAAGCGGCGGCTGATCTCGTGGTAGTCGAGCGCCACGACGAAGTGCGGCTTGATGCCCCGCGCCAGCAGCGTCTTGAGCGTGGTCTGCACCGCGATGATCACCACGCGGTCGCGGACGCCGGGTTCGGTCAAGAGGTCGAGGTTGCGGCGAAGGCTCGGGCCCGCGCTCACCACCACCGCCGGACGGCCCTTCCAGCGGCCCGCCAGGTCGGCCACGCCCGGCGCGGAGGCGTACAGGCCCAGGTTCTGGATGCAGTTGCGGGCCGTCACGTCCGATTGCACCAGCGTGGTCACCACGTTCGTGCGGACGGCCTTCATCACGTGCGTCAACGCCGCGGCGAAGTCGTCGAAGGTCTTTCCAAGCCGCGTGCGGCCCGCGGCGTGTGCGGCGATGTGCACGCCCGAGGCCAGGACGCCCTCGAACCCCTGCAACGCGACGCTGAGCGCCGCGCCGTCGGCTGGGTCGTGGAGGATGACCACGTTCGACGCCTGGAACCAGGGAGAGAGGTCGGTGCGGCGGAGGGTTTCGCGGAAGAGGGCCAGGTCGGGCTCGAAGACGATGATGGCGCCAAGGTGTCGCACTCGCTTGGCGAGGGCGGCCACGTGGTGGCCGCAGCCCCAGCCGGGAACGACGACGGCGGCGTGTTTCGTGACGTCGATGCTCGCGGCCCAGCGGGCGGCCTCGGCCGAGGCGTCGACGCCGCTGCACGCGCGACGCTCGAGCGAGCCGGTGCGAACCACGGCCGTGCACGCTCCCCTGGCGTCGAGGCCGAAGGTGGCGTGGTCCGCGCCGGGCGACTGGGCCAGTGCGCGGGCGAGTCCGGGTTGGCGGCGGGCGATGAGCACGAGATTGGCGGCCAGCAACGCATCGCTGCCCGTGGGTGTATCACCAGTGACCGCTCCGCGCGTACCTTCACCCTCACGCGTGCCCGAGGGCGCGGCGCCCCAGGGCGAGGACAAGGAGCGGCGGACGGCGTTGGCGGGCGGCGTGTGCATGCGTCGAGCGTCGATCGCGTGCCTCGGGGGCGCACGGCGACCGTTCCACGGCGATCGGGTCGCAGGGGATCGGGGCTCCAATCGGGGGGTGCCGCCTCCGGAGAACCGGCGAGACGATCCCACGTTGAGTGGATGGAAGCGGGGGCAGCGATCACCCGGATGGGTGGGAAGGCGGGAACATGCGTCAGTCGGGTCTTGCCGCGTTGGATGCCGCCGCTCCCAGGCCCTTGGCCGAGCCTTCGTGGCTCGATGCCTACGTGCTGGAGGGGCCGTGGCCGCTGGCGTTGGCGTTGGCGGGCGTGGGGGTGTTGGTCTATGCGTGGGCGGCGTCGCGAGGCCGCAACGCCTCGGGGGCGAAGTGGCTGGTCGGCGGCATCGCGGCGAGCGCGGCGGTGGCGTTGGCGGGCGCCTTGGTGCGAACGCCCGCCGAGGCGATGCGCGAGATGTCACGTTCGCTCGTGGAGGCGGTGTCGAACGCGGACGTGGCGGGGGCGACGGCGTTGCTCGCGCCCGACGCGGTGTTGGTGCTCTCGGACGCGACGCGCAGGGAGCCCCTCGAGCGGATCATCGAGCGGGTCGGTCGTCAGTTCGGCAAGGGGGGCGAATACGAGGTGCGCGACTGTCGCGTGGTGGAGCTCCAGGCGACCGCGCGCGGTGGCGCGGGCGGGGTGGTGCAGATGAAGGTCCGGGCCACGCCCGCGGGGGCCGGGTTTCCGCTCGCCTCGTGGTGGCGGCTCGACCTGACGCTCGACGGGAGCGGGGCGTGGCGCATCGAGGGCATCGAGCTCATCTCGATCGGCGGCGGCGTGACGCTGCGGTGACGCTCCCCTGCCGGGGTGTGGCCTGCGGCCGAGGAGGCCTCGCAGGGCCGCTTGGATGCGGGGTTCGGGCGCGTGGCGGGTCGATGACAAGGGCATGGGTGACGACCTGCTCCAGCGTTCCGCCGCGGCCGCGCCGCGGTCCTTCACGTTCCGTTCGTCGGAGGATCCGGTGCTTCGCGCGCAGCCGTGGCGGTTGGCCACGGCGTTGGCGGCCCACGCCGACCAGAAGCCGCGGGAACGCGTGCTGCTCTACGCGCTGGTCTTCGCGCTCGCGCCCGAGCGAGTGCTGGAGATCGGCGTGCGGTGGGGCGGGGGGACGCGGATCATCCATGCCGCGCTCAGCGACCTGGGCCGCGGCGAGCTGGTGTCGATCGATCCGGACCCGGCGCTCGAGTACGACATCGGCGAACTGGGCGACCGCGCGACGCTGATCGTGGGGGCGTCGCCCGCGGAGCTGCCCCGCGCCCGCGAGTTGGCGGGCGCGAACTTCGATCTCGTGTTCGTCGACGGCGACCACTCCGAACGCGGCGTGGCGGCCGACCTCAAGGGGCTGCTCGACGTCACCTCGCCGGGCGCGGTGGTGCTGCTCCACGACGCCTTCCACGCGCCGGTGGCCCGCGCCATCGACGCGGCGCTGATCGCGGGCGGATGGATCGACTGCGGCATCGTGGCCGACACCCGGAACTCCGGCGTGCGCCTCGAGACGGGCCAGGAAGTCGTCTACGGCGGCGTGCGCATGCTGCGACGGGGGTGAGGTGTTGCGAGCATTCGCGCCGCTGCCTTCCGAAGCCCCCTCTGGGGGCGAACCGGCAGGTAGCCCAGGGCGCTGCCCGGCTTTGCGGGCGAGCCCTGGGTACACGTGCGCTGATTCGCGCGGTGTTGGGTTGGTGATCGCATGAATGCGTGACGAACGCGATGCATCGCGCATCGGCGCCCGCGACCCAGGGCTTGCTCGAAGGCTCGCGGCGCCCTGGGCTCCCTGCTGGTTCGCCCGCCGCGGGCGACGAGGGCCCGCACGCGGGAAAGGGTGTGACGCGGAACGACCGCGCCGCTTCGGGCCTGCAACAATCCCGGCTCATGATCGCACTCATCACCGGCGCAAACCGCGGCATCGGACTCGAACTCGCTCGCCTCATGGCGCAACGCGGCGATGTCGTCATCGGCACCTCGCGACAGGCGTCGGAGGCGACGGAACTGGCCTCGCTGGGGGCCACCGTGCTGCCGCTCGACGTGCTCGATCCTTCGTCGATCGAGTCGCTGGGCGCGGCGATGGCGGGGCGGCCCATCGACGTCCTGGTGAACAACGCGGGCGTGAGCAGCGAGAGCAAGACGCTCGCGTCGTGCACCGCCGCGGAGTTGGCCAGGGTGCTGGCGACCAACGCGACGGGCCCGGTGCTGGTGGCCAAGGCGTTGATGCCTTCACTGGAGGCGGGGTCGAGGCGGCTCATCGTGAACGTTTCGTCGCAACTCGGGAGCATCCGCAACAACACGGGCGGCTCGTCGTACGGCTATCGGGCCAGCAAGGCCGCGCTGAACATGCTGACGACCTGCATGGCCAACGAGCTCAAGCCGCGTGGCTTCACGTGCGTGACGATGCATCCGGGGTGGGTGCGAACGCGGATGGGCGGCGAGCACGCGCCGCTGCTCGCGCCCGATGCCGCCGCGAGGATTCTGGCCCGCATCGACGGGTTCGCGCCCGAGGACACCGGGACGTTCGTGGATCTCGACGGCCGACCGCTGCCGTGGTGAGCGCGTTTCCGGTCGAGGGGCCGATGGCGGCAAGGCCCGTGTAACCATGTCGGGCGTGACGGGCGTGACGGCAGAGGCGTCGCGGGAATCGCGACCCCCCTGTTCGTGCGCCCGGCAGGCCACCGGGGCCTCCGTTTGACGCAACTCCCCTGTCCGTGGCTCCGATGTGATGTCGGGGGCGTTCGACCCCCGAACCTACAACATCAGGAGACACGGGATGAATCGTCGAGACGGCAAGCGGATTCGCGAGAGCTTCGAGTGGTTTGCGCCATGCGGGCCGGCGATGATCGCCATGATGATGCGCAAGTTGTCCGACAAGAACGGGCACGTGCGGGGCATGTTCCCGCCGGATGCCGAAGCGGTGAACCGCAAGATCTTCGAGACGCTCCGCCAGGTCGTCGCCCACGTCGACCACTTCGAGAAGCTCGAGCAGCCGCTGGCCGACCTGGGCGTTCGCTGCGCCAAGAGCGGCGCCACGGCGGCGGACTACGCGGTGGTCCGCGAGGAACTGCTGTCGGTGATGGAGGAGATCGGCGGCGAGGACTGGGACTTCCGCATCGCCCAGGAGTGGCGAGAGGTGCTCGATGCCGTGGCGGGCGCGATGATGGCCGGCGCGGTTCGGAACACCATGCGCCAAGCGGCCTGACCGCCATGGCGAGCGGGCGTCGGGCCCGACGGCGGCGCCGCGCCCGATCGGCGCGTCGCCGCTGGTTGAATGGAGCCGTGGGGAATTGAACCCCAGTCCCGTTGCAGTCAGCCAGGCGCGTCTACGCGTGTATCCACGGATTTGATCTCGACGCCCCGGGCGGCCCGTGGCCGTCTCCCGTTGCATCCAGCCTGCGGAGTTGTCTCATCGTCACGCCCGAAGGCGTCGCGTGACGACCAGCTCGAAGTCATCGGTTTCTCTCGTATCGAGCATTCGAGAGAAACCGCGTGGCCTAATTAGGCCGCGAGAGCGTAGGGACGCTCAGCAGATATGTTTTGCACGCTTTTTACGAGGCCTGCGTGCGCCTCGACGCGCAGCGATCCAGCCTTCCCTGCCCGGTCGAATCCAGTTCGGCCCCAGTTGTCAAAGACGGAGGATCATACGGGGACCAGGCGCCCGGGGTTCACCCGCAGCCGCTTTCCCAGCAGCGAAAGAAGGATTCCACGTCCGCGCCGTCGACGCCCCCGTCGCAGTTGGCGTCCGCCGCGGGTTCCGAGGCCTCCCACGCCGTCACGAACGCCTCGATGTCCAGGCCGTCCACGCCCCCGTCGACGTTGAAGTCGGCCAGGAACGGATAGTCGAACGACACCGCATCGCTCTCGACGCAGCCGCAGGGCCCGCACACGCGGCACGAGAGCCGGAAGCCCCCGCAACGCGCGCGGCCACCGTCGATGGCCAGCGAGGGCGATTGGGTCCCCTCGAACGTCGCGTCGTCCTCGAGCGCCACGCCGTCGCGGAGCCACTGGAACGTGAGCGGACCGTCGCCCGCGGCCAGCACCTGCGCGTTGCTGTTGAGCCCGTAGGAAAGCACGGGCCTCGCGACCGCCAGGCCTCCGGGCATCCGGTCGTGCTCCCAGAGTTCGAGCGGGGCGTCCGGACCGCGCCGACCCATCAGCACGATCCGCTTGCGCCTCGCGTCCGACGCCGTCGTCACGTCCAGCAGCGTCGCGGCGAACGAGGTGTCCATCGTGCCATCCAGTTCCCA
>JBBAVG010000024.1:11703-48059 GCA_040397805.1 Phycisphaerales bacterium
CCGCCAAGGCCCCACGTCCACGTCTGGTCGACCAACGAGCCGTCGCGCATGCCGCCGAAGAGCACCGCGACCTCGAGCGGACGGACGTACGCGAAGGCGGCGGCGTGGAGCGGCGCGGGGGGCGGGTCGGGGAAGGAGGGCTCATCCCAGAACGCCCCGTTCCACAGCCACGTGCGATTCGAGTCGAGCCCCGATGGAAGCGTGCCCCCGAAGAGGATGACCCGTCCGGTCGCCTCGTGAAACGTGGCGGCCACGTCGGCCAGCGGCGGGGGCGTGACGCCGTCCTGCGGCTCGAGTGTCCGCCAACGGAAGCCGTCCCATTCCCACAGTTCCGTGCGGTCGCCCGCGGCGGACATGGCCACCAGCAGGAGCACGCCATCGACCGGGTCGAAGCACGCGACCGCATGTCGCACGTGACGCGGCCAGGTCGCGACCTCGTCGACGGGGCCTCGCAGTCTCCATCGCGGCGAGTCGGGGGCGCACGGCTGCGCGGTCGCGTCGGCGGCGACAAGCGTGATCGCGAGGGTGGCAAGGAGGCGACGAATCATGCGAACCGCACGGAGGCGATTCGTCGGGGACGTCAGGTTGGATCGTCGACGCCGCCGGAATCGGGCGTCGATTCCAAGGCGGCTTGCGGGGAGGCGGGAAGGTCCGGCAACTCGACGGTCATGGTGGTGCCCTGCTTCCAGACGCTCTGGACGGTGATGTCGCCGCCCAGCAGGTTGGCCGATTCACGGGCGATGGCCAGGCCCAGGCCGGTGCCTCTGGAGGCGGTCCGCTCGCCGGCGTTGGCCCCGGTGCGGGCCGGGTCGGCCTGGAAGAATCGCTCGAAGATGCGGGACTGGTGCTCGAGGGGGATGCCGATGCCCTGGTCGACGACGCGAAGCCGCAGGCCGCCCGCGGGCGAGAGGGTGGAGCAGACGACGCGGACGACGGTGCCCTTGAAGGCGAACTTGGTGGCGTTGTCGACGAGGTTGCGCAGAATGAGCTCGAAGAGGCGGCGGTCGGTGCGGAGGAAGGCGGGGGCCGCGTCGATCTCGGCGCGGAGGTCGACCCCGCGAGCGAGGGCGAGGGGACCGAAGTCCTCGGCGATCGAGGTGACCAGCCGCCGAAGGTCGAGCGAGTCGGCGTGGATCCGCAGGCGTCCGGAGTCGAGGCGGGAGAGGTCGAGCAGGTCGCGCAGGAGCGACTCGAGCCGCTCGATGTTGGAGCTGGTGATGTCGGAGAGGCGGGTCCGCATGGCCGCGTCCTCCCACGCGCCGTCGGCGAGCGTGTCGAAGGCGGCGCGGATGGAGGCCAGCGGGGTTCGCAGTTCGTGGCTCGCGGCGGTGACGAAGTCCGAACGCCACTTCGAGGTCAGCGCCTGGTCGCTCACGTCGCGAATCAGCATGAGCGTCCCGCGAGACGTGGCGGTGGTGGAGGGATCGAGGTGGAGGGGGGGGACGGGAAGGGCGCGAATGGCGAAGGTGCGGGCGGGACCGGTGCCCACGGCGTGACGCACCTGCGTCTCCGCCGCCGTCCCCCCGACGGCGGCGCGGTGCGCCTCGATGATGGCCGCATGGGTGAAGACCGCGTCGACGGCGCGGCCGGGGAGTTCGTCGGCCGACTTGCCGAGAAACTCGGAACAGGCGGGCGTGGCGAAGGACACCCGACCTCGGGGATCGACCACCAACACGGCGGCCTCCGAGGCGCTCAGGACGTGGCGAAGGTCCTTGAGTTGGGAGGCGGTGCGGCGGGCGTCTTCCTCGGCGGCGGCGACGCGGGCGTCGAGTTCGGCGCGGGTGTCGGCGCGGTCGCGGGCGTCGCGACGGAGGCGGTGTGTATAAAGGATGACCAGGCAGCCGAGCGTGACCGCCGATGCGGGGTGACGGGGGCCGAGGGTGGCGATGATGATGCCCACCAGCACGGCGAGGATCGCGAGCGCGACCGGCTGGATCACGTGAACGTGGAGGCGTCGCGGCGTGGATGGCATCGCGGTGAAGGAGTCGGCCTGACGAAGGCGACTCTAGGCCTCGCCGCCATCATCCCCCGCACGGTGGTCGGGGCGGTCGTCCGATCGGTCGTCAGCGTCGTTGGTGAGGCGGTAGCCGACGCCGCGGATGGTCTTGATGATCCCGCTGGCGGCCCCGAGCTTCTTGCGGATGGACGTCATGTGGACGTCGATGGTTCGTTCGGTGACGGTGACGCCGGCGCCCATGGCCTTGGCGATGAGGCGTTGGCGGTTGAGGACCTTGTCGGACTCCTGGGCGAGGGCGGCGAGGAGCTTGAACTCGGTGAGGGTGAGCTTGACGGGCTCGTCGGCCAGAAGCACCTCGTGCGTCTCGAGGTTGATCGAGAGGTCCCCGAAGCGGAGGTTGGCGTCGCCGACGTTGGAGCGAGCGACGCGTCGCAGCAGGGCCTGCACGCGGGCGGTGAGCACCTTCATGGAGAAGGGCTTGGGGATGTAGTCGTCGGCGCCCACGGTGAGGCCGACGATCTGGTCGACCTCCTCGCTCTTGGCGGTGAGCATGATGATCGGGATGGAGGCGGTCTGCGGGTTGGACCGGATCCGGGAGGCGACCTCGGTGCCCGAGAGCTCGGGGAGCATGACGTCGAGGAGGATGAGGTCCGGTGCACGACGTGCGACCGACTCGAGCGCCTGACGTCCGGTGAAGGCGACGGCGATGTCGAAGCCCGCCTTGCGGAGGTTGTACCCGACGAGTTCGACCAGGTCGCGCTCGTCGTCGACGATGAGGATGAAGGGTGCCAAGGCCATCGGTCGCGGTCCGAACGGGCAGAGCGGTGATCGACGCGTGACAAGCGTAGGAAACGGCGGCAAGCCCCCCGTGTTCGGAGCGTGTTAAAACCCCGGGAGGGGGAGTTGGCGGGCGGCGAGCGAGAAACTTCACTGGCGGAGCGCGGAAATTCGACGGGGCTTCCCCCGTGCCGGGCATGCCACGCATCTTGTTTGCAAACAATAACTTGCGCCGCACAAGCACCCGACGATCGGCCTTCGATCGGGCTCAAGGCCCCCCCTGTTGCGGCTGTTATTTGCGGCATTTGTGTTGAAAAGGCGGACGCGGGGCCGAATCAACCATGGACGTTTGTGCCCGCTAGCATTTGCGCCGCTGCATCGGGCAGGAGACTGGAATCGAAGGGTTGGTGCTGGTATCGTTCACGCGACGCGGTTCCCCGAAAGGGGGCGTGTCGAACGGGCTCCGCGGGAGGCTTCCGGGCAACCGGGAGGGAACGCGGGGTGCCATCGGGAGTTGAAAAACAGTTCGGCGGTGTTGCCGGGCTGAGGTTCGAGTGTGAGGGTTCCGGGCGACCTGTCGTCGCAAGGGGCCCGGGGCAGCATCCAGGCGGTCGGTTCCGTCGGAACGCCTCTGTTTTTCAGAAGTCTGCAGTGGTTTCTAACAAGGAGTTGGTACATATGACGCAGTCCAAGAAGCTTGTGGTGATCGCGGGTCTGGCGCTGAGCGCCACCGCCTTCGCGCAGTCCGACGCCGGTCGCGCCTACGCCGCCGAGCTCGTCAGCGACGCCGGCGCTCGTGTCAGCCTCCTCGATGGCGGCTCGGGCTACGACAAGAAGGGCTTCATGATCGGCTCGGCCGACGGCAACAACAGCATGTACGTCTTCGGCAGCGCGCAGGTCCGCTACTACGCGAACTTCCGTGACGACAACGACGGCGCCCGCGAGAACTACACGGGCGGCTTCGAGAACAACCTGACCCGTCTGGGCGTCAAGGGCTCGGTCTGGGACAAGGCCTTCACCTACCAGGTCCGCGGCGAGTTCGACAACAGCGGCAGCTTCGGTCTCGAGACCGCCTACGCCGGCTACTCCTGGGACAACGGCTTCGGCATCACCGCCGGCCAGATGAAGGTCGGCCTCCTCCGCGAGAGCATCATCGACAACGAGTACCAGCTCGGCGTCAACCGCTCCATCACCGAGGCGCTCTTCAGCGGCGGCTACACCCAGGGCTTCGCGGTGAACTACGCCAGCGACGCCTTCCGCTTCTCGGGCTCCTTCAACGACGGCGCCAACTCGGCCAACACCGCGTTCGACAACGCCAACGAGGCTGACTACGCCCTCACCGCTCGCGTCGACTTCAAGGCGATGGGCGCCGGCTGGGAGCGTTTCGACGACTTCACCAGCTGGAAGTCCGCTGAGGACATGGGCCTCCTGATCGGTGGCGCGGTCCACTGGCAGGACGGCGGCAGCACCGGCGGCGGCGTCGATGGCACCGGCGCCGACGTCTCCACCAACGACGTCCAGCTCCTCGCCTACACCCTCGATGCCCAGTTCGAGGGCCAGGGTTGGAACGCCTTCGCGGCGTTCGTCGGCGCCAACGCCGAGAGCGGCGACACCGACAGCACCAACTTCGGTGGCGTCCTCCAGGCCGGCATCTTCGTGACCGACCAGGTCGAGCTCTTCGGCCGCTGGGACGGCATCTTCTGGGACAGCGACCTCCTCGATGCCGACGGCGAGAGCGCTGACGACTCTCACTTCCTGACCGCCGGCGTCAACTACTACCTCTCCCCCGAGAGCCACGCCGCGAAGCTCTCGCTCAACGGCGTCTACGCCTTCAACTCGACCGTCGAGCCCCTCGATGCCGACGACAACAGCGTGCTGCCCCTCGGCGGCAGCGGCTTCCTCGGCCAGCAGGACGACGGCGAGTTCGGCCTCGTCGCCCAGCTCCAGGTCATGTTCTGATCGATGCAGCATCGATCGTCATGATGGTCCCGCCTTCGGCGTGACCCTCACGTGACACTCCCATCGGCCGCCTCGCAAGGGGCGGCCGATGCTTTTTTCCCGCGCGCCTCGTTCAACGCGGGGCCCCCACGCCCGCCGCTACAGTGCCCGCGTGCCCGATCCGTCTCCATCCGTCACGCCGCCCGGCTGGTCGCCCCAGTCGTGGAAGAGCCGCCCCTCGGCGCATGCCATCGCCTATCCCGACGCCGACGCGCTCGAGGCAGCCGTCCGCGCTCTCTCGCTCCTGCCGCCCTTGGTGACCAGTTGGGAGATCGAGCGCCTCCGCGACGAGTTGGCCCAGGCCGAGGCGGGCGAGCGGTTCATCCTGCAAGGCGGCGACTGCGCCGAGACCTTCGACGACTGTCGCCCCGACTTCATCGCCAACAAGCTCAAGATCCTCCTGCAGATGTCGCTGGTCATCGTGCACGGGCTCAAGAAGCCCGTCACCCGCATCGGCCGATTCGCCGGCCAGTACGCCAAGCCCCGCAGCAGCATGGTCGAGACGCGGAGCGGTCCCGGCGGCGTGCCAGTGACGCTGCCGAGTTACTTCGGCGACCTCATCAACCGGGCCGCCTTCACGCCCGAGGCCAGGCGGCTCGACCCCGCGCTCATGATCAAGGGGCATGAGCATGCCGCCATGACCCTCAACTTCATCCGCTCGCTCGTCGAGGGCGGCTTTGCCGACTTCCATCACCCCGAGTACTGGAACCTCGACTTCCTGACCCACGGCGGATTGCCCGGCGACGTGCGGGCCGACTATGAACGCACCGCCCGCGAGATGGTCGACGGCCTGCGGTTCATGGAAGCCCTGGGTGAACGCGCCGTCGATCAGTTGACCCGCGTCGAGTTCTTCACGAGCCATGAGGGGCTCAATCTCCACTACGAGGCGGCGCAGACCAGGACGGTGCCGCGGCGGCACGGGTGGTACGACCTCTCGACCCACCTTCCGTGGATCGGCGACCGCACACGCGCCGTCGACGGCGCGCACGTCGAGCACTTCCGAGGCGTCCGCAACCCCGTGGGCGTGAAGCTCGGGCCTTCCGCCACCGTCGCGCAGGTCGAAGGCTTGTGGGAGACGCTCAATCCGGGCAACGAGCGAGGCAGGCTCGTCTTCATCACGCGGATGGGTGCGTCGCGGGCGAGCGCGTTGCTCCCGCCGCTGGTCGACGCGTTGGCCAAACGCCGGGCGGCGGCGCTGTGGATCTGCGACCCGATGCACGGCAACGGCACCGTGTTGTCCGACGGACTCAAGACCCGCTCGTTCGACGCGATTCTCGAGGAACTCGAGGCCACCTGCGAGGTCTTCGAGCGTGCGGGCGTGCCCTTGGGCGGCGTGCACTTCGAACTCACCGGCGAGGATGTCGCGGAATGTCTCGGCGGCGCGGCGGGCGTGCGGGAGGAAGACCTGCGGCGGCACTACGCCAGCCCGTGCGATCCGCGGCTCAACTATCGCCAATCGCTGGAGATGGCCTTCCTGATGGCGCGACGTCTCGCCCCTCGTCGGTGAGCCGACCGGCAACCCGGGCGCCGATGGGCCTGCGTGCGCAGCGAGGCGCACGGGACGCCCCACGCTCGTCCGAAACGCTTGGCGACCCGTTTCAGCAGCCGCCCGCGGACCAGACCGCGAAGAACGTCTCGACGTCCGCGCCGTCGATGCCGCCGTCGGCGTTCGCGTCGGCCGCCGCGCTGCCCGCTTCCCAGTCGATGAAGTAGTCGGTCAGGTCGCCGCCGTCGACGCCGCCGTCGAGGTTGTAGTCGGCGAAGCAGCCGGGCTGGACGGTGACGACGAGCGAGTCGGTCGAGGTCAGGCTGGAGGCGTCGGAGACGGTGAGCGAGATGGTGTGCACGCCCACGTCGAGCGTCACGTTGGCGACCGCGCCGGTGGCGATGGTGGTCGTGCCTTCCTTCCAGACGTACGACGTGATGGCATTGTCGTCGGTGCTGGCCGAACCGTTGAGCGTGACGGCCTCGGAGCCCGAGCGATCCTCGTCGGTCACGGTCTGGTCGGGGCCGGCGTTGGCGACGGGGGGCTGGTTGACGATCGGGCGGAAGCCCGCGTTGCCCGAGGCCGTCGTGTAGCGATAGTTGACGTTGCCGGGCTGGCGGGCCTTGATGAAGTAGAAGTAGGTCGTGCCGGGCACGGCGGTCGTGTCGTCGAAGGTGAAGGTCGTGCCGTCGACCGTGCCGATCACGCTCGCGCCGCTGGTGGCGTCCGTGAGCGAGCGGGCGATCTGGAACCCATCGGCGTCGGCGATCAGGTTGGGCCACGTCACGCGGACGAAGTTGGTGAAGGTGCCGTCGGAGGCCGTGGGCGCCATGTTGACGTTCTGCGCCGTCAGCGACATGCGGTACGACTGCACCTCGGTCTGCGAACCGCTCTGGAAGACGCGAACCAGGAACGTGCCCGCCGGGCTCAGCAGCAGCCCGGAGGTCGTCTCGGCGACGCCCGCGGCCGTGGCGTTGACCGATCGATACGTGATCGTGTTGAGCGAGTTGCGGAAGTCGAAGGCCAGGTTGGCCGAGGCCAGCCCGTTGCTCGAGACGCCCGTCGAGGTGCAGCCCCCGTTCTGGGCGTTCTGCTGGTAGGTGCTGCCCAGCGGGGTCAGCGTGAAGTTGACCAGGCGCGGCGCGTCGATCGTGAAGGAGTACCAGTCCGTCTCGCCCACCCGCTCGATGCTCAACAGCCCCGCGAAGGCCGGCGTCGGGCTCGGCACCACGCCCAGGTTGATCGTGGCTCCAGCGCTGAGCGCACCCAGCGCGGCGGCGGCGGTCGAGTTGTCGTTGGGCTCGTACGGGTCGCCGTAGTTGAGTTGCACCGCGCGGATGTCGTCCTGCTGCGGGCCGTCGAAGCCCGTGTCGGCGAAGGGCGCCATCAGCTTCGCGCCCCCCGAGCTCGCCGTGCCCTGCGGGCACACGTGCGAGAAGCCCAGCCCGTGGCCGTGCTCGTGGAGGATCACGTTGCGGAAGAAGAGGTAGCTCGAGCCGCCCGTGGCCCAGTTCTCCGACGAGTCGACCACCATGTCGCCGTTGTCGGGGAAGGAGTTGTACGCGAGGATGCCTCCGCCCCCGTCGATGTTCTTCATGCCGATGCGGACATCGCCACGGTTCGTGCCGCCCACGTTGCCCCATGCCGCACCGTCGTCCCACTCGTTGCCCGCCGCGTTGCGCACCCGCGTGTAGTTGACCCCCGACAACGCCTGCCAGCGATCGAAGGACCGCTGGAACTGGAGGATCCACGTGGCCCGGCCGCCCTGCGCCGAGAAGCGCGAGTCGAGGGTCGCGAAGAGCGTGCTTGCGCCCGCGCCGCCCGGCGCGCCCGCGTCGCCCACGGTGATGCCGTCGGGCACGAAGCTCCACGTCAGGTTGATCGGATCGCCGTTGGAGCCCCGCGCCCAACGCGAGCCCACCTGGTATCGCGACGCATATCCGCCCTCGATGTACCGACGCACCTGCTCCATCACCTCTTCCGACGGCGGATTCGCCGCATCGAAGCACGCCTGCCCCGCGCCGAGGTCCTCGGGGTCGCCCGCGTTGGCCAGTTCGCGAGGCAGACGGTCGGCCAGGATGTCGTGAATCGACCGCCGATCCTGGAAGCAGTAGTCGTGCTGCGGATACGGATAGACCATCCGCACGTTGGGGTTCGGCGGCAGGCTCGCCCCGGCCGCGTGGACCAACAGCGTCGTGGCCGCCAGCGTGCACCAGGTCCTCAGCGAGTCGTGGGTGAGAATCGTGGCGTTCATCTGAATCATCGCTCCGTTGCGTGTGGTCGCGCCCCGCGGCGCATCAAGACGCGGCCGCGAGGCCGCTCGGGGGATCATTGGGTGCCCGCCGAGGCGGGAACCGTGGTCAAACGTCCGGAAACCCCGTCTGCTGCAGGACTTCCCCGTGCTATCGGCGACCGAATCCGCCCGGGTGACGGCGGTTGAGGATCATCCGGCATCCGCGGTTCGCGTTCCGCCTTCGGTACCGATTGCGCCAGCGATCGCGAAAGCCGACGGACGCCCGCGCCACGTCGAGCGACGAGCGTCGCGCGTGGAGCGGTCGTTGGTTCATTCGACGGCCGACGCCCGGGGGTTGCGTGGGTGTCGAGATCCGCCTCCGTGCGGGCCGATGTTCGTTCTTTGTTTGAGTGGGGGAATGCCTACCGCCGGAGCGACAGCACCGTCACGTCGTCCGCGAACGCCTCGGCCTGCGCGTGGGTTCGCATGGCGGCGAAGATGGCGTCGACGTCGGCCGTCTCGTCGGTCGCCCCCGCCATGGCGTCGATGGCGCCTTGCGTGCGGAAGGCCGAACCGTCGGCGCCGGGTTGCTCCGCCACGCCGTCGCTGAAGACCGTGAGACGGTCTCCCTCGTGAAACTCGATCGTCGTGGCCCGATACGCCTCGTCGGCATCGACGCCCAGCGGCAGGAAGTCGGCGGAGGGGCCCACCACGTGCGTCCCGCCCGCCCGACGAATCGTCCAGTAGCTGTGCCCCGCGTCGACGTACGTCAGCGTGTCCGTTCGAACGTCGATGATGCCCGTCCAGAGCGAGATGAAGCCGTCGGTCAGCAGTCGGGAGACGACCTCCCGGTTGAGCAGCTCCACCGCGCGGGCGGGGTCCGATTCGTGGCGCAAGGTGGCCCGCAGCTGGGTCTGCGCGGCCGACATGAGCATCGCCGCCCCGACGCCCTTGCCCGAGACGTCGCCCAAACATGCCGCCACGCGGCCCTCGCCCAGGTCGATGACGTCCAGCAGGTCGCCGGCGACGAGCCGCCCGGGTTGATTGCGGGCCGCGTACACGATCGGACCCACGCGGCCCGTGGGGGCGGGCATCAGGCGAACCTGCGCGGTGCGGGCGGCGGTGAGGTCGGCGGCGAGCTCCGAGTGCCGTGCCTGCAGCTGTCGCCGCGAGATCTCCGCGAGGGCGAGCGAGCCGATCCGCGTCAAGGCCGCCACGAAGGCGTCCACCTCGGGTCCTGACTGTGCCCCGCGTCCGTCGTCGTCGAGGTAGAGGTACGCGAGCACGTCGCTGCCGACCATCACCGGCGCACACATGGCCGAGCGGATGCCGTGGCTGACGATGCTCATGGCGTGCTGCAGCGACGTGTCGCCGGTCAGGCGGGCGATCTCCCCTCCCGAGGCGGCGCGAACCAGCGTGCGACTGAACGGGAACCCGCCGGGCGTGTCCTGGCCGTGCACGCGGGCGGCGACGATCGTCACCTCGTCGGTGCCGGGCGTGAGCTTGACCACCGCGCAGCGGCCGTAAGACGTGCCTCGCGAGGTCGCGGCCACGAGTGCGGTCGCCAGCGACGCCTCGTCGCGCGCCGCGTGGAGGTCCGCCGCCAGATCCATCACCAACTGCAGCCGCTGCTCGGCCTTGGCCAGCAGCGCGTCCGACTTGAAGGTCTCGACGCGACCCTGCTGATCGTCGGTCAGGCGGCTCGTGCCCGCCATGGTCGACCGGGTGCCCTCGGTGGCGGCCTGAGCGCCGATCCGCGAGCGAAAGCTCCACCGCGCGATCGTGATGATGTCGCCGTCACGCAGCGGCGTCGGGCTGTCGGCGTCGAGCCGAATGCCGTTGAGCAGCGTCCCCAGCCGACTGGCCTTGTCGGTGACGTACCAGGTGCCCGATCGCTGCTCGATGATCGCGTGCGCCCGCGAGACCGTCTGGTCGGCCAACTGCAGGTCGCACTGGCTCTGCCGTCCCAGCAGCACCGGCCGCGTCGGCGAGAGTTCGGTCGGCCGCAGGGACGGGTCGTTGAGCGGCACCAGCGTCAGCGGCTTGGCCACCGCTCCGGCGATCGTCGAGGGATTCAGGCGATTGGATGCCATGGCGTTGTTTTTATGGGAACTCGAATCGGGCGTCCAAGGTCCGACATGCGCGACTTTCACGGGAATTGTGGCCGGAACATGCCGTGAGGCGCGCCGTTCCCGCTCGATTGGCGTTAGATTGGGCACTTCAGGGGGGGCGGGAGGCCGCTCTCCACACCACGCTCATCGCAGGATTCGCGAGAGCGTAGAAGAGGAGACAAGACATGAGTGGCAAGACTTTCGGTCGCATCGCGGCATTTTTCGTCGTCACGCTGTCCGGCACCGCCTTGGCCGGCCCCGACTGGCTCGAACAGGGCGACGCCGGTTCGACCATCCTGACGGCCCAGAAGCCCGAACGCCCGGTGGGCGCCCAGTCCCTCGCGTCCGTGGCGGGTTCGCTAGCCGACGGCTTCGACGAGCCCGACTACGAGGACCTCTACTACATCCGCATCATGAATCCGGGCACCTTCTCGATCCGCCCGGTCTTCGCCGACTTCAACGTCGTGCTGTACCTCTTCAACATCACCGTCAACGGCGAGGGATACGGCCTGCTCGGCAACGACGACGAGAGCCCGACCTCCAACCTCCCCAAGCTGACGGCCTTCTCCACCGACGGCACCGGCGTGCAGGTGAGCGTGCCCGGCGACTACGTGCTGGCCGTCACCGGGTTCGGTCGCACCCCCATCAGCCGCAACGGCCCGATCTTCAACCTGGCCTCCCCCACGGAGATCTCCGGTCCCGACGGCCCCGGCGGGTTCAACCCCTTGATGCAATGGACCGGCATCGGCGAGACGGGGAGCTACAGCTTCCAGATGACGGCCACCGACTTCCCGGTCGTGCCCGCGCCAGGAGCGCTGATGGTCCTCGCCGCGGGCGGGCTGGCCTTGGGCCGCCGCCGCCGCTGAGGCCGGTCGCGGGGTCCCCGCGGCATGGGTCCCGGAGTCCCGCCGTTGATCGGCCCCTGATCGACCCCTGATCGACCCCTGATCAAGGGGACGGAGGCGAACAACCCGCCTGCAGGGGTGAATACCGTTGGGCCGATACTGTCGGTTCCGCGGCATGTTCCCTGCATGACCCAACTGGCGCGTGCATCCTCGCAGTACTTGTTCCTTGCCGCCCGCCCCGATGGCGGCCGCAAGGTGGGCATTCGCCGCGCCCGCGACGCTCGCCACCTGAGCGAGCAGCTTCGACGCGAGCGGCTGGTGGCCCTTCGCACCTGGACGCTGCCGAGTTGGGCCAGCGCCTCGGACGCGGTGTCGCTCAAGGACCAATCCGAACTTCACACGCAGTTGGCGCAGTTGCTGACCCGGGGCGTGCCCCTGGTGGAGGCGCTCGAGGCCACGGCCAAGTCGGTGGCGACGTCGGCCGCGCCGCGGGTCGAGCGCATGCGCGAGATGGTGGCCGCGGGAAGCTCGTTCTCGGATGCCGCGTCGGCGGTGGGCATCTTCGACACCGTCACCGTCTCGGTGTACCGCGCCGCCGAGCGAACGGGCGACCTGGGCGGGGCGGCCAAGCAGCTCGCGGGCACGACGCGTCGGCAGCTCCGCATCCAGGGCAAGGCCGGCACGCTGATGATCTACCCGGCGATCGTGCTGACGATCAGCCTGGCGGTCACGCTGCTGATGATCTGCTTCGTGCTGCCCAAGATCGGCAAGTCACTCGAGGACATGGGCTATCCGCTGCCGTGGTTCACGCAGATCCTGATGACGGTGGGGGTGTTCCTCCGCGATCACGCCCTGGCGGTGGGCGTGGCCGCGATGGTCGTCGTCACGGTGGTGGTCGCGCTGCGGAAGGTGGCCCTCGAGGTGGTGTCGCGGGCCTCGCGACGCGTGCCCCTGCTCCGCGACGTCGTGCTCACGCAGGAATCGGCCCGGTTCTTCACCGTGATGGCGGCGATGGTCCGCAGCGGCGTGACCCTCAGCGACGCGCTGGGCGTGGCCGTCAACGCCTTGAGCCACCCGCTGCTCAAGAGCCAACTCTCCGCGCTCCGCACCAAGCTCATCGAGGGCGGCAACCTCCGCACCCTCATCGACACGGTCAGCGCGCTCCCCTTGCCCACCCGGCGGCTGCTCATGGCGGCCGAACGCTCAGGCGACCTCGACAGCGCGTTCGAGACCCTCGCGGGCGACATGACCGAGGAACTCGAGCGACGCAGCGAGCGGCTGCTGGCGGCGATGGAGCCCCTGCTCATCGTCTTCATGTTCCTCATGATCGGCTCGCTCGTCGTCTCGATCATGGTCCCGCTGATGCAGGCCACCAGCGGCGCGATGCGCTGACGCCGGCCGCAAGGGCGACGCCCGCTCCTCACGCCCCCAGCGGCGTTCTCGCCACCATCCACCCCGCCCAGGTCGCGACGAGCCCCGCGCCGACGTTCGCCGCCACGTTCAGCACAGCCATGCCCGCCCGTCCGTCGCGGAGCAGCGCGATGGTCTCGAGCCCGAAGGCCGAGAAGGTCGTCAGGCCGCCGAGGAACCCCGCCACCAGCAGCAGCCGCGCCGGGTGATCGGCCGGGTGGACGGGCACGAGCCTCGCCAACGCCACGCCCGCCGCGAGGCACCCCGCGACGTTGACCGCCAAGGTCGCTGCGGGAAATTCGCGGGCCGGCCACGCGAGCGTCGCACCGTACCTGACGGCCGAACCCACGCCGCCTCCCAGAAAGACCAGCAGCACGTTCATCAGCATGCCTCCGACGATAGTCGGCCCGCGACTCCTGTTGCACGCGAGCGGACTGGGCCGATACCGTCAGGCCATGCCCGACACCGCGCTTCCTCCCATCCTGGTCCTCGGCGGCGGCCCCGACGCCGAACGCGACGTGAGCCTCATGAGCAGCAAGGGCGTGGCCGACGCGCTCCAGGGACTCGGCCACGAGGTGCACTACCACGTCATCGACCGGCTCGATGCCGCCGCGCTCAAGGCCTTGCCCGGGCGGGTGGTCTTCCCCGTGCTCCACGGCGGATGGGGCGAAGGGGGCGCGTTGCAGGAACTGCTCGAGGTGGGCGGCAGGCCCTTCGTGGGCTGCAAGGCCCCCGCGGCACGGCTGGCGATGGACAAGATGGGCACCAAGCTCGCCGCGGCGATGCTGGGCATCCCCACGGCGGCGGCCGCGATCATCAACCCGGCCGACGGCGGGCTCCCCTTCGACGCTCCGGCCGTGCTCAAGCCCGTGCACGAGGGGTCGAGCGTGGGGCTGCACGTCTGCAAGGACCAGGCGAAGCTCGATGCCGCCCGCGAGGCGGTGAGGGCCGACATGGCCGCCCATCCGTCGCGGGTCTACATGGTCGAGCGGGGCATCATGGGCGGCCGCGAGCTGACGGTGGCGGTGCTCGACGGCGAGCCCTTGGCGATCGTCGAGATCCGGCCCGCCGAGGGCGTCTACGACTACCAGGCCAAGTACTTCCGCAAGGACACCCAGTACATCGTGGGGCCCGAGCTTCCGGGCGACCCGACCACGACGGCGACGATCCGCGGGCACGCCAAGGCCCTCTTCCGGGGCATGGGGTGCCGCCACTTGGCCCGGGTCGACTTCATCCTGGGTGCCGACGGCGTTGGGTACGTGCTGGAGGCCAACACCATGCCGGGGTTCACGGGCCAGTCGCTGGTGCCCAAGGCGGCGGCGCATGCGGGCATCTCCTACGGGCGACTGTGCGAGATGCTGGTGGGATTCGCCCTCCGCGACGGGGCGTAAGACCCGTCGGCGGGCGGGTGTTCGCGTGAACGCGACCCTACCCTCCGGGCATGTTCGACCGGCTCACCGACACCTTCCAGGGTCTCTACCGCAAGCTCTCCGGCCAAGCCGCCATCAGCGAGAAGAACGTCTCCGACGCCATGGTCGACGTTCGCGCCGCGTTGCTCGATGCCGACGTGCACGTCGAGGTGGTCGACACCTTCTGCGATGCGGTCCTCAAGGACGCGCTGGGCCGTGAGGTGACCAAGTCGCTCCGCCCCGGCGAGGAGATGATCGGCATCGTCCACAAGCGGCTCGTCGAGTTCCTCGGCGGTCAGGTGGAGCAGCCCTCGGCGGGTGACGAGGCGGATCTGGGACCCCTGGCGGGGCTCATGCCCAGGTTGCCCTCGGCCGGATCGCCGACCGACGGCGACCTCATCATGCGGGTGAGCCCGGGGCCCACGGTCGTCATGATGTGCGGCCTGCAGGGCTCGGGCAAGACGACGACCTGCGGCAAGCTCGCCTCCTTCCTCAAGAAGCGCGGCCGCAGCGTCATGCTCGCGGCGGCCGACCTCCAGCGTCCCGCGGCCGTCGAGCAGCTCGAGACCATCGCCGGCCAGGTCAAGGCCGACATGCCCGGCGGGGCGGCGGTGTCGTTCTACGCCGAGAAGGACAAGACGGCCGAGTACGGCAAGGCCGTGGGCGTGGCGGTGCAGGTCTGCCGCCACGCGCTCGACGAAGCCCGGCGGACCGGCGTCGACGTGCTGATCCTCGACACGGCGGGCCGCCTGCACGTCAACGACGCGCTGATGGGCGAGCTCAAGCAGGTGAAGCACGCGGTCATGCCGCACCACATCTTCCTCGTCGTCGACGCGATGACGGGCCAGGACGCGGTGAACTCGGCCAAGGCCTTCCACGAGCGGCTCGAGGTCGACGGCATCGTCCTGACCAAGTACGACAGCGACACCCGCGGCGGCGCGGCCATCTCCGTCAAGCACGTCACGGGCGCGCCCATCAAGTTCGTGGGCACGGGCGAGAAGCTCGACGCTCTCGAGGAGTTCCATGCGACGCGCGTGGCCGGCCGCATCCTGGGCATGGGCGACGTGGTCGCGCTGGTCGAGAAGGCGCAGCAGGAGGTCTCCGCCGAAGACGCGAAGAAGATGGAGGAGAAGCTCGCCAAGGGCGAGATGGACATGGACGACTTCCTCGGCCAGCTCAAGACGCTGCGCCGGATGGGACCGCTCAAGCAGTTGCTCGGGCTGCTGCCGGGCATCGGGTCCATGCTCAAGGACACGCACATCGACGACAAGCAGCTCGACGGCGTGCAGGCGATCATCAGCTCGATGACCAAGGCCGAACGCGCCAGGCCGTCGATGCTCGACAACAGCCGCCGCAAGCGCATCGCCAAGGGCTCGGGCCGCAAGGTCGAGGAGATCAGCCAGCTCGTCAAGCAGTTCGACATGATCAACAAGCTCTCGCGGACCATGTCGGGCATGGGCGGCGATCGCGCGGAGGCCGTGCGGCAGCTGTCGCGTCAGGGCGGCATGGGCGCGGCGATCCCGGGGCTCAAGGGCATGCCCTCGATGCTCTCCAAGGGTTCGACCACGATGGCCAGCCCGAAGGACAAGTTCAAGAAGCGCAAGCGCTGAGCGGGCGAGCGCGACGCCGGCGACCGTTCGGCCGGGCGGGACCAGTGGTCAGTCCTCGTGGCGTCGCGATTGCTTGCGCTCGGAGCGGACTTTCTTCTCCTTCAGCCGTCGCTCGATCGAACCCCTGGTGGGCTTGGTCTTGCGTCGCGTCTTGGGGAGCACCGACGCCCGTCGCACCAGGTCGGCCAGCTTCTCGATGCATCCCTCGCGGTTGCGGGCCTGCGACCGGTGCTCGTCGCAGTCGATCACCAGCTCGCCGGCGGCGGTCAGGTAGACGGACCCGAGGGATTCGAGCCTCGCTCGCTGGGCGGGGCCGAAGGGAATGGCGTCGGCGCGGACCCGAAGCGTGCACTTCGTCGCCCGCTTGTTGACGTTCTGGCCGCCCGGTCCCGAGCTCGAGGCGTACGAGAAGTCGACCGCCGACTCGTGGAGCGTGATGCGGGGCGTGAGCCGCACGCCCGACGGATGGTCCTGGTTGGCCGCGTCCTCCATGCCGAATCCTAGGGAATGGTCCGGAGCCGGCCGCGTCACGCCGCCCGCGAGAGGCGGCTGGCGAGGATCTCGAGCGTGGCGAGGAACTGTTCGGCGAACATCTTGGCGTTGCACAAGGGCGAGGCCAGCAGCCACGACCGCATCGAGGCGCGGAAGTCGGCGCGTCCGTTGACGTCCGCCGCGAGGGCCTGGGCCCGTGCGAGGTACGCGTTCTCGTCCGTGCACACGTTGTCGCCCACGCCCGCCGCCTGGAGGATGCTCGCGCCCGTGCGGGCCGCCCCGGTGGCGCCTTGCAGCGTGATGACGGGAACGCCCATCCACAGGGCCTCGCAGGTGGTGGCGGTGCCGTTGAAGGGGAAGGGGTCGAGGGCGATGTCGACCTTGTTGTACCAGGCGAGGTGCTCGGCGAAGGTGGGACGCATTCCGCAGAGCTCGATGCGCGACGGCTCGATGCCGTGGCGGACGAGCGAGCGGAGGGTGTGCTCGCGGGTGGCGCGGTCGGCGAGCCCCTTGGCCTTGATGAGCAGCCGCGCGTGGGGAACGTCGTTGACGATGCGGGCCCAGAGGCGGCCGCACCGCGGGGAGATCTTGGCGGGCGAGCAGAAGGAGCCGAAGGTGACGACCTTCGACGGCTGACGCTCGCACTCCACACGCTCGGCGGGGGGCGTCCAGCAGAGCGAAGCACCCGGGACGGCGATGGGGGCCTCGGGAATGGCCGGGTGCCACGCCGCGCCCTCGAGCGCGTCGGGCTCCATGGCGGCATCGACCAGGCGAACATCGACGCCCGGCAAGCCGCTGGGCGTGGGGTGACGCAAGTAGGCCGCCTGCAGCGGCGCGACGCGACGCGCCAGCACCCCGGCGCGGGCGTGTTCGCCCCAGCCCGAGAGGTCGATCAGTACGTCCGGCGCGGCCACGCGGATCGCCGCGGCGAGGCGCTCGTCGTCGAGGTGGGCCACGTGATGCCACTGCTCGGCGTACCTCGCGCAGCGGCGGCTCGTGTCGTCGCGGACGGGGTGGGTGTGGAAGATGCTCCATCGCACCCGCGACGGTTCCGAACTGGTCAGCAAGGGAAGGATGAAGCGCGCGACCGGATGGTCGCGGAGGTCGGGAGAGAGGAACGCCACGCGGAGCGGGCGGACGCCGCTGGACCACGTCATGGCCGGTCGTTGCGAGGGCCCCGAGAGTTGGCGGCGGATGAGGTCGTTGACGCGGGCATGGCTGGTGGTCAGGTCCGCCGGACTCACGTCGAGATACTGCAGCAGCCGCACCCACGACATGGCGGCATGCAGGTCGCCGGGGAACTCCTGCATGGCGCGGGCGTGCCACTTGACCGCCTCGGGGGCGTCGGACATCGCGGCGCACGCGTCGCCGATGGTGCACATCGCGTTGGGGCCGCCCGCCACGCCACCGCCACGCAGACGGATGCGGACGGCTTCTTCCGCCGCGTTGACCGAGTCGGCGAAGGAACCGTCGAGCAGCAGGGCGCGGGCCAGGTGTTCCCACGCGTACGCCGACGCGAGATCGCGCTGGGCCGCCAGTCGCAGCAGTTCGATGCCCCGGGTGAACTTGCCCAGGGCGCACAGCACGCGCCCGTATTCGCACAGGCAGTCGCGCTGCGCGTCGGGAAGCTCGGCGGGAATGCGGAGGTGGAACAGGGCCTCTTCGAGGCGGCCGGTTCGCGACAGGATGAGCCCGAGCAGATACGACGCGGCAGGATCGCGGGGCGTGGCGCGAAGCAACTCGCGCGCCGCGGCCTCGGCCTGTTCGAGCCGCCCGGCGAGCATCGCTTGCTGGATGAGGTCGAGCGGGGCGGGTTCAACAGAGGGCGTCGAGGGCTGCATGGCGACAAGAGCATCGGTCAGGGAGGGCCCCGCCACGCGCGGAACGCGTCGCCGCGCCGCCAAGTCACGCCCGGCCGAGGGGGAAGGGGCGAGGGCGATCCCCTGAGAGGGCGGTGACGGGGTGATGAACCCGGGGTCCGGGCTTGAAGGCCCCTGCCCGAGCCGCCCGATACGACCGAGGAAGACGCAGCGATCGTTCGACGGACTGCAGGAATCCCAGGACCGTCGCGGGGGTGGTGCCCCGCGACATGCAGGCGTCCTGCGGATGGTGGAAGCCCGTCGAGAGGCACCCGCGGGGGAGCCGCTCCTCGGTCGATGCGTCGCGCCCCCTCACGGTCGAGGCGGCGCGGGTCAAGGTGGCGTACTGCGTTCCAGGGAGGGAACCATGACGACTTCGTGCTTCGGTGTTCGGACGGATGACGGCATTCCCGCGACGTACTCCTTCGCCACGGCCGCGCTGTCGAGAGGCGTGCAGCCCGAGTGGGCGCAGGCCGGCGACGAACGTGGCCCCATGACCTTCGACCGCCGCCGCCTTCCTCGCAAGGCGATGAAGGGTCACGCGATGGCCGTCTTCACGCAGGGCACCAGCGCGGCCAGCGTCGTGCGGGTCGAGCTCAGCGATGCCAGCCACACCGGCATGGGCATCCGCAGCTCGATGCCCGTCGAGCCCGGCACCTCCTTCTCGCTCATCCCCGAACACCCGATGATGCCCCGCGCCGTCGGCGTCGCCGTCCGCTGCGAAAAGCTCGGCGAGGGCCACTATCACGTCGGCCTCAAGACCCGCACGGGCGCGATGGCGGCGTGACCGGATCGCGGCGTACCTCAACCCCTTCGTCCTCAAGGTTCGGGGCGGGTTGAGTGGTCGTCACCCGGTCACCCGGTCATCTGGTCATCTGGTCATCTGGTCACGCGGTCACTTGGGCTGCTTGGGTTGCCTGGGCTTGAAGAGCTTGTCGAGCCCTTCCTGCAGCAGCTTGTCCGTGTCGATGCCCTTCACGGCGTTCTTCGCGACCATCTCGAAGTCGATGTTCGTCCCTGCGCTGCCCAGCGGGCCCTTGGTCCGGAAGGGCACCTCGCGAAGCGCGTCCGCCACGCCCGGCAACACCCGGCCCGCGAACGATCCCGACTTGAGCGACGAGAGCGCCTTGTCCGACAACGCCTCGATGGGCACGTACGTCACCACGTCCATCGAGCTCTTCACCAGGTCGACCACGCCCTCGGTGCGGAGGCGGAACTCGCCCAGCGGAAGCGTCCACGAGTCGTACGTCGCCACGCCCTGCTTCACGTGCACCTTCAGCGGCTCGAGCTTTCGACCCACCACGCCCACGCCGCGCGCGTTGACCAGCTTGAGCAGTTCGGCGAACTCGGGGCTGGCCTCGAACCTCGCCTCGCCCGGATCGAACGTCACCTCGGCGTTGAGCTTCGAGAAGTCCTTGCTCAAGGGCAGCGTCAGGTCCGTCACCCGCAACGACGCCGCGAGGTCCTTCGCCGTCTTCTCGAACGAGCCCAGCAAGGGCAGGCCGTCGATGAAGCGCCCGCCCATCGCGCGGCTCACTTCGGTCACGCTCGCCTGCACCGGCTCGACGCCCACGAGCACGCCGTCCCGTACCGCGCCCTTGAACGAGGCCGACACCCGCTGGCTGCTCGCCGTCAGGCTCACCGTGCCCTCCTTCCCGCCCGCGGGCTTGTCGCCCAGCGGGAAGTGGTCGACGTTCAACGTGAGCGACGCCACCGGCCCCATCGCGTCGACCGCCAGGCCGTCGCGCGTGGTGAAGGCGTCGATCAGCGCCGTGGGAATCGCGGGAAGGTCGCCCCGGACGCTTGCCGTGGCGCGCGACGCGTCGATCGCTCCCGATGCGTCCAGCAACCCGTCGAGCGAGCCCTGCACCTGCATCGCCGACGCCTTCGCCTCGCCCGCCTCGACCTGCGCCGCCTTGGCGACAAAGTCGATGCTCGTGCCCGCACCGCCCGCCTCACGCGAGGAGGTGGCGACCTCGACGCCCGACAGCCGCACGTCGCGCCCGTCGGAGGTCCGCATCGCCAACCGGTCCATCGCGAGCTTCATCTGCGCGGCCAGCGGCTGCTTCGCGCCCTCGCCGCCCTTGAACGGCAACGACAGCCGGTCGAGCGTCAGCGTGACGGGGCTCGCCTCCTGCACCCGCATCGAGGGCTCCCCCGTCGCGGGCTTCATCAGGCCGTTGAGGAACCCCGCCTCGGGCGAGAGCGTGAAGCGACTGGGCTTGTCGAGCCGCAGCACCGTCGGCGAGATCGTCGCGGCCAGCGGGCCGTCGCTCTTGAGACGCGGCGCATCGACCTCCAGCGTCAGCCCCGTCGTCGCGCTCGCGTAGTCGGGCGCGCCGCCCTTGGCCGTCGCGGGCCCGGGCTGCACGATGGCGCCCAGCTTCACCGCCGCCGAGTCGCCCACGGCCTGCGCCGCCAGCGGCTCGCGGCCCGCCAGCCGCTCGAGCGCGGCCACGTCGATCCGCGTGATGTCCACCTTCGCCCGCAGCGCACCCGCCGGCACGCCTCCCGTCAGGTTCGTCGAGGCCGTCGAGACCAGCGACGCGATCGCCTTCGAGCCCTCGCCCCCCAGCAGCGAGCCCGTCATCCGCACCGTCGCCTCGCCCTGCTTCCCGTCCTTCGCCACGCCCGCCAGCGGCACGTTCGCGTCGATCACGAAGTCCTCGACGCCCACCGGTCCCACGTCCACCGTCGCCCCCGACGCGTCCTGACGCGTCAAGCCCGTCACCAGCGTGCGACCCGGCAGCGTCGCCTTCGCCGTCAGCACGCCCGCCGACGCGAGGTCGAGCGATCCGTCGGCCTTCAGCGGCACCGCGAACGGCGAGGCCTCGATCGCCAACGCCGCCGGCGACGCCAGCCGCGGCAAGCCCTTCACGTCCGGCGCGAACGCCTCCGTGAGCGCCTGCACCGTCGCCGCCTGCACGTCCAGCCTCGCGGCCAGCGTCGAGAGTTCGAGGGACCGAGCCGAGCGACGCCCCGCCACGTCGGCCCGAAGACGCGACGACCGCACGCCCACCGTGAAGGTCTGTTCACGCGAGGCCTGGTTGCCCGCCGCGGCATCGGCCGTGACGGTGAACGTCTCGCCCGCCACGCCTTGCAGCAGTTTCACGAGATCGAGCGCCGCGGGCGCGCCCGGCGCGGTGGTGGTGCCCGCCTTCGCGAGCCGCACGATGGATACGGGAAGGTCCTTGAGCGCCATCGACCCCTTGGGCTCGAGATTCGCCCCATCGACCGCCAGGCCGCCCGACGCGTCGTTGACGAGCAACTTGGCGACCTCGAACGCGCCCTCGAGCGTGGCGGGCCGGCTCTCGTGCCACACCGTGCCGCCCACCTGCCCCTTCACGCCCCCCTTGGCGAGCGACATCTTCGTCCGCAGCGACGCCACGTCGAGCGACGCGCCGGGCTTGCCGTCGACCACGGGCACGAGCGAGAAGCCGTCGATCGTCGCCTCGACGTCGGCCGCGATCGCGGCGGCGATCGGCTTGGCGTCCTCGTTCAAGGGCACGTCAAGGCCGACGATGGTCACCTCGAGCCCCTTGGAATCCGTGCGGCTGGGCGAAGGAAGGAAGCCCAAGGCCGGGTCCATGAAGCGGCCCGCGATCGACGCGGGGTTCTTCACCGCGAGCCTCACGCCCCGGTCCCGCGACGTCACGCGATCCTTGCTCGCGCGAATGGACGCGCCCGCGACGATGTTGCGGCTGTCGACCGAAAGGTCAAGATCAAGCGTCGGCGCGTCGCCCGTTCGTGCGCTGTCGACGGTGGCCACGGTGAATGTCGCGTCGAGCACGGGGCCCACGTCCTGCGCCAAGTTGAGCTTGCCCGCCAAGGGCTGCGCGATGGCCGTGGCGACGCCTTTGAGCGACACCGAGCCCTTCACCGTGCCGGGCACGCCCTTCACCGGCGCGCCGCCGGCGTCGAGCAGCCCGGCCAGCGAGAGATCGACCCGCACGTCGCCAGCCCGCTCTCCCGCGATGCTCGCGCTCGTCGAGGCCTGCACGCGGACCGGGCCCGCCAGGTCCGCCGCGTCGATGCGCACGCTCAGCGGCTCGACCGCGAACGGCCGCGGCGCGGCCCCCGGCTCCACGCTCACGCGCCCCTTCATGCCCGAGGTCGAGACGGCGATCGTGGCGCCCGCGCCCCGCAGGTCGAGCGGCCCGCCGTCGCGGGGCACCGGCAGCCGGAGCCGATCGACCTCGAGCGACACGTTCGGGAGCGCGTCGAAGCGCACCTCGTCGCGACGCGTCGCGGCGGCCGCCGCAGGCGACAGCCCCGCGAGCCCCGCGCCCGTGATCTCCACCCGCACCGGCGAACGCGAGGTCAGCACGTTCGACGCCAGCGAGACCGAGGCGTCCGCCTTCACGTTCGCCGCCGCGAGCCGCACGTCGAAGTCGCCCGCCTCGCGGCCGCCCTTGGCCTTGATCGAAAGGTCCACGGTCGAGCCGAGCCCTTCGCGGAAGCTGCCCCCCGCGAGGGCTTGGGCCGCGAAGGCGTCGAGGATCGCCGAAGGCAACGCGCGAACGTCCACGGTGGCGTCGACGGTGGCGGTGTCGGGCGTGATCTCGCCCGACACGTTGATCCAGCGGTCGATGGTGAGGTCGATGCTCACGCTGCCAGTGGCCTTGTCGCGGGTCTCGCCGGCCTTGGCCTTGGCTTCGACGCGAATGGGCGACTGATCCGCGACCGCGACCTTGAGCGCTACGTCGCTCACCGCGACCTGCACTCCCGGAGCCCCGGCCGACTGGTCGTCGATCGTCACCTCGCCGCCGTCGACCACCAGCGTGGCCCGAAGCCCCTTGGGCAGCGTGGCGGCGGGCGGCGCGCTCGGGGCGGGGCTCGCGGCGGGCGCGGGCTTGGCGAGTTGCTGCACGTTGGAGGTGCCGTCGGCACCACGGACGACATGCGCCTTGACGCCGCTGAGCGTCACGGTGCCGATGTCGAGGTTGCCGGTGACGAGGCCCAGCAGGCCCGCGGAGACCTCGATGGTCCGCACGCTGGCGACGTCGACCCGTTGCGAGTCGAGCACCTTGAGACCCGTGATGCGTTGCGGCCCACCCCACGAGAAACTTGCGCTCTCGATGGAGGCCTCGCCCGTGATGAGGCCCGAGGCGATGCCGGGCACCATGCCCGGCGCCATCGACGCGGCGATGGTGGGGGCCAGCAGCACCACGCCGCCGACCACGACCGTCGCGGCCCCCGCCGCAATCAAGAGCATCCGACCCCAATGCTTCCCGCCCGCCTGCTGCTTCGACATGGTGATCCTCGATTCGTGCGACGGCCCGTCCGACACCCCCGTTTCGCGAGGGTCGGATTATTCGACGCACACGGCGGCAAAGCGTGCGGCGGGCGGCCGTGAATCCTCGGTCAGGGCCGAATCACCGTGTACGAGCCGGGCCCGTCGCCGTGCGACGCCCCGATCTGCTGGAGCATGCCCGTGGGGTCGGGGTCGATGAACTGCAGGGCCTTGATCACCGTGGGCCGCTTGCCGCCGCCGGACGCGGGGTTGAGCCGGTCGAGTTCGGTCAGCGTCGCTTGGGTGCCCTCGCCCCACGTGTTGTCCGCGCCCGAACGGCGAATGCTGCGGGTGAGCAGGAAGATCAGGTCGGGCTGCTGGGCCAACGCCGCACGAAGGCCCGCCAGGGGCTGCGAGCGGCCGCGGGGTTGCACCCGCTCGAGCCAGGAGGCCAGGCGGGCGACGGTGGGGGTGTCCGCAGCCGCGAACCCGCCGGGCTCGAAGGCGTCGACGCGGGGCTCGCTCTCGCCGGGGGGCGTCCTGAACACCAGCACCTGGAACCGCTGCGTGTCGTCGAGCCGGGCCACCGACCGGAGCAACTCCTCCTTCACGTACGGGAGGCTCGACGTCATTGCGCCGCCCGCATCGATGGCGTAGACCAGCTTCGAGGCCCGCTGCGCCGCCACGCCCGCGAACGACGCCGCCTTGGCCGCTTGTCGCGGCGGAGCGGACGGCGGCGCGGCCTCGCGCCGAGGCTGTGGCAGCGTCGTGATCTCCGGTCCCGGCGTGGTGGTGAGGGGCGCGTCGCGAGGCGGCTGCTCGGCCGGCGCTTCGAACAGGGCGAGGAGCCCCGCCTTGGCGACGGGAGCGGCCGCGGGCGAAGGCTCGGGTGGCGGTGGTGGGGGTGCCGCAGGCGGCGGCGATGGCTCGGGCACCGCCTGCGGGGCGGGCGCTGGCGCATTCGACGTCACCACCAGCACCGTCTCGACGCCCTCGTCGGCCGCGTCGACCAGTCGCACGGGGCCCTCAATGCGGATGCGATCGATGGTGTACAGCAACGCGGCGTGCACCGCCAGCGACGCCACCACCGGCAAGGCCGTGGCCGGACGAAGCCACGAACGCGAACCGCGTCTGGCGACCCGTCTGGGGGATGATCGAACCACGCCCATGTGTCTCTATCGTTCGCCCGTCGTGCGGGGAAGGAGAAATCAGGGTGCCGCCGCCCGCCGCCGCTGGCTCAGCGACGTTCCACGATGACCGGCACCGTCAGGCCTCGCCGTCCGGGCACGAGCGCCCGGGCATCGAGCGGCTCCTCCCCCGAGGTGGCCCGCACGTCACCGGGAATCTCCTCGAACAGCACGTTGGCGGCCGCCCGCGTGGTGATGGTCCGACGCAGTTGATCCAGCACCCGACGGTCGTCGTCGAGTCGCACGACGTAGGTGGCGGTGGGCGAGACGCCAACCGCCGTGCGGGGCACGTGCGTCGCCGCGAACGACTCGAGTTCGGCGGGCCCGAACATGTCGGCCGACAGGAAGCGTTCCTCGGGCGGACCCACGGTCACTTCCGGCTTGACGCCGGCGTCGGCGCCGAAGAAGGGTCGCACCGCCGCCAGCAGTTCCCGCGAGACATCGTCGCTCACCCGCCACGAGGCATCGCTGGCCAGCATGGTCTCCAGCGGCGGGAACGTGGGTTCTTCGCCCACGGCCGCCACCCGAACCAGCAGCCGCCCCTCGCGGGCCAACTCCATGGCGCGATCCTCGCCGATCACCAGCCGCGCGGGGATGCTCGCCGCCGTGGCGTCGAGTTCGTGGACCGCGCCCGCGAGCGGTTGCATGGCCAAGGCGCCCTGCTCGCTCGCCGGAGCCGCCGCCACCTGCAACTGCTCGATCTCGACCGGCGCCGCGTCGCTTCTCGCGAGCGGGGCCGACGCCGATTCCGGCGACAATCCGTCCGCCGGCGGGTTCGAGACCCGCCCCATCTGCGTGGCCACCATGGCCGCGACGACCAAGCCCGCCGCCATGGCCAACGGCCATGCCGGCACCTTCCACGCCCGCCGATGGCGGTGCGACTCGATCGATCGTGCGGAGGCCTCGTCACCCTCGGCCCGCTCGAGACGGGACATGACGTCCGCCAGGTCGAACCGTGGCGGCTTGATACGGGCCATCGACGCCAAGACCGCCTTGTCCGCCTTCATCGCCGCGACCAACGCGATCAGGTCGGTCCGCCCGGCGGCACGGGCCGCGGCCTCCCCTTGCGAGTCCGGGATGACGCCATCCACCCAATCCATCACCAAGGCCTCCAAGGAGGCGTCGAGCGGCGGGGTTGGAGGTTGGCGGTCGGTCATGGCGGACGGGAACGACGTCGAGGCGGCGGGTCAGCGAGATGCTACGCGAACAAGAGGCAAACGAAACGAGGGACCCCTTTCAGGATCCTTCATCGGGAGGCGGCCGGGGCGACTCCATCTGCTGGCGGAGGGCCGACCGGGCCCGGAAGAGGCGGCTCTTCACGGTGCCGACGGCGACCCCGAGCGTTCCGGCGATGTGCTCATAACTCAGGCCCTGCGAATCAGCGAGGATGAGCACGGCCCGCTGATCGGGGTCGAGTCTCGAGAGGGCCGCCAGAACGCGGTCCCGATCCTCATTCGCTTCGACGCGAGAGACGCCGTTGGGTTCCGAGGGTTGGGCGGGTTCGGGCAGGGAGGTGTCGTCGCGGCCGCGGGCGGGGGCGTCGAGGCTGGCGTGGCGGCGGAGTTTCTCGGAACGAAACTTCGAGCGGCAGACGTTCATGGCGATGGTCGTGATCCAGGTGGTGAACCTGGCGCGACCGTCGAACTTGTCGATGGCACGGATGATCTTGACGAAGGTGTCCTGGGCCAGGTCCGCCGCCAACTCGCGGTCGTGGGTCATCTGCATGCATGTGCCCATGATGCGGGGCAGGTGGCGTTGGTAGAGGGTGGCCCATGCCTCGCGATCGCCGCGGCGGGCGGCCTCGATGAGGGGCAGGTCGTCGTCGGCGTCACCACCCGCCTGGGAATCGCCCGGAGTGCGAAGCAGGCCGAGGCCGTCGAGGATGGACCTGATGGAAGGCACGCGTGGGGGGCACGTGGGAACCGAGGTCAAGCGTACACGGCCTGCGGTCCCCGCGCGGGCGGCGGGCTCATGCCGCCCGGATGCGTTCCTCGAGCGAGCGGACGATGTGATCGAAGTCGTCCTGCGTCTGGCGCTTGCGCTCGATGGTGTCGACGGCGTGCATCACGGTGGTGTGGTCGCGGCCGCCGAGGAACCCGCCGATCTCGGCGAGCGAGCGGTGGGTGCACTTGCGGGCCAGGTACATGCACACCTGTCGCGGGAGGACGATCGACCGCTGCCGCCCCTTGCTCTGCAGTTCGGCCACGCGAACGTTGTAGAACTCGGTGACGGCCCCGATCACCGCGTCGAGCGTCGGTTCGCCCTTGGGCTCGGCCGCGTGGTCGCCAAGGGCCTCCTTGGCGAGCGCGAGGTCGATGGGCCGACCCTCGACGGTCGACTGGATGTGCAGCTTGACGATCGCGCCCTCGAGCTCGCGGATGTTCGTGTTGATGCGGCTGGCGATGAAGCACGCCACGTCGTCGGTCAGCGTCAGCCCGCGAATGGCCGCCTTGGTCTTGAGGATCGACGCCCGCGTCTCGAAGATGGGCGGGTCGATCTTCGTGACCAGACCCCACTTGAAGCGGCTCACCAGCCGCTCCTCGAGCTCGGGGATGTCCTCGGGCGGCGCATCGCACGAGAGGATGATCTGCTTGTTGGCCTGGAAGAGCGCGTTGAAGGTGTTGAAGAACTCCTCCTGCGAGCTCTCGCGCTTGGCGAGGAAGTGGATGTCGTCGATGACGAGCACGTCGACGTCGCGGAAGCGGTGGCGGAAGTCCGCCATCTCGCCGTGCTGCACGCTCTCGAAGAACTGCGTGACGAAGCCCTCGCACGACGTGTAGTACATCCTCGCGTCGGGATTCGTCTCCGCGATCTGCAGGCAGATCGCCTGCAGCAGGTGCGTCTTGCCCAGCCCCACGCCCGCGTGCACGAAGAAGGGGTTGTACACCCGACCCGGGTTCGCCGCAATCGCCATCGCCGCCGCGTGCGCCATGCGGTTGCCCGGACCCACCACGAAGTTCCGGAAGTTGTAGTCGGGGTTCACCACCAGCGAGTCGTACCGCGTGGGCACGTTCCGCGAGTGGCTCGTCACGATCACCCGCGGCTCCATCAGGCGACGGGGCTCGGACCCGGCCCAAGGACCGCCCGAACCGGGGGCCGCCTGTGACGCCTGTGACGCCTGTGACGCCTGTGACCCCTGTGACCCCTGTGACCCCTGTGACCCCTGTGACCCCTGTGACGCCTGTGACGCCTGTGACGCCCATGCGGCCTGTGACGGCGATTCCGTCTGGTTCGTCTCCCCACCCTGCGAGGACTCCTCCGACCGCGCCGGCATCGTCCCGTGCGGGTCCACCGGCTTGACCTCGATGATCGTCGCACGTCGCGGCGGCGGGGGCGCGGCGATCAGCTCGTCCGCCGGACCCAGGAACTTCACCGTCAGCAACCGTCCCGTCACCGAACGTGCGGCGTCGTTGAACGGATCGGCGCACTCGCGCCGCAAGTAGTCGCGATGCACCGTCGAACTGGCGCGCAGTTGCATCGCCCCGCCCGCGATGCCGCACGGTTCGATCTCCTCGAACCACTGGCGGCACACCGCCGGGTGGCAGTGTCGCAAGTGAGAGAGCATGTCCACCCAGAGCTGACGATCCTGCTCCACCATCGACCGCCCTTCACACGCTGACGCCCGACGCGCCGCCGCAAGCCCGCGGCATCGCCGAGAGGAGTCCCACCACTTCACCCCGTGTCCGCCCCGACCTTCGCCGAGCACGCGACACCCGATCACGAACCCTCTCGCATCCCGGCCTCCACGCCTTCGATCGACGCCAACCACGCGGTCGACCAGCAGGCCCGCTCGCTCCCGTCACGTCCACCCGAACCCGAGGGAAAGGTCCGGCCGTGAAGGAGGCGACCACTCGCCGCCACGGAGGGAAATCCGTCGTGGCAAGTGGGGATGAAGATACTTCACCCTCGGAGCGGTGTCAACGCCGCGGCGTTCTTTCCGCGTCGACAATTTCCGGTGCGATTCCGGTTCGCACGTACGGCCCACGAACGCGAAAAAAATCCGCGCAAGAACGCGGCATTTCGCCAAGGAACAGTCTTGATCCGGCCCGCGAACGCGCTTAGTCGCGGGGCTCGTCGCCCGAGGACGCCGCGTCGGGCTTGCGAACCCCCGCCTGCGCCAGCTGCCCCTCGTACCGCTCGCGGTTGCCCTTGTAGTCCATCAGGAAGAGCACCTTCTGCGCCAGCTTGTCGCCCGCCACCTGGGCGATCCGCTTGCGGGCCATCGACATGTCCGTCCGCCGCGAGATGTGCACCAGGATCACGTACTGGCTCTCGACCACCCGCAGCCACTCCGCCAGGTCGTCGATGTGCATGTGCATGCCCACCTTCGCCCGCTCCTTGTGGTCGGGCTCGAGGAACGTGCACTCCGTGATCAGGATCTGCGCCTTGCGCACGTCCTCCCGAACCAGGTGCGGCCCCGGCGCCGTGTCCCCCGTGTACGCCACCAGCGGAATCTCGAAGCTCCGCGTGATCTCCACCCCGCGGTCCTTGAGCTCACGCAGCTTCTCCTGCGGGAGGTCGAGGTACTCGGGCTTGAGCTTCGTCCGCCGCTCGCTCACCGTGTACCCGAACGAGGGGCACGTGTGCTCGGTCTCGAACCCCCGCAGCAGGATGTTGTTCTTGATCTCCACCGGCTGGTCCGGCTTGATCGCGATCAGGTCGTAGGGCGTCCGCTGACGCTCCAGGTCCACGTACCCGTCCATCATCCGCTTGATCGCCGGCGCGATCCGCTCGTCGCAGATGATCCGCCCGTTGCCCATCCCCTGGAACCGACGCTGCGAGCAGAAGTACGCCAGACCCCCGATGTGGTCCATGTGCCCGTGCGTGATCGCCAGATGCTTGCACGACAGCATCATCCGCGGACAGTTGCCGATGTCGAAGCCCAAGTCGAACTCGGGGATCTGCAGGCACGTCGCCTCGCCCGCGATCGACTCGCCGAAGACGCGGAGGGGCGGACAGTACAGGAAGCCCATGCTGGGCTCGCGAGGCGGAGGCTTTGGAAGCATCTCGACCGAATCTCCATCGCCGGGCGTCAGCCCGGGTGCGGCATGTCCTGTCGGCACGAACCACTCGACGCCACCGGATACGCACCGGTTGCGCCCCCTCGAACCGACTCGTCAATGCTAGCCGCCTCGAACCCCGGCCATTCCCGCCGCCACGGTCCGCAGCGCGGCTCTGCGGCCCGCCCTCACGCGCCCACCGTCAACGTTCGCATCGCCTTCGCCCCGATCACCTGCTCCGCGTACCGGTTCATCGCGTCCCGCAACTGCTCGAACGACTCGAGCACGTAGTAGATCGGCTGGTAGTGGTCGATCTCGAAGTCCGTCTCGCACACCCGCTCCAGGTCGAACTCCCGCCACTCCGCCACCTGCCGCGGCGTCTTGTCCGGCGCGCTTGACCCACGCTTCTCCCACTGCCCCTCCAGCGAATACGCCGCCTCCCCGTGGCTCGACACCAGCCCCGCCCCGTACACCTTCGTCCGCCCGCCCTCGCGGATCAGCCCGAACTCCACCGTGAACCAGAAGAGCCGTCCCAGCCGCTTGATGTGCCGCTCGTCCTCGCACTCGAGCGCCGCACGCCCGTAGGTCTGCAGGAAGTCCGCGAACACCCGGCTCGCGTGCAGCGGCACGTGCCCGAAGACGTCGTGGAAGATGTCCGGTTCCGGCAGGTAGTCCATCACCTCCCGCGGCCGGATCAACACCGTCGTCGGGAACTGACGCTTCGCCAGACACGCGAAAAAGCTCTTGGGAGGCAAGTACCCCGGCACGCCGTAGCTCGCCCAGCTCGACACCTCGCCCAGGTACCGGTTGATCCCCTCCAGCCTCGTCCCCGCCGGCAGCACCGTCCCGTCCGCCAGCGTGCACGCCGTTCCCAGCGTGGTGTCGCACAAGAGCGGCATTCGGTCCGCGCTCAGCCGCAGAATCCGCAGCCCGTCGATGAACGTGCGGCTCACCTGCTGCTCGAGCACCCCCCAGCGGCGACGGAACAGGTCGCCCCACACCGCGTGGTTCTCCTGCGTGTACTTGTGGTAGTGCTGCGTGATGTAGAACGTCGAGCAGTCGATCCGCGACGACGGCAGGTTCGGCGCCTCGTCCGCCGCCGCCTGCGCCTTGCGAGCCTCGTCCGAATCGATGATGTTGTTGTAGTGGATGTCCGATCGCATGGACGCGCTCCCGGAATGTCCAGCCGCCGCCGCCCGCCTCGGAGCCGCCACGGCCGGAACCAAGCTTCTACGAATGCAATTCTAGCCGCCGTCGCGAACGTGGCCCCCGCCCGCCCTCACGCGGCCACGAGACCACCACGCCGCCCTTCGGGCGGTCGAGGAACCGGGCCCCGCGCCCGGTCCGAGGCCGTCGCCGATCTCACATCGCGGCCTTGAGCTTCTCGGCCTTCTGCTCGTCGTTGAGCTTGTTCCACGCCGGCAGGCAGCCCTTGCAGCACATGCCCACCTTCTGGCCCTTGAAGTCCACCACCACCTTCGTGCCCGCCGCGTGCGACAGCATCATCGGGCACTTCGTGTTGACGATCCCCATGCTCGCCTTCGCGCCCGAGGCGTCCGCGGCCGGGGCATCCTTCTTGTCGGCGCCCTTGCAGCCCACCAAGGCGGCGGCGGCGAGTGCGAGAACGGTCATCGTGATGGTCTGCTTCATGGTCGTGACTCCTGACATCAACACGCCTCCTGACTCCTGAAATGCTAGCCCCCATGCCCGCCGGCCGCCTTTCCACAGCAACCGACAGGCCCTTGGCGTCAATCCCGCGGACGGGTCGCCCGCCGCCCGCGGCATCTGTACCTTTGGCCTGTGGTCCACACCGTGGATCTTCTCCAGTTCTTTCTTCGGCAAGAGGAGCAGTTGCATGCGTCGCGTTGACATCGTGTCCCTTCTGGTGCTCGCCGCGGGCTCGTGCGCGGCCGGCGCATCGACCCTGGTCTCCTTCGAGTCGCCCCTCGAGGCCGAGCTTCCCACCGGCCGCGTGAGCGAGATGACGCTCGAGTTGGCCCCCGCCGCCGTGACCGGCGAGGTCTCGGCCGACGACGCCCCGGCCGCTCCCGCCAAGCCCGCCGATCCCGATTCCTTCTTCAAGGGCTGGAAGGGCACGGTCGAAGGCGGCCTCAACGGCTCGGACGGCAACAGCCAGAACCTCAGCTTCCGCGTCGGCGTGGGGGCGTCGCGCGAGACGTCGGCCATGAAGACCACCGCCGCGTTGAACTACACCTATGCCGCCAGCGACGGCGAGAAGACCAAGTCCCGCGGCGTCTTCGACCTCCGCAACGACTGGAACGTCGGCGAACGCTGGGTCGTCTTCGCGACCGGCAAGATCGAGTACGACGAGTTCCAGGACTGGGATTGGCGCCTCTCGGCCTTCGCCGGTCCCGGCTACTACTTCGTCAAGAACGATCGCACGTCGCTCCTGGGCCGCGTGGGTCTGGGTCTCACCAAGGAGGTCGGCGGCAGCCGCAACGAGATCATCCCCGAGGGCCTCGTCGGCCTGGACGTCGAGCACAAGCTCACCGAGCGTCAGAAGCTCTTCGCCTCGGTCGAGTGGCTGCCCGACCTGTCGGAACTCTGGGAGTACCGCCTCAACGCCAAGGCCGGATGGGAGATCCTCGTCGACCCCGAAGTCAACATGACCCTCAAGCTCGGCGTCGAGGACCGGTACAACCACAACCCTGGTCCCGACCGCAAGAAGAACGACATCGAGTACTTCGCGCTCCTGGCGTGGACCTTCTGACGTGAAGGCCCGGGGATCGCCCCGGGCCTCGATGCATCGCTAGACTCATCCTCGGCCGACCGGCGCAAGGCGCCGTCGGCCATCACACGAAAGGAACAGACATGGGTTTCATCAAGGAGTTCCGCGAGTTCGCCCTCAAGGGCAACGTCCTGGACCTGGCGGTGGGCGTGATCATCGGCGCCGAGTTCGGCAAGATCGTCAACTCGATGATCGCCGACCTGCTGATGCCCGTCATCGCCCGCGTGATGGGCGGGGGCGTCGACTTCAGCAACAAGTTCTTCGCCCTCTCGGACAAGGTGACGGCGACCAACCTGGTCGACGCCCGCAAGGAAGGGGCGGTCATCGCCTACGGCAGCTTCCTCACCATCTCCCTCAACTTCTTCATCCTGGCCTTCTGCGTCTTCCTGGTCGTCAAGGCCTTCAACACCGCCAAGAAGCGCTTCGAGACCGAGCAGGCGGCCCCGCCGCCCGCCGGCCCCACCAAGGACCAGGTCCTCCTCACCGAGATCCGCGACCTGCTCGCCAAGCGGGCCTGACGTTCGCGACCATCCCGACCGGGATGTCATGGCATCCACCCACGCCGAACCCCTCACGCGGGGTTCGGCGTTTTTTCATGGCGAGGGCGAGGTGCCGACACCGGGAGAGATGCCGATTCGCGCGGCGGGTGGCGGCTGGTTCGCGTCAAGATCACGAACGGCCCACACCCTCCTCGCCCCCAAGCGGGCTTCGGAGGCGTTTGGTGATTCGTGAACGATGACGCGGATCGGCGCTCGTGAACGGGAACCCCGCCGGGGTTCATGCGCGTTCGCGCGTTGCGTCCGGGGGTGTCGGCGAAACGCCGCCACCCCCGGCGACGTTCGGAAATCGCTTCGCGATTGGGACATGGCGTCGATGAGCGAATGGCCGGCGACCAATCGCCCGGCAATGCTCGCCTCACCGCAACCCGTATTCCTTGAGCTTGCGATACAGCGTCCGCTCGCCGATGCCCAGCAGTTTGGCGGCATGCTCGCGGTTGCCGTTGGTGAGCCGCAGCGTCTCGCGAATCGCCCGCTTCTCGATCTGCTCGAGGGGCGTGCCGGCGAGACTGGCGGTCGAGGCCGGCGAGGCGTCGTCGTCGTCACCCGCCCCGTCGCTGCGGACGTCGTCGGGAATGTGGCGCAGGTCGACTACCGGGGCTTGCCCCGCGGGCCGGTCCTCGCCCAGGCACATCACCACCATGTTCTGCACCACGTTCATCAGCTGGCGGATGTTCCCGGGCCAGCCGAAGCTGGTGAGCCGCATCATCGCCGCGTCGGAGACCGACGGCGTCACCGCCTCGCCGGGCTTGAGCGCCAGCGACTGGGCGAAGCGGTCGACGGCGAAGAGCACGAGCGCGGGGATGTCCTCGCGACGCTCGCGCAGCGCGGGCAGGTGCACGTGCGAGCCCTTGATGCGGAAGTACAGGTCCTCGCGGAAGCTCCCCTGCGCGATCATCACCTTGAGGTCGCGGTTGGTCGCGCTCACGAACCGCACGTCGGCGTGACGCTTCTCGTTGCTGCCCAGGCGGATCACCTCGCCGCTCTCGAGCACGCGGAGCAGCTTGGCCTGCATGGTCAAGGGCATGTCGCCGATCTCGTCGAGAAAGAGCGTGCCCCCGTCGGCGTACTCGAAGACGCCCGCGCGGTCCTTGTCCGCCCCCGTGAACGCGCCCCGCACGTGACCGAAGAGCTGGTCCTCGAGCAGCGACTCGCTCTGGCCCGCGCAGTTGAAGGTCACGTACCGCTGCTGCCCGCGACGCGAGTTGCGGTGCACCGACTGCGCGATCAGCTCCTTGCCCGTCCCGCTCTCGCCCGTGATCAGCACCGGAATGTTCGAGGGCGCAATCGTGCGGATGGTGCGGAGCACCTTGCGCATCGGCTCCGACTGCGCCACGATCCCCTCGAACCCCGCCTGCTCGAGCTCGGCCTTCAGCCGGTCGTTCTGGTGCCGCAGCAGCACCGTCTCGGCCGCCCGGTTCACCAGGTTGCGGAAGACGTCGAGGTCGAGGGGCTTTTGGATGAAGTCGTACGCGCCCAGCTTGAACGCCGCCCGCGCCGTGGGCACGTCGCCGTGGGCCGTCACCAGCACCACCTCGGCCTGCGACTGCAGCCGCCGGGCCGCCTCCAGCACCTTGAGCCCCGCGTCCCCTCCGTCGGCCGCCACCCCGTGACGCCCCGCGCTCGCGGGCATGCGCAGGTCCGTGATGATCACGTCGAACGTGCCCAGCCGCAACTCCTCCATGGCGGCATCCACCGACTCCACCACGGTGCACACGTGGCTGAACTTGCGGAGCGACTCGGCCATCACGTCGGCGTGGTCGGGCTCGTCCTCCACGATGAGGATCTGGGCGGCCAGGGCGTTGGGCGTCAGCTTGTCGGCCATGCGGGGGGTCACCGGGAGGCGACGCGGTTCACTGGCCCTGGGCCAGCGAATAGCCGCGGACGCCGTCGAAGGAGCGGAGGAGCTCGTAGCTGCAGACGACGAACTTCTCGGCGATCTTGTCCATCAGCGCCACCGCGCGGCTCTGGCCGATGGCGCCGGGCGCGACGCCGTCGCGAAGCTCGAACCGCACCCGGTAATAGTCGACGCACTCGGTGTACACGCTCCCGCTGGGCCACACCTGCGTCCCGCGATTGGAGATCAGCGTCAGCTTGAAGGGCGTGTCCTGGGCCACCCGCTGCATCTCCTCGGCCACCGCCGGCGGCGACAGCGGCGTGTCGAGATAGATGTCGCAGCCCACCACCGTCGTCACCACGTTCACGAACGTGCGAATCACCTGCTGCCCGCTCGGCCGCGGCGGGTGCCGGAACGTCGGCGTCGCCTGCTCGGGCACGGCCACCGCCGGCACCGTCTTGGGCGTCTGGCCCAGCTTCTGGATGATCCCCTCCACGAACTGCGCCGTGGTCGCCGGCTCCTTGCGATACTCCGGCAGCGACGGGTCGCCGAAGTCGCCCGTGTGCAGCCCCGTCTCGAGCGCCGCGAGCAACGCGTTCTCGAGGTGCGCCGCCTGCTTGAGCAGCCCCACGTGCCGCAGCATCATCAGGCCCGAGAGGATCAGGCTCGTCGGGTTGGCGATCCCCTTGCCCGCGATGTCCGGCGCGGTGCCGTGCACCGCCTCGAAGATCGCGATGTTCGAGCCGATGTTCGCGCTGGGCGCGAACCCCAGGCCGCCCACCAGCCCCGCCGCCAGGTCGCTCACGATGTCGCCCTGCAGGTTCGGCAAGACCAGCATCTGGTACTGCTGGGGCTTCACCGCCAGGTTCATGCAGAGCGCGTCGACGATCACGTCGCCCGTCTCGATCTCCGGGAAGTCCTTGCCCACGGCCCGGAACCGCTCCAGGAACAGGCCGTCGGTCATCTTCATGATGTTGGCCTTGTGGCCGCAGTGGATCTTCGTCACGCCCAGCCGCTTGGCGGTCTGGAAGGTGAAGCGGTGCACCTGGTCGCACCCCGGCGCCGAGATCAGCCGCTTGCACTGGATCATGTCGTTCGACAGCCGGTGCTCGACCCCGCCGTACGTGTCCTCGATGTTCTCGCGGACGATCGAGAAGTCCAGGTGAATCCCCGCCTTCGAGAAGACCGTCTGCACGCCCGGCAGCGTCTTGAAGACCCGGAAGTTCGCGTACGTCGAGAAGAGCTTGCGGAGCGTCACGTTGATCGACTTGCCCCCGCCGCCCTTGGGCGTCTCCATCGGGCCCTTGAAGACCACGCCGCAGTCCTCGACCGCACGGACCGCCTCGTCGGTGATCCCCTTGGAGTTGCCCGCGTCGAAGACGCTCTTGCCCATCTCGGCCGGTCGAAAGTCGAGATGATCGAGGACCTTGGCCTCCTTGAAGAGGCGAAGCGTCGCATCCATGATCTCGGGGCCGATGCCGTCTCCGGGGGCCAGGGCGATGGTCAGACGGGAAGTCATGCGAAAGGGTCTCGTCAGGGTGCGGGGAGGAACGGAGCCAAGGGTAGCAGGAGGCCATCGAACGTGACGGAACGCCCCGCATCCGGT
>JBBAVG010000025.1:0-36580 GCA_040397805.1 Phycisphaerales bacterium
AGCCTTCGGGAGGCGAGCGTGATCATCAACGACTACCGGCGGCACTACGCCCAGCGGCGACCGCACAGCTCGCTGGGGTACCAAACTCCCGGCGAGTTCGCGGCGAGTTGCCGCCACGAGGGCTCCCCGCCGCGTCCCTTGGAGAGGAGGGACGAGGCCCCTCCCTCCTCTCCAAACCACTCCACCCTACCCCCCCACGAGACCACGACCGCCGAAGCGGTCGTCGAGGAATAGAGTTCAACCTCTCACTCGAGGTGGCTCAGGAAACCCAGGCACGTCATTCGCGGGTAGGCATCGGCGGGCATGCGGAGAAGCTCTCGCGTGGGCAACTAGACGACGATGGAAGCAGCCCAGAGGCGCGTCGCGACGTGGGCCTCGACGAAGGAGGGCGCGGCGAGTTCCCTGCAACCGCGGTACCGCGAGCCAGCCGAGATGCCGCGACGATCACAGCGCTCGTTAACGCAGAAGCCGGAACGCTTGAGGTTCTTCAGGACGGCGGCCCAGCGGGCACGGGTGGATGGTGTCATGCCGCCAGCATGACCGATGACGGACGCCGAGAGGAGGTGCGGTTGGTGGAGCGGTCACGGTTGTCGAGTGATGGACTCGATGCCCGCGCCAAGCCAAACACGTTGCCGCCGCTCGTGGCGTCATCGCCGCCGACGCCGACACCAGACGGTCGCCACCAGCAGCATCGACGCCGAGCCCGGGCTTGGAACGAGCGTCGCGTCGTCCCAAAATATCGGACCAACGGAGCCTTGATTGGTGATGAATGAGACCGTGAGCGGCTGACCGAGCATCGCACCGGTACTGGGGGCCGTGTAGTTGATCGTGAGCGTCGTCCAGACGTTCAGCGGCACCCTCACGTCCGGCGTGAACAACGTCCATCCGACTGAGGCGACCTTTACTTCGGCCAGATTCACCGCGGTCGACGGAAAGAGGTCTGGATTGGCCGACAAGGGCGACCCTGCCCATAGTTGGAAGCGACCACCCTTCCCGTTGCCGTCCATCCCGACACGGATGGTCGCCTGATAGGTGACGCCGGGCCGAACGGTCGCCGCGACGGTCTGACTCAGGCGGGTTTCCCAGTTGTTGATGTACGCGTAGCGAGAGGTTCCAGAGCCCGAAAAGCCGACCCGGCTAATGCCCGCGTCGCGGAAACCAGCACCGTATCCCACATTGGAAAAGCTGTTTTGCCAGTTGGGGACCGCGTTGATCCCCGAGCTGAACCGCGGAACGGCCGTGGTCTGAAACAGCGCCTTGAGCCCGCCCGGCGATACCTCTGACTGGCCGGGCAACAGGACCGACGCGGACTCGAAATCAGGGTTTTGCAACAGGTTCTGCGCCGAGGACGCCTCCACGAACACCACACACAAGGCGGCCGCAACAGCCGGGAACGGGTGGTTCTTCATCGTTACCCCCCAAGAAATGAATTGAGTGATCATGTTTGTGTCCATCTTTCCTTTCCTGTCTTGTTGAAAGCGTCACGAACTGTTCGCGAACAACACCTGTTGGCCAGCCGCATCACTGCCCGCCCTCCTCCAAGAGCGCATGCAAACCGATCACTCCTTGGCGAAGTCGATCACTTTTTTCACTTTTTCGATGCTGCCATCTTCTCGACTATGAATCAGCTCGTTTCCTGATCCACGCCTGGCTGCGTTTAGAGACTCGCCGGTGGCAACGGCGCGACGCTTGATGAAACAAGGCCGACACACGCCCGAACGGATCATGACCAAGCTGGCGGAGGCCGACGCCATGCTCGCGGCGGGCCGATCCGTCGCTCAGATCGTCCAGACGCTGGACGCCAGCGAGGCGATGTTCGCGCGATGGCAGAGCCAGTGCGGCGGCATGAGGGCCAAGGAGTCCCGACGCCTCCAAGAACTCGAGATCGAGGACCAACACCTCATGCGTTGGGTGTCTGATCGACGGTTGGACATTGCGATCCCGAATGAGGCCGATGAATCCCGGTACAACCTCGAGCCCCTCGGGCAGGAGGAGTGTCGTGAAGCACGTTCAGGAATGACTTCGAAGGGTGGACCGCCGCGTCTGTCGCGTGCTCGGCAAACTCCAGTCGACGCGGAGCACCGCGTCCCGTCAGCTCGCTCGGCCGACGAACAAGTGCCGTGGCGCATGCACTGACCTGCTCGCGTTGTTCATGCCGGCCGCCACGAGCGTCTGGTGGTGGATCGCTTCGAGGCCGACATCACTTTCGAGAAGCGCACTCCAGCCAAACGCCAAGCGGCGTCCTCGACCGCCCTCACCGTCACCCGTACCCGTGTGCCCACAACCACGCATCCCCATTCTGTCCGACCCAACGGTCCCCTACCCTCCCCTCGCATGTCACTTCGTTACAAGTCGCGTCTGCTCACGCACCTCAAGCACGAGGCGTACATGCCGACGCGACTGGGGGAGCTCGCCAAGGACCTCAACATCCCCGCCGAGGAACTCGCCGAGTTCACCGCCGCCGTGCAGTCCTACGCCCGCGACGGCCTGCTCGTCGTCGCCAGCAACGGCCATGTCATGCTCCCCACCCTCGCCGACGCGCCCGGCGGCGAGATCACCGGCACCTTCCGCAAGAACCCCCGCGGCTTCGGCTTCGTCTCCCCCGCCTCCGCCTACCGAGAGGGCTCGGTCTTCATCGCCCCCGAGGACACCGGCGATGCGCTGACCGGCGACACCGTCCGCTGCCGCGTGGGCCGCGAACGCGGCCAGGGCGACCGCTTCGCCGGCACCATCATCGAGGTCGTCGAACGCAAGAAGTCGTCGTACACCGGCACGCTCGCCAAGCGCGGGGCCCAGTGGATCGTGATGCCCGACGGCAAGCAGCTCACCTCGCCCATCGTCGTCCGCGACGCCGAATCCAAGAACGCCCGCGAGGGCGACAAGGTGGTGCTCGAACTCGTCGTCTACCCCGAGGGCGACATGCTCGGCGAGGGCGTCATCGTCCGCGTGCTCGGCGAAGCCGGCCGCCCCGACATCGAGACGCAGGCCGTCATCGCCACGTACAACCTCCCCGGCGAGTTCCCCGAGGCGTGCATCCAGCAGGCCCGCGACGCCGCGGCCCAGTACGACAAGGAGATCGCCGAGTACAAGGCCAACGGCCCCTCCGCCCTCCGCAACCGCTTCGACCACACCGGCGAGTTCATCCTCACCATCGACCCGCCCGACGCCAAGGACTACGACGACGCCATCAGCATCAAGAAGATCCCCGAGGGCTGGGAACTCGCCGTCTACATCGCCGACGTGGCGCACTTCATCCCACCCGGCAGCCCCCTCGACCTCGAGGCCAAGGACCGGGCCAACTCCTGCTACCTCCCGCGGCTCGTCATCCCCATGCTCCCCGAGATCCTGAGCAACGGCATCTGCTCGCTCCAGGAGAACGTCCCCCGCTACTGCAAGTGCGCCATCATCCGCTACGACCCCCAGGGCAAGGTCATCGGCGAGGCCGTCTGCCAGGCGCTCATCCACAGCCGCAAGCGGCTCACGTACCTCGAGGCCCAGGCCCTCATCGACGGCGACCTCAACGAGGCCCGCCGCCACGCCAAGACGCCCCCCAAGTACACCGACGAACTCCTCGACACCCTCCGCGAGATGGACCGCTGCGCCAAGGCCATCCAGGGCCGCCGCAACCGCATGGGCATGATCGTCCTCGACCTGCCCGAGTGCGTCCTCATCTACGACGACCACGGCCACGTCGTCGACGCCGAACGCGAGGACGACGCCTTCACCCACAAGCTCATCGAGATGTTCATGGTGGAGGCCAACGAGGTCGTCGCGCGCCTCGCCGAGAACATGCAGGTGCCGCTCCTCCGCCGCGTGCACCCCGAGCCCATCCCCGGCGACGTCGACGAGATGCGCAAGGTCGCCATGGTCGCGGGCTTCCGCATCCCCCGCAACCCCACCCGCGAGGAACTGCAGAACCTCCTCAACGCCACGCGGGGCAAGCCCGCCGCCCGCGCCGTGCACATGGCCGTGCTCCGCACGCTGAGCAAGGCCGAATACTCCCCCGCCCTCATCGGCCACTTCGCCCTCGCCAGCGAGGCCTACGCCCACTTCACCAGCCCCATCCGCCGCTACGCCGACCTCACCGTCCACCGCTTCATCGCCGATTACCTCGAGCAGACCGACAACGGCACCAAGCGTCCTCGCGGCGAAGGCGAACGCCTCGCCCTCGGCCAGGCCATCATGGGCCTCCGCCACACGCCCACCGAGGATGAACTCGTCACCATCGGCCGCCACGCCACCATGCGCGAGGTCAACGCCGAGTCCGCCGAGAAGGAACTCCGCGCCTTCCTCGTCCTCCAACTGCTCGAGAAGCACCTGGGCGAGTCCTTCAAGGGCGTCGTCACCGGCATCAACAACCGCGGCATCTTCGTCCAGATCGACAAGTACCTCGCCGACGGCTTCATCAAGGCCGACGACCTCCCCGGCGACACCACCCGCGGCATGGGCACCCCCATGTGGCGCATCGACCAGAAGTCCGGCGCGCTCGTCGACATCCGCTCCGGCCGCAGCTTCAACTTCGGCGACCTGGTCACCGTCCGCATCGGCGCCGTCGACCTCTCGCGCCGACAACTCGAACTCTTCATCGACGACGCCGGCAGCCGCGCCGTCGGCAAGACCAAAGACGCCCAACTGGGCCGCAAAGATCCCGCCCTCAAGCCCCCCGCCGGACCCGGCGGCCTCACCTTGGGCCAGGGCACGGGCGGGTTCGGCCACGCGCAGGGCGGCGGTTTCCGCGAAAAAGACGTCCGCACCGGCTCGCAGAAGCGCTCGCAGCGAAGCAAGACCCGCGACCAACGCAAGAAACACCACCGACGCGACCAAGATTGACTCTGGCTCGCCACTGTCGCGGTCGCTATACTCGCCCCGTTACCTTGTTCGCCACGATCGCGGGCAATCAACCCACGTCGAAAGGTCTGAACAGGGATGTTATTTATCGCCGTCAGTCGCCACCGCGCGACGACGACCATTGGACAAGCGGAGTTGACCTCCTGGTCTCAGGGCGCGTTCGCCCAGGCCGGTTGGACCGTGCATTGTCTCGTCGACCCCCTTCTGGGCCGACATGAACCTTCGCCGTTCGAGTTGATCTGTGGCGAACACGCGCCGGGCGGCGGCAAGCGGATGCCGCTGACCACCGTCCGCTTCGACGCGGCACGGCTGCTCATCTCCCTCCGCCGCGAACTCGATACCGGCCGCACCATCTATCACCACCTCGCTCGCGACGGCACGCTGCTGCTCAGCAGCCACCTCTCGCTCTTGCGCCAGTGGGGTATCCCATGGCGAGAGTCCGATTCCCTGCTGCCCGAACTGTTGTTGTACCGCCACGCCTGCGCCCCCTCGTCGATGATTGAGGGCGTGCAACAACTCGTGACCGGCGACCGCGCCGACGTTCGCCTCGAGAACGACCGATGGGTCCTTCGACGAACGACCGACTACTCGCCGCCCTCGCCGGACCCGGCGCTGGTCGACTTCCCGACCAACCCGCGTCATGTCGCTCGCCTCCGCGACGCCATGACCCAGGCCATCAACCGGCCCGGCATCGATTCCTCCACCGTCGGTTGCCTCACCTCCGGCGGACTCGACTCCTCCATCATCACCTCCGTCCTCCATCGCCAAGGCGTCAACGACACCTTTTCCATCGTCTACCCGTTCGAGGACATCGCCACCGACCGCGAGTTCCACTACGCCACCACCGCCGCGGCCTCCATCGGCACGCGCCACGAAGTGCACATCCCTTCGACGTCGGACTTCCTGCACGGCACCATCGATGCCATCGCCGCCGCGGAGCAACCGACGATGCACCTGCAGAGCGTGCTCATCCACCTGCTCTGCAAGGACGTGCTCGCCAGGCGCGGCTGTCGCGTCGTGCCCTGCGGCGAGGGCGCGGACGGTCTCTTCGGCGGACGCCTCCAACGCATCCTCTCCGACTTCATCGCGTCGCCGTGGAAACGCCACCTGCTCGGCCTTCCTGGCGTGGCGACCACCCTCCGCGCGATCTCGCGACGCACCAACCGCTGGGGCATGATCGCCGACATCGCCGGCCGACGCGTCACCAAGGCCGCCAGCGTCCACGACCCTCGCCACATCCTCTGGTCGTTCGCCATCTTCGGTGATCGCGATTGGATCCGGCGTCACTGCGGTTGCAACGACGCCGCCATGATCGGCTCGCGTCCCATCGCCATCGAACCCCACGCCTCGCGAGACCTCCGCGACTGCGTCTCCATGCTCGCCTTGCTCAGCGAATCGTCCGAGACCCAGGCCATCTGGAGCAAGCTCGCGGAAGCGCAAGGGATGTGCTTTACCTACCCCTACCTCGACAAGACCATCAGCGACATGGCCTACTCGATCCCCTGGGAGACCAAGCAGGTCGGGCCCAAGCCCATCATCCGCGCACTCGCCCGCTCGCTCGATCTCCCCGAATCCATCGTCGCCCGTCCCAAGGCTTCCTTCGACGTCAAGCCCGAGCGGTGGGCCGTGCCGGGCGGCGTCTTCGAACCCCTCGTCTCCCTCGCCGCTCCGGCCTTCGACGAACCCGCCTTGCGCTCGCTGCAATCCAGCTACGTCTTCAAGGCGCAAACGCTCTGGACCGTCATCAACCTCGCGATCTGGCGTCGTCTGCACGTGCAAGGCGAACCGCTCGATCGACTCCATGCGGAACTCGACCAAGCCATGGGCAGGCTCGGTGTCGACGGTTTGTACCGCGAACGTTCCACCCGCGACTCGACTGGTTGATCCGGACGAAGCCCCAAATGACACGAGCCCGGACGCGTGATCCGGGCTCGTGAGTCACTTCATGATCGAATGTCAGTTGCCCGCGGGCTTGGCCGCCTCCGGCGTCGCCGCCGGCTTCTCGTAGCCCGAGATCTTGCGCAAGGCCTGCTTGCGATCCTCGAGCGACATCTTCGCCATCTCGGCCTTCGCCGCCGCGAGACGCTCGGCCTTCGGCGCGTCGGCCTTCACGCCCGACATCTGCTTCGATGCGGCGTCGATCAGTTCGTTGTACGTCCACAGGTGCTCGAGAAAGCCCTGCTTGTAGATCGCGCCCATCGACTGCATCGTCGCCTTCTTCATCTCCTCGGGCGTCGCGCCTTCCTTCCTCGGAGGCATGCCCGCCTTCGTGTACGCCGTCGTGATCCGCGAGTTGAGCCCGAAGGTCTTGTCGTCGATGATCTGCCGATTCTTGAGCTCGCTCGCCAGCGACGGCGCGGTCAGCGGCTTGGTCGTCGCCACCACCTGCCCAACCGACGCCTTGTCGTTGAAGTCCGTCTTCTCGAACAGGCCCTGATCGATCCGCTCGACCAGGTCCAAGTTCTCGATCACGACCCGCTCCATCGACTTGCGACGCTCGGGGAAGAACGCGTCGATCTTCGACATCACGTCCGCCGTCACCAGCGGGTTGCGACGCAGCGACGCCAACTCCAGCGGCTCGTTCAACGCCGCCAACGCGCCGGAGGCGTCCTTCTCCCACTCCTTGAAGGGCACGTCGGGAATCGGCTCACGCGCCGGACGTGCTCGCTCGATCCGCGGCTGCGGCGGTGCCGCGGCCGGGGGGGGCGGGGGCGGGGGCGTCGGCGCCTTGGGAATGTCCTTCTCGGGATCCGGATTGGTCGCCGGCGGCGGCGTCACGAACTGCGCCATCGCCACGGACGACCCCATGGACGCAACCAACGACCAGACAAACACTTGGAAACGGTTGTGTGCCCGCGTCTGCATGAGTCGGAATCCTCGCTCGATCGTTTCGAACCACCCGGCACCGACCCCACGCGGAGCCGACAGCCAAGCGACCAAGGGTATTCGCCCCCGGCCACCCTTTGTTCGGTCGAAACCACACCCGGCCTCCACTGCGGCCGCCTCGCCAACCCGGCCACCTATCCCCCGTCCGGGCCCGAGGTCACTTGCGGCCGAACACGAATCGGCCGCCCGTGAAGTCCGCCACCACCGAGTCGCCCGCCCCGAACTCGCCCGCCAAGATGCTGCTGGCCAACGGGTTCTCGATCCGCTGCTGGATCGTCCGCTTCAGCGGCCGTGCGCCGAACGCCGGGTCCCACCCCTCGGTCGCCAGTTCCGCCTTCGCGGCGTCCGTCAAGTCGAGCGCCATGTCGCGGTCTCGCAACCGGTCTCGCAGCCGCTTCAGTTGAATGTCGACGATGCCTCCCAGGTTCTCCTTCCGCAACTGATGGAAGACCACCACCTCGTCGATGCGGTTCAGGAGCTCGGGCCGCATCAACCCCCCCACCATCGTCATCGCCGCCTTCGACATCACCTGCAACACCTTCGGGGGCAAGCCCGCCGCCTTCCCCACCTCGTCCGCCATCATCGCCGCCGGCCCGCGCCTCAGCATCTCGCGAATCGCCGCCTCGATCTCCCAGTCCTCCGCCCCGTCCGCCGCAAGCTCCTGAATCTGCGCGCTCCCGTAGTTGCTCGTCATCACCACGATCGCGTTCTTGAAGTCGACCGTGCGACCCTGACCATCCGTCAGCCGCCCGTCATCGAGCACCTGCAGCAACACGTTGAAGACGTCGGGGTGCGCCTTCTCGATCTCGTCGAGCAGGAGCACGCAGTACGGCCGACGACGCACCGCCTCGGTCAACTGCCCACCCTCGTCGTGCCCCACATACCCAGGAGGCGCGCCCACGAGCCTCGCCACCGAGTGCTTCTCGCCGTACTCGCTCATGTCGATGCGCACCATCGCCTCTTCCGTGTCGAAGAGGAACTCCGCGAGCGCCTTGCACGTCTCGGTCTTGCCCACGCCCGTCGGACCCAGGAAGAGGAACGAACCAATCGGCCGGTTCGGATCGCCCAGCCCCGCGCGGCTGCGTCGAACGGCGTCGCTCACCGCCTTCAGCGCGTGCCCCTGACCGATCACGCGGCGGGAAAGTTGCGTCTCCATCCGCGTCAGCTTCTCGCGCTCACCCTCGACCAGCCGCGACACCGGAATGCCCGTCCACCTCGCCACCACGCCGGCGATCGATTCGGCATCGACCTCCTCCTTCACCAGCGCGTCACCCGACTTCTCCCGCTTCGCGCTCGCTTCCTCGGCCGCCTTCAGCCGGTTCTCGAGCTCCCGCAACTCTCCATAGCGAATGCGTGCCGCCGATTCGAGATCGCCGCGACGCTGCGCCTGGTCGAGTTGCACCTGCTTGGCGCCCATCTCCTCCTTGATGCGCTTGATCTCGTCGAGGTCCTTCTTCTCCGCCTCCCACCGGGCCGTCAAGGCGCGATTGCGTTCCTGAAGGTCACCAAGCTCCTTCTCCACTCGCTCGAGTTCCCGAGCCGCGCCCGCGTCCGCGCTCTTGCCCTCCGAGGCCTCGATGCGCAACGCCTCTCGCTCGATCTCGAGTTGCATGATGCGGCGACGCAGCTCGTCGAGTTCGCCAGGCATGCTGTCGTTCTCGATGCGCAGCTTCGCCGCGGCTTCGTCAAGCAGGTCGATCGCCTTGTCGGGCAGGAACCGGTCGGCGATGTACCGATGGCTGAGTTGTGCCGCGGCCAGGATCGCGCCGTCGAGGATCCGCACGCCGTGGTGCGCCTCGTACCGAGGCTTCAGGCCACGGAGAATCGCGACGGTCTCCTCGACCGACGGTTGATCGACGAAGATGGGCTGGAACCGACGCTCGAACGCAGGGTCCTTCTCGACATGCTTGCGGTACTCGTCGAGCGTGGTGGCGCCGATGCACCGCAACTCGCCGCGGGCCAGGGCGGGCTTGAGCAGGTTGCCCGCGCTGACGGCCCCTTCGGCCGCGCCCGCGCCGATGATGGTGTGCAACTCGTCGATGAAGAGGATGATCTCGCCCTTGCTGGCCTGCACTTCGCGCAGGACGGCCTTGAGCCGCTCCTCGAACTCGCCACGGAACTTCGCGCCGGCCAGGAGTTGGCCGACATCGAGCGCCATGATCCGCTTGTCGCGCATCCCCTCGGGGCAGTCGCGATTGACGATGCGGAGGGCAAGGCCCTCGGCGATGGCCGTCTTGCCGACGCCGGGCTCGCCGATCAGCACCGGGTTGTTCTTCGTGCGCCGGCTGAGCACCTGCATGCAGCGGCGGATCTCCTCGTCGCGGCCGATCACCGGATCGAGCTTGCCTTGCTGGGCCTTCTCGGTCAGGTCGACGGCGTACTTCTTGAGCGACTCGAAGGTGCCCTCGGCGTTCTGGTCGGCGATCGTCTCGACGCCGCTGGCCTTGCGAATGGCCTTGACGGCTTCCTCAAGCCGCGACTTCGAGACGCCCAGGAGCGACAGCACGTCCTTCGCGCCGCCCGCGACGTCGGCTGCGGCCAACATCAGGTGCTCGCTCGAGATGTACGAGTCACCCAGTCGCCGCGACTCGCCGTCCGCCTTCGTGAGCAGTTCCATGAGCGACCGACCCGTCGCCCCGGCGTTCGACGAGGTGGTGGGCAGCCGCGTGAGCTCGGTCTCGACCACCTGACGAACACGGGCGGCATCAACGCCCGCCTTCGCCATGATCGAGCTGCCGGCCGACCCCTTGTCGCGGATCATCGCGGCCAAGACGTGAAGGCCGACAACCTCAGGGTGCCCGCGCCGGAGCGCTTCCGACTGGGCGTCACTGAGCACTTGCTGGGCGGCGGTGGTGAAGCGGTCAGGATTCATGCCTGTGGAAATGCAACCGCCGTACCACTCCGAAACAGCCACCCCCGCGGCTCGTTCCACCATCAGCCGCCAACATTGGCACCCGCCCGTTTCACCCCCCTGCTATTCCGGCAGGGACTGGTTCAATCAGAGCAAGATACGTACAAAACACAAACGTCAATTCGAGGTGTTTGGGTTGACCTTTCTCTCGAGTCAGGTTACAACCTATGCCCGGCCCTCATCGTGGCGGCTGGGCCGTGGTGGCCAGTACAGGCAGTCCCATTCATGAACAAGCATTCCAAGACGTCCCTTCTCCTGCTCGCCGCCGCCGCCACGCTCGGTGCAACCCTCGGCGGTTGCTCCTCCAGCGACCCCAAGCACGCCTCGGTCGTGCACAACCTGACCCCGGAACTGCTCACCCTCAACGAGCGCCCGGCGGACGCTCAGAACACCACCTCGCTGACCTGGAACGCCGGCAACCGCATGTTCTGGAACGACATCCAGCGTGCCACGCTGACCGATCGTCCGTCGCGCCTGTCGCGTCACCCGGTCCCCCACTGATCCCTTGTCCATGACGCGAAAACGACAAAGCCCGCCTTTCGGCGGGCTTTTCTTGTTGATCGACGCAAGTTGGGTCAGGCCGTGGTGTAATGGCCGTGCGACACCTTCTTGAAGATGTTGCGATGCTTGATGAAGGTCTGATTGACCATCACGCGGAAGTTGGCCGCGTTGGTCTTGTAGCCGCTCTTCTTCACGGCCTCGGCCGCGTTCGACACGGTCATCGTCTTGCCCTTGAGCACCGCAGCGAGCGCCTCGACCAAGCTCACCTTGTTCTGAGGACGAACGCGTCCCGTGCCGCCGCGTGCAACCGCCCCACCGCCGACGCCAAGTTCGTTCAGTTGTTCATCAAGCTTCTGCAGGCGCTTGAGCAAGGTCTGACGCTTGCGCTGAAGTGCGCCCACCTGACGCTGGCGACGACGAATCTCCTGCTGCAGGATCTGCGTCGAAACACCGCTGATGCCGACTCGTTTTGCCATGACGCTCTGCCTTTCTTGTGTGCATGCGACACAATCGCACGAGCATCCCACCCCGTGAATTACTGTGTTGCCACTCCGAGTTTACGGAGAAGCCCATCGAAATGATCGATGGAATAGAACTCAATACTAAGCTTGCCCTTTGCTCCCGTCCGATCGGTGGTGATGAGCACTTTGGTTCCAAGGTGGTGCCCGATCTGGCGTTCAAGGTCCCGCAACACCGCTTGCCGAGCCTCGGCCTCCTTCTTCGGCGGAGCCTTGGTGCCGACATTCTCCGGCTTGATGGCGTGAGCCTGGGCGAGCAACTCCGTCTTGCGGACATTCCAACCCCCGGCGGCTGCTTCTCTCGCAAGATTCAACCTCGCCTCGCCGGGAGGAATCGACAACAACGCCTTGCCGTGCCCCCCCATCAACTCGCCCCGGACGATCATCTCGGCGATCTCTGTTTCAAGCTCCGTGAGGCGGATCAAGTTCGCCACCGTGGAACGCTCTACACCCACCCGTTCGGCAATTTGAGAGTGGGTGATCCCGAATCGCTCGGTCAATGCCTTGAACGCCATTCCTCGGTCGATCGGGTTCAGGTCCTCACGCTGCACATTCTCGACCAGCGCCCATTCCGCGGATTGTTCATCTGACAAAATCCGAACAATCGCCGGGATCTGTGGGATGGCCGCGAGTTGTGCCGCCCGCCAACGGCGCTCACCAGCCACCAACTCGTACCCCATCCCCTTCTGACGCACGATGATGGGCTGCATCACGCCGGAGTGTTTGATTGACTCCGCAAGTTGCGTGATGGTGGCAGGATCGAATGTGCGACGCGGCTGATAGGGGCTCGGCACGATCCGCTTCAGATCAACGTATCGAACCACATCGCTGTTGGCGGGTTCCACCTGGACTGGCTTCACCTCCACCACCACCGATTCAACCACTTGGGGTGGCACCACCGGCACCTCAACCGCCGCAGGCATCGAGATGAGTGCACCAATGCCCCTTCCGAGCTTGCGGGGAGGGGTCTTTGAATCCGACGATCCGCTCGCTGTCGCCATGGGAAGTCCTTTCCGTGTTCCCACAGCATAGAAGGATCCAAACAGGGTGTTCCACGTGGAACACCCCAAAAGCAAGAACACCACCATTTCTGGTGGTGAGTTTCTTGTCGGATCCTGGGGTGTTCCACGTGGAACACCTATTCATCGATGATGACCACGTCCTCGGTGGCCACACCAACTCGGATGGTCTCACCCTCGGACAAGCCCGTTTCTGGAGGGTGCGGGATCGACATGGTCAATGGGGTGTCGCCGGTCTTGAGCTTCAACTGCAGCGATTCGCCAAGGTAGATCCGATCGGTGATGGTTGCCACGAACTGGTTGGAGGTGGCGTCGAGGCGGATCGCTTCAGGGCGAACGCTGATGGTCAGATTGCCGCGACGGTCGGTGAGTGGGGTTGATGTGACCCACTCAAGCGACGAGGAGCGGAGTGTGTTGGTTCCTGCGACTGGTTGGCACTGGAGGAAATTGGTTTCCCCAAGGAACGAGGCGACGAAGGAGGTGCGTGGGCGGCGGTAGAGATCTTGGGGTCCACCGACCTGGATCACCTCACCACGACGCAAAATCGCGATGCGGTCGGCCATGCTCAGGGCTTCCTTCTGGTCGTGCGTCACGTACAGCGTGGTCATGCCGAACTGCTTACAGAGCCGCCGGATCTCGCTGCGAAGCTCCACACGGAGCTTTGCGTCAAGATTCGAGAGTGGTTCATCGAGCAAGAGAACACTGGGCCGCACCACGACCGCGCGAGCGAGCGCGACACGCTGCTGCTGACCGCCCGAAAGTTGGTTTGGTTTCCGTTCGCTGTATTCATTCATTTGGACGGCGTCGAGGGCCTCCTTGACGCGACGCGCTTTCTCGGTGCCGTCTATTTTACGAACATCGAGCCCGAAGGCGACGTTTTGGGCGACCGTCATGTGGGGCCAGAGGGCGTAGGACTGGAAGACCATCCCGGTGTTTCGTTGTTCGGGGGGGAGGTGGGTGACGTCGGCGGGGGTGTTGCCGTGAACAAACTCAACGCGGCCACTGGTGGGTTCGATGAAGCCGGCGATCATGCGGAGGAGCGTGGTCTTGCCGCAGCCGGAGGGGCCCAGCAGGAAAAACAACTCGCCTGGCTCGATCGAGAGGTTGATGTTGTTGACGGCGGCCGGGGAGTTCTTGCCTCCGGACCCTGGGAAGGACTTGCAGAGGTTGTGGATGCGGATGCCGGTGGCGGTGGGGGAGGGGACCATGCGTGCACAATGTACGCCGATGTGCCTTGAATCGGCGGCGACACTACCATTGAGGAGAGTGATCGCGAGCGGCCGGTTCGGCCTCTCGCCGCGATGTGTTCGGTTGGCGCCCCCAAGCGTTCAGACGAGGTGCAAGCGCGATGCGACGATCCCCAGTCACGATGGAGTTGGAGAAACTCCGCCGGTTCCGAGCGCAGATCGCTCCGGATCTTTCCATCAGGGAGGATGTCTCGCGTCTTTATCGCGACTTCGCCAAGCAGCAGAAGGCGGTGGGGGGGCTCGACGACATGTGGCGGGAGATCGCGCCGGCCGAGTTCGTGGATCGGGCGTCCATCAAGAAACTTTCCACGACCGGTGTCTTGACCGTCAAGGCGATGGATGCCGCCGCGGCATGGGAGTTCGACCAGTGGCTTCGCGGCGGAGGCATGGCCATCCTCCGCAAGAAGTGCAAGTCACCCATCAAGAGCATCAAGATCGAGCAGTGACTTCGGTCAGGTCAAGTAGTACTCGTCGAGGATGCTCCGCCAGGCCTCCGCGGTGCTGACATCGATCATGCGGCGGCGGATCTCTTCGCCACGAGGATGATGCTGCGCGAACTTGATGCCGAACTTTCGCATCATGCGGCTTGTGGCCTCTTCGCCGTGGCGAAACCGCCGCGTCACCGCGAGCGAGATGTCGAAGTGCATCAGCATCGCCGCACGTTGCTCGGCGATCGTCGGCGTCGAGGGTGCGCGGCCCGCCATCATCTCGCGAGCCTGGCGGAAGATCCATGGATTGCCGATGCACCCGCGTGCGACCGACACGGCGTGTACGCCGGTGTAGTGGATCATCCGAAAGATCTCGTGCACGTTCCAGACGTCACCGCTGCCGAAGACGATGTTGTTCGGATACCGACGCACGAGGTCGCGGAGGAAGTCCCAGCGGCTCGGACCCATGTACTTCTGCTGCACCGTTCTCGCATGCACCGTGGCCCATGCGTAGCCGATCGACGACAGCGCCGCGAAGATGCGTTCGAAGTTCTCGGCCATCTCCGGCGTGTCGTCGAAACTCCGCCGCAACTTCACGGTGCAGGGGATCTCTTTCGGCACGGCCTCGCGCACGGCCTCGAGGATGGCGATCGCGCCACGCGGCTCGGCAAGCCAGTGACCACCCCGGGCCTTCTTCTCGACCTTCTTCACCGGGCAGGCCAAGTTGACGTCGATGCACTGGAAACCCGCGGAACTGCCCGCACGCTTCGCCGTCATCTCCATCGCGGCGGCGAAGCGGCGTTCGTCCTCGCTGAAGCCGTCTGGCGGTGGCCACGGGCCCACTTGCCTCCCACCAGGATCGCGGAGATGTTGCGTCGGGCCCGGGGAACCATCGGTGGAGAGCGCGAGCAGACGATACTCGCGATCGCTGCGGAGGCGTTGCTCGACGAGTTTGACCGCGGCGGCGGCCATTTCACGCGGCTCGCTGCCCATGATCTGCACGCACAACGGGTGATCGTCGGGCCCGCCGGGGACGTTGTCGTGCAGGTCGCCAAGGTCGGCCTTGTCGAAGCCGCGGCCGCCGGCCAGGAGCGTGCGGTCGAGCAGGGCCTCGGTCACGCACATCGGGCAGCCGTGACGCCTCGCCACCAGCCGCATGGCCGCGTCGGAGTAACCCGCGAGCCCGGCCTGGAAGAAGGGTGCGTCAAAGCCGGGAATGACGGAGGAGATGCGAGGATCGATGCCCCGCTCGCCGATGGCGGCGGCCACGGCGGCGGTATCGATGTCGCCCGCCCCGGGCGCAATGGCGGGTGATGGAAGGGTGGCGTTGTGGGACTGACAGGACACGAAGCGGAGCGTATGGGCCGCTCAGTGATCCGGGTGGGAAAGCCGCTGCCGGGGCCCTTAGACTGTGCACCATGTTCAAGTCCATCACTCACACGCTCCGTGGCGTCTCCGACGCGTACCTCTTCGGCTACTTCGGCACCGGCAAGGGCGAGGGCCTGCCCCTCGACCCCGCCACCAAGGCGACGGTGACTCGCCTGGGCTTTGCCGACGCGGTGAAGGCGGCACTCACCCGCACCGAGGCGACGGGCGACGCCATGACCGTCGTCGAGGCGTTCGGTGGCAAGAGCGGCACCAGAATCTTGCTCGTGGGTCTTGGCGCCAAGGAGCGGTTCAAGGCCGACGCCTGCCGCGGCATCGCGGCGGCGGCCGGTCGCAAGCTCGCGGCCGTCAAGGGATCGAGCCTCACGGTGTGCCTCGAGGGTGTGCTCGGTGCCGCGAAGATCGATGAATCGGAGGCCGGCAACGCCTTCGGCGAGGGCATGGGTCTGCTCGGCTGGGTATGCGATGAGTTCCGCGGCAAGGGTTCGCCCGAGTCCAAGCGCGTGAAGCTCACGCTGCGTTCCGACACGGCCGACTTCGGCGCTGGCGTCGATCGCGGCTTGGCGCTCGCCACATCCACCAACTTCGCCCGGACGCTGAGCCAAACGCCGCCGAACATCGCCACCACCGGCTACATGGCCGAGCAGGCGAAGAAGATGGCGCGTCAGGTCGGCCTGTCGTGCAAGATCTTCGAGGGCGACGACCTCGAGCGCGAGCGCTTCGAGGGGTTGATCAACGTGGGCAAGGCGAGCGAGAACAAGCCCTGCATGATCCGGCTCGAGTACGTGCCCAAGGGTGGCGCGAAGGGTCGCAAGCCGGTGGTGCTCATCGGCAAGACGATGACGTACGACACCGGTGGCCTGTCGCTGAAGGTGAACAACGGCATGGTGGGCATGAAGCGCGACAAGGACGGCGGGTGCGCGGTGCTTGGCGCGATGCACGCGATCGCGACGGTCATCAAGCCACGGGTTCGCGTGGTCGCGCTGCTCGCCGCGGCGGAGAACTCGATCTCCGACGAGGCATACCGCCCCGACGACGTGCTCCGCTACCGCAACGGCGTGACGGTTGAGGTGACCAACACGGACGCGGAAGGCCGCTTGGTGTTGGCGGACGCGCTCTGCTGGGCGTGCGAGAAGGAAAATCCCGCGAGCATCATCGACCTCGCCACGCTCACCGGCGGCGTGGTGGTCGCGCTGGGCAGCACGTACTGCGGCATGTTCTGCGAGAACGACAAGTTGCGCGCGGGGCTCGAGGCGGCCGCCGCGAAGAGCGGCGAGCGTGTGTGGCGACTGCCGATGCACGCAGAGTACCGCGACATGATGAAGAGCCCCGTGGCCGACATCCTCAACAGCAACCCCAACCGCAAGGCGCATCCGATCCAGGGTGCGGCGTTCCTGTCGTACTTCGTCGACGAGAAGGTGCCGTGGTGTCACCTCGACATCGCGGGCGTGCACGTCTCGGAGCGCAACGCCGGGATGTGGGTGGACGGCCCGACCGGGTGGGGGGTTCGGATCCTGTCGGAATACCTCGACGCTCAGTGAGCGACGAGCCGCGTGAATGACTCGGGAAAGCCGCGGACAGCCGCGGCTTTTTCGTTGCGCATGCCGCGGGCCGGTTCAGCGGCCGAGTCGCTTCACCTTGACATCCATCTCCTGCGTGCTGGTGCCGGCGGTTCCCTTGTTGATGACGAGCCGCTGCTTGAGCGTCATCTCGTCGATCATGTGGGCCTGCGTGTTCCAGGAAGTGCGACCGGTGTACATGCTGTCGCGAATGGTGGGGGCCGGACTGGTGGATGACGAGGGGAGGAGGTCGAACCTGCCGCGGGTGTCGATGGTGGCGACGTTGCCTCGGTGGGAGGAGAGGGTGTGGGTGGTGGAGAGTTGCATGCGGCCCCACGCGGCGTCGATGGTGTCCTGGGTCGTCCACGATTCGCCGACCGACGCCTGACCCGGGCTCTTGGCGGTGGTGGTGACGGGACCGAGGAGGTTGCGGACGACATCGGCGGCGTTGATGGAAGGTCCATTGCCACCGCCGCCGAGGAGAGCGGCGGGATCCATGGGCAGTCCGCCGCCCGCGCCGGCGTCCATGGTGGTGATGTTGCCATCCTTGTCCATCTGGATGGCGACCTTGAGGCCCGCGAGGGGCGCGAGGAGTCCGGCGAGCGGGTCGTTCTTGTCCTTGGAGGCGGTGTCGAGCGTGAGTTGCTGGCCGTCGGGGGTCTTCATCGAGATCTTCATGGACTCGTAGACGAGATCGAGGGTCGAGCCACGTTCGGGGTCGACCTCGCGGGCGACGAGGGAGATCTCGATGTCCTGCGACATGGAGGTGTCGGTGGGAGTGGAAGGCGTGCCAGGCGACGAGGGGGCGACATCCTTGCCGCGGGTGGTCATGGTGAGGCGGAAGCGTTGGGGCTTTCCGACCTCGAACCTCGGGCGGAGATCGATGATGGTCGCGGCATCGCCGGCGTGGCGAGTCGGCGGCGTGCGTTCACGCGTTGTTTGCGCGTGGGCGCAAGGAAGCGTGAAGAGGGCGAGGATCGCGGCGAGAGGAAGGGCCTTCATGCCACCATCATCGGCGCGAAACCGGATGGGTCGTGAGCGGCGTCAATCGTGCCAATCGGCGCCTTTGCCGGCCATTCGAGCCAACCGGGTGAGGGCTTGGCGGACTGGGGGCGTGACCTGATCGAAGCGGATGCCGGCTTCGTGGGTGATCCAGCCGCACTTCCGGGTCCAGACGACGGTGCCGCCGACCTCAAGGGGGCCCTCGGGGGTGGAGATCATGGTGGAGACGACGGTACCGATGGCAGGCACCCGAACGGTGCATCGGACGCGCATGCCGGTGGCGGAGACATCAAGCACGGTCCCGATGGTGCACACGATGCCACCGAGGCGCACGCGACCGGTGCGCCGCGCTTCGTCGTTGGCACGTCCGTGTCCCTTGTCACCGAATGGGAACTGCGCAGTCATCGCCAATGATCATCGACACGCGACCCGCGGAACTGGAATGATCCCCGGCTCAGGCGTGCGTCTTGGACGCATCGGCGGCGTCATGTCCGGCACAGGCGGCGCGCCGCGGGTGCGATAATCACTTCGGCTGGCGATAGCGTTCGCGGTACTTCTCGGCAAGCTTGGTCTGCTTGTTGGAGAGGTCGATGCGGCGGCCGTCGATGAACGCGGCGTCGATCTTGGTGACGACCTCGAGCGGGTCGCCATTAGTGATGATCAGCGTGGCGGCCTTGCCGGGTTCAAGCGAGCCGACTTCGTCATCGACGCCGGCGATGGCGGCGGCATCGAGGGTGATGCTGCGGATGGCGACATCGCGAGGGAGTCCGTACGCGACGGCCATGGCGACGTGATACGGCAGGTTGCGTTCGTGCGCGGTGTCGTCGTTGTGGCTGATGGTGAAGGGAATGCCCGCCTGGTGGAGGCGAAGGGGCAGGGTGAAGGGTTCGTCGTAGGCCTCGTCATCGCGGCGCGGGAGGTTGTGCGTGCCGAGCAGGATGACGGGCATGCCCGCTTCCTTGACGATGGAGGCGCACAGCGGCGCCTCGCGGCCGCCGACCAGCGTGATGCGCAGCGAGTGTTTCTTCTCGAACGCGGCGACGGCGATGATCTGATCGACCGTGTTGGCCCGGACGAAGAGACATGCCTGGTCCTTGCCTTGCGCGAAGAGGGGGCGCATGGCCTCCCAGCGAAGATCGGTGGGCGAGGAGGGGTCGGCGTCCTTGGCGGCGGCATAGGCCTTGGCGGTGTCGAAGACGCGGTCGATGGCCTCGATGTCGCGCTTGATGGCGCGTTGCTGGTCTTCTTCGCTCTCGTTCATCCACCATGCGGTGAAGGTGCGCATGTTGGGCCAGTTGAGCGACATGCCGATGGTGCGGCGGATGGTCATGTCGGTGTTGGTCCAGCCGTCGAGGCGAATGACGCTGGGTTGCCCGCTGACGAGGCCACCGGTGGGGAAGACGACGGCGGTGAGGATGCCGTTGGAGCGGGTGACGGGGATGAGCGTGGAGTCGGGGTTGACGGCGGTGGCCGCGACGATTTCGGGCGCGACGCGATCGACCTCGGTGGTGTCGATGGTCTGGGGCACGGCCTGGATCTCGGTGAGGCCGAGTTGGGTGTAGGGGCTGATGAGACCCGGGTAGACGCGACGTTGGCCCTTGGCGTCGATGATCTGCGTGCCTTGGGGAAGGTCGGGGGCATCACCGGTGCCCAGCGAAGTGATGCGGCCCTTGTCGAAGAGGATCCAGCCGCGGTCGATGGGCTCGCGCGAGACGGGGTGGATGGCGGCGTTGACGATGGCGATGGGGGCGGCCTGCGGAGGCGCCTTGACGGTGAGGTCCTGCGCGAACGCGGGGAGCGTGGCGGCGAGAACCGAGATGGTGGCAAGGAGGGTGGTTCGCATGGGAGTGGCTTGGTGAGCGGGCGGGGTCTTCATCCACGCATGTTCAAGGCATGATCAACGCATGATGTCGCAGCCGCAGACTCCCTGCTGGCTGAAGTGGCGGTAGTTGTGGAGTTCGATGTAGTACCGCTTGATGGCCTCGGCGGCTTGGTCGGCGGCGTCCTGTGCCGAAGCGTCGCCCTCCTGGGGCGGCCTGCCGCGACGACGACGACCGCCTTCGGGGCGGGGTTCGGAGGAGGATGCGGGCTTGGCGTCATCCGCGGCGGGCGTTTCCTTCTTCTTGTTGCCGACGAGCGCCTTCTGGATCAATCGCATGCGTTCGGACTTGATGCGCGCCCGCATCGAGGCGTCCTGTTCAAGCGAGAAGAGTCGACGGCCTTCGACCCAGGTCGATTCGCAGCGGCTGAAGGCCGAGAGGGGCGGACCCGACCAGAGGGCGAGGTCCGCGTCCTTGCCTTCCTCGACACTGCCGACGCGATGGTCGATCTTGAGTTGACGCGCCGGGTTGAGCGTGACGTACTTGAGGGCTTCCTCTTCGCTGACGCCGCCGTACTTGACGGCCTTGGCGGCTTCGACGTTAAGGCGTCGGGCCATTTCGTTGCTGTCGGAGTTGTAACTGACGACGGCTCCCTGCTCGGCCATGATGGGGAAGGCCTCGGGGATGGCGTCCTGGACTTCGACCTTGAAGGCCCACCAGTCGGCGAATCCCGATGCGCCGCCGGAGTGGTCTCGCACGGTGTCGGCGACCTTGTAGCCTTCGAGCGCGTGCTGGTAGGTGCCGATGCGGAACTTGAGGTCGCGAGCGAGCAGGGCGAGCATGAGCATCTCGTCCTGGCGGTAGGAGTGGCAGTGGATGAGCCGCTTGCCTTCGAGAATCTCGGCGAGGGGTTCGAGCTCGAGGTCGCGGCGGAAGTCGGGCCTCGATCGCGACGCGATGTACTCGGCCGCGGCGGTGAAGCGATCGCGGATGAGCATCTCGACGCCCAGGCGAGTGGCGGGGTAGCGGGAGTTGTTGGTGCCGGAGTTGGCGCGACGCGGGTTTTCGCCCAAGGCGAACTTGATGCCCGGCATCGCGCCGTCGAAGTGCATGTCCTGAGGCGAGGCGCATCCCCAGCGGATGCGGATGGTCTGCGACTGGCCGCCGATGGCGTTGGCCGAGCCGTGGAGCGAAAGCACGGAAGTGACGCCGCCGGCGAGTTGCTGGTACCAGTTGGTCACGTCGGGGTTGGTCACGTCGCTGATGCGACACTCGGAGGTGACGGCTTGGCCGCTCTCGTTGACGCCGCCGCTGATGCCGGTGTGGGAGTGACAATCGACGATGCCCGCCGTGAGGTGGCGGCCCTCGGCGTTGATGAAGACGCTGCGTTCCCCTTGGGGGATGGCGATGGAAGGATCACCCGCACCGACCATGGCGATCGTGCCGGCCCGCACGTAGACGTAGCCCTTGGGAATGACGCCGGCGGGGCCGTTGGTCCAGATGGTGGCGTTGGAGATGATGAGGTGAGCGGGTTGCTCGGGTTGCTCGGTGAAGCCGTACGGACTGAAGGGGGTGGGAAGTTGCTCGGGGATATCGGCGACGGAGGGGCCTTCGTCGGAGGTGGGGTCGTCGATGCGGATGGCTTCGTAGGCGTGGGTGCCGCCGATGCTCAGGGTGCTGCTGCCGCGGATGACGTCCTTGGAGGGGTCGGTGTTGAAGGCGATGGAGATGGTGTCGGAGGAGGTACCTTCGCCGCCGAGGGGAGCGAGATCGTGGGTGAAGGTGAGGGAGAGGACATGGTCCGAGGCGGGCTTGGTGTCGGCGGGCGGTTCGTCGCCGGGTTTGGCATCGGGCTTGGCATCGGGCTTGGCCGAAGCTGGTGCGCCCGTCGCCTGGAACTTCACGTCCTTGGCCTTGATGACGACGGGGGCCGTGCCCTTGGCGGTCTTCGTGATGGTGACGTTGGCGTCGGTGATGGTGAGTTGCAGCGAGTCGGCGGCGGCGTTGCCATCGGCGACGGGCTTGCCGTCGTACGAGGTGACGCGCCAGGCGCCCTTGAAGGGATTGAGTTCGCGGCGTGTGGCGATCCACGAGGCATCGCCGGCCGTGACGGTGATCCGCGGCGTGGCGGGGACGCTCCAATCGATCGACCCTGCAAACGTGGTGTCGCCGAGCGTGAAGCCCACGGAAGACCCGTCGTACGAAAGGGTTTCGGGCTTCACGGCCGGATCGGTGGCGGTGACGGCGCGAGCAGTGGCTTCGTTCTGGTCGTTGAAAGCGATGATGTGGCTGGCATCGCCGGCACGAGCGGGGATGAAGGGCCAGAGGCCGACGAGGGACTTGGGGCGGCGGGTGGCGGTCCACTCGTAGCGCTTGCCGGTGCCGCTGATGCCGATGCCGGTCATGATGGCGGGCGATGCGCCACCTTCGGCGGCGGCGACCATGGCCATCATGGAGCAGGTGCCTTCCTCGCCATCCAGAGCGTCATGATCGAAGACGAAGCTGAGACGACCGGTGGCGGCTTCGACCTTGGAGGCCTTGACCTGCTTGCCGTTGCGATGGAAGGTGATGCCGTTGTCGCGGTCGATCTCGAGGCGGCGGGTGACGGGCCTGGGGTCGACGGGAATCGCGACATCCCACGTGCCCTCGAAGGAGACGGGGATGGCCGTCACTTCGTGCCATGAGCCGTCGATCCAGACGCCACGGAGCTTGGAGTCCTTGTTGTCGGCGTTCTTGCTCAGGGCGGGTCCGTCGAAGACGGCGATGTTGGCGAGCTTGCCCGTCTCGAGGGTGCCCATGAGGTCGGAGGCGCCGAGAGCGGCGGCGGCACGAACGGTGAGGGCTTGGATGGCGGTCGCTTCGTCAAGGCCGTGGCGGACGGCCAGCCGCAGGTTGGACCAGAAGTCGCCACGGTTCTGGAGCCGGGCGGTGGTCAGGGTGAAATCGACACCTAACGCCTTGAGACGACGGGGGTTGGTTGGTGCTTGCTCCCAAGCCATGAGTTCGCGGAGGTCGACGCCTTCCTGCTTGGCGAGCGAGCCGACATCGGGCGTCTTGGGGAAGTTGAGGGGGAGGAGAAGGGTGGAACCGGGAGGGATGCCGGCGGGGCGGCGGTATTCGGCGCCGCTGCCGAGGATCAGGATGTGGCGGAGCCCGAACTCCTCGGTGATGGCCTTGATGCGGAAGAGATCGAGTTCGGATTCGCTGTGGAAGAGCCAGGGGGAGATGAAGTCGGAGCTCGACTGCTTGACCGGCTGGAACTCGGAGGGAGCGGACTGGTTGCGGGAGCTCTCAAGGAGTGCGGCCAACGGGTCGAGGGCGTTGGGCGGGCTGGAGAACGCGCCGGCCTTGCGACGGGCGGCTTGCCACTGGGCATCGCCGAGGGTTTGGCGGATGACGGCGATGGCACCCATTTGTGAGTCGGGGTAGCCGCCACCCGAGGAATCCATGGCAATGGATTGATAGATGGGGCCGCGGTAGGCGGCGGGCTTGGCGGCACTGGGTTCGTCGGCGGGTTTGGCGAGGGAGGTCAGGGCGGATTGGCCGCGGAAGATGCCGCCCTTGGGGCTGATGGCGACGGCAGTGAAGCCAAGGCGGCGGAGGGAGCCGGCGGCATTGTCATCAAGGCGTGGGGCGTCGAGGGCGGAGCGTTGGGGGGTGACCTTTGGGTTCCAGTGCTTGGCGGCCTCTTCGCCCGCGGGGGCGGGGGTGTCGACTTCGAAGCAGGGCTCGATGAAACCGGGGTAGAGGTGCAGGCCGGTGCAATCGATGAGGCGTGGGCCGATGGGTGTGCGGGCGGGGACGAGGGTGGGGGATCCGTCCTTGGCGGTGCCGGGTTCGCCGGGCAGGATGGCGACGATGCGGCCATCACGGGCGAGGAGGGTGGCGTGTTCGAGGGGTGGGGCGCCCGGGGTGACGTGGATGGTGGCGTTGGAGAGGGCGACCCACGAGGGGTCGGCGCGTCGCATGCCGTTGGCGGGCGGGGCGAGGGGGGAGGTGGAGGTGGGCTGAGCCGCGGCGGGAAGGGCCAGCAGCGAGCAGGCGGCGAGGGAGAGGAAACGGCGGGCAAGCCGGACCGTGGCGCCTGGGAAGGTTGTCATGGTGAGGGGAGATTATGGCGGCAATGCCGCGGGGGTGGGGGCAAGACGTGGGACGGCACGTGGCGAAACGAAGGGACGGGTGATGGTGTATGAGGCGGTGATCGAGCCGCCAGCGGGTTTGTTCCGCGGCCGGCATCGGATTGGTCAGGTCGCGACGGGGCTAAAGTCCTTGTTGCGGCATGCACGGGGCGTCGCGGCGTGTTTCTGGCGTCCTGACCGAGTGAACCTTGCGGCGGAGTCTCCGTCGCCAGCAGGAGTGTGCTTTCATGGCTGACAAGAAGCTTGGCGTGTGGTGGTCGGCGACGGCGGCGGCGCTGGTGGCCGTGTGCGGAATGGCGACGCCGGTGATGGCGCAGGACGGGCCGCCGCCCGCGTCGCGGGAATCGAACCTTCCGCCGTGGGCGTCCATCAGTAGCGGCTTCGAGAAGGTGGTGTCGACGGCGGACGGGCAGTCGTTGTACACGCTGTACAAGCGTGAGCGTGACGGGGCGATGATGGCGGAGATGCCCAAGGGGTACGAGGGGCAGCGTCACTTCTTCGCGATGACGGTGGCGACGGGCCAGGAGTACGCGGGCCTTCAGGCCGGCGACATCTACGTCTACTGGAAGCGGCTCGACAATCGCCTGTTGTTGATCGAGCCCAACACGGGCACGAAGTCGACGGGCGATGCGGAGAGCAAGTTGAGCGTGAAGAACATCTTCACGGACCGGGTGCTGCTGGACGTGCCGATCCTGGCGATGGGTCCCGGCGGTCAGCCGGTGATCGACATGCGATCGCTGCTGGTGGGTCAGGCGACGACGTTCTTCGGTCGCGAGGCGAGCGGCGCGATGGGACGGCTGGCGACGATCAAGAAGGCCAAGGCGTTCCCGGAGAACGTGGAGATCGCCTTCGAGATGCCGGCGTCGGACGGGCGGCTGAAGAGCTTCCACTATTCGATCAGCCTGCTGCGCGACAATCCGTCGTACAAGCCGCGGATGGCGGACACGCGCGTGGGATTCTTCACGACGACGTACCGCGACCTGGGCAAGTTCACGGACAAGGAGAAGTGGGTTCGGTACATCAACCGGTGGCACGTCGAGAAGAAGGATCCGAGCCGCAAGATGAGCCCGCCGAAGGAGCCGATCGTCTTCTACATCGACGCGGCGGTCCCGGCGCGGTATCGGCAGTACGTGCGTGACGGCATCCTGATCTGGAACAAGGCGTTCGAGCGGATCGGGATCATGGACGCCATCGAGGTTCGCCAGCAGGACGCGGAGACGGGCGCGTACATGGAGCTCGACTCCGAGGACGTGCGGTACAACTTCATCCGGTGGCTGTCGAACGACATGGGCACGGCGATCGGGCCGAGCCGCGTGAACCCGAACACGGGTCAGATCCTGGACGCGGACGTGATCCTGACCGACGGCTGGATCCGCCACTTCTGGACGCAGTACAACGAGATCATGCCGGAGCTGGCGATGGAGGGCCTGTCGCCGGAGACGGTGGCGTGGCTCGACATGAATCCGCGGTGGGATCCGCGGGTGCGGATGGCCGATCCGGCGGATCGCCCGGGCATTCTCGCGGAACGCATGCAGCGGGGCGTGACGCGGTTCGGCGGTCGCGCGGTCGGGCACGGCGCCGCGTCGACGGAGCCGGGTTCTCGCCTGATGGGCACCAACGAGTTCGACGGGCTGGTGGGTCGCACGAGCCAGATGAACGGGTTGTGCCTCGCGAGCCGCGGCAAGGGCTACGACATGGCCTTCGCCCGCATGTACTTCGAGCTGATCGCCGACGAGCTCGGCGAGTTGGACCAGGACGGCGAGATTCCCAAGGCCGTGAAGGTCGACGAGAAGGACGAGAAGAAGAAGGACGAGAAGAAGGAGGAGAAGAAGTCCGACCTTCTCGACGGCATTCCCGACTGGTTCGTGGGTCCGCTGCTGGCGGACCTGGTGCAGCACGAGGTGGGCCACACGATCGGCCTGCGCCACAACTTCAAGGCGAGCACGCAGTACACGCTCGCCCAGATCAACAGCGACGAGGTGAAGGGACAGAAGGCCTTCACGTCGTCGGTGATGGACTACACGCCGGTGAACTTCCCGGGTCCGGACGGCAAGATGAATGGCGACGTGGCGATGATCACCGTGGGTGATTACGACATGTGGGCCATCGAGTACGGCTACGGCTTCGGCGATCCCAAGGAGGTCGCCAAGCGGGCGGCCGAGCCGGGCCTCGACTACGGCACCGACGAGGACGTGGGCGGCAGCGACCCGTCGATCCAGCGGTACGACTTCTCGAAGAACCCGATGGACTACGCGAAGAGCCAGTTCGAGCTCGCGAAGTACCATCGCGCTCGCCTGGTCGACAAGTTCGTGAAGGACGGCGAGAGCTTCGCGAAGGTTCGCCGCGGCTACGAGATCACGCTCTCGATGCAGACGCGCGCCATCACGATGCTCAGCCCGTGGATCGGCGGCGCGTTCGTGAACCGCGACGTCAAGGGCGATCCGGGCGCCCGGGCGCCCATCGTCGTCGTGCCCGCCGCGCAGCAGCGCGAGTGCCTCCGCCAGATCATCGAGACGTCGTTCTACGACGAGGTCTTCGGGCTCACGCCCGAGCTGCTCGAGAAGATGACCGTCGACAAGTGGCTCGACGGCGGCGGCATGGGCGATGCTCGCCAGGAGAACGCGTACAACGTCCATGATCGCATCGCCGGCGTGCAGTCCATGGTGCTCACCCGCCTCATGAACCCCACCACGCTGCGTCGCGTGCTCGACAACGAGTTCCGCACGCCCGCCGACCAGGACATGCTCACGCTGCCCGAGCTGCTCGACACCGTGTCGACGGCCGTGTGGAGCGAGCTCGAGAAGGAACCCTCGGGCGGCTACACCGTCCGCAAGCCCTACATCTCCAGCCTGCGCCGCAACCTCCAACGCGAGCACCTCGACCGCATGATCGACCTCACGATGCCCGCGGCCGGTTCGGCCGAGGCCTCGAAGGCCATCAGCAACCTCTCGGTCTTCCGCCTGCGCGAGCTTGTCCGCAAGATCGATCAGATCATCGGCGAGAAGGGCGACAAGGGTCGCAAGCTCGACGCCTACAGCCTCGCTCACCTCTCGGAGGCCAAGCTGCGGGTCGAGAAGGCCCTCGATGCCCAGTTCATCTACAACCAGGGCGGCATGGGCGGGGGCTTCCCGTTCGGCATGATGTTCGGTCAGCCTGCCGCGGCTGAAGCCATCAAGCCGGTCGAGATGGAAGCACCCCAGCAGTGATCAGCGGGCTCGGGCCCGCCGCGGGCTCCGGCAATCCACCGTCATCAACAGGCCGCGACGTCTTCGGGCGTCGCGGCCTGTTTTTTGCCGTAGGTAGCCTTGGTTTCAGGGCTTGTGCGCAAGCGACAGGGTCGTGTGGACCGCGTGTGGAGTACATGGCGTCGGCGCGCGGCTGCGCTCCGCGAGAAGCAACCCCTTGCTTCCCCTGCCCGGGTGAGGCCATGAGTTGACGTCGCCACCGAGGCGCAAGCGACAGCCAAGCGACAGGTTGTCCTATGGCTTCTCTCTTGTATGTTCTTGCCATTCTTGTACTTGCGCTGCTTTGAGCGAGGCCGTCCACATGCCGACAGGCCTTGTTACTACCACGACGAATTGAATTCTCTCTTGAGAGAGAAGAAGAGACCGCCGCACGAGGCACGTTCGGGACCGACCTGAAGGAAGACGCGCACCCTGCGGTGTGGATAAGTCAGCATCGTCGTGGGCGGGTCGGTTCGGGTTGGCAGTGGGGGCACCAGACGGTGGCGCGTTGGGAGAGGACGGTGTGGGCCAGCGGCGTGCCGCAGGACAGGCAAGGCAGGTCACGACGGCCGTAGACCCGGTGCGACTCGGTCGCGGAGCCCGAGCGGCCCAGGGCGTCGACGTAGTCGCGGAGCGTGCTGCCGCCCTGGGCGATGGCGTCGTGGAGCACGTCGCGAACGCATTGGGCGAGCGTGTTCCATTGGCGTTCGCCGAGGTCGCGTGCTTGCGCGAGGGGGTGGAGCTTGGCGAGAAAGAGCGATTCGTCCGCGTAGATGTTGCCCACGCCGGCGAGCACGGCCTGGTCGAGCAGGACGGACTTGACGGGGCGAGCGGAGTGACCGGCGGCACGGAGCAGATCGTGACCTTGGATGGCGAGCGCGTCGGGGCCGAGGTCTTTCCATGCGACGGTGTCGAGTTGTTCCCGGGCGGGCACGGGGCGAAGGCCGCCGAAGCGGCGCGGGTCGCGGAAGAGCATGGTGGTGTCGCGATCGACGGTCCACAGCGCGTGCACATGGGTGTGGAAGGAGACGGCGGCGGGATCGTCGAGGAGGAGGACCTGGCCGGTCATGCCGAGTTGGATGATGAGGCAACGGCCATCATGGGCGACGATGGCGAGCTGCTTGCCGCGACGTTCGAGCGAGGCGATGGTCGCGTGACGCAGCAGTGCGGAGGCGCGTGCCGCGATGGGGCGTGGGAGGGGCGAGCAGACATCCGCGCGAAGGAGCCGAGCGTCGGTGACGGTGCCTCCGACGAGTCGGGGTTCGAGGGAGCGACGGAGGGATTCGACTTCCGGGAGTTCTGGCATGGAATGGCGGATGCCGCCACGAGCGAGTTTCAGGAGGAGGTCTTGGCTCGTTCGCGGCGTTGACGGAAGAAGTCGCGAAGCAGCTTGGAGGACTCGGCCGCGAGCACACCCTCGATGGGCAGCACCCGGTGGTTGAGGCGCGGGTCGACGGTGAGGCAGCCGAGGCTGGCGCAGAAACCGGCCTTGGGGTCGCGGGCGCCGAAGACGAGTCGACCGACGCGGGCGTTGACGATGGCGCCGGCGCACATGGCGCAGGGTTCGAGCGTGACGGCGAGGGAGAGCTCGTTGAGGCGCCAATCGCCGATGGCCTTGGCGGCGTCCCTCATGGCGATGAGTTCGGCGTGGCCCGCGGGGTCGTCGTCGGTTTCGCGCCGGTTGTGGGCCTGGGCGATCATCTCGCCGGTGTCGGCGCGGTAGACGACCGCGCCGACGGGCACTTCACCGATGGTGGCGGCATGCCGCGCGAGGTCGATGGCCCGCGCCATCATCGTGCGGTCGAGGTCGGTGGCGTGCTCGGCGCCCAGGGGTGCGGCGGGGGTTTCGTGGCGACCGAGGATGGAGGCGAGCCAGCGGGGGAGCATGGAAGGCTCAAGCGGCGGCGTCGGGGCCTTCGGTCGGGCCGGCGATGCGGTGGGCGGGCAGGATGAGCAGCAGGAAGGTGCCCAGCTCGTAGAGCAGGTACATGGGGATCCACAGCAGGAGCATGGAGGCGACATCGCCGGGCGTGAGGATGGCGGCGGCGACGGCGGTGACGAAGACGGCGTGCTTGCGGTACTTCGAGAGGAAGGTGGTGGTGACGATGCCCGCCCACCCGAGCACGAGGATGACGACGGGCAGTTGGAAGGACACGGCGAAGGCCAAGAGCAGGGAGAGGAGCAGGTTGATGTACTCGGTGACGCGGTAATCCTGCCGGATGGCGGATTCCTTGCTGAGCGACTGGGTGAGGATGACGGGCTGTGCGCCGGGTTCGGCGGCGATGCAGTAGCGAACCTGATGGAGTTCGGTGTTGACCCAGAAGATGCCGGGCTTGAGTTGCTCGGCGGGCGGGTCGCCTTGGAGGACGAGCAGGGCGGAGGGGGCGACGCCTTCGGGGATGGGCGTGATGGCGGGGGTGCGGGTGCCGATGTCCGCGCTGAAGAGCAGCAGGAAGCTCAGGAGCGAGGGAACGACGATCTTGTACAGGAAGACGACGCCTGCGGTGGTGAGCAGGGTGGAGAGGGGGAGCAGGACGTAGACGAAGCGCTTCTCGCGGTCGTACAGGCCTGGGGCGATGAACTTCCAGCCTTGCCAGAGGATCCACGGGCCGCCGACGATGACGGCGGCGATGACGCTGACCTTCACGTACGCGCCGAAGGTCTCGAGGGGGCCGGTGGCCTGGGCGGCGCCGAAGCCGGCCTCGTCGAGCGCGTCGAAGAGGGGCTGCAGCAGGAAGTTGAGGATCTGTTTGCCGAAGGCCAGGGCGGTGACGACGATGGGGAGCAGGCCGTAGAGGGCGTGCGCCACGCGGGTGCGGAGTTCCTCGAGGTGCTCCCCCAGGGGCATAACCGTCTCGATGATGGACTTTTCCGGGGGCATGGGTGGTGGCGATCCAAGCGTAGAGAGTCGAGCGGGGGTGGCGGGTCTCGGGGACCAAAGGCGGCTGCCGACGGTTGTTCAAACAAAACACGAACAAAACAAGGGAGGAGCGGGAGTCGGGGGTGGGGAGGGGGCTATAGTTGGGGCCTTGGACTCCGGAGCTGTTCCGGAGCGAGGGTGATTCTGAGAGGGCAGCCCGTAGTCGCGGGTCCTGCCCTGACGTGCGGCACATGATGCCGCACACCCGGCGGCGCGTCACGCGTGTTTCGCGAGTGGCGTGCGGCGGCCGGAGACGGAAAGGAAAGCACGATGGCACGTTACACGGGTCCGAAGGTCAAGCAGTCGCGTCGGGTCGGCGCTCCGGTGGTCGACATTCCGAAGCACACGTCGAAGCGTTCGCTGGTGTTCCCGGGCATGCACGGGTTCCGCGGCCGGCGCATCCGCGACTACGGCCTGCGTCTGAACGAGAAGCAGAAGCTCAAGTACCACTACGGCGTGCTGGAGAAGCAGTTCCGCCGCTACATGGACCACGCCGGCAGCATGCCGGGCAACTCGGGCGACATGCTGCTGCAGCTGATGGAGCGTCGGCTCGACAACGTGCTTCGCCGCTGCGGTCTGGGCCGCACGGTGTGGGCGACGCGTCAGATGGTGGCGCACGGGCACGTGCTGGTGAACGGCCGCAAGACCGACCGTCCGAGCTTCTCGGTGTCGGTGGGCGACGTGATCACGCTCAAGCCCAAGGCGCAGAAGCTCGGCAAGGAGCAGATGGAGTCGATGGCCGGCCTGGAGGTTCCGGGCTGGATCGAGTTCAACCCCTCGGAGCTGACGCTCAAGGTGGTGGCCAACCCGACGACCGACCAGATTCCCTTCGACGTCAACACGAACCTCATCATCGAGTTCTATCGCTGATCGAATCGATGGGATGACGGCCGGGATTCCTGGCACATGGAACATCACCGGCCGATCGGTTCGCTCCGATCGGCCGGATTTATTGGCGGACGTGTCGGAAGGGCGGGAGTGTCGGGCGAAGCGGCGGTGGGCGAGCGACGGGGCCGGCGGCCTTGGCGCGTGGCGTGGCCGCAAGAACGGATGAGACATCAATGAGGAAGTTCCTCCGCAAGTACAACAAGTGGATCCTGCCGCTGTTCACGATCCTCCTGATGCTGACATGGGCCTCGAGCGGCACGGGCATGGGGGGCGATCCGGGCAAGCGGGTGGTGGCGACGCTGGCGGGCAGCAACATCCGCGCGTCCGAGATGCTCAAGGCCGAACAGGAGTTCCGCGCCTTGCGTGACTACCTGCCCGGCATGGTGACGATGCGGGCGGGCATCGAGAGCGGCACGCACTGGTACCTGCTGGCGTTGCAAGCCGAGCGTGCGGGCTTGGTGGGCGACAAGGGCGACGGCGAGACGTGGGAGGAGGGGCTCGTCACCGAGGAGGCCCGTTACGAGGTGATGGGCAATCCGCAGTATCGGGGCATCGCCGAGTTCCTGCTGAACAACCCGCAGATGATGACCCAGTTCACGCAGCAGACGCAGCAGCGGATGGCGATGATGCGTGACCGGGCCCGCGGCCCGTTGACGCCCGACGAGTTCGGACGGGCGCTGTCGCGACTGCGGGGCGTGACGCGACTCATCGACGCCTTCCAGCATGCGCCGCGGATCTCCGACGTGCGGATGGTGGGCAAGGTCGACGATCTCTCGATGCGGGTGAGTGTCGACGCCCTCGAGATTCCGGCCGACCGGGTCAAGGGCGTGGCGGAGCCGACGGAAGAGACGTTGGCCACGATGTTCGAGCGGTACAAGGGCGTGAAGCCCGGCACCGGCGAGTTCGGCTTCGGCTACGAGGATCCCAAGCGGGTGAAGATCGAGTGGTTGATGTTGAGCAACGCCGCCATCGGTGCGGCAGTGACGCTCGATCCGGTCGAGGTGAACAAGCACTGGCAGCAGAACCGCGCGACCTTCAAGGGCGAGTTCGTCGCCGAGCGGTCGAACGTCGAGACCGCGCTGCGGACGGCGAAGATCGACGCGGCGTTGACGGAGGCGGACCGGGTGATCCGCGCCCGCATCCGCAGCGCGACGAGGAACCTCGACGCGGCGGCGGGCGTGAAGCGTCTGCCCGACGATTGGTCGACGCGTCGGCCCTCGATGGAGGAACTGGCTCGCCTGGTCGTGGCCGAGGTCACGGCGGTGCGAATGCCCCAACCCGAGGTGCAGGTGAAGGCCGCCGCCTTCACGCCCATCGAGGAGTTCCGATCCATGGGTGCCCTGGCCGGCGCTCAGTTCCGGGTGGGAACCCAGACCGGCGGCATCATCGACTTCCTCGGACAGACGTACGAACTCAGCAAGAGCAACTCGCTGGGGTTGCAGGCGGGCATTCCCTTCGAGCAGCCGCTGACCGATTCGTCGGGCAATCGGTACTACGTCACCGTGCTCGAGGCCCGGCTTGAATCGCCCGCCGAGTCGCTCGCGAGCGTTCGCGACCGCGTGGCGAGCGATGCTCGCAAGCTGGCGGCGTTCGAGAAGCTCAAGGCTGAAGCCGCGGCGTTGCAGGTGCAGGCCATCACCGACGGGCTCGAGGGGCTGGCGAAGGCCTTCGGCACGGGCGGCGGGGCGGCGACCGACCTGACGATCGACCGCCGCGTGCTGCTCAGCGGCGAGCAGATGGACCGTGCTTACCCGCAGTACGACCTCAAGGAGATGCGAGCGGCCATCGAGGCCCAGATCGACATCCTCGGTCACTCCACCAAGGCGGCGCCGGAGAACGCGGCACAGCGGACGCTGACGCTCCCGTTGCCGGCCCGTCAGAGCCTGGCGGTGGTGCAGATCACCGGCCACGAGCCGCTCAGCCAGGAGGCCATGCGGACGGTGACGCTTCAGGCGGCCCGCAACCTGACGGGCCGTGACCTGCTCGAGCAGCTGCGGAACGAGAAAGCGGTGAACCCCTTCGCGTTTGAGACGTTGAAGGGGGAGATGGTGTTCGTGGATCTCGACCAGCCGGTGGCGGCTCCGCAGGAGCCCAAGCCCGCGTCGGAGGAGGCTCCGGCCAAGGGTGGGTGAGGCCAAGGGGCGAGCAAGGTCGTCGATTCGGGTGGTGATCGGGTGAATGAAGGGGGCAGCTGGGGTGGGTGGCTGGCCCTTTGGGAAAGTGGGGGCGAACGAGGCAACGTACGCTGCAGCAGGGCGTACATGATGGGGCGGGGGAGCGGTGTCGCTGCGCCTGCCGCGTGAGAGCAACGGCGTGCGTGCGGGAAGGAAGAACCATGAAGAAGCCGAGTGCCTGGAACGTTCGTTGGCGGTGGTTGGTCGGTGCGGCGGCCTCGTTGCTGCTGGCGACGGTTGCCGTCGACATGTCGATGGCGATGGCCGAGCCCAAGCCGACGGGAGCCTCGTCGGACGCGAGCAAGAACGGCGAGGGGCCGGACGTCCTGATCTTCAAGGACGGCAAGGTCTTCTACGGCACGATCGTGTCGGAGACGGCGACGTCGGTGCGGTTCAAGGGCAAGGTGGCGGGTCTGGACTTCGAGACCGAGTACCCCAAGGCCGACATCCTGCAGATGAAGAAGGGCGAGCGGAAGGCCGACGGCACGCCGGCGGCGGTCGCCGCGGATCCGGTCAAGGCGGCGACGCCCGGCGGCGCGTCGGCCGCCCCGGTCGCGACGGGCGACGGCAAGAACCGCTATTACTGGATCGAGCTCAAGGGCGAGCTGGGCTCGCAGATCAGCGAGACGCCGCTGCGTGAGGCGATCACCGACGCGCGGAAGAACAACGCCAACACGATCATCATCGAGTACGACCCGGTCTGGAGCATCGACCCCCGCAACCCGTTGCCGGAGTTGGCGGCGAACATCGACGAGATGTGGCGGGCCGAGCGGATCTGCGAGGTCTTCACGGACGACATTCCCAAGGACTGGTCGACGCGTCCCCGCATCGCGATGTGGGTGAAGGACGCGATGGGCGGTTCGGCCTTCCTGCCGATCGTCGTGCCGGAGTTGTACTTCGCGAGCGAGGCGAGGATGGGTGGCCTCGGCAACCTGGGCGACCTGTTCGACGGCGTGGGCGACGAGGTGGTTCGGCTCAAGCAGCGTTCGCTTCGCCTGGGTCACGCCGAGGGATGGTGCATCGCGGGCGGGTACGACTTCCGCCTGATCCGGGCCATGTCCTTCCGCAACTTCGTGCTCTCGTATCGGATGAGCGGGGGCAAGGCCGAGCTCTTCGAGGGATATCCGACCAACGCGGGCGAGGAACTCCTGACCGACGACGGCAAGGACCAGAACGCCGACGACGTGAACCAGGTGCTCCGCGGCGACGGCGGCAACGACGTGCTGACGATCAACGCGCGGCTCGCCGAGATCCTGGGTTTGTCGCGTCGCACGGTGGACACCCGCGACGACCTTTTGGCGGCGATGGACATCGCGCTCGACTCGGTCGAGGTGAAGGGCCGCTCGAAGAACATCATGCGGGACTGGGACTCGGGCGTCGAGTCCACGAAGCGCACGCTGCTGAAGCTGATGGACGATTACCGCGAGGTCCGGGTGCAGCCGCCCGGCGATCAGGCGGCCCGCACGAAGGCTCGCGGCCAGCGCCGCAGCATTCTCGAGCAGATGCTCCGTCTCATCAAGGGCAAGTTCGGCGAGGGGCTCAGCCCCCGTTGGCTCGGCGAGAACGGCATCCCCAGCGAATCGGACATCAACACGATTCTCGAGCAGATCAAGATCGAGCAGACCAAGGACAGGAAGTGACGCGAGCGGCTGATTGAACGAGGAGTCTTGGCATGGCGACGACGATGTTCAGGCGTTTGATGGGCATGGCCGCGGCGGCCACGCTCTTCCTTGCGGCGGTGGCCTCCGATCACGCGTACGCGCTTGACCGGCTGACGCTCAAGGACGGCACGGTGCTCGAGGGCACGGTGACCCGCGAGATCGACGGCACGATCTGGTTCAAGTACTCGATCGCCGGCGTCGAGCAGACCAAGATGTTCACCGTCACCGAGTACGCCACGCTCGAGCGCGAAGCGGGCGCGGCTCCCTCGAAGGAGGAGGCCGCCAAGCCCGTTGCGTCGCCCGAGGCGGGCAAGCAGCCCAAGCCCAACCCGCGGCCGGGCGTGCCCCGGGCGGCGGTCGTCACGCTGGGCGAGACCCGCGACGAGAAGCAGGGCGACATGGTGGGCATCTACATGACCTCCTATGCCCTCGAGCAGATGATGCCGATGCTCGAGGAGGAAGTGGGCAACGACGGCACCGGCGTGGTGGTGCTTCGCGTCAACTCCGGCGGCGGCGCGCTGCTCGAGATCCAGAAGATCAGCGACGTCATCCACGAGAAGTACAAGAAGAAGTTCCGCACCGTGGGCTGGATCGACTCGGCCATCTCGGCCGCGGCGATGAGCATCCTGTGCGTCGAGGAGATCTACTTCGCCAACAAGGCCAACTTCGGCGCGTGCACGGGCTACTCGGGCCGCCTGGTGGCCATCAAGGGCCTGCAACTCGAGCGCGTCCTCGTGATGATGGAGAAGATCTCGGCCCGCGGCGGGTACGACCCGCTGATCATGCGGTCGATGCAGATCGAGCAACCCGTCTCCGCCACTCGCATGTCCGACGGCACGATGAAGTTCTTCGCCGACGCCACCTCGGGCGAGATCATCGTGAACCGCGAGAAGGAGATCCTCACGCTCAACGCGGAGAACGCCCTGCAGATCGGCTTCTCGCGGGGCACGGCGAGCACCCTCGAGGAGCTCACCAAGGCCATGGGCTACACCGAGCTGCAGTGGGTGGGCGAGGACGTGAAGGGCTCGCTCTACCCCATCAGCAAGGCCGAGAAGTGGAACATCGGCTACCGCAAGCAGGCCAAGAACGACGAGGACCGCACCGAGGAGTACTTCGCGAAGTACCAGATGAACGTGGGGGCCGCCGCGGGCGAGCAGACCCGCGAGGGTCGCGCCCGCTTCATCGGTCGCGCCCGCGCCGCCCTCGAGCAGATCAAGGCCATGATCCGCAACAACCCCAACTTCATCATGTTCGCCCTGGGCATGAACGATGAAGAGGAGTACAAGAAGTGGATCGAGGAGCAGGAGAAGCTGCTCCGCGACCTGATGCGGTGAGACCTCGATCGATCACGATCCTCACGAACCCCGCGCCATGACGCGGGGTTCGTCGTTTTTCGGGCACGCGAGCACATGCCGATCCGCGCGACGCGGACACGCCGGCTCGCGCGTC
>JBBAVG010000025.1:36680-43751 GCA_040397805.1 Phycisphaerales bacterium
CGGCTCGCGCGTCGTGTGTCATGTACCGACGAGGTCGCGGAAGTCGGCGATGTAGGCGTCGGCGACCTGCTCGTAGCCGAAGGCCGTCGCCGTCGATGCGCCGGCGTCGCCCATGCGGGCCGCCAGCGCGGGATCGTCGATGAGGCGAGCCAACGCCTGGCCCAGTCCTTCGGCCGGGTTCGAGGCGCGGTGGTCGAACACCAGCCCGTTTTCGCCGGGGCGCACGAAGTCGCGGAAGCAGGCGAGGTTCGACACCACCACGGGGAGGCCCGTCGCCATCGCCTCCAGCGGCGCGACGCCGAAACTCTCGCCTCGCTCGGCAAGCGATGGGTAGCAGTAGAAGTGGGCCGCGTGCAGTTCCGCGGCAAGGGCTTGTCGTCCGTAGATCGGCGGCTTGATCTCGACCGGAAGGTCGCCGATCAATCCCTTGAGCCGCGCGAGATACGGCTCGCCGCCGCCGCCTTCGGTGATGGCCGACGGTCCCACGAGCCGCAACTTCAGCCACGGCCGCGTGGCCCGCAGCGAGGCAAAGGCCTCGACGAGCAGGTGCACGCCCTTCTCGGGGTGGATGCGGCCCGTGTACAGAATGGTGCGCTCGCCCGACGTGGCGCGGGGGCTCGCGGGCGGCTGGAACACCTCGGTGGCGATCGGATAGGGCAGGATGCGAATCCGCGGGCCCGACGTCGGGTCCTCGGCGAGGATCGACTCCTCGATCGCCTTGCTCACCGCGTGCAGACGGTGGCTCGAGCGATAGAGCTTGATTTGTCCCTTGGGGAATCGGCCGATGCTGACGTAGATCTTGCCGATGGAGCGGCCGCGGAGGCGGGCCACCAGCGGCATCCAGAAGGAGTTGGTGACGACCACGTCGGCCTTTGGAAGCAGGCTCACGGTGAGCAGGCAGGCCACGAGGTCCTTGGCGAGGTCGATCCAGATGTTGCGGCCCTGCTTCATCGAGAGCCGGCGGACGATGTGGACGCCCTCGACGGTTTCTTCCGCGGGTTGACCTTCATGGCGAACGGCGACGACCTCGACGTGGTGGCCGCGTCGAGCGAACCGCAACGCCAGGTCGTACCAGGCCCGCTGCACCGCGCCCGTCGGCGCCGGCGGCGTCGGGAAGAACGGACCCGCGGCGATCGTGATGCGCAAAGGCTTGGTCGCGGGTTCGGTCATGGTGCGTGCAACCTGCAGGAGGGAAGGAGGGACCGACGCGATGCCCGACGGTCATCCCCGACATCGGGGGGCGTCGTCGCGGGCCGTCGGCCTGCTGCAACCATCGTATGAAACGCACGATGGGCTTGAGGTCATCTTGAAGGCCCGCGGCATGCCGCGGGTTTGCATGGCCGTCAGTCGGTGACCGTGGCGGGATCCATGCCGCGTTCCATGGCCGAGATCTTGCGGATGCGTCGGGCGTGGCGGCCCCCTTCGAAGCTCGCGGCGATCCAAGCCTCCGAGATCTTCTCGATGAGTCGCTGGCCGAGCAGGTCGGCCGAGAGGCACAACACGTTGGCGTCGTTGTGGCTTCGGGCGAGTTGGGCCGTGAGCTCGTCGTGGCAGACGGCCGCGCGGACGCCGTGGACCTTGTTGGCGGCAATCGACATGCCGATGCCGGTGCCGCAGATGAGGATGCCCAGATCAGCGGACTTGTCGGCGACCATCTTGCCGACCTCATAGGCGCGTTCGGGGTAGTCGCAGGCGACGTTGCCCGAGCAGTCGCCGACGAAGAAGGCGTCGTGGCCTTCCCTGCGGAGCTTTTCCTGCAGTTGGCGAAGGGCCGAGGTGCCGCGGTGATCGGAGCTGAGTGCGATGCGCATGGCGCACAACCTTAGGGGGGCCGGGGGTTCGCCGGGTCAGGTTCCGGGGAGGAGTCCGGCGTGCAGGAGGGCCACGACCAGGGGCGGGATGAGTGCCGCACAGGCCAGGTCGAGGAGGAACCCCGCCCGCATCATCTGGCGCATGGTCACCTGGCCGCTGGCGAAGACCAGGGCGTTGGGGGCGGTGCCCGCGGGCATCATGAACCCCAGGCTGGCCGTCAGGGTGATGGTGACCAGGATCGCCGCGGGGGGCACGTCGAGCCGGGCGGCGATCGCCGCGCCGACGGGCAGGCCGGCGGCCACCAACGCCGTGTTGCTGGTGAACTCGGTGAGCAGGATCGTCACCAAGGCGATCACCCAAAGCAGTGGGAGCAGCGGGGCTTGCGACAAACCGTCGGCGGCGTGGGCGATGAAGAGATCGACGCCCGTCGACTTGATGGCCGCGGCGAGGGAAAGGCCGCCCCCGAAGAGGAGCAGGATGCCCCAAGGCACCCGTTCGGCCTCGGGCCAGGTGAGCAGCGGGCGGCGGTGGCCGTGGTCGTCGCGGGCGCCGAGCACGAACAGAAGGATGGCGGCGGCGATGGCGATGACGGTGTCGTCGACCTTGATCTGGCGGCTGAGCACCCAGCAGGTGGCGGCCGCCGCGAAGATGATCAGCACGAGCGTCTCGCCCCGACGCATGGGCCCCAGGGCCGTCAGGTCGTCGCGGATGTGGTCCTGGACGCCGGGAATCTCGCGGACCTTGAAGCGAAAGACGATGCGCGTGAGCACGAACCACGTGATCGGCAGGACGATCAGGAGGGTCGGCACGCCCACCTGAAGCCATTCCACGAAGGAGACCTCGTGGGAGACCGTCTTCATGAACGCGGCATATTGGGCGATGGGCGGCGTGCCGATGACGGTGCCCACGCCTCCGATGCTCGCACCAAAGGCGATGGCGAGCACGATCGCCGGGCCGATGAGGCCGCGACAATGGCGAGCCGGGGCGTCATCGCCCGCGAGGTGTGTCCGGATCCACCCCGCGACGCTCGCGCCGATGGGGAGCATCATGATGGTCGCGGCGGTGTTCGACACGAACATGCTGATGGCGGCGGTGGCCAGCAGGAACGCGCCCACGAGCCGCGTGGGGGTCGAACCCAGCAGGATGATGGTGCGAAGGGCAAACCGCCGGTGCAGGCCCCACGCTTCCATGGCTTGCCCGAGGAGCATGCCGCCGAGGAAGAGGAAGATGATGCGATCGGCGTAGGGGGCGGCCGCTTGGTCGATCGTGGTGGCACCCAACAGCGGAAAGGCGGCGAGTGGCACCAGGCCGGTGACCTCGATGGGCAGCGCCTCGGTCATCCACCAGATGGCCATGGCGATGCCGACGCACGCCACCACGCGGCCTTGGGGCGACAGGGCGCCCGTGGCGGCGGGATCGATGGCCAGGTTGACAGGCAGCAGGAACCACGCGACCGCCGCAGCGACCAGACCGATGGCGAGGGGCACGGGTCGCAGGGAGGATCCAGCGGCCATGATCGATCAAGCGTGAGTCAAGCCCGAGTCAGGCGGACCGAGGGTGGGGTGCGGTCAGAGGATCTCGACGATGAGGAATCGCTTGACGCCACGTGGGGCGTTGACGCGGATCTCCTCGCCGATCTTGGACTTGAGGAGGGCCTCACCCATGGGGCTGCTGGCGGTGACCTCGACGACGTCGGAGGAGAGGTCGCCGCTGGCCTCGCCGACGAGTTTGTAGAGGTCTTCGTCGCCGTTGCCCACTTCGCGGAGCTTGACGGTGCAGCCGATGAAGACGACGCCTTGGAGGGCCTTGCCGATCTTCTCGTCGATGACACTGACGTTGCGCAGGCGGTCCTCGAGGCGGCGGATCTCGGCTTCCTCGATGCCCTGCTGCTCGCGGGCGGCGTGATAGTCGCCGTTTTCCTTGAGGTCGCCCATGGCGCGGGCCTCCGCGATGCGGATGGCGATGACGGAGCGATTGTCGATGAGGGCCTTGAGGCGGGCTTCGATGCCGGCCTTTTCAGCCGCGGTGAGCAGTTCCATGGACACGTCTCCCGAAAGGTCGCACGCGGGGAAGTGGTTTCCCTTGAGTGGGTGTACGTCGCAGGTTGGAGGCCGTTCGTCCGGTCCCGTCGGGGCTGGGCCCCTTGGGGGTGGTCGGGCGAAGGCGAGGCAGCCGCCTCAGGCCGATGGGTTCGAGTCAGGATGCGGCCAGAGGAGCGGACAGAAGAAAGGAACCAAGCCCAAGGGCCCGGTTCAACGTCGAGGCGCGTGCTGGAGATTATCGACGGGAGGCCGACCGGAAGCAAGCCTTTTGATACCTTTCAGAGCACGAACAATGAAGGATTGGTGTCATTGGTGTTCGTGGACGCTATCCTCTTCCACGGTTTCGTCGCCGCGCAGCAGCGTCTGAGGCGTCGCGTGCGGGGGCGAGCGATCCGGTTGAACGCGTTCGGGCCTCCAGGGAGCCCGCCGCGGCTTGGCCGAGCATGCCACGGAGTTGCCAGGTTCGCGGGCCTCGTGAGGCGTGTTGGCGCATGGGCTGTGTGTTGTGCCCGGCCGGGTCGAGGATGTGTCCCTTCAACGAGGCGAATGCCGCCGGGCGTTCGCGAGCGGCCGTCGGGGCGGCGTTGGCTCGATGGGACGAGCAAGATGCGCGGCGAGCGACGGGAGCCCGATGGGGCATGCCGCGTGGTGCATGGCGTTGACGACGCGGTGCGGGGTCGGTTGACCTGAGGGAGTTCGGCAGCATGAGCACGTATCAGTCCGGCGGGGGCCGTCACGATGGTGACCGCCGCGATCAGTTTCAGGGCGACCGAGGGGGCCAAGGCGGCGGCCGGCGTCGGCGCGGGCGTCGCGGCCGTGGCGGGCGTGGGGGTGGGCACCCGGGTGGGCAAGGGGGCGGGCCTCAAGGCGGCCAGGGTGGCGGCCAAGGGGGTGGCCAGGGTGGTGGTCAGGGTGGTGGTCAGGGTGGTGGTCATCAGGGCGGGCACCGACAAGGTGGCGGCTCACGTCAGTCGACGGGTGGCGGCCGGCCGGTGGTGGACATCGACGGCATGCCGCTGGTGATGCCGCCGGGCGCGAGGCCCTTCGAGGAGTTGACGTCGATCGATCCGCAGCCGCGGCTGACGCTCGAGTATCCGGGGTGTCCGGCGTCGTGTCGGTTGGTGGACATGTTCTGTCCGATCGGGCGCGGGCAACGGTCGCTGATCGTGTCGCCGCCGAAGGCGGGCAAGACCACATTGCTGAAGGACATCGGCACCGCGTTGCTCCGCAACCACCCCGACATCGAGTTGGTGGTGTTGTTGGTGGACGAGCGGCCGGAAGAGGTGACGGACTTCAAGCGTCACTTCGCGCAGGTGGCCGAGTCGCTGGCGCCCAAGGAGTTGGTGGAGCGAGGCGAGGCGGCGGCGGCGGAGTTGGGGCTGCCCGGCGGGGGCGGGCCGAGCGTGCCGCCACGGCCGCGGGTTCGCGTGGTGGCGAGCAGCAACGACCACACGACGGAGAAGCACATCGAGGTGGCGATGACGACGATCGAGCGGTGTCGTCACATGGTGGCGGCGGGCAAGCACGTGGTGGTGCTGCTGGATTCGATCACGCGGCTGGGGCGAGCGTTCAATCAGAGTCGGCGGCATGCGAGCAGCGGGCGGACGATGAGCGGCGGGCTCGACAGCAAGGCGTTGGAGGTGCCGCGGGCGTTGTTCGGCGCGGCGCGGAACACGGACCCTGCCGAGGGCGGGGGGAGCCTGACGATCATCGCGTCGTGCCTGGTGGACACGGGGTCGCAGGCGGACCAGGTGATCTTCGAGGAGTTCAAGGGCAGCGGCAACATGGAGTTGATCCTCGACCGGGGCATCGCGGAGAAGCGGCTCTTTCCGGCGATCAACCTGGCGGCGAGCGGCACGCGGAAGGAGAACCTGCTGATTCCGGAGAAGGAGTTGCAGACCATCACGGCGTTGCGGCGGCAGTTGTTGACGATGCCCCCGCCGGTGCAGGTGGAGAAGTTGCTGGCGGCGTTGCAGAAGTCGGCGACGAACGCGAAGCTGCTGGGGGGGTGAACGTCGAGCGAGGGGTGCGGACGGGGTGCGGGGAACGTTCGGCGAACGGGCCGGCTGCGGTTTGTTTGCGGCGTTGACGCTTGAATTGCCGAGAACCTACGGGCCTTCCGAGCGTCCATCTTGCGCGGAGGTGCGTTGGGGGGGCGGGAGCCGATGCGTGAAGGCGGGCGTTGGCCGGCGAGCCGGCGAAAGGGCAAGGTCATGAAGCGCAACTCGATGTTCGTGGCGGCAAGGCGTGCGGCGACACGCATGGCGGCGGTGGCCTTGGCCATCGTGGCGACGGGGTCGGCCGTGGCCCAAGAGGCGACCAAGCACCGGCTGCGGGTGCAGCAGGTGGGCGTGACGTCGTCGGTGCAGGGGGCGATGACGGGGTCGGCGGGGACGAGTTTGCGTCAGGTGGTGGAGGCGGCGGATTCGCAGCTGCTCAACGCGGTGGAGCAGACGAGGAAGTTCGAGATGGTGCCGCGGGACCCCAACGCGGTGATCCGCGAGCAGGACTTCGCGCAGAGCGGGAACGTGAGCACGCTGGACGCGAAGGCGGCCAAGCCCTTCCAGATGGCGGGGGTGTCGCACATCGCGACAGTGATGATCGACAACTACCAGGACGTGACGTCGCGGATGGAGCTTGGCGGGTCGCTGGGGGCGACGCAAGGCGAACGCCGCGTGATTCAGTTGCAGGCGGTGGTGAGCGTGATCGACGCGACGAAGGCGACGGTGTTGCGGTCGACGAACGTGCGGCTCGAGCGTGCGCAGACGAACGAGGTGCTGTCGGGTTCGACGGTGGACGGCCGCGCGACCGACGCGTTGGTGGGCCTGGTGTCGCGCGATCTGGCGAAGGCGGCGGCCAACGCCATCACGGACATGCTCTACCCGGCGAGGGTGGTGGGGTACACGATGGGCGTGGTCTCGTTCAACCGCACGGCGGGGAGCGGGGCGGCGACGGGTCAATACTGGCAGGTGTACGCGGCGGGCGAGGAGATGATCGACCCCGACACGGGCGAATCGCTCGGTCGCGAGGAAGTGCCGGTGGGCTGGGCGGTGGTGACGGAGGCGGGCGATCGCTTCTCGAAGGCCGAGGCGATCGTGGACAACGGCATCGATCGCGGCTCGATCATGCGGCTGTCGGAGGTGGGTTTGCCCGCGGGCGTTGACGCCACGCAGCGGGCCAAGGGTTCGTCCTCGGCCTTTGGCGGCGGCTCGACCGG
>JBBAVG010000025.1:43851-47787 GCA_040397805.1 Phycisphaerales bacterium
GGCGGCGGCTCGACCGGTGCCGGCGCGACCGCGGCGGCAGGCCGCTTGACGGGCGGCGCGATGCCGAGGCCTGAAGCGTTGGCGACGGACGCCCGTCTCGTGCGGTGCGCCATCTTCGTCAAGAACCGCATCAAGGAGCTCGACGGCGACCTGGTGATGGTGATGGAGGACCAGGTGAAGGCCGCGGCGACGGGCCCGAACATCGAGATCATCTCCCGCGAGGACGTGGCCAACGCGGTGTCGCGGTTCTCGACCGGCGGCGCGAACGCGGGCACGGGCACGGCCGAGTCGCAGTTGACGGACCGCCTGTTGTCGGACCAGAGTTCGGCGACCGCGCTGGGGCAGTTGCTGGGCGCCGACTACCTGCTGGTGGCGTCCCTCTCGTCGATCGAGCGCGAAGAGACGGACTACGACGACGGCACGACGCGCACGAAGGTGCAGCGGAGCGTGCTGCGGTGCACGTACACGATTCTCGACGGCTCCACGGGCGGCTCGCTCGTGGGCGGCGCGGCCGACGCCGAGCGTTCGCTGCGCCAGACGGCGAACCTCAAGGTGAAGGCCGACGTGACGATGCAACTCGTCAACGACTCGGCCCGGCAGTTGGGCGAGCGGCTGCGGGGCCAGGTGGACGCGGGCCGCGTGCGTGCGGCGGGCGTTGCCGCGGCCGAAGTGGACGTCACGTTCGACATGTACCTGGCCGACATGCGGGTGCCGATGCTCAAGCGTCAGGCCGACGGCTCGTATTCGCTCTCGAGCGAGATGGTCGACGTGGGCGTGAACGGGTGCGAGGTGCAGGTCAACGGCGTGATGGCGGGCACCGCCGCGGGCGTCGTCAAGATGCGGCCGGGCCTGCAGCGGGTGCGGTTCGTGCGGCCCTTGTGCGAGCCCGAGGAGCGGATGGTCAACGTGCGGCCCGGCATGTCGCTGCGGGTGGGTCTGCGGCTGACGGACGAGGGGCGGCGTCAGTGGATCGAGAACGCGGCGATCTTCCAGCAGTTGCAGCAGGCCGAACGCCTGAGCAAGGCCGCGGCCGACGCGATGGACCGCCTGAGCGAGGCCGAACTCATCAAGGCCAAGGGCGCGGCGAAGTTCCTCGAGCAGAGCGGGTTCAAGGTGAATCTCGACACCACGTCGTGGAAAGGCCTGGTGAACCTGTGAGGATCGGCTCGCGGGCGACGGCCCCGATGCGAGCGTGCGGCGTGGCGATGGCCGTCTGCGTGGCGGCGGGCGGGTGTCAATCGGGCTACCGCTCGTCCGCCAAGGCCATCCAGGGGGAGTTGTCGCGGGGCGACATCCCCAGGGCGGCCGAGCGGGCGAACGCGAGCTTCAAGGGCGACGCCAACGACCGCGACTCGGTGGTGCGCGCGCTTGATGCGGGATCGACGCTGCTGATGGCGGGCAGGACCGCCGAGAGCGCGGCGGCCTTCGACGCGGCGGACGCGAAGGTGCGGCCCTTTCTCGACGAGGAGGCGGAAGTGACCGTCTCGGGCAATCTCGGCGCGGTGGCCGTGAACCAGACGGTGATGACGTACAAGGCGACCCCAGTGGAACGCACGCTGCTCAACACCTTCGGCGCGGTGGCTCGGATGGTCCAGGGCGACGTCCAAGAAGCCAGGGTGCAGCTCAACCGCGCCAACGACTGGCAGCGCGACGCGAAGGATCGCTACGCCAAGGTCATGAAGCGGCGACAGGACAAGGTGTCGAAGGAGGCCCGCGAGAAGGGCATCGACGTCGACACGGCGAGCCGCGACGGACAACTGGCCTCGCTGACGCAAGGGCTCGACGACGCGCAGGCGACGGCGGCGTTCCAGAGTCCGTTCACGTCGTACCTGCGCGCGACGTTCCTGATGGGCACGAGCCGCGAGCCCGGCGACGTGGGCAACGCTAGGAGCGAACTGCGAGCGACGTGGGAGATGACGGGTGGATCGATGCGGTCGGTGGTGGAGCGCGACATCGAGCAGATCGATCGCGGACGCATCGAGCCGACGACATGGGTCTTCGTGATGACGGGGCTCGCGCCGCACCGCGAGGAGATCCGCATCGACGTGCCCATTCCCTTCGGCGAGGTGAACTACGTGAGCGCGGCGTTCCCCAAGCTGGCGTACGCCGAGTGGAACGAGACGGACTACGTGGTGCTCGCCGCCGGCGCAACGCACCCCGCGGCGTTGCTGATGGACGTCGAGCAGTCGGTCAAGGCCGAGTTCAAGGAGCAGTTGCCCGCGATCATCACCGAGGAGCTCGTGAGCAGCGCGGTGAAGGCGGCGGCGACGTACGGGGCGTCAAACATCTCGCGGGGCAGGGACAGCCGGGGCAACGACTGGGCCAACCTCGCGATCCGCGTGGGAGGCATCATCTATCAGGCGGCGACGACGGCCGCGGACCTGCGGTCGTGGCGGGCGTTGCCTCGACGGATCCTCGTGGCGCGGGTGGCGACGCCGCCGGATGGCGTGCTGACGCTGCAGCCGGGCGGCGGGCCCGCGAGGAGCGTGACGGTGGAGGCGGGGAAGTTCAATGGCGTGCTGGCCTGGCAATCGGGAGCCAGGGGCACGCCCGTGTCGACGATTCAATGGAGCATGAACCCATGAACGCAAGAATGATCGTGGCGGTGGCGGCGCTCTTGGCGACGCTGGCGGGCTGTTCGCCCAAGACCAACATCAGCACCACCAAGGCCGGCGCGAGCCCCTCGGCGGTCACGCTCAACTCGCGCCTGCGCGACGAACTCGGCCGCGTCAACCTCTCGCTGGTCGAGTCGCGGCTCAACCGCACGCCCGGCGGCGTGCTCAAGGCCGAGGTGGAGCTGACCAACAACACGACCTCCATCCAGCGCGCGCTCCATCGCTTCGAGTGGTTCGACGAGAACGGCGCGCTGATCGAGTCGATGCAGAGCCAGCAGATGCCCTTTGCCGTCAACCCCGGCGCGGTGTATACGCTCAAGTCCGTCGCCCCCTCGGAAGCCGCGAAGGACTTCCGTCTCCAGGTGCTCCGCACCAAGTGAACGACCTCGCACCACACCCTCATCCACGAACCATCGGAGATTCGAACGTGAAGATCGTGAACGGCAACAACGTCGGCCTCGCCTCCATCGCCATGCTGCTCCTGGTCGCGGGCGGCTGCAAGAGCGACAACGCCCGCTACATCGAGACCGGCGGCAAGGAGTCGGTCATCAGCGTCGGCGAGGTGGACATCCAGGACATCCAGAAGGCCGCCGCGGGCATGCTCGACTCGCTGCTCGAGACCGGCGTGCTCAAGCGTGCCGCCAACTCGCCCGCGCAGGTGGTGATGGGCGGCGTGGTGAACGACACCAGCTCGCAGTTCGACGTCGGCGAGCTCACCTACCGCATGCGCGAGCAACTCGTCAACTCGGGCCAGGCGGCGGTGGTGACCACCTGGGGTGGCAACCCCGAGGACAAGACGGCCCAAGACGAGGCCAAGCGCCGCGCGTTCCTCGAGGGCAACGCGAGCGGCGGGCTCAAGCCCGACTTCAGCTTGACCGGCAAGGTCACGCAGCTGCGTCGCAACGCCGGCGACACCCGCCAGACCACCTACACCTTCCGGCTCACGCTCACCAACCTCTCCAACGGCCTCGAGGTCTGGACCAAGACGGTGGACATGAGCAAGCAGGGCAAGCGCAACAGCGTCGGCATGTGAGGCGGATGGTCGCACGGGGCCGTTCGGGTGTGCGCGTGATCGCGTGTGCCGATGGTTGATGGCGCGCCCGAGGCGCGCCATCGATCGAATGTGCCGACGCGCGGCGCGGCCATTCGCGCGGATCGGGGCCCGTCCGTGGGCTTGCCCGCAAAGCCGGGCGGCGCACCACGGCTACGACTGGTGCGCCCTGACGGGCGGGGGATGCGCGTATTGGTGTTGGTCTCTTCGCCCCCTGTGGGCGAACCGGCAGGTAGCCCAGGGCGCTGCCCGGCTTTGCGGGCGAGCCCT
>JBBAVG010000026.1:0-16846 GCA_040397805.1 Phycisphaerales bacterium
CGCCCATGCCCTCGTTGACGCAGATGTCGAAGATCTCGCGGGTGGCGATGTCGCGGGGGACGATGTTGCCGTACTTGGGGTAGCGTTCCTCGAGGAAGTAGTAGCGTTCGGCCTCGGGGATGGCCTTGGGGTCGCGGTTGTCGCCCTTCTTGCGGGGCACCCAGACGCGGCCGCCCTCGCCGCGGGCCGATTCGCTCATGAGGCGGAGCTTGTCGGCACCGGGGATGGCGGTGGGGTGCACCTGGATCATCTCGGGGTTGCCGTACCACGCGCCGGCGCGGAAGCAGCGGGCCAAGGCCGCGCCGGTGCAGATGACGCTGTTGGTGCTCTTGCCGAAGACCAGGCCGTTGCCGCCGGTGGCCATGACGACGGCGTCCGCGCGGAAGGAGCGGATCTGCATGGTCCGCATGTCCTGCGCGACGATGCCGACGCAGCGGCCCTCCTCGACGATGGGGCCCAGGAACTCCCAGAACTCGTACTTGGTGACCTTGCCCTCGGACTCGAATCGGCGGGTCTGCTCGTCGAGGGCGTAGAGGAGCTGCTGTCCGGTGGTCGCGCCGGCGAAGTGGGTCCGCTTGAAGAGCGAGCCGCCGAAGAGGCGGAGGTCGCGGCGTCCCTCGGCGGTGCGGTTGAAGGGCACGCCCATGCGGTCGAGCAGGTCGATGATCTTGGGGGCCCACATCGCCATCTCGAGCACGGGGTGCTGGTCGGCGAGGAAGTCGCCGCCGTAGACCGTCTCGTCGAAGTGCTCGTACTCGCTGTACCCCTGCTGGCGGGCGACGTCGTTGCAGGCGTTGATGCCGCCCTGCGCGCAGACGCTGTGGGACCGCTTGACGGGGACGAGGGAGAAGAGGTCGACCGGGAGTCCGGCCTCGGCGATGCGGACGCTGGCCGAGAGGCCCGCCAAGCCGCCGCCGACCACGATGACTCGATGCTGGGACATGGTGCCGATTCCTTGCTGGGTTCGCCGCGATGTCGCGGGACCCTGAATGCCTGTGTGCCTTCGATGCGTGCGAGCGACTGGAGCCACCGCCCGGGGAAGCCCGGGGTCGGTTCAGGGGGCCTGCTCGGCCTGTGAGACGCGGTTGCGTTCGCGGTCCATCACTTCGCCGATCTTCTCGGCCTCGCGCTGCTCGCGGAGGCGGAACTTCTGCTCGGTGGCCTTGGCCTCGGCGGGGTCGAGGGTGGCAAAGCCGATGACGGCCGCCCAGCCCATGACCATGAGTCCGGCACCCAGCCCCGCACAGGCGTAGCCCCAGCGACGCTGGGCGGCCAGCGAGATGGTGAGGCCCCACGTGATGGCGGCGGTCCAGAGTCCGTTGGCGAAGTGGAAGACCAGCGAGGTGACGCCGATGAGGTAGCCCGAGGTGACGGCGACACCGGCGATGGTGAGGTCGGAGGGCGAGCCGCGGAGGATCTGGGCCATCGTCGAACCGGCGAACTCGGCGGACCAGGCGGTGCCGCCGGGCGTGAGGAAGGTCCAGTTCCAGCGGAGGGTGCCGACGTGGTAGACGATGAAGAAGATGCCCACGTAGCCGGTGATGCGTTGGAGGCGGTAGCGCCAGTTGCCGCCGAAGGAGTAGCTGCCGGTGTTGGTCGCTCCGGTCCTAGCGTAGTAGAAGCCGAGGATGGAGTGGAAGGCGATGGCGCCCCAGAGGGAGATCTCGATGAAGAAGAGGAAGGGGATGCTGTGGATGAAGTCGACCTCGTGCTGGAAGGTGGCCACGCCCGCATGGCCGTATTCGGCCTTGCGCGAGTCGAGGAGCCCCCAGATCACCGACCCGTTCGTGAGCAGGTGGGAGATGAGGAAGACGCCGATGGGGACGATGCCCGTCAGCGAGTGAAGGCGACGGAGCAGGTGGTGGTGCCGCTCGAGGAAGGACCTCGGGTTCTTGGCGGTGGTTGCTTCGCTCACGGGTGTCGTGTCCTTGGGTGACGGAACAGGATCCCCTTCCAGTCCGATCGGTCGCCGACCCTGTCGGGCCCGCGACCGCATGCTTGCTTTCGCCCCGGGGCGGGCTGCGGGTTCAGGTTGCCGCGGAACCGTCGGTCGGGCTCGCCCCGTCTCCGACCCGTCGCGGCGATGGTGTGATCAGGACGTGATCAGGGCGTGATCAGGATGTGATCAGGGCGTAATCAGGCCCGATCCTTCAGGTCCGATCTTGCCGGCCACGCCGGAGGACTCGCCCCCGGCCATGCCCGACGCCATCCCGCCGGCTTGGGCGGGCTTGATCTTGCCTTCCTGGATCGCCTTGGCCACCGCCTTGGAAACCTCGACGAACGCCATCCGCAGTTGCGACAAGGCCTTCTCGAGGGCGGCCTTCTCGGTCTCCGAGAGGTTGCCCTTGGTCTTCTGCTCGAGGATGCCCAAGAGGTCGATGTGGAACTTGGCGTACTCGATCGAGACCATCGCCTGGCCCGTGTAGGGGTCGGGCACGTACCCGAGGTACGACAGCGTGTTGGTCGCCAGCATGCCCACCAGATCCTCGAAGCCCACGTCCCGAAGGTCCGCGGCTTCCTGCGGCTTGGGCGCGGCCTTCTCGGCCAGCTTCTCCTTCTCGGCCTGGGCTTGGCTCTTCCAATCCGAGTCGATGATCAGTTTCGGTTCGTCGGACAAGTCGCAACTCCGTGGCGACGCCTCCCGCGCGGGACGAAAGGCCCGCGTCGTCGGAACGTCGACCCCACTGTAGGAACGCTCCTGCCCACCCCCGCCCCCCCGCCCGGCGACTGGCCCCGGGCGTACGCTTGGCCCATGCCGACCTCCCGCGATGCGCGGTCGATTGCCTGCCTTCTCCTGACCTGCGGCACCCTCGGCGGTTGCGGCTCGTCGAGCACCCCCGACACCCTCGGCCGCTCCGGCCCCGAGTTGGCTCCCGCCAACTTCATCGACCGCGATGCCAAGTTGGTCGACGCCAACCTCCCGCCCCCACGCCTGCCCGTCACGCCCGACATGATCCGCGGCCCCATCGCGGCCTCGGGAGGCATCCTCGACGTCACCGCCCGGCCCGGTCGTCCCTCCGACCCCGCCCCCGCCGCCCCGAGCGACGGTGCGTCGGGGCTGCCGACCGCCCCCACCACCACCCCCACCACCGCTCCCGGCACGGCGATGATGGCCTCGAGCGCCACAGCCACGCCGGCGGGCCCCGTGGCCATGGTCGACATGAAGGTGGGCGACATCAACGGCAAGCCCGTGTACGCCAACGCCTTCCTCGACGACATGGCCGACCAACTCCGAGCCGAGACGACGCGGATGCGACGCGACGAGTGGCTCCGCTTCACCCGCGGCAAGATCGAGGACAAGCTGAACCGCGAGATCCGCGACGAACTGCTCCGCGCGGAGGCCATCGGCAACTTCAGCCCCGAGCAGAAGCAAGGCTTCTTCGCCTTCATGCGGAACGTGCAGGAGCGGGTGCAGAGCCAGAGCCAAGGCAGCCGCGCGGCGACCGAGGAACGGATCGAGACCGCCGAGGGCCTCTCGCTCGACCAGTACATGAAGCGTCGCGAGCAGGAAGAGCTCATCGGCTTCCAGCTCCGCGAGAAGATCGAGAAGCGAGTGAGCGTGCCGTGGCGAGACATCCGCCAGGAGTACGAGCGTTTCTTCGAGACCTTCAACCCGCCGCCTCGCGCGACGTTCCGCCTCGTGCAGATTCCCGCGGCCAACGCCGACGCGGTCGAGACTTTCTCGAAGCGTCTGGCGGCCGGAGAGCCCTTCCAGACGCTGGCGACCGACGCCGCGCTCAACGCGTACAAGCCCGCCACCGGCGGACTCGAGGAACGCGAGATCAAGGGCGAGCGGGCCCAAGGCGCGTTCTTCGGCAACGAGGCGTTGAACGCCGCGGCACGCACCACCGCCCCCGGCCAGGTCGCCGGCCCCTTCGCGGTGGGCGACAACACGACGTGGCTCTTCCTCGAGTCGATCGAACAGAAGACCCGCAGTCTCTACGACGCCCAGATGGACATCGAATCGGTGCTCAAGCGTCGCCGCTCCACCGAGGCGACCGACCGGTACATCGCGCACCTCCGCGAACGGGCGAGCATCTCGTCGACGTCGGACATGACCCGCCAGTTGCTGACGGTGGCCGACGGCCGGTTCTGGCCCGCGGCGACGAGCCGCTGAGCGGTCACTTCACGACGTCTTCACGCTTGCGGACATCGGCGTCGAGCAGCCAACGTTCGAGGTTGTTGCCCGTGATGTCGAGGCGGGCGATGACGTTGCCCTGCTTGTCGCGGATCTCGAGGATGCCGCCGGTCAGGTCGAGGTCGTTGGCCCAGAGGTCGGTGAGCTTGGGGGTCTCGTCTCCCGCGGCGGTCTCGAGGGCCTCGAGCCGCCGATCGGTCCTCGCGAGTTCCCGCAGCAACCGCTGCTGATACTGCGTGAGCTTGAGCATCTCGGAGCCGGCGATGCGTCCCTTGGGGTTGTGGGTCTCGCCGGTGGGCTTCCACTCGCCGCTGTCGATCTTGATCTGCAGGGCCCTGACGGCGGCGGCGAGCTGCGGGTCCTTCAGGAAGAACAGCACGGAATCGACGTTGTTCCAGTCCACCGTCTCGGCGGGCTTGGCGTCGGGCGTCGGCTCTTGACCGGCCGGGGCCTCGGCGGACGCATCGACGGCCTTCTCCTGGGCGTAGCGAATGACTTCCTCGCGACGGCGCGTCTCGAGCATGGCGACGGTCTCGGCGTCGGTCATGGGGACGTAGAAGCCCTCGGAGGGATCGACGCCCCACTGGTCGGCGTCGTCCTTGCGGGTGATGCTGCGGCCGCTGGGAAGGAAGTAGCCCTGCTCGGTGATCTTGATCTCGCTGCCGTTGCCGCTGGGGAGTTCGAGCACGCTCTGGACGCTTCCCTTGCCGAAGGAGCGGGTGCCGACGATCCTCGCGCGGTTGTTCTCGGCCAACGCGCCGGCGAGCACTTCGCTGGCCGACGCGCTCGAGCCGTTGACGAGCACGGTGATGGGGAAGTCGGGGAGGGTGCCGGGCCCCTTGGCGCGGGTGACCTTCTCGGGGTACGCGCGGCCCTTGGTCGACACGATGACGCCGTCGGCGAGGAAGAGGTCCGCGATGGCCTCGGCCTCGTTGAGCAGGCCGCCGGGGTTGAATCGAAGGTCGAGCACCAGGCCCTTGAGCGAGCCCTTGTCCGCGCCCATGGCGCGAAGGGCCGACAGGATCTCCTCGGAGCACTTGGGAGTGAACTGGGTGAGGCGGATGTAGCCGATGGCGCGGGTCGCGTCGATGAGGTGATTCCACTGCGAGGCGTCGCCCTCGCTGCGGTGGAAGCCCTTCACGCTGCGGGTCTTGATGCGGTCGCGGACGACCTCGACGTCGAACTTGCGGCCCTTGCGCTCGACGACGAGTTGCACCGGCGTGCCGGGCTGGCCCATCAGCATGTCGACGCAGTCGTTGATGTCCTTGTCCTGCGTCGAGACGCCCCCGACGCTCACGATGCGGTCGTCGGCCATCAGGCCCGCGCGGAAGGCGGGGCTGTCCTCGAGGGGCGACACGATGGTGAGCCACCCCTCCTGCATGTTCACCTGCGCGCCGATGCCGGCGTACTCGCCGGTGAGGTCCTTGTTGAAGACCTCCTTGTCGCTCGAGGGGACGTAGACGGTGTACGGGTCGTTGAGCGCCTCGACCATGCCTTGAATGGCGCCCTGCCGCAGCACCTTCTCGTCGGGCGACTCGACGTAGCGAGACGAGATGATGTGCTTGACCTCGATGATCTCGTCGAAGAACTTGTAGTCGTCGCCCATGCGACGGCTCGAGGCGACGGTGGCAGCCAGGCCGGTGATGCCCAGGAGCATGAAGAGCAGGTTCTGTCGACGCATGGACATTGGGGGTTCCGCCGTCGTGAGGAGCGTGCGCGGGGCGAGCGGGCGGCGACACGCCGCCGCCATCGGTTCGCCCAAGACGCCGCCGCGGATCCTGCGGGGCGTCCCACGTGACAATAGGAGGCGGCGAACGAAACCCCCACCGCCATCGGGGCGGGTCGAGCCGCGACGGGCGAGGAACGCCAAAAAAGATCGCGGCGGCCATTCCTTGCGGAAGACCGCCGCCGTGGATCACGCACGCTCGCGTCCGCTCTCTCCTTCGGACGCGCCCGACAGCGCCACCACTTGTCTCAGCATACCAAGCCCCACGCGGGGTTCAAGCCCCATCGCCACGAATCCCGTGCCCGCCGCAGCCGCGTAAACGCTTTCATGACAGGATGTTCGCGTGGTGTTTGCGCTGCGGCCGGTGCAAACCTCCGCCCTGAGCCAGAGGTTCACGGCACCCGAAAGAGCGTGAACTCGAACTGGTGCACCCGACCTCCCGCCACCGGCGGTCCCAAGCGGTCCAAGAGGCCCCCACGCTGGTACTCGGGCACTTCCGCGGGATACTGGTCTCGCCGCCCGGCATCGGTGCGCAGCAGCAGGAAGTGGCCGGCGGGCGGCAGCAACGGGGGATCGGATCGGCCGAAGACGCCGGGGTACGGGTCCCACACCACGCGGACCTGACGCCCATGGGCCCGGGCCTCGCGCTGGGCGTACCACGCGACTTCAGGACGCACGTCGATGAGTTCGAAGGCGTGCACCACCGCGCCGTCGGGAAGGTGGGAAGCCAGCGCGATGCCCGCGTCGCGGCCGCTGGTTCGCCAGCCGCGACGGTACTCGATCCACGCGCCGTGCACCCACGCCCCGATCAGCAGCGCCACGAGCCCACACCATGTCACCTGAGCGGCCACGCGCCGGGCCCGCGGCGAGAGGCTCGGAGGCGTGGACCACTGGGCGGCGAGGATGCCGCAGCACAGCGGGAGGATGGCCAGCGCGGGCATGGCGTACCTCGGATTGGCCACGCCCACCAGGGCGTACGCGACGAGGGAGACGAGGCAGGCCAGCCGCACGGCGCGAGCGCGTGTGTCGGCGTGACCCCGGAGCGGGGGCGACATGAAACTCAGCGGCAGGGCCAGCCCATGAGGCAACGCCGACGCCAAGGCGATGACGGGCAACCCCACGATGGCGCCGAGTTTGGCGGGGTTCCAGAGGAAGTGGCTCGGGGGTTCGGTGATGGCCTGTTCGCCCGTGGCCTCCCACGCCCGGCGGGATGCCAACAGGAAGGCGGCGAAGACCATCAGCGGGACGAGCGTGATCGTCCACGTTCGCACGCTGCGAACCACGCCTCCCAGCCGGCCGGAGGCGATCCCGGCGGCGACGAGCGACGCGAAGACGCAAGGCAATCCCGCGGGCCCCTTGACGATGAGCATCAGGGACACGGCGACCACGGTGGCGAACGTGGCGAGCGGGCGGAACGACGGGCTGAGCGTCACGTGGATGACGCCGAGCATCGACAGGAGCGTGAAGAGATTGTTCAGGGCCTCGATTTCAGCACTGCGGCCCGGATAGATGAAGAGGGGCGTGAGGCAGAAGGCCACGCCCGCGACCGCACCGGCACGACGACCGAACCACAGGCACGCCACCAGGCACGAAACCAGGGCGGCGACCGTCGAGGCCAGGGCGGAGACGCTGCGTGCGGCGAACTCGTTCTCGCCCAGGAGCCACGACGCGCCGGCGATGGCCCACGGCATGCCCGGCGGCTTGCGGAGATAGAGCGTCTCGAAGAGTCGGGGCAGCAGGGAGACGCCGTCCTCGAGCATCGCCCACCCCGGAATGGCGCGGTGCCCTTCGCTGTGCGACAGTCCAAAGCGCCCCAGGGCGGGCCAATAGACGGCCAACGCCGCGGCGATGGTGAGCGACACCGGGCCGACGAACAGCGCGGGGCCTCGGAGCATCGGAGCGACTGCAAGAGATGATGCGACGGGGAGTTGCTTCATCGGGCGGCCCCCATAATACCTCCGGGGCACGGCGGCCGAATCGTCACACGCGGCACAGGCCGTCCCGCGGGCAGGCCGCCAAACATGCAAGCCGGGTGCGTCCTCCACGGGACTCCATGCGAATGTTCGGTCAGCCGATGTTCTCAAACGGGAGCGAGCATCTACGCTTGGCTCCCACCACTCCCATGACGAGCACCACCTCCATCCCCACGCGATCCTCCTCGGCCCATGACCAGCAGGTCTACGTCCTAGGCACGGGCGTCGACGAGACGGCCCGTCTCGGACTTCAGCACCGCCTGTGGTCCGCGGCGACGCACGAACTGTGGGAACGGGCGGGCGTGCAGCCCGGCCAGACCGTGCTGGATTTGGGCTGCGGCCCGGGCCACGCGGCGATGGACCTTGCCCAACTGGTGGGACCCACGGGCCGCGTGATCGCCATCGATGAATCGGCCTCGTTCCTCAAGCAACTCCACGACAACGCGGTGGCGCGTCGCTTCCACCACGTCGAGCGAGTGCTGGGCGACGTGCAGGACCTCAGCACCACGCTCGCGGGCGAACTGTCGCACGTGGATGTGGCCTATGCCCGCTGGGTCTTTTGCTTTCTCTCCAACCCCGAGGCCGTGATCGAAGGCCTGGCGCGGGTGCTGCGTCCCGGCGGACGAGTCGCCGTCCAGGACTACTTCAACTACGAACGCTCGATGACGCTCGCCCCCAGGTGCGAGGCCTTCACCAAGGTCATTCACGCCGTGGCCGCCTCGTGGCGGGCCCGCGGCGGCGACACCGACGTGATGGGCAAGCTCCCGGGCATGTTCGTCAAGCACGGCTTCTCCGTCGAGCACCTCGACGTTCGCCAGCGGATCGCGAGGCCGGGTTCCACCCTGTGGCACTGGCCCAACTCCTTCTGGCAGACCTTCGTGCCAAAGCTCGTCGAGACCGGCTTCATCAGCGACGCCGACATGAACGCCTTCTACGCGGCATGGGAACGGGCCTCGACCGACCCCGCGGGGTTCGTCATGCTGCCCCCGGTCTTCGAGTTGGTCGTCCGCAAGGACTGAGCGTCGACTTTCGCGACACACCCAACGCCGTTTCTCCACCCGCCTGCGCGAGGCGGCCGATATGCTCATGGCCGACATTGACCGCGGCCCGCCGGCTTCACCGGTGGCCCGCGTTCGCCCCTTTGGAGCCATTCGCATGATTCGCTGGATGCTGACGGCGGTCGCCTCGGTCGTCTTCACGGTCGCTTCGCACGCCCAGACGCTGACCCGCTGGTACGCCGTCGACCTCTTCGGGGCCAAGGCCGGATCGCTGCGGCAGGAGCAGGAGCACGTGGGCGACACCATCGTGAGCCGCTCGAACCTCGCCTTCGAACTCAACCGCGGGGCGGTGAAGGTGTCGCTGACGATGTCGTCGGAGTTCGTCGAGACGGCGGCAGGCAAGCCCGTCTCCATGCGGTCGGTCCAGAACCTCGCGATGATGCCCGTCACCCAGGAGTACACCTTCGGCGACACCGAGGTGACCGTCGTCACCCTTCAGGGCCAGCAGCGGTCGGAACGCAAGGTCGCCAAGCCCAAGGGCGAGTGGCTGACGCCCGCGGCGGCGGACCGTTTCGCCGTCCAGCGGTTCAAGAGCGGCGCCAAGGAGATCTCGTACACCACCATCGACCCCCTCAACGGGCTCACCCCCGTCACCTCCACGCGAATCGTGGGCGAGAAGACGAAGGTGACGGTGCTGGGCCGCGAGATCGAGGCGACCACCTGCACCACCACCGTCAGCTCGGCCCCGGGCATCAAGAGCACCGAACTGGTGGACGATCAGGGCGTGCTCGTGAGCACGACGACGCAGATGGGCGGCATCAGCATGGTGCTGCGTCTGTGCACCGAGGAGGAAGCCACGCTGCCTGCAGGCGGCGCGAAGATTCCCGACGCCTTCACCGGCACGTTCATCACGCCCGACCGCACCATCAACGACGCCCGCACGCTCGACCGGGGCGTGTACCTGCTGAGCGTCGCCGAGGGCGAACTCGAGAGCCCGCCCGAGACGGGCTCGCAGCGATTCGAACGTCTGTCGCCCGCCTCCGGACGACTGACGGTCACGGCCCGCGAGTTCTCGCCTGCGCCGGACACCGATGTCACGGACCCGGCTTGGCTCGCCAGCACCACGATGTGCCCGCTCGAGGACCCCGAACTGGTCTCATTGGCGAGAAAGGCGGTCTCGAAGCTGCCCGAGGGGGCGACGGCGATGCAGCGGGCGGAGGCGTGCCGTGCGTACGTGTATCGGTTCATTCGCAAGAAGACGCTGGGGGTGGGGTTCGCGTCGGCGGCGGAGGTGTGCCGCACGAGGGAGGGCGACTGCTCGGAGCACGGCGTGCTGCTCTGCGCGTTGCTGCGGGTCAACGGCATTCCGGCGCGGGTGGCGAGCGGGCTGGTGTACGCGGATGCCTTCGCGGGGGCCCAGCACATCTTCGGCTACCACATGTGGACGCAGGCGTTGATCGAGATCGACGGCGCGAAGCGGTGGGTCGACCTCGACGCGACGCTCGCGCCGGGGCCCTACGACGCGACGCACATCTGCCTGGGCGTGTCGTCGCTGGCCGACGACAGCCTCACCAGTTCCATGGCCTCGATGGCGACGAGCATGGGGCGGCTGTCGATCAAGGTGGTCGAGCCCGCGGGGGGTGAACCCCTGGTTCCGGCCAAGGTCGAGCAGCCATGAGCCCATCGGCATCGTTGCGAACGCTGCCCCGACGTCCAAAGGACCTGCACAAGGGCCGTGCGGGGGTGACGCTGGTGGTCGGCGGGTCGTGCCGCGGCGAGGAACGGATGGCGGGTGCGCCGGCGCTGGCGGCGTGCGGCGCGTTCCGTGCGGGGTGCGGCCTCGTGCGCGTGCTCACGCCCGAACCCCTTGCGGTACCCGTACTTCAGATGATGCCCAGCGCCACGGCCACCGCGTTGGCGGTCGACGCCGAAGGACTGCTGTTGCCGAGCGCGGCGGCGGAGGTGATGGACCGCCACCTGATCCACGCGGCGGCGATGGTGATCGGCCCGGGCATGTCCGACGACGACGCCACGGGTGCCTTGGCGCTTCGGGCAGTGCAGCAGGAACAGGTGGCGGCGGTGGTCGATGCAGGGGCGATCTCGGCCTTGGCGAGGGTGCCGTCGCTGACCAAGGACTTCCGCGGACGGGTGATCCTGACCCCGCATCCGGGCGAGTTCCGGCGTCTGGCCGAGCCGCTGCGGATCGGGGCCGACCCGGTGTCGCCGGCGACAAGGCTGGTGGCATGCGAGCAGATGGCCCAGCGGCTGGGGTGCATCGTGGTGCTCAAGGGGGCCGGCACGGTGGTGAGCGATGGTCTCAAGAGTTGGACCTGCACGCGGGGGCACCCGTGCCTGGCCACGGCGGGAACGGGTGATGTGCTGGCGGGGGTGATCGGCGGGTTGATTGCCCAGTACGGGCCCGAGCCGCACGACCCGGTGCTGGAGGCGGCGCGGGCGAGAGCCGGCGTGGCCAAGGGGGAGGAAGCGTTGTCGCTCTTTGACCTGGCGTGCATCGGCGTCGAGGCGCACGCGATGGCGGGCGAGCGATGGGCGGCCGAGCGGGGCGCGTCGGGCGGGTTGCTCGCGATGGAGTTGGGGGCGTTGATCCCGGCGTGCGTGGAGGCGTGCCGCGGGTGAGGCGTTGCGGATGAGCCGTCAGGGGCCGCAGTGCCACAGCGCCACCGCCAGGGCGGTGGCGACGTTGAGGGAATCAGAGCCAGGCGTCATGGGGATGCGGACGCGCTGCATGGCGGCGTCGATGGTGGCGTCGTGGAGACCGGGGCCTTCGGAGCCCAGGAGGATGGCCGGGCGGCTGGACGGCGGGAGGTCACGGAGCGAACCTGCGTCGGCGCGGGGGGTGAGGGCAAGGGTGGTGAAGCCGGCGTCGTGGAGGAGGCGGATGGACCCGGGCCAGTCGGGGAGGGTGGCGAAGGGGATGCGGAGGGCGTGGCCCATGGAGACGCGGAGCGCCTTGCGGTAGAGGGGGTGGCAGGAGCGTGGCGTGAGGAGCACGGCCGCGCGGTCGACCATGCACGCGAGGTTGCGGAAGACCGAGCCGACGTTCTCGATGTTGGCGAGGTCTTCGCAGACGACCAGGAGCCGGGCGTCGGCGAGGATGGCGGCGAGGGGCGGGTCGGGAAGGCGTTGGCTGCTGGCGAGCACGCCTCGGTGGAAGGGAAAGCCCGCGACCTGTTCCATGACCGAGGGCTCGGCGACCAGGACAGGGATGGCTGGGTCGAGGGCGGCGATGGCGTCGGCGAAGCGACCATCGGCGAAGGCGGGCGTGAGGAGGAGCGAGCGGAGGGGGAAGCGGGAGGCGAGGAGGTGGCGGACGACGCCTTCGCCCTCGGCGATGAAGTGGGCATGTTCGCCCCGGTGCTCGCGGGCGCGGAGCTGGGCGTCGGTGAGGTCGCGGTAGTCGGCCAGGAGCGGGTGGTCGGGGGTGTCGATGCGGATGAGCACGGGCGAACCATACCGTGGCGATCACCGATGCGCGTGCTGTTTTGGAACATCCTGCACGGGGGCGGTCCCGAGCGGCTGCCGGAGATCCTGCTGACGGTGCTGGGGGCCCGGCCGGACGTGGTGGCGTTGTGCGAGTTCCGGGCCACGCGGGGGAGCCAACTACGGGCGGGGCTTGCGGATCATGGGCTTGAGCATCAGGTGGTGTCGCACGGGCGGGGGAGGACCAACGGCATGCTGGTGGCCAGCCGCGGGAGGCTGGAGGCGTTGCCGGTGCCCTCGGCGTTCGCCGGGCGGGAGCTGGACGTGCGTCTGGAAGGGGCGGAGGGCGTGGACGGGCTGCACCTGACGGCGGTGCACGTGGCGGACGAGGCGTCGCCGACGCTGCGGGCGTCGCACTGGAACCGGCTGATCGAGTTGGCGAGGGAGCGGCGGCAAGGGCGGCACCTGCTGATCGGCGATCTCAACACGGCCCGCGGGGTGGATGCGGGCGGGCGGGGGGCGGAATCGCAGCGACTGGGGCTGCTGGCGACCTTGGGGTACCGCGACGCGTGGCAGGCTTTTCACGAGGGCGAGCGGGGCGTGACGTGGGAGGGGCCGTGGAGCGAGGGACGGCGAATCGACGCGGCGCACGCGAGCGAGGGGCTCTTGATCGACGTGGCGGCGGCGGAGCATCTTGACGCGGCCCGCGCCCGGGGGCATTCGGATCACAGCGCGTTGCTGGTCGAAATCCACGGGAATTCGGGGCTTCCCGCCGGGGCGGAACGAAAAAACCCGTGAATTTCGACGTTTTTTGCGCCGCGAACTTGCGAACGCGCCGGCACGCTGGTAAAAACATGCGTTCCGCTGCGGGAAATGCGTATTTCCCGCTCGCCTGGAACGGTTCGTCGTTACGGAGCATGCACGATGGCGAAGAAAAACGGTAAGGCCGCCAAGTCCGCCCCCAAGGCCGCGAAGGCCGCGAAGGCCGCGAAGGTCTCCAAGCCCACGAAGCTGGTCGCGAGCGCCAAGCCCCGCAAGAAGAGCGAGCTCTTCTCGATCCTGGCCGAGCACGTCGAGGGCCTGAGCAAGAAGCAGGTCGCCGGCGTCTTCGAGGCGCTGGGCAAGGTCATCAGCGTCGACCTGGCGAAGCCCTCGCCCGACAAGCCCAAGGTCTTCGTGGTCCCCGGCATGATGAAGATCAGCGCCATCCACAAGCCCGCCACCAAGGCCGCCCAGAAGGCCAACCCCTTCAAGCCCGGCGAGATGATGACCGTCAAGGCCCGTCCGGCCCGCACGGTGATCAAGGTCCGCCCGCTCAAGGGGCTGAAGGAGATGGTGTGAGGTTGACCACAGGCGTCGCGGTTCGCCGGGCCGTCCGCCCGCTCGCCCGCGATCGCTGAGCCGCCCCGCTCGTGCGGGCCATCGGCATCAAGATCGTTCAAGGACGCCCCGTCCCCCGGACGGGGCGTCTTTGCTTTCGAACCGGTCGACGCCCAGGGGACCCTTCGCTCGCGGCGGCGACGAAACCGAGGATCGCTCGCGGGGCGAATCAATCGCGAGGGCGCCGCGGTCGATAACCTCACTGTCGTCCTTGGACTCCGGTTTGACCCCCCTGTAGAATTTCCAGCATGGCACCGCGACTCTGTCTCAACATGATCGTCAAGAACGAGGCGGCCATCCTTGAGCGATGCCTCGCCTCGGTCGCTCCGCACATCTCCTGCTACGTCATCGCCGACACGGGTTCCACCGACGGCACCCAAGACCTGATCCGCCGGTTCTTCGCGGCACGGGGCGTTCCGGGCGAGGTGGTCGAGTTCCCGTTCGTCAACTTCGAGCAGGCGAGAAACCGTGCGCTCGACGCGGCCCGGGCGAGCCGGTTCGAGTTCGAGTACATCCTGCTGACCGATGCGGACATGGAACTGGTCGTGACCGACCCGCCGCTGGCCGACAAGCTGGCGTTGCCGGCCTATGGCGTGACGCAGTACACCGTCGGCGGTCTCGAGTATCCCAACATCCGGCTGGTCCGCAGGGACTTGGCGTGCAAGTACGAAGGCGTCACGCACGAATGCCTGGTCTACGACGGCAGCAAGGAGGACGTGCTGGGCGCCGCGCACTTCATCGATCACGCCTGTGGCTCGAGCCGCACCATCAAGACGCAGCGCGACATCGCGCTGCTGACGGCGGGCCTCAAGGAAGACCCCGGCAATGCGCGATACGCCTTCTACCTGGCGAACTCGCACCTCGAAAACGACGACTACCGGGAGGCCATCGCGTGGTACACCAGGCGAATCGGCATGTCCGGCTTCTACGACGAGGCGTACGTGAGCAGCGAGCGCATCGCCGTATGCCATGAGAAGCTGGGGGAGATCCCCGCCTTCTTCCATCAGTGCCTGACGACCTTCGAGAAGTACCCGAACCGAGCCGAACCCCTCTTCCGGCTCGCGCTGCACTGCATGCACAAGGGCCTGCACCGGCTGGGGTATCACTTCGCCACGATCGGCCTGACGGTGCCCAAGCCGCCCGCGCTGTCGCTCTTCATCGAGTCGAGCGTCTACTCGTGGCGGCTGGTCGACGTTCAGGCGGTGTGCGCCTTCTACATCGGGCGCAAGCAGGAGTCGCTCGAACTCAACGAGCGGCTGCTCACGATCGCGCCTGCCGACCAGCACGACCGCATCCGAGCCAACATCGCGTACTGCCGCAAGTGACCACGCGACTTTCGAGGATCACGACCCCATGCGATTCCACATCGTCAATCTGCCCCACACCCAGACCACCAAGGCCTATTCGTGGTGCGCGTACACCGCCAAGGTGGTGAAGTTCTGCGCCATGCTCAAGAGCATGGGCCACGAGGTCTTCGTCTACTCCGGCTGGGAGAACGAGGCGCCGTGCACCGAGCACGTGCAGATCGTCACGCGCGAGGACCACGCCGCGTGGTGGCCGGGCATCGACTGGACCGCCAAGAACCCGCCCATCTTCCAGTACTGGGATCCCAACCACGTCTGCTGGACGCAGAGCTGCGCCAATGCCGTCACCGAGATCACCAAGCGGGCCAAGCTCACCGACTTCGTCGGCATCATCTCGGGCGTGTGCCAGGCTCCGCTCGCCAACTTCGGGTTGCTCGCCGTCGAGTGGGGCATCGGCTACGAGGGCGTGCTCCCCAACAAGGTGCCCAAGTGCTTCGAGTCCTACGCGTGGCGGTACTACGTCCGCGGCTCGCAGCACCAGAACGACTTCGTGCCCAGCGACGTCGTCATTCCCAACAGCTTCGAGGCCTCGGACTTCCCGCTGGGCAAGGGAGGCGACTACTACGTCTACCTCGGCCGACTGATTCGCAGGAAGGGCGTCGAGATCGCCGCCGCCACCTGCCGCGAACTGGGCGCCAAGCTCATCCTCGCCGGCCAGGGCGTGCAGTCGGCGTCGCCCGGGAAGATCGTCGCCGCCGACGGCATGGAGATCACCGGCGACGTCGAGCACATCGGCACGGTGAACCCCAAGGAGCGGGCCAAGCTCCTCGGCGGCGCCAAGGCCGCCTTCGTCCCCACCACCTACTTCGGGCCCTTCGAGGGCGTGGCCGTCGAGGCCATGCTCTGCGGCACGCCCGTCATCTCCACCGACTGGGGCGTCTTCTCCGAGACCATCCATCAGGGCGTCACCGGCTACCGCTGCAGTTGGCTGCCCGAGTTCGTCGAGGCCGCCAAGCTGGCCCCCAAACTCGACCGCGCCAAGATCCGCGAGATGAACCTTCGCTACTCCACCGAGGTCGTCAAGAAGGACTACCAGCGGTGGTTCGAGCGGCTTGACGCGATGCGGAACTCCGATCCGAACATGTTCCGCTGAGCCCGCCCCGGTCGGCATCAGTCCTTGGAGTCGTCCGCCGCGGCGAGTCGATTCCACCACACCGTGGTGCGAGTGGCCGGTTGCCGAGAGGTCGTCGAGCGAGGCTGGCCTGCCGACGCCGCAAGGATGGGCGTGGGCGTGAGGTTGCGGGTGCGGATCTGCGGAAGCGCGACCTGCTCGCTCAGCGTGCGTCGAAGGGGCGTGGCTCCGGTCACGACCTTCGTGCGGGGCACCAGGTCGATCACGCGGCCACCCTTCGTGATGCCGATGCGACGAGCCGGCGCAGGCGCCGCCGTGCCGCCCTTGTTGGGCACGGGGCCGACCGTCGGCTGCCCCCCACCAGCACCTGGCGTTGCAGGTCGGAAGCCCTGACCACCGGTGCCGCCATCCGAGCCGCCCGTGCCGCCCGGCGATGCACCGCCACTCGTGCCACCTTGGCCGCCCTGCCCACCGGACCCGCCGGAGGGACTCGGGGGAGCCGGGGGCGTTGGAGGGGACATGCCGCCGCCGCCACCACCGCCGCCCAACGTGCCTCCATCGCCGCGGGCAAACGGGTTGGGAACGGGAGGCGTGGGCGGGTTCTGACCTGATCCCTCGCCACTGCCGCCGGCAGGGCCATCGCCCGCTCCAGGCGCTGGCGGAGGAGTCGGCGGCGTGCCGCCGCCGTCACCACCCAAGGCAGGAGGCTGCGGCGGGGCCGGAGGTTCCGGAGGCGCAGGGGGCTGCGGCGGGG
>JBBAVG010000026.1:16946-22877 GCA_040397805.1 Phycisphaerales bacterium
GCAGGAGGCTGCGGCGGGGCCGGAGGTTCCGGAGGCGCAGGGGGCTGCGGCGGGGCCGGAGGTTCCGGAGGCGCAGGAGGCTGCGGCGGGGCCGGAGGTTCCGGAGGCGCAGAAGGCTGCGGCGGGGCCGGAGGTTCCGGGGGCGCAGGAGGCTGCGGCGGGGCCGGAGGTTCCGGAGGCGCAGGGGGCTGCGGCGGGGCCGGAGGTTCCGGAGGCGCAGGGGGCTGCGGCGGGGCCGGAGGTTCCGGAGGCGCAGGAGGCTGCGGCGGGGCCGGAGGTTCCGGGGGCGCAGGGGGCTGCGGCGGCTGCGGGGGCCTGGTGGCGGTTTCGGCGATGATCGGGAAGACGCGTTCGGTCAGGTACGAGCGAAGCGCGTTGTACTCGCTTTGGCTGGAGATGAAGTCCCAGATGATGATGCCGTCGGCGCCGGCCCGCTTGGGCTGACGGAACATGCTGTCAAGGGCGAGGTCATCAAGCCACCCGTTGCCGTACTCCTCCAGATCCTCCGGGTAGCGGCACATCGCCAAGACGTAGAGCGGCTTGTTGGGATCAAGCCGTCGCCCCTCGGCGATGTTCTGGTCGATCCACGACTTGCTCTGGGCGATGCTCATCTGCCTCCACCAGTGGGTCCGGGGAGCCCCGTCGGGGATGGTGAAGCGGTTCTGATACAGCGGCAGGAACTGAACGTCGGCGATGTCGACCATCCACTGCAGGCGATCGTTGATGTCACGGAACGGGTTGGGCGCGGGACGGCCGTAGTTGTCGTGACGGCAGCCGCCAGGGAGGCCGTAGAAGCCGAACTTGGCGTCCGGCCGATGCGCCCGCATGAGGTTGATCGTCAAGGTGTAGAAGTCGCGGTTGGCCGCCTCGAAGGAATCGGCCAACGCGCGTTCCGCGTCGGCGACGCTCTTTCCGCGAATCAGCTCGGGCCGCATCTCCTGGACGTACCGGTACCAGTCGTCGAAGAGACGCGTCGCGAAGCTCATCGTCGGATAGATGCCCGGTCCGCCCGTTCGGTTGCCCCAGATCTTGGGGAGAAACTCGATATCGATGCAGATCATCCCGGCGTATCCGACGGGGACCCGCTCGTTGAGCATCCGAACGATCGTGGCTTCGTACCTCGAGGCGAAGGCCGAGGCCCGCGTGATGCTCAGGCCGGTGGTGCGAACGTCCAACGCGAACCAATGCTCGTACAGGCAAATGGCGTTGCGCTGCACCGGGAGGGCGCCGAAGTCGATCAGCGCCTGCCAGTCCGTGCGACTTCCGCGGAGTCGTTCGTTGTCGTTCGTGTCCACCATCCAGTGGAACGTGAAAGGCCGATCCGTGACGTTTCCGTCGATCAGGAGGGCCGCGGCTTGCGCCGTCTGAGGCATGGCCGCCAGCAATCCGAGGGCGGCGCCGGCCGAAAGGACCATCGCACCAAGACGACCCCGAAGTCGGCGGGCAGAAAGTCGCGGCTGGGAACGACTGCACATGGGCTGTTCACTCCTGGGAGCCGAGGCTCCCGAAGGCGTCTTGGGGGCAAGAGCCCCGCGACGCGTTGGATCACCGACCATCACCCAAGTGTCCATTTCCGCAAGTCGCCCGACCAGATCGATGTTCGATTCGCAGGGGGATTGGTGTCGCTCGCTCACAGTGTAACGGCGATGCACGCTGTGACGGTCGCGTTCGGGTCCGCGCGGCGGAAGACGGCCCGAAAGCCGCGGCCCGCATCAGCAGCCGCCACCCTCCCAGAGCGCGAAGAAGAGCTCCATGTCGCCGCCGTCGACGCCGCCGTCCTGGTTGACGTCGGCGCAGGGCGCACCGTCCTCCCAGTCGGCGAAGAATGCGGCGATATCGGAACCGTCGATGCCGCCGTCGCGGTTGTAGTCGGCGGCGCAGCGACAGCCGGCATCGGCGGGAAGGCCCTCCCAGAATCCGACGCGAATCGAGAAGGAGCCGCCCTGCATGGGTTGGCCGGCATCGGGTTGGCCGATGGTGCCCGCGATCGAGAAGGAACCGCCCGAACTCAGCCCCCCCCCGCCATCGATCGTGTGCCACGGGATGGTCAGGGGTTGGGCGAGGGAGACCGAGATCGGGGTGCCGACGGCGAGACAGACGAGCGGAAAGGTGCGCATGACACGGCACGTATCGGGGAGAAGGCGGGGCGGCTGAAGCGTGACGCGACGCGTCCGATCCGAACGAACACCTTCCTCGCCTGCGGCGAGCCGCGGGGCGCCCCCCTCTACAGTCCTACCGCGCGGCAAGCGTCCCGAGCAAGGCGCAGGTTCCGCGGGAGCCCGGAAGGAGAGACCGACATGAGCAAGACGACATCGGCGATCGTGGTGACGCTCGCGCTGGCCGGATCGGCCCACGCGACGGTGGTCTTCAGCAACACGTTCGACAACGGGTTCTTCACCCCGTTCAGTTCATCGACGCCGGCGGCGGACCGGTATGGCGACAGCGGCTGGTTCGGCGGCGGCTCGGACGCGCCGCTCGGGCTGACCGGCATCACGCTGGGGCTCGCGATGGCGAACAGCACCAGGGAGGGATCGGCAGACGTGCGTTTCACGTTCCACGACGGGGATCCGAGCGGCCTGGTCTTCGGCAGCGCGGCGCAACTCTTCTCGACGACGGTGCGCGTGACGCTTCCGGACGCGGCCGAGAACGGCGGCCCGGTCTTCTTCAACCTGTCGATTCCGCTGACGGGCGTCTCGACGCTGGGGGGGTTCAACAACGTCGGCTGGTCGGTGAGCGTGAGCAACTTCGACAGCGACGGCCAGTTCGGCTTCCAGTGCTCGAGCGCCTTCGGCCAGACGGCGGGCTATTACACCAACAACGCTTCGAGGTACAACGGGTCGAACTGGAGCCTCTTCTCGTTCGGTTCCGGAGCGTTCGGCGTGGCCAACTTCGTGGCCGAGATCCAAGCGGTGCCCGCCCCGGGCGCCGTCGCTGCGTTCGCGGCTCTGGGCCTCGCGGCCGGACGACGCCGTCGGCGGTGATCGCCGCGCTCGGCATTCTCCAGACCGGCGTTCCTTGGGCGCCGGTCTTTTCGTGCGCCAAGCGACTCGCCGCTCGGGCTCAACAGGTCCGCGGCGGTGCCAGCCTCTCGGGGAGTTCTCGCAGTTTCCCATCGCGATCGACGCAGGCCAGCGTGGTCGACGCGGCCACCGCGGTGAAGGGCGCGAAGTCGGCGATCGGCGTGCCGGGTTCCACCACCACCACCTCGTAATCGTGGAGGATCTTGACGCGACTGCCGCCGATCCATCGCGTCCTGACCTCGACGAGGTCGTCGTAGCGGGCGGACCGGCGGTACCGCACGTCGAGCTTGACGATGACGAGCAGGGTGCCGGCGGCCTCGAGGGCGGCGTAGCTGGTGCCCGAGCCGCGGAGCAGTTCGGTTCGTCCGATCTCGAGCCACGGGATGTACGAGGCGTGGTGGGCGACGCCCATGGGATCGCACTCGCAGTACCTGACGCGCAGGCGGGTGACGTGCTCGGCGAGGGGCGTGCTGGCGGACGTGTCGGTCACGGGTCAAGGATACCTCTCCCGGCGTTGACGGGGTCCGAACTCTGATACACTCACCACCGATGTCCGAACGTCCCGACCACCCTCCCGCCACGGCGTCGCCCGTCATCACCGTGCGACGCCTGGCGCCCAGCGACTCGATCGCCGAGTTGACGACGCTGCTGCACCGCGCGTACGCGAAGCAGGTGGCGATGGGGCTGCGACCGCTGGCGGGTCGCCAGGACGAGGCGATGACGAAGAAGCGCGTCTTCAACGGCGAGTGCTCCGTCGCGGTCGATCACGTGCGTGACGACGGCGGCCGACCGCGACAGAAGCTTGTCGGCACGATTCTGTTCCACGAGGTCGAGGAGTCGCAGGGCCCCTCCTACTTCGCCAAGCCCGACGTGGCGAGTTTCTCCCAGTTCGCGGTCGATCCCGACTACCAGGGGCAGGGCTTGGGCGTGCTGATGCTCGACACCGTCGAACGTCGAGCCCGCGAGACTGGCGCGGTGGAACTCGCCTGCACCATGGCCGAGCCGGACGCCTCGTTGATGGAGTTCTACTTCCGCCGCGGGTATCGGCTCGTGGGTCACCACCAGTGGCCCTACACCAACTACCGAAGCGCGATCCTCAGCAAGACGCTCCGCTGAGGCCGCCCCGGTCGCCGAATCCCGCGACGACGCCCTCGTGATGACGCAACGTCGCGTCCCGCGGCCCCCACTCGATGGCGATGACGTCGACGCGCACGCATCGCCACCCGTTGGCCCTCGCCAGATGCATCGCGATGGCCCGGAGCGTGCGCCGCTTGCGACGCGTGACGCTCTCCTCGGGACGGGCCGAGGCGCTTCGCTCGCTCTGGCCCGCGAATCGCCGGCGTGTCTTGACCTCCACCACCACTCGCGTGGTTCCGTCGGGCGCGAGGGCGACGATGTCGGCCTCGCCCATGGGCAGCCGCACGTTGCGGGCCAGGATCCGCCATCCCATCGAGCGAAGATGCCCCGCCGACATCGACTCGCCACGTCGCCCCAGCGCACGGGTGCGTCGAACCCGCTCGCTCGTTCGCGGCGGGCCGACCAGTCGCAACAGTCGCTTCACCAGCGTGCCGATGGCGAGAGGAATGACCACGATCGGCGACCATAGCGAACCGAACAGCCGGTTCGATGTCGCGACGCTCGCCCTCGCGGCCTTGTCGGGGCGTCAGGCCGGCGAGGGGACCGCGCCGGGGGGCGTGTCGCCCGTGCCGTCGATGCGGGCGACGACCTCGGCGGCGAGTCGCCGGCGGGCATCGGCCTTCATCTCCTCGGCCACGGTCGGACGCGTGAGCTTCTCGCCCCTCATGAGCTTCTCGACATCGTCGCCCGAGAGGGTCTCGTAGACGAGCAGGGCCTCGGCGACGGCGACGACCTTGTCCCAGTGCTCGTCGAGGAGGCGGCGGGCGTCGTCGTAGGCCTCGCCGCTGATCCGCTTGACCTCCTCGTCGATGAGCTTGGCGGTCTCGTCGCTGTAGTCGTGATCGGCCATCTGCATCTCGCGGGTGTCGGCGCCTGCGTAGCGGACGAAGCCCAGCCGCGGGCTCATGCCCCACTCGACGATCATGGTCCGCGCGATCCTGGTGACCTGGGCGATGTCCATGCTCGCGCCGCTGGAGACGTCGTTCATCGCCTTTTCCTCGGCGATGCGGCCGCCGCAGCAGATCCGCATGGTGGCGCTGAGCCACTTGAGGCCGTAGCCCATGCGATCCTTCTCGGGCAGGCCGAAGGTCGCGCCGCCCGCGCCGCCGCGGGGGATGATGGTGACCTTGTGGAGCGGATCGGCGTCCTTGAGCAGGGCCTGGAGGACGGCGTGACCGGCCTCGTGGTAGGCGACGAGGCGATTCTCCTCCTTGTCGCGAACGCGGCCTCGCTTGCTGCGGCCGAACTTGACCTTGTCGCGGGCCTCCTCGAGGTCGGCCTGCTCGACGAAGTCCTTGTTGGCCATGGTGGCCGAGATGGCGGCCTCGTTGATGATGGCGGCCAGATCGGCTCCGCTGAACATCGGCGTGCCGCGGGCGACACGCTCGAGGTCGACCTGCGGGGAGAGCTTGACCTTCTTGGCGTGGACCTTGAGGATCTCGATGCGGCCCTTGAGGTCGGGCAGCGGCACGACGACCTGACGGTCGAAGCGACCCGGGCGGATGAGCGCGGGGTCGAGCACGTCCTGGCGGTTGGTGGCGGCGATGACGATGACGCCGTCGGTGGGCGTGAAGCCGTCCATCTCGACCAGGATGGCGTTGAGGGTCTGCTCCCGCTCGTCATGACCGCCGGTGCTGAAGCCGCCGCCACGACGACGGCCGACGGCGTCGATCTCGTCGAGGAAGATGATGCAGGGGGATGATTCCTTGGCCTGCTTGAAGAGGTCGCGGACGCGGGACGCGCCGACGCCGACGAACATCTCGACGAAGTCGGA
>JBBAVG010000026.1:22977-33983 GCA_040397805.1 Phycisphaerales bacterium
CGCATGGCGCGGCTGATGAGGAAGTAGACGACGACGAGCAGGAGGATGAAGGGGCCGAAGACCAGGATGAACTGGGTCCAGCCGCTGGCCCTTCTGGTGACGGCGGTGTTGCCGGTGATCTCGAGCACTCGCTCGGCGATGGCGGTGCCCGCGGGCCCGTTGAGGGGGATGTAGATCTGCGTCTGCGGCGAGTCGACGCTGGCCTTGCGGGTGGCGGTGACCATGTCCTCGCGGATCACCACGGACTTGGCGACGATGCCGTCGGGGTAGAGCTGCTCGAACTGCTGGAGCGTGGTGGCCTCGCCGCCCACGGTGGAGGTGAGCATGACCACGAGCAGCATGACGATGACGCCGGCGGAGATGAGGCCCGCCATGCCGCGCCCGCCCGGCTGAGGCTGGCCGGGCTGCTGTCCGGGGCGGCGCTGGCCGTCGCCGGGCGGTCCCTGCTCGGGTCGCCCGGGGCGACGCTGGTCGCCGCCCTCCTCGCGGGCGGCCATGAAGAGGCCGGCGAAGAACCGAGCGGTCCGGTTCCGGAGCGAGGCTGACGCGGAATCGGAACCGACGCGGTCGGTCCCCGTGCTTTGGGTCGTGGTTCGCATAAGAACAGCTCGAGGCGGCCGCCGCATCCCCTTTTTTCGGTCCATCACCCCCGCGGATGCACACGCCCCGACGGATGCCGGGGCAAGGACCGCCTTTCCGGCAAGGTTAGGCAGAACGGCTCCACTCCATACGAGGGGATTTCGGGGGCTGTTCGAGTCCCTTTCACGCCCGGCCCCGACCTGTCTCTATCCTCCGGCCATGGCCAAGAAGCCCCAGACCGTCCGCGACTATGTCGACTCGCTCCCGCCCGACCGCAGGGAGGCCATCGAGACGCTCCGAAAGGTGCTGCTCGCGAACCTCGACCGGGGCATCGAGGAGGGCATCCAGTACGGCATGATCGGGTACTTCATTCCCCATGCCCGCTACCCCGCGGGGTATCACTGCGACCCCGCCCAGCCCTTGCCCTTCGCCGGGCTGGCCTCCCAGAAGGGCCACCTCTCCCTGTATCTGATGGGCTGCTATCCCGAGGGGCCGTGGAAGGACCGCTTCGTGAAGGCCTGGAAGGCCTCGGGCAACAAGCTCGACATGGGTGCCGCGTGCGTCCGCTTCAAGTCGATCGATCAGGTGCCCCTCGACGTCGTCGCCGACACGATTCGCGACATGACCGTCGACGCGTACATCGCGCAGTACGAGTCCGCCGTGCGTCCGGCCGCCAAGAAGACCGCCGCCAAGCCCGCACGCACGCCCGCGTCGGCGAAGGCCCCGGCCGCCAAGAAGACGGCCAAGCCCGCGGCAAAGCCGAAGGGCGTCTCCAAGAAGGTGGCCAAGACCGCGTCGCGACGCTCCAGATCATGAGCCGCACCCGCATGCCGCACGCCTGCTTCATCTGGCGGACCCCGCACCCCGCGATCGTGGCGGCGGCGGCCGCTCGCCTTCGTTCGGGCTGGGCCGTGGACGTGATCTGCGCCCAGGCGTGCTCGCTCGAGGGCGCGAGCGTGCACGTGCTCGCCGACAGCCACGTGCGCCGCCATCCGCCGCGAGGCATCGAGGCCTCGCCCACCGACGCGATGCGATTCGCGTTGGCCGCGAGCGACCTCGCCTCGGCGATCCACCGCGAACGCCCCCTGCACGAGGTGCATGTCGCGTCGGACGAGGGCGGGGGCTGGATCGTGGGACAATCGCGGCGTCTCACCGACGCCTTCGCCGGCGTCTCGCTGCTCGTCCACCTCACCCACCCGACCTCGCTGCTGCGAGCCCACGACCGCCTGTCGTGGCATGACCTTGGCGACGGCCTTCGCGATCGCGTGGAACGACTCGCCCTCGAGCACGCGGACCTGGCCGTCGCGCCGACCAAGGCGCTGGCCGACCTCGTCCGGTGGAATGCGCGGCCGCTGCGGCTGCATCGTCCGCACCTGCGTCCGCTTCGCCCGATGCGGCCGGGCGCGACGGGCATCCTCTGTCCGGGGCCCGTCCGCGAGCACCTGCAGCACGACGTGGTCGTCCGCGCCTTCGTGGCGGCGTTCGACCGCCTGCCGCCGGCGTGGCGACGTCTGACCATCGAGGGCCCCGACACGCCCACGGGACCGCTCGGGGCGAGTTGCGCCGCCCGCCTCGCGCGTCACGTGCCGGCTCGCTGCCACGGGGCGGTGACGATCGACGCCCCGCCCTCGCAAACGATCGACGCCGGCGTCATCGTGCTGGCGGGATCCCTCGTCGTCGATCATGAGGTCGTGCTGGAAGCCTTCGCCTCGGGAGCCCGGGTGGCGTGCGCCGACACCCCCGAGCACCGCGAGTTGGCCGCGGCGGCGGACGCGGAGGTGACGTGGTTCGCTCCCGGCGACATCGATGGCTTGGCGGCGTTGCTGCCTTGCCTTGCGGCAGACCCCGTCCCGGCGCGCATTCCATCGCCGCCCCGAGGGTTCGTCGACTGGGATCAGTCGCCGGTCCCGGCGAGACCGATCGTCGCGACCTCGGGCGTGTCGCCCACGGACGTCACCGTGGTCATCCCCCACTTCAACCTCGGCGAACATCTGCCCGCGACCCTGGCCAGCGTGGCGGCCCAGAGCGTCCAGGGGTTCGGCACGCTGATCGTCGATGACGGCTCGACCGAGCCGGCGTCGATCGCGTTGATCGACTCGCTGGAGCGATCAGGCGCCCGAGTGCTGCGCAAGCCCAACGGCGGACTGGGAACCGCCCGCAACGCGGGCATCCGCGCCGCCACGACGCCGTGGGTGCTCGTGCTCGATGCCGACGACGTGCTCGCGACCGACTACCTGGAGAAGGTGCTCGCCGCGGCCGCCCGCTCGCCCCATGTCGTGGCGGTCGGCACCTTCATGCGGTGCTTCACCACGGATCCGTCGACGCCGACCGGGGGGTGGATGCCGCTGGGACTCGACCGCGACCTGCTCGCCAGCGCGAACCACGCGTGTCCGGCGTCATGCCTGCTTCGCCGGCAGGCGGTGCTCGAGGCGGGGGGCTACGACGAGCATCTGGTCTCCTTCGAGGACTGGGACCTGTGGTGCACGCTGGCGGAACGAGGCCACGAGGCGGCGATCGTGCCCGAGTTCCTGCTGCACTACCGCCAACGGCCCGACTCGATGTACCACGCCTTGGCGATCCGACACGAGGCGCTGCTTCGGGCCCAGTTGCTGGCCCGCCACCCGCGCCTGTGCGCGGACTGGTCGAAGCCGATGCGGGTGGAGGTCGCGATGCGCCATCATGTCGAGTTCGGCCACGGGGCGGCGGGCAAGCCGCTTCGCTACGTGCTGGCCGACCGCATGAACCATGCCCTCAAGCGATTGGGCATCCATCAGGCCGTCAAGCGCCTGGTGACGAGGGATCCTCGTCCCTGAACCGTTCCGCCGCGCGGCGTTTGGCGGCCCGGAGGCCTCCCTCGGCCTCGTCGCTGGTCGCGGGCCTCGGGGTCGCGTCGACGACCGGCGCGCCGGGGCTTTGGGCCTGGGAGCGGAGCGACTCGAGCGCCGCGGCGCGGCGGCGATCCCTGGCCTGCAACGCCAGACGCTCGGCCTCCTGCGGGCCCAGCGCGACGCCATCGCTCGCGTCGGCCTCAGCACGCTGCTCGCTTGAGGACCGCAGCGACGCCAGGCGTTCGGCGGCGAGGGCGGCGGCAGGTTCGGGGGCGCGACCGATCAGGCCGTCGCGCAGGGCGGCGACCCATCGGTCCCACGCCACGCGTCGATTGGCGACGTCGAGCAGCAGCGCGCCGAGCGCGATCCACGCGAGCAAGTGCCAGAAGGGGAGCAGGCTTTCACGCGGCGGCACGCCGGCGCGATCGAAGAGCCCGGCCTCGGCGGCGGGTTGATCGAGGGCGAGGACTCGTCCGCCGCTACGTTCGGCCACTTGACGGAGCAGGCGGTCGTTGCTGGACCTGAACCGGAACTCGACGCCGTGGTTGATCGTCGTGCCCGCGATGAGCGGCGCGAGCGGACGATCGCCAAGTCGCGGGCGCACGAGCGTGACGTAGGTGCCCGGGGCGGCGGCGGGCGTGGCTCCCTCGAACTCGCCGGGACCCGAGGGGTTGAGCCGCACGGTCACGGGCGCGCCACCGGGCGGGTGGACGACGGCATCGACGACGAGCTGGTCGGCGAGGGCGTCGCCCGCATCGACGGTGGCCCGCACGCGGAGGAAGCCGTCGCTCGCGGATGCCGCCGCGAGCACGCTTGGCGTCACCGCGCCGTCGCGGATCACCTGCGTGCGGAAGACCTGCTGGCCGGGCACGAGGGCGGCGGAGACGGAGGTGCGGGACACGCCCCGGACGACCTGCGTCCAGAACTGCTCGAACGTGGAGTCCTTGGTCCAGTCGGCGGCCCATTGGTGGGTGTCGGAGGTGAAGGCCGCCACGGTGCCCAAACCCACCTGCCAGTGCGCGAAGACGGGCTCGCCGCCGGGCGCGGCGATGGCGTTGACGACGGTGGGCTCGGTCCTGGCCTGCGTCAACGTCAGCCCGCCGAGTCCGGGCACCGTGCTGATGCCCGCGAGCAGGGACGACCCCGAGTTCAAGACCACGGGCGTGAAGGGCTCCTCGCGGATCAAGGGCGTCCGCACCACGCGGACGGCCTTGACGAAGACCTGCGGGAGCGTGTCGGGGTTGGTCACGTAGTAGTACGTGCCCCCGCCGCGGCCCGCCATGGCGTTCATCGTGGGCGTGTCGGCGTCGTCGCCGATGGCGATGGTCGACACCTTGATGCCGTCGGCCGCCAGCGACTCGCAGAGGGCGGGCAGGTCGCCCGCCCGCTCGGAGCGGCCGTCGGAAAGGAAGACGATGTGCTTGTGCTTGGCCTTGACCTCGCGCAGCCGCTCGCCCGCGCGAACCAGCGCGGGGCCGGCGTTGGTGCCCCCGCCCGACATGATGCCCCGCACCGTGGCGGCCGTGGCGTCGGGATCGACGTGGGGCGCGAGGGGCACCAGTTCCTCGAAGGTGCTCTCGAAGGTGATGACGCCCACCTGGTCGCTGCGTTCGAGCGTGCGGATGGCGATGGCCGCGGCGTCGTTGGCGATCTCCTGCTGCGTGCGGGGCGAGCCGAGCACGTACCGCCACATCGAACCCGAGTTGTCGAGCACGAAGACGATGGCCACCTGCGAGGTGACGAGCTTTTCGGGAAGGTCGAGGCGGACGGGGAGGATGGGCTCGATGGGCGTGCCCTTCCAGCCGCCCGCGCCGAACGAGGCGGGCCCTCCCACCATGATCAGGCCGCCGCCCATGTCCTGCACGAAGGTCGCCATCGCCCGCTGGGCGTCGGGAGAGAGGGCGTCGGCGGGGACATTCTGGAGGATCACCGCGTCGTGATCCTGCAACGCCAGCAGGTCGGAGGGCGCGGACGCCGCGGGCAGCAGCGTCACCTCGAGCCCCGCGCGTCGCAACGTCGAGGCCAGCAGCGAGCCGCGGCCGGAAGGATCGCCGTCGCCCACGCCGTCGAGGACCAGCACCGAGCCGTCGCCGGGCGCCACCGTGAACCCCTCGGCCACGTTGTTGTCGAGCACGGTGTCGCCCACCGGCACCGCCTCGCCCGCGGCGTTGGCCTCGGTCTCGGGTTCGAAGACCGCCCGGAATCGGTGCACGCGTCTCCCGTCGAGCTGCACGTCCACTCGCTCCACGTTCATGCCCGGCGAGAGCGACACCGCACGAGCATCGCCGGGTTGGCCGGGCGAGAGATCAACCGGTCGATCATCCATGAACAGTCGCAGGAACCCGCGCGCCTCGCCCGCCGCCGAGAGCATGATCCGCACCGGCATCGGCGCGGACGCCTGCACCGCGCCCGGCACGTCGACCTGCTCGACCGCCACCTCGCGTTCCAGCGCGTACGACAGCGGCAGCACGTCGATGGGCACCCGCGACGCGCCGCTGCCGGCCTCGGAGGCCGCGGCGAGCGCGTCTCCCGCCGTCTGGTTGCCGTCGCTCACGAGCAGCAACCGTCCGGCGGCATCGGGCGGGATGATCGACCTCGCGAGCCGCATGGCTCCGGCGATGTCGGTGCCGTCGACCATGCGACGCTCCCAGTCGCGGCCGGTCGCGTCGGCCCGCGAGGGGCGGCTGACGACCACGCTCGCGCCGTCGAACAGCACGAGGCCCACGAGATCCTCGTCGTCGCGCCGGCCCGTGGCGCTGCTCAGCCAGTCTCGCACGGACTCGAGGATCCTGCCTCGACTGGTCGCGTCGCCCGCGAAGGTCCGCACCGAGGCCGAGACGTCGACGACGGCCACGACCGCGAAGCGGTCCGTCACCCGCACGCTGTGGGGCCCGGCGAGGGCCACGGCCAGCGTCGAGAGGAGCAGGAAGCGAAGCGTGCCGGCCAGCACGCGTCGGGAGGCGGCGACGGTGCGCATCCGCGGCGCTCCCATGGCCGCCGCCGCGAGGGCGACGACGATGAGCAGGAGCCACCACGGATGCTCGAATCGCACGGGCACGGGTGGAGGGTAGTGGCGACGGGCACGCCGCAGAACCGGCGGAAGGGCCTGGCGGGCAGTACGCTTGTCGCCATGGGAAGCCCCGTCCTGCTCACGTCACCGCTCCTGACCTCCTGCGGCATTCCCCACGCCTTCACGACGCGGCTGGGGGGCTTCTCGACGGGCATCTTCGACTCGCTCAACTTCGGCAATCCGTCCGACCTTCCCGCCGAACGTCGCGACCCCGTGGCGAGCATCGCCCTCAACAAGGACGCGGCCTTGCGGGCCGTCGGCATGGCCGGGCGCGAGTTCGTGGAGGTTCACCAAGTGCATGGCGACGGCGTGCACGTGGTTCGGGCGGGGCGACCTTCGCACGCGGGACCCGAGACGACCAAGGCCGACGCGATCGTCAGCGACGACGGCGCCCGAGCGGTGGCGGTGCGGGTGGCGGACTGCACGCCGGTGCTGCTGGCGACGGCCGACGGGCGGCTGGTGGCGGCGGTGCATGCCGGTTGGCGGGGCGTGGTGGCCGACGTGGCGTGCCGCACGGTGGAGGCGATGCGTGCCCTGGGCGCGAGGCCGGAGGAGTTGGTGGCGGCGATCGGCCCGTGCATCTCGGAGCCGGAGTTCGAGATCGGCCCGGAGGTGATCGAGGCGTTCCGGCGTCGCTTCGGGCAGGACACGCCTCACGCGCGAGCGACGCCCGACGGCAAGGGTCGTGCGGACATGCAGGGGGCGTTGCGAACGTCGCTGGAGGGGGCGGGCGTGGGGCGAATCGACACCTTGGCCCGCTGCACGGTGCGTGAACCGACGCACTTTTTCTCGCATCGTCGCGACCGGGGCGCGACGGGCCGCATGGCGGCGTTCATCGGGACCGTCGCGAGCCCGCGGTGACGGGGCCGCGAAGGTCGCGGCTCACTCCTCCTCGACGCCCATGCGCTTGTGGCCTTCGTCGCGGATCTTGAGGCACTTGTCGATTTCGGCCTTGGCGACGTCGAACTGGTCGTCGAGGATCGCCAGTTCCGCGGCGAGCAGCGTCTGCTCGAGGAGGATCATGTCCTTGCGGTAGGGAACGAGCGAGGCGAGCTTCTTGGCGGGATCGGTCTCTTCCTGCCACGGGCCGCGGGGGATGCCCGCCTTGGCGGCCAGGCACGCCCGCTGCGCCTCGGTCACGAGGCCGACGTTCTCGACCTTCTTGGCCGGATCGGTGACCTGCTTGGCGAGGCGGTTGAGGGCCCGCCCCATGGTCTTCATCGAGCGTTCAACGGAGACCGGGGCCTCGCCGCGCGCGCCACCTTGGCGAGGCGCGGGCTGGGCCGAATCGCCGGCGGGCTGGGCCATCAGCAGGCCGGACGCCGCGAGCAGGCCGGCGGCGGCGACGACGAAGGCGACGGAACGAACGGCGCGACGGGTCTGCATGGCGAAGGCTCCTGCGGCGGGCGTCATTCCCGGTCCCCGGACCAGGAACGCCCCCCCGAGAGCGTACCCCGCAACCTCGCCTCGAGTGCGGCTTCCGCGGCGTGCGAGGGGACGAGCGTCAGCGGCATGATGAGACTGAACATGCTGCCCCGATTGACCCCGGACACGAGTTGAATCTCGCAGTTGAGCACGTGCGCCAACTCGCGGCAGATGGCCAGGCCCAACCCGGTGCCGGTCGACTCGCGGGTGTGGCCCGCGTCGACCTGATAGAACTTGTCGAAGATGCGCTGCTGCTCTTCCTCGGGGATGCCAGGACCATTGTCGATGACGCTGACGCGGACCTTCATGTCCTCCTCGGGCCGCGCGGGGGGCAGTTTGTCGACCCGCAGGACGACCTCGGGGACGCGGCCGGACTTCTCCTGCGGCAGCGAGAACTTCACGGCGTTGGAGAGGAAGTTGAAGATGACCTGCTGGAACTTCTTGATGTCGGTGACGACGGCGGGCACGTCGTCCTGCACCTCGAGGCGGGTCTCGATGCCGCGACGGGCGGCGAGGGGGTGGATGAGCCCCAGCAGCCCCTCGCAGGCGTCGCGAAGGACGACGCGTTCGGGCTGGATGTCGATGCGGCCGGCCTCGATGCGGGCCATCTCGAGCAGGGAGTTGATGTGGGCAAGGAGGTTGCGACCGGCGGTGTCGATGTTGGAGAGGTAGCGGACGCGTCGCTGGAGGGCGGGCGAGGCTTCGCCTTGGCCGGACTCGGCGCGAGCCTGTTCGAGGAGGAGTTCGGCGAATCCGATGATGCTGTTGAGCGGGGTGCGGAGTTCGTGGCTGACGTTGGCGAGGAACTCGCCCTTGAGCCTCGCGGATTCGTGGAGGAGCGTGTTGCTCTCGGCCATTTCGTGGAGCTTGACGTCCATGGCCTGGTTGAGCGCCCGCAGGCGGTCCTGGTTGGTCTGCAGGTCCGTCAGCATCATGTTGAAGGTGCGGGCGAGTTCCTCGAACTCGTCGCCGGTGGAGATGTCGCTGCGGACGGCCACGTTGCCCTCGCGAACGCGTTCGGCCGTGTCCTTGAGGGCTCGGACCGGCTGGAGGATGATGCGATGCGTGATGAGGTAGAAGACCAGGACAGCCAGCGAGAGCACGGCGGCCGCGGCGGCGGCGAAGAAGACGCCGCCGACCCAGAGGAGACGGAAGGTCTCGATCGACTGGCGGCGGAGGACCACGACGGCGTTGATCCTGCCGGGGGAGGACCGCTCGACGCGGGCGTAGTCGTAGAGGCGGGTGATGCCCTGCCACCGCTGGGCGTGATGCTCCGACAGACGGGTGTCGGCCTCGAAGGCGTCGAGGGCGGCGTCGAGGAAGGCGTCTGACGCTCGCTGGCGTTTGGCCTGCTCGACGGGGATGCGTTCGGCATTGATGCCGGCGTGGCCTTCATCGGAGAAGGCGGGGACCTGCAGGGCGGGGAAGAGGGGTTGGCCGGTCGCGTCGGGGCGTTCGCGACGCTCCTTGTCGTCGAGGTGGACCCAGATGTCGACGAGGTCGCGGGACCGCTGGATCTCGGCTTCGTCGATGAGCCGCCACATCCGCAAGGCGGGGAGGGCGAGGGCGGCGACGACGATGAGAACGACGGCGCCTCCGAAGAGGAGCAGGCACTTGTTGGCCAGGCTGATGCCGCGGAACATCGCTGGAGCAAGCGTAGCGAGGGGGGCGAGTCGATCCCGACCGGGGGGTGGAGCGGTCGGGGTCCCCTCGGTGAGTGGTCGGGGGCGGGGCGGGGGCCACTGTTTTCCCTCTCGCCTACTTTTGACCGATGAAGGGCGATGGATCGGCGAATACCCCGTCCGGGCGGGATGTCCGCCGGTCGCGGGTGCCCGTGGCCGCGGCGGCGGGGCTGGGCGGTACGGGACGAACCGGAGACGCAGCGTGAAGCAGATCAAGAACATCGGCAGTGCGCGAGGATGGACGATCGCGGCGCTCCTGACGGGGTGCTGCGGGACGGGGGTGGGCATGGCCCAGCCCTTCCAGGCGACGCCCGAGCCGCCGAAGGCCGACGGAGCCCCGGTGACGATGCCCCCGGGGGTGGCCGACGGGGCGATGAAGACGAGCACCGAGCCGCCGAACGGTGAGGCGACGGGGGTGCCGGCCGTCACCGCGACCGGCGACGACGAGATGATCACGCTGGCGGCCTTCAGCGAGCCGGTGCAGTTGACGGCCTTGGTGAACCTGTTGGCGTCGACGCTGGGGGTGAACGTCTCGATCATCGGGAACCTCGAGGGGACGGTGGCCTTCAACGCCGCGGTGCCGGTGAAGAAGTCGGAGTTGACCACGCTGGTGGACTCGCTGCTGGGCCAGTCCGGGTGGACCATCGCGCAGGATCCGCAGACGGGGTGGTACCTGGTGATGCAGGAGGGGAACGTCCCGCTGAACTTCAAGGGGGAGATCGCGACCACGCGGGTCTTCTCGACGCCCAACGTGCGGCCGAGCTCGCTGCAGGCGACCATCGCGGCGCAGCTGGGCGGCGGCGGTGCGCCGGGACAGCCCGGGGGGGGGAGCGGGAAGCTCCAGGCCTTCGACGAGCTGGGGATCATCATCGCCACCGACTCGCCGCGGCGGCTGGAGCAGATCAACGAGCTGATCACGCGGATCATCGAGGAGTACAACAAGGCGGAGTTCATCCGCATCGATCTGCAGCACCTGTCGGCGGCGGCGGCCCGCGATCGGGTGATGCAGCTGCTGGGGCAGGCGACGCAGGGCGGGATGGACCCGGCGATGCAGGGACAGCCGCGCCAGCCGCAGGCCCAACCGGGCATGGCGGGCGCGGCCGGCTCGCTCGAGAACCTGAGCGACCGCCTGACGGTGGACCCGCAGGGCAACGCGTTGATCTTCCGCGGGATGCAGCAGGAGATCGCGCAGATCGAGTCGCTGCTGAAGGTGATCGACGTCCCGAACACGCTGAAGCCCAAGAGCTTCTTCGCGGGCTCGAACGCGGCGCAAATCGCGGCCTTCGCGCAGGCGAAGGGGTACGGCGAGGTGACGACCATCGGCGAGGCCAACCTCGACCAGGGCGGCGCGCAACAGCCGGCCTTCCAGAACAACCTGCAGCAGGGCAACCGCCCGGGCGGCCAGTTCGGAGGCCAGTTCGG
>JBBAVG010000026.1:34083-47193 GCA_040397805.1 Phycisphaerales bacterium
CGGCATGGGCGGCCCGATGCTGGTGGTCGACGAGGCCAACGGCAACATCATCTATTACGGCACGCCCACGCAGCACGAGCAACTGCAGGTGCTCATCGAGCAGCTCGACATCCAGTCCGAGCGGATCGTCATCCAGGAATACAAGCTCAAGAACAGCAAGGCCGAGGACGTCGCCGACGTGGTGATGGGCCTCTTGAACAACCAGTCGCTGGTGGGCGACTCGCCCCTGATGCCCGACGGCGGGCTGGGCGGGGGCTCGACGGGCCGCAGCGGCTTCGGATCGGGCTTCGGGAGCGGGTTCAGCGGCGGCTCGAGCCGCCTGCGGAACTCGCGGCGGCTTTCGCAGCAGGCGAACCAGACCTCGACGTTGCCCGGCAAGGGCGGGGGCGAAGGGCTCGAGCTCGACGGCACCAACGCGTTCGTGATCGCCGACGTCAAGAACAACCAGATCTTGGTGAAGGCCCCGCAGGCCCGCCAGAACGACTTCCGCAAGCTGATCGAGAAGATCGACCTGCGTCGCCCGCAGGTGTACCTCGAGGTGCGGATCGTGGCGGTGACGTGGAGCGACAACCTGCGGCTGGCCTTCGAGACCCAGCTCATCAACGCCCAGGGCACGGGCGGCCTGCTGCAGACCAACTTCGGCCTGACCAGCGCGGGCCAGAACTCGTCGATCATCGACCGCCGCAACGTCGCCACGGGCCTTGGGGGCCTGACGGCGGCGATCGTCAAGAGCGACCAGATTCCCATCGTCGTCACGGCCCTGCAGACCAAGGCCGACACGCGGATCCTCTCGAGCCCCTCGCTGCTCGTCGACGACAACGAGGAGGCCGAGATCATGAGCGTCGAGCAGCAGCCCTACTCGACCACGCAGGTCACGACGGGCGCGCCCAACACGACCAGCTTCGGCGGCTACGAGAGCGCGGGCACCAAGCTCAACATCACGCCGAGCATCAGCGAGGACGGCTACATCAAGCTCGCCTACGAGACCGAACTGTCGAGCTTCACGGGCCAGGGCACCAACGGCTCGCCCCCGCCCAAGCTCGAGAACAACGTGAAGGCCGCGAGCCTGACGGTGCCTTCCGACTCGACGGTCGTCGTCGGCGGGCTCAACGTCGACACCCGCCGCACCACCCGCGTGCAGGTGCCGCTCCTGGGCGACATCCCGATCATCGGGCAGCTCTTCCAGGACTACAACCGCACGGGCCAGACGACGACGCTGTACGTCTTCATCACGCCGCGGATCATGCGCGAGCCCAACTTCGCCGACCTGCACCTGCTGAGCGAAGGGCCGCAGAAGCGGGCCAAGATCGACAGCGACCTGCCCCCGCTCAAGCCCACGGCCATCACCATCGACGGCGGCCCCGTCGCCACCCCCGCCGCCACCGAGTCCGGATCCTGACCCCCGCGGCACGCCGACACGCCATGGCATCCAACCGACCCAACCAGCTCTCCTCGGCCTCGTCGCGACGCGTCGAGAGCGCGTCGGCCTCGCCTGCGGGCGCGGCGGGCGAACTCGCCCGCGTCTCGCAGCTCTTCGGGCAGTTGCCCATCACGGCCGAACAGGCCCGACAGTTCCCGCAGGTCGACGGCTCCGACGAGGAGCCGTGGGACGTCATGCTCTCGATGATGGCCCTGGACGAGATGCAGGCCCTGACGCTGCTGAGCCAGCGGACGGGTCTGCGGTTCGTCGCCGAGCCCCGCGGGAGCGAATCGGCCACGCGGTTCTACGAGTCGGTGCCCCCGGAGGTGGCCAGGTGTCACCACTGCGCGGGCCTCGAGTGCGACGGCACGGTGATGACGGTGGCCACGGCCCAGCCGATGCAGCCCGCGACGTTCAACGTCCTCGAGGACCTTCTGAACATGCCGGTGCGGCTGGTGCTCTCGCCCCGCGGCGCGGTGGCGAACCTGATCAACCGCGGGTACGAGCAGAAGCAGGATCTGGTCACGGAGATCATCGAGGAGATGCCCCTCGACGAGCGGGCCATCGCCGCCGCCGCGGGCTCGGCCGGGCAGTCGACCGACCTGCTGCAGCTCGCACGGCAGACGCCTGTGATCCGGCTGGTGAACATGATCCTCTTCGAGGCGCTCCGCCGCCGCGCCAGCGACGTGCACGTGCACCCGATGGAGACCAAGCTGGTCATCCGCTTCCGCATCGACGGCATGCTGGTCGACGCCTTCAGCCCGCCCCTCTCGCTCGCCAGCGCGATCTCGTCGCGTCTCAAGGTGATGACCGAACTCGACATCGCCAACCGTCACACGCCCCAGGACGGCCACACGTCCGTCCGCGTGGGCTCTCGCAAGGTCGACATCCGCTTCTCGTGCATCCCGACGGTCTACGGCGAACGGCTCGTGCTGCGTCTGCTCGACCAGACCGCCACGCAGCTCTCCCTCGACGAGATCGGCATGACCCGGCCCATGCAGTCGCAACTGCTGGACCTGGTGGAGCGGCCGACGGGCATCATCCTCGTGACGGGCCCCACCGGCAGCGGCAAGACGACGACGCTCTACGCGGCGCTCTCCCGCGTCGACCGCTCCAGCCGCAACGTGATGACCATCGAGGATCCCGTCGAGTACCACCTCGACGGCATCAGCCAGATGCAGGTCAACGTCAAGCGTGGCGTCACCTTCGCCACCGGCCTTCGCGCGCTGCTCCGCCAAGACCCCGACGTCATTCTGGTGGGCGAAATCCGCGACAACGAGACGGCCCAGCTGGCCATCCAGGCCTCGCTCACGGGCCACCTCGTGCTCGCCACGCTCCACACCAACGACGCGCCCAGCGCCATCCCGCGCCTGGTCGACATCGGCATCGAGCCCTACCTCGTCACGTCGTCGCTCTTGGCCGTGCTTGGTCAGCGGCTGCTCCGTCGTCGCTGCCAGGTCTGCCACGGGTCGGCGCAGGGCACGGGCGGCCTGGCCGTGTGCGAGCAGTGCTTCGGCACGGGGTACAAGGGGCGACTGGCCGTCTACGAGATCATGACGATGGACGACGAACTGCGGGTCCTGACCGGGGCCCGCGCCGACGCCGTGACGCTCTACGAGAAGGCCCGCGAACGGGGCTTCAAGCCCATGCGAGACGACGCCATGGAGAAGGTCCGCATGGGCCTGACCGACGAGGCCGAGGTCTTCCGCGTGCTGCACTGACGGCCCCGCACGCCGCGTTCAGTCGACGCGGCGGCCGAGCACGAAGGCCGCCACCATCCACCCCACGGCCGCCAGCACCGAGCCCAGCAGGAAGCTCAGGCCCGGCACCTCCGCGCCCAGCCGCCCCGAGATCGCCAGCGTGAAGGCCCAACTGCCCACCAAGGGGCCGATGATCTGCGCCACGCTCTGAAGGCCCGTCAACGCCCCCTGCACCGACCCCTGTCGCGAAGGCTCGACGCTCTTGGTGATGATCGCCTGTGCCGCGGGCTGGGCGATGCCCCCCAGCGTGGCCACCGCGATGGCGGCGTAGATCATCCACCCCTGCGTCGCCAGGCCGTACCCCGCGTATGCGATCACGCCCAGCGCCAAGCCCAGCAGCACGGACGTGCGTTCGCCCAGGGCGGGAATGACGCGACGGGCCAACCCGCCCTGCACGATCGCCGCGCCCAGCCCCACCGCCGTCAACGAGAATCCGACCTCCCGCGGGCCCCAGCCGTAGCGATGGCCCGTGTAGAGCACCCACGTCGCGTGCAGGCCGAACTGCGCGAGGTTGGCGAAGAAGCCCGCGGCGGCCAGTCCGATCACCCGCGGGTGCTCGAAGAGGCCCGCGAACGCGCCCACCGGGTTGGACCTCGACCACGACCACTCGCCCCGACGCTCCTTGGGCAGCGACTCGGGCAGCACCAGCAGCCCGTAGAGCCAGTTGCACAGCGTGAGGGCCGCGGCGGCGTAGAAGGGCAGCCGAATGTCGATCTCGCCGAGCAGGCCGCCCGCCAAGGGGCCCAGGATGAACCCCAGCCCGAAGGCCGCCCCCATCATGCCGTACCCCGCCGCCCGCTTCTCGGGCGTGGTGACGTCCGCGATGTACGCGCTCGCCACCGTGATGCTCGCGCCCGAGAGGCCGTTGATGACGCGCGTGACGAACAGGAGGGGCACGGTCGGCGCCAGGGCCATGGCGACATAGTCGAGGCCCGAGCCCAGCAAGGCCACGAGTAGGACCGGCCGGCGTCCGAAGCGATCGGAGAGGGCCCCCAGCATGGGGGCGAAGAGGAACTGCATGGCCGCGTAGGTGGCCGCGAGCATCCCCACGATGGGGGCGGCATCCTGCTCGGTGCCCCCTTGCAGCTCCTGGATGAGGCGAGGGGCCACGGGGATGAGCAGGCCGAAGCCCAGCACGTCGAGCAGGAGGGTCAGGAAGATGAAGCTCAGGGCCGGGGTGCGGGCGGTCACGCGTGGTCTCGAGGAAGGTGCGGGCTCAATCCTACCCGGGGTGCCGCCGCGGGCCGGATCACCTTCAGGAGGTGGTCCGGATCTCCGATAGAACGATCTGGATGGGTCACGGCGTCCATGCTCGCGAGCAGTACACCGTCCTGGGGACGAGGTGGTCGCGTTCGGACACGAGTTTCCGGGTCGAGGGCCCGGACGGGTCCCTCAAGGCCTTCTGCCCCCACAAGGCGTTCAACCCCAAGGAAGACATCCGGCTCTTCACGGACCAGACGTGCGGCACGGAGTCGTTCGTGATCACCGCCCGCAAGGTGATCGACTTCGGCGTCACCCATGACGTCTTCGTGGGAAACGACGGCCCGCTCTTGGGCAGCTATCGCCGCCAACGCGGGGCGTCGAGCACCGCGCAGGACACGTGGGATCTGCTCTCGGTGGACGGCAAGGTCGTCGCGACGCTGACGGAAGAGCCCGGCATGTCGACGTTCCTGCGACGCTGGGCGGACTTTGCCGCGTTCCTGGCCCCCCGCTCCTACCTGCTGACCCGACCGGGCGGCAGGCCCGTGGCCCGCTTCCACGCGCACTTCGGCCCCTTCGTGTACCGACTGGGCCTCTCGATGGCGCCGGGCCACTCGCACCCCGACCTGCCCGACCTGCTGATCCTCGCGGGCGGGTGCCTCATCGCCGCCATCGACGGACAGCGGGACTGAACGCACGACACACCTGCATCGGCTCATCCTGCTGCGTCCCGCAACGCCTTGACCGCCAAGATCGCGAGAAAGAGGGCATAGGAAGCAAGGAGCATTCCGCCCTTCCACCGGGACACCGTCTTGTCGACCGTGCGGCTGATGGGGATGAGGGCGAGGCCCAAGGCGGCCATGTACACAAGCGCGATGCTGAGGTCGTCCACGGAGCCCGGCGGCGACAGAACGCCGACCGCGCCGAAGATGGCCCCCGTGTTGAAGAGGCAGGAGCCGATGGCATTGCCCATGGCCAACTCGGACCGACCTCGACGAACGGCGATGATGCCGGTGACGAGTTCGGGAAGCGTGGTGCCGATCGACACCACCGTCACGCCGACCACGGCGGCGGGCGCGCCGAGGGTCACGGCGATGCCCGACGCGGCGTCGCTGGTGAGCGAGCCGCCGATCGAGAGCAGCACGAGCCCGCCGATGAAGCAGGCGGCGATCATCGTCCAGCCCAAGGGGAAGACGGCACGCGACGCATCGGCGGCGACACCGTCGGCGAGCGTCGCGGCGGCGGGTCGGCGAGACCGTTTCAAGGCTGCACGAACGGTCCAGGCGGAATAGAGGGCGAAGAGGCCGAGCATGAGCGCGCCGTCGCCGCGACCGAACCCGTCGAGGAGTCCCAGGGCCGCGAATGCCACCAGCATCGCGGCGTTGACGAGGATCTCCACGCGGACGAGGCGTTCCTCGACCCGGAGCGGCCGAACGATCGCACAGGCGCCCAGGACCAGCGCCATGTTGCAGATATTGGCGCCGACGAGGTTGCCGACGGCCAGATCGGACCTCGCCTTGGACGCGGAGATGAGGTTGAGCGCCAACTCCGGCGCGCTGGTTCCCCACGCCACGAGGGTGAGCCCGACGACGAGCGGAGCAACCCCCAGTCGCGTGGCGGCGTCTTCCGCCGCCGAGACGAGCAAACGTCCGCCGACGAGCAGCAGGATCAGTCCGGCCGCGAACATCGCCACGAGCGTCAGCACGAAGATCGCCCGGCGGGGGTTCCGGCGGAGGTCGTGCCGCGGTTTCCGGTGAGAGTGGTGAGGAACCGGGCGGCCCAGGCGTAGATGTTGTTCTCGGAGACCTGGCTGTGCATGCGGGCCATGCGGGCGACGCGTTCGGCCGGCGGCATCTCGACGGCGGTCCGGATGGCCTCGGCGAAGTCCTCCGTGTCGTAGGGGTTGATGATGAGCGCGTCGGGCAGATCGCGGGCCGCACCGGCGAACTCCGACAGCACCAGCACGCCGGGGACCTCGTCGCCGCGTTCCGCGGCTTCGCCCTGTGCGGCGACGAACTCCTTCGAGACCAGGTTCATGCCGTCATGGAGCGAACTGACGATGCAGACCGAGGCCATGCGCAGGAAGGCGTGAACGGTGTCGGCATCGTGATGGGCGACGAGGAAGTGGATGGGCTTCCAGCCGGCGTTGTCGGCCTTGAAGCGCCAGTTGATCGCGTCGGCGAGCGTCTCGAGTTCCGTGACCAGGTCGCGGTAGCGAGGAATGTGCGTGCGGCTCGGCGCGCCGAGTTGCACGAGGGAGAATCGGCCGCGATGCTGCGGGTGTCGCTCGAAGAAGCGTTCGACGGCGCGGAACCGCTCGGCCAGCCCCTTGGTGTAGTCGATGCGATCGACGCCCACGCCGATGGCGACGTCGCCGATGCCGAAGCGATCGCGGAGCATCCGCTGCTCGGCGACGAGGGCCTCGCCGCCCTCGACGTGACGCTCGGCCCAGGGTTGCACGCTGATGGGGAAGGGCCGAACGAGCGTGGACCGTCCCTTGAGCTCGGCGGCGAAGCGATCCCAGTCGAGCTTGGCCTCGACCATGCGATCGACGGTGTCGAGGAAGTTGTTGCAGTGCTGCTGCAGGTGAAAGCCCACGAGGTCGGCGCCCAGCATGCCCTCGAGCAGTTCGACGCGGAAGGGGCAGATCCTGAAGGCCTCGGGGTTGGGCCAGGGAATGTGCCAGAAGAGGCCGACGCGAAGGTCCGGGCGTCGCTCCTTGAGCATTCCCGGAACCAGCGCCATCTGGTAGTCCTGCACCAGGACGACGGCGGACTCTTCGCCGATCTCTTCCAGCACGGCGTCGGCGAATCGCCGGTTGGCCCGGACGTACTGCTCCCAGTCCGGGGCGCGGAAGACGGGCCGCTCGTGCGTGAGGTGGCACAGGGGCCACAATCCCTCGTTGGAAAAGCCGTAGTAGTACCCTTGCTCCTCCTCCTTGGTGATCCACACGCGACGCAGGGTGTAGGCGGGATCGTCGGGCGGCACGGGCACGCAGTCGTTGGAGTCGACCGTGAGCCGATCGGCATCTCCCGCGCCGTGCGCCACCCAGAGGCCGCCACAGGCCTGAAGCACGGGGTCGAGGCCGGTCACCAGGCCGCTGGCGGGTCGCACGAGACGAGGCTTGCCGTCCTGCAGTTGGTGCATGTAGGGCTCGCGATTGCTGACCACCACCAGCGTGTCGCCGCCCAGCGCGGCGAGCGCATGGGCCCGCAGCCGGTCGCGAGTCCACGTCCGGTCGGCCCGGGTGATGCTCTCGGCGGACTCTCGCTCGCGCGTCCTCGAAGCCCGGAACGACGCGGCCAGATGCAGGCTTTCGTCCTCGAGGCGCCGCACGGGCAGCCCGCGGGGCGGCGCCTCGGGCACGTTGCCGAATCGAAGTCGACGCATCCACTCGGCCAGCGCGTGCATCGGCCGCTCGAACCCGGCCCACGCCATGCCGGTGGTCAGCAGGAAGATCAACGCCGCGATGAGCAGCGAGAGACCCAGCCCCCGCACCATCCCGCGGGTCACTCGATCCTCGAGGTACAGGGCGTCGTGCAGGATCGCCAGCGTGCCCAGCGGTTCGCCTTGGACCCCGGGAATGACGGTGACCATGACATGGGTCGTGCCGCCCGCGTGCCGCTGCACGCCGGCGACGATCGGCCGCTCGGCCGTCATGGAGACCATGAGGGGCGCGATGATCGGCTGAAGGTCGGCCACGCCCGAAGCGCTCGCGACCAGACGACCGTCGACTCGGAAAAGCGCGAGCCCGAGCAGACGCGAGTGTCCCTCGAGTCGGTCGCCCATCGCCTCGACGACGTCGTGGTCCGCCCTTGCCAGCGCCACGCGGGCCGCCGGCGTGTTGCGGTGAATCAGGACCGCCGCCCGTCGATCGAGATCCTCGACGCTGGTGCGGTATTCCTCTCGCATTTGAAACGACACGATCGTGCCGGTGCCCAAGGCGGCCGCCAACGCCACGAGCATGCCGAATCGGAGCGAACGGGGAAATGATCGTCTGCCTGCCATCGAGGTCATGTGTCGCCTCCGGCCGCGCCCGCGGCACGTTCCACCGCCAGGGCGGCGTTGATCACCGCCACGTGCGAATACGCCTGCGGCACGTTGCCCAGCGCCATGCCGCAGACCGGGTCGACCCCCTCCGACATCAGGCCTCCCGGGCCCGCCGACTCGCCCAACACCGCCAGCAACCGACGCGCCTCCCGCATCCGACCCATGGCGACCATCGACTCGACCAGCCACCCGGTGCAGAGATGGAAGGCCGCGTCGCGTCCCGGCAAGCCGTCGTCGTATCGATAGCGATGCACCGCGTTGTCGACTCGCAACTCCCGCTCGATCGCGTCGACCGTCGAGACGACACGAGGATCTCCCGGCGGAAGCACGCCCGCGAGCAGGACCCACAGCGTCGCCGCGTCGAGGTCGTGCCCGCCGTACCACGCCACGAACGCGCCCCTCCCCTGATCGAATCCCCGATCGACGATCTCGTCCCGAATGCGCTCCCGCAGTCCCCTCCACGCGGGGTCAGCCGAGTCGCCGGTCGCCTCGTGAACCCGCACCGCGGCATCGACGGCGAGGAAACACATGACCTTGGAATGCACGTGGTGTCGGGCTGGGCCCCGCACCTCCCAGATGCCCTGATCGGGCTCGCGCCATCGCGAAGCGACGTCGCGAACGAGCGTGTCCGCCAGGCGCCGGTGCTCGGGCGAGATCGGCACGCCCAGTTCGGCGAGTTGAGCGACAAGGGAAATGACGGATCCGGCCACGTCCAGTTGCACCTGAAGGGCCGCCGCGTTGCCGACCCGAATCGGGAGACTGCCCCCGTAGCCCCGCGGCCCGACGACTTCCTCCTCGGCGGGCACCTCGCGGCCGTCGACGGCGTAGACGGGCCTGAGCCCCGCGCCATCGCGTGCCACCACGCGAGAGATCCAGTCGAGAAGGCGCTGGGCCGTGGCCGTGTCGCCCAGCCTCGCGAGGGCCTGCGCCGCCATCGAGGCGTCGCGAAGCCAGCAGAATCGATAGTCCCAGTTCCGCACGCCCCCAAGGTGGGAGGGAAGCCCCGCGGTCCCTGCCGCGACGATCGCGCCCGTCGGACCGTGGGTGAGTCCGCAAAGCGTGATCGCTGCGCGACGGACCCTGTCGCGCAGCGTCCCGGGGAGCGAGAGCCGGCCCGCCTGGTCGCTCCAGAAGCGACGGGTCCGGTCGCGACGCTCTTGCTCGTCGCGGGCGCGGGGCCCCGAGCGAGCCCCGCCCGCCCACACCTCGAGAACGACCGGCCCGGCCGAAAGTTCAAGCTCCGCCGTGGCGGTCTGGTGGGCTCCGTCCTCGCCGACGCTCCACTCGACGCGGGGCGAGTGCAGGAAGAAGGTCGCGCCTTCCGCACGGACCTCGAGGCCGCCGGGCCGGGCGATCAGCCGCGTGGCGACGCGGCCGAAGTCGAACCTCGGCGCGAACCGCAGGCGGCACGCACCCCGCCCCTCGAGCACGCGAACGAGGACCGATCGTCCTGCTCGCTGCGGACCTCCGGGCGAGCAGGCGAAGTAGTCGGTCTGGGCGCACCGGTCCCAGCAGGTTCGAACCACGAGCGAATCGCCTTCATGCTCGACGCGAGGCGGGGCGGTCTCGTTCAGGGGCGTCGTCTCGAAGAATCCCGCTTCGGGGCCGCCCACGAGGTCGGCCATGATCGGCGGCGAGTCGACCCGGGGCATGCAGAGCCACGCCAGTCGACCGCGAGACGTCACCAGCCCCAACGACCGCTGGTCGGAGAGCAGCGACACCGCGTTGATCGCCTGGAGGTCCTGCGTCCTCACCCACGCGTCCCGCGCCGCCGCGAGCCGATCGAGCAACGCCGCCACCGAGCCGACGCCTTCGATCCGATGCGACGCCCGGGTCGGCCCACTCCCGACCTTCACGCCCACGTCGACGGGCGCGAGCGCGGCGAAGGCGTCCTCGTCGGTGCGGTCGTCGCCGATGAACAGGACCGCCGAAGCGCCGCACCGGCGCCGAAGGATCGCCAGTGCATCGGCCTTCGTCGAGACGTCGGCGACGATCTCGACGACCTCGGATCCGAACCGAAGATGAAGACGCGGATGAGTCGCGCCGATTCGTTGGACCCGCTCCGTCGCCGGTCGCCGGGCCGAGGGAGCCGCACCCCGCACGTGAAACGCCACGCCACGGGCCTTCCGCTCGATCTCGCACCCCGGATGTTCGGCGGCGATCGCGAGCAGCGACCGCTCGACCTCGTCGAGTTCCGAGCGAACGTCATCGTCGACGGGCGGGGTGCCGACACCGTCGACCTCCGCGCCATGGCTGCCGGCCATCATCCAATGGTGCCGCTCCGGAAGCCGGGCGCGAAGGTCCCCCAGCCCGCGGCCCGAGATGATCGCCACGTGCGTGCGAGGCATGCGGGACATCCGCTCCAACGCGGCCGTCGCGCGAGGGTTCGCCGCCGCGTCCGCGGGCCGTGCGACCAGGTCGGAGAGCGTTCCGTCGAAGTCCGCCGCGACCAGCAGGACGGACGCCCCCATGACGCTGGCGATCAGTTGGGCCGTCTCGTCATTCATGCCTTCGCCCATGAGCCGTTCGAGGCGACACCTCGTCACGAACCGACGCACTCGCCCGAGATCGACGCAAGACATCGCGACGCGTGCCCGCGACCGACGCATTTACTCATAGGGTCGCGCCGCGGTCGCGACCAATAGGCGAGACCTTCGCCTATCCAAGATGGCGGGTGCGCGGCGATTTCGCTACCATGCCACATGAGCCGCCCGCTCAATCACAATCATCTTTTCTACTTCTGGTTGGCCGGGCGGCACGGCAGTCTCACCCGTGCGGCCCGCGAACTGGGGCTGGCGCAACCCACGGTCGGGGCCCAGATTCGCTCGCTCGAGGCGCAGCTCGGCTCCGCGCTGCTTCATCGAGTCGGCCGCCGGATCGAACTCACCGAGGCCGGCAAGATCGTCTTCCGGCATGCCGACGAGATGTTCCGCATCTCCGCCGAGATCCCCGACGCCCTCTGCGGCATGGACGCCGGACGACCCCGCACGCTGAGCGTGGGCACCTCCGACTTTGTCCCCAAACCCATCGTCCGACGGATTCTCGAGCCCATCCTCAGGGAGAACCCCGAGACGCGACTGGTCTGTCGCGAATGGCGGATCGACGAACTGCTCGCGCAACTCGGGCTCTTTCACCTCGACCTGGTGATCGCCGACCGGCCGCACCCCGACGCGTCGAGCATCGGGGCCGTCAGTCGTCCCCTCCTCGAGACCCCGATGGCCATCTTCGCGAGGCCCGCGATGGCCCGGCGACTTCGCCGCGGTTTCCCGGGATCGCTTCACCGCGAACCGATGTTCCTTCCGGTGCGTAACACGATCCTGCGAGAGTCGCTTGAACGGTGGTTCGAGGCCAACGCCATCGAACCGCTGGTGCTCGCCGAGTTCGAGGACCGCGAACTGCTCAAGACCTTCGGCAGCGGCGGGTTGGCCGCCTTCCCCGCCACGGCGATGATCGAGAGCGAGGTCCGAAGGCAGTTCGGCGTGGAGCGGGTGGGCTGGGTTCGCGGCGTTCGCGAAACCTACTACGCCATCGCCGTCCGCCGGCGAGTCATGCACCCGGCCGTTCGGCGGCTGCTTTCGCACGCGGACCACGGCCTTCGCGCCGCGGCTGCGACGTTCGATTCGACCACCCCCAGCAGGAGGAAGACCCGCCCATGAACGTCACCACCTCGATCCTCGTCGGCATCGACTTCACGCCCGGCTGCCGCGCCGCGCTCCGCGAGGCCCTCCGCATCGCGCGTCCCGCCGGCGCGACGATCAGCGCCGTCCACGTCATCGACACGCTGGTCGCCAGCGAACTCGCCGAGGCGATGTCGCCCTTCGCGGGCAGCGTCCGCGACGGGCTGGTGACCGACGCCATGGCCGCGTGGACCGCTTTCCGCGACGCCATCCCCGGCGCGGCGGAGGTGCCCATCGAGGTCCGCATCGACCACCGGGTCGAAGGCCTCGTCGGTGCCGCCACCCGCGCAGAGGCCGATCTGCTGGTGCTGGGCGCGAGGGGCGAGCCCGAGGTGGGCCTGGGCACGACCGCCACCGCCTGCGTCCGCCACGCCCCGTGCGATGTGCTGCTCGTGCGGGACTCGCAAGCCGACCCGTTCAAGTCCGTCGTGGCCTGCATCGACTTCTCCCCCACCTCCCTGGTCGCGCTCGAGCGGGCGGCGACCATCGCCGCCCACGACGGCGCAGCCCTCCACGTCCTGCACGCCTTCCAGCCCCCGTGGAGGCAACTCCACTACCGTGCGCCCACCCCCGAAGCCGACCCCCACTTCCAGCAGCAGTACCGCGCCGGGCTCGAGCGACGCCTGGTCGCCTTCGCGGGCACGCTGGGGGAGCGGGTCTCGAGCCTCAAGCCCACCTTCGAGGTCGCCGACTGCGGCGGCCACCGCTCGGGCATCGTCGACGCCGCGGCACGGGTCGGGGCCGACCTGATCGTCCTGGGCACCCGCGGGCGTTCGACGCTGCGCGACATCCTGCTGGGCAGCACGGCCGAGAAGGTCCTGCGCGAATCGCGGTGCTCGGTGCTGGCGGTGAGGCCCGTCGCCCGCGGGTGAGCGAACCGGGCGACCATCGCGGCAGGTGACTCCCGCCCTTGATCCCCACGCTTGATCCCAGCCCTGGGTTGCGGGTCGTACCCTCGACTCGCGGCCCCGTGGCGGAACGGCAGACGCAGCGGACTTAAAAT
>JBBAVG010000027.1:0-46010 GCA_040397805.1 Phycisphaerales bacterium
GCAGCGCCCTGGGCTACCTGCCGGTTCGCCCCAAAGCGGGCGAGGAGGGTGTGGGCCGCTCATCATCACGATGGGAACGCGTCGGGCTCATCGCACGCACACGTCCGCGGCTCGTCACGCGGCGTCGCCGCTCGCTCACACCGTGAACGTCCGCACCGTCACGGCGTTGTTGTCGGTGTTGACGTCGCCCGCCGCGCCGCCGACGCGGGCCACGAGCGTCCATTCGCCGGCGGTCGTGGGCCGCGCGAGCATCGCGATGCGATCGAACTTCTGGGTCTTGGCGGGCTTGAGGTCGACGCGACGCGAGATGACGCTCGACGCCGCCGTCTCGACCCCCTCGGCATCGACGTAGAAGAACTGCACGGTCGACGTCCCCTTGAACGCGCTGTTGCCCAGGTTGGTCACGGTGACGGAGGCGAGATCAGGGCGGCCCGCTCGCGTCGACGCCGTGAAGACGGGCGTGACGACGGACAGGTCGACCGTGGGCATGTCGATGCGGATGCGGCGGCCCGTCCGCAGCGTGTTGTTCGACTCGTCGATCTCGCTCACCGAGGAGCCGTCGTCGAGCTTCACGATGAGCTCGTACTCGCCCGCGGGCGCGGTGGGGGCCACCTTGAGCTTGAGCTCCTTGGACTTGGACTTGCCCCGCGTCAGGCTCGAGAGCGACTCGCGGCTCGCGTCGCTGGCGGGAATGTCGTTCGAACCGTCCTCGGCGTCGACCGGACGCAAGTACGCCCTGACCGTCGCGACCGCCGAGCGATCGAAGTTGGCCGTGCCGTTGTTGGCGTAGGTGAAGGCCACCGACGACTTGCCGATCGACGTCCCCTGCACCATCGCGGCGGGCGCGATCGCGCGGCCGATCTGGCCGCTGATGTCCCGGACGCCGGGGCTGAGGGTGACCGTGACGGATTCGGAGACGTTGTTGGTCTCGGAAGCCTCGACGACGCGATTGGCGCGATCGATCACCGCGTAGAGACGGTACTGCCCCACGGGCGTGTTGGCCGGGAAGACGATCTTGATGTCCTCGGACTCGTTCTCGCCCGCGCTGACGCTCGAGACCTGACGCACGCCCACCAGGCGGTCGGTCGCGGGGTTGGGCATGTCGCCCGTCATCATGAAGACCTCGACGGTGGTCCGGGCCGTCGACGAGGTCAGGCCGTTGTTGAAGATCGACGCATAGACCTTCATCTCGGTGCCGACCACGAAGGCCGACGCGGGCGTCACCAGGGCCGTCCCGAGGTCGATGCCGTTCGGACGGCCGCCGCCGCCACCGCCACCATTGTCGTCACCGCCGCCATCATCACCGCCGCCGCCGTTGTCGTCGCCGCCGCCATCGTCACCGCCACCGCCGTTGTCGTCGCCGCCGCCCGCACCGCCCGCGGCGAAGGTCGCGTTGACCATCGCCGACCCGTTGTTCGTCTCGCTCGACTCGCCCACGTCGTCGGCGCGATCGACCACGGCGTAGATGACGCGAGTGCCCGTGGCGACGCTCGTGGGCACGGCGAACTCGATGTCCTCCACCTCGGTCTGGCCCGCGCTCAGCGAGAGGAACGTCCGCACGCCGAGGCGAAGGTCGGTGGCCGGGTCGGGTGTTTCACCCGAACGCACGAACACCTCGACCTGCACCGGCGTCGAGACCGCCGCCGTGCCGACGTTGGCCACGCTGACGAACACCTTGCCTTCGCCGCCCTTCACGAGGGGCAACGCGGGCGTCGCGAGCGAGACCGTCAGGTCCGCGCCGCCGCCTCCGCCGCCACCACCCCCACCGCCGCCGCCCGCGCCGCCGAACACCACGGCGACCGGCGCGGTCATGTTGTTGGTCTCGTCGTTCTCGGCGATGCGGGCGTCGTGATCGACCTTCGCGTACAGCCTGTACGCCGCCCCGGGCGTGATGCCGGCCGGCAGCACGAACTCGATGTCCTCCACCTCCGACTCGCCCGCCGACATGCGCGACAGCGTCCGCGTGCCCAGCAGCAGGTCGCCCGCGGGATCCAGCGTGTCATCCGCGCTCGCGTAGAGCGCCAGGCCGATCCGCAGCTCCCGAGGCGACTCCGACCCCGAGTTGAGGACGCTCACCAGCGCCACGTTCTGCACACCCACCGGAATCACCGTGCCCGCCACCGGCGCAATCAGCGACGCGCTGAAGTCGGCCGCCAACTGAATGCGCGACTCGAGCGACTCCACCGGCGAAACGGAACGGTTCTTCATGGACGGGACTCCTTGGTCCGTTGAGGGTCGGGTTCGATGCCCGCGGCAGGTGACAACACCCACACGCCGCGCGCTCCACGGGAATGATCGGCATGAGGCGGCACGTTCATGCACCGGCCGTCACCCTTCCCCGCCCCTCTATTGTAACGAAGATGACCCCCGCCCCCACCCCTCAAACGCCTCGACATCTCCCTCGCACCGTCGGTTTTCTCGCCGCCGCCGGGGTCATGGTCGGCGTCACCATCGGCAGCGGCATCTACCGGACTCCCTCCGACATCGCCCGCCACGTCGATCACCCCTGGCAGGTCATCGCGGCCTGGATCGTCGGCGGCCTGCTCTCCCTCTTCGGCGCCCTCACCTACGCCGAGATGGCCGCCGCCATGCCCCGTTCGGGCGGCCTCTACGCCTTCCTCCACCAGGGCCTGGGCCCTCGCGTGAGCTTCATCTTCGGATGGACCTACATGCTCATCACCAAGCCCCTGGCCGCCGCGGGCATCGCCGTCGTCTTCGCCGAGTATCTCGCTGCCCTCTTGGGCCCCGGCTACGTCCCTTGGCTTCACGCCCACATTCCGGGCGCTTCGGTCCTCCAAGGCGTGCTGGGCGACTCGTGGCACACCGTCGTGCTGGTCTGCCTCACCCTCACGCTGCTCACCTTCATCAACTCGCTGGGCATGCGTCTGGGCAGCGGCGTCAACCTCGCCCTCACCATCGTGAAGGTCCTCTGCCTGCTCTCGATCGTCGCCTGTGCCGCCCTCGCCGCCATGGGCCTCTTCGGATCCGCCCCCGCCATCGTGCCCCCGTCGTTGACGACGACTTCTCCCACCACCCTCCTCGCCCTCGCCCCCGTCCTGAGCGCGGTGCTCTGGACCTACGACGGCTGGGCCGATGTCGGGTCCATCGCGGGCGAAGTGAAGGATCCGCAACGCAACCTCCCCCGCATCTTCATCGCCGGCACGCTGGGGCTCATGGCCATCTACCTCGCGGTGAACCTCGCCTACCTCTCGGCGCTGGGCCTCGAGGAGATGCGGTCCTCGGACGCCGTCGCGAGCGATGTCATGAAGCGGCTCGTCGGCCCGTGGGGCGCCACCGCCGTCGTCCTCTTCGTCCTCCTCTCGACCCTGGGCTCCACCCACGCCTCCATCATGACCGGCGCGCGCGTCACCTTCGCGCAGGCCCGCGACGGCCTGCTCTTCCACGGGCTCGGCGCGATCCACCCCACGCGTCAGACCCCGCACGTGGCCCTCTGGACGCAGCTCGCGATCAGTTGCCTCTGCGCCATCTTCTTCCAGCAGTTCGAGAACCTCGCCGGGGGCTTCGTCTTCACCATGTGGATCTTCTACGGGCTCGGAGGCGTGGCGATGCTGCGCCTGCGACGCACGCAGCCCGACCTCGAACGCCCCTATCGGTGCGTCGGCTACCCCGTCGTCCCGATCCTCTTCATCGCCGCCGCCGCGGGCATGACCCTCCTGCAGGTGCTCGACACGCTCCACGCCGACGTCGCGCCCGGCGAACTGCCACCGTGGGCGAGACTGGCCATCTTCAGCGGCATTCTCGTGCTCGGGTGGCCCGCCTACGACCTCTGGCGACGCTGCAACCGCCCGGCGGCCGAACGCTGACCTCGCTCGCATCAGCCGAACGACATGCCCGTCTCGAGGTCGGTCATCCGCCACTTGAGCGTGCGGCAGATCCGGAACAGCACCGGCAACGCGACGTCCTCGTCGTTCACCGACACCATGCCCTGCGTCACCGGATCGACGCTCGTGGGCAACTCGATCACGAACCCCGGCCCGTACAGGCGACGCGTGGTCGTCGACTTCTCCGTCGCGCCGTCGGGCGCGGTGTTGAAGTCCGCCAGCGAATCGCACACCTGCCGCACGCTGCCGAGCGGGCGCATCGTGCCATCTCCGCCCTGTTCGGCGCTGCTCAGCGCGAGTTGTCGACGTCGACGTGCCATGGGGTCAGGGGTGCTCCTCTCCCAAGTCCTCCTCGAGGCCCAGCACTTCGTCGCGTTTCGCCAGGAGCGTCGCCGCCGTGTCGATCAGTTTCGCCAAGGGCACGGGCTTCTGCAGGTACTCGTCCACGCCCAGCGACGCCGCGTACGCCTGATGACGCTTGCCCTCGTTGGCCGTCACCATGATCACCGCCGGGCTCTCCTCGTACCCCTTGATGCGCTCGAGCACGAGAAAGCCGGACCGCTTGGGGAGCATCATGTCCAGCACCACCAACTCCGGCGGATCCTCGCTCACGATGCGAATGGCCTCGTTGCCGTCCGCGGCCGTCAGCGTCATCGCGCCCTCGGCCTGCAACGCCGCCTCGAACGACTCGCGGATGTCCGCGTCGTCGTCGACGATCAGGATGCGGCGGTCGAGCAGGCGTGGCGACTGGCTCATGGCGTTTCCGGGGCTGGTTCGACCATCACCATACGCACGCCGCCGGAGGCGACGCGTCACACCGCCTTGGCCCGCCCCGCCGCGATCGCCTCGCGGTCCAGCTCGCTGCGGGCCACGACCTGCTCCACATCCGCCGCCGTCATCCACGGCAGGGCGGCCAACTTGTCCCGCAGCGACGCCGGGAAGGGCTTGTTCAGCCGCTCGTGGGCCGGCCGGGCTCGCCACATCCGGTGCATCCACAGGTACTGCTCGGGCGCCCGACGCACCATCAGCTCGATCGCCCGCCGATACCGGGCCGTGATGTAGAACAGGGGGTCGGGGTGGGTCGACCAGTCCTCGGGACCGAAGGAATCCACCATCTCGATCACGTACCCCATGCCGCCCGGCCGCCCGTTGACGGGCGCGGCACGCCCGTTGGGCCCGCGGACCGGCGGCGGCTCGTCGGGCAGGCGACGGGCGGTGCCGCAGACCAGCCGGGCATTGGTCTGGAGGGCCAGAAGCCCGATGCTCTTGTAGGTGCTGGTGAGGCGACCGAAAAAGGGCGTGAAGACGCCGCGATCGCCGCCGGACTGGTCGGCGACCAGGCCCACGAGCTCCCGCCGCTCGAGCACGGGCGGGAGGGCCCTGACCGCTCCGAACTTGCTCACCAACGTCAGCCCCCGCCGGGCCCGGGTTTCGTGCAGCCAGGCATCGAGGGGCCGCAGGTCCAAGGGGCGGTAGACGGCGTGGAGCGGAAAGCCCAGCATGCTGATGGCGTAGCCGATGAGCTCCCAGTTGCCGCAGTGCCCCGTGATCATGATGCACGGGTGGCCGGAAAGCACCTCCCGCAGCGCGGGTTCGATGTTGCCCAACTCGAGGTGACGAGTGAACCCTTCCTTGGTGATGAGTCGCGGGGCGAAGAGGATCTCCATGCCCAGGCGGAAGAGGTGCTGGTAGGTGGCGACGGCGGTGGCGCGACGCCGCTCGTCCGTCCACTCGGGGAATGCCACCTCGAGATGGTCGACGGCCCGTTGGAAGCGGCGGGGGGACAGTCGCGGATAGAGCGAGCCCATGCCGCGAGCGATCGACGTGGCGGCCTCCAACCCCATGACATGCGGGATGGTCATGACGCCCCGGATCGCGGCGGCGATGGGGTGTTCGAGCAGGGGAGAGAGGTGCTTGACCTTGGCCACGCGTCGCAGGCAGGGGAATGGGTTGGTGACGGCCGCTCCGGGAACGAACAACCCCGGCGAACCGGGGTTGTCGAAAGAACACTCATGTCGACCGGCGCTCGATCAGCGACTGCCGATGCGGGCCGGCGTCTTGCCCACCAGCGTGTACAGGCGGTTCTCGTTGAGCATGGGGATGCCGGTGGCCTCGGCCTGCTTCATGAGGCCGTCGTAACGGTCGACCTCGCGCTGGCGGCGGATGAACTCCTGGACGACCTCGAAGGGGGCGTCCTGGCTCGGACGGGGCGGCAGGAGGGGCCGCTGGCCGAGCACGAGGAAGTCGGCGTCGCCGCTGAGATCGGCCTCGATGCGGCCGCCCCAGTTGGTGATCATGCCCTCGATGTCGTTGCGCTCGAGCGGGGTGGCGACGCCGTCGCGATCCATGTCGAAGTTGCCGAAGACGACGAACTTGTAGACCTTGCTGGGGTCGAACAGGGCGTTGGCGACCACGTCGCCCTTGACCACGGGGTTGCCCTTGACCTCGGAGGTGATGCGGCAGGTGGCGCTGGTGGAATCGGTCGAGATGACCTCGAGCGTGGCCTTGCCGGCGGGGTAACGCCCCTCGGCGTCGGGCTTGATGGAGTTGGCGTCGGCATAGACGGAGAACGTCATGCCCAGCACGACCTTCTCGCGACCGCCGATGCCGATGACGACCTGACGATCGGCGTTGAGGGCGATGACCTCGGCGTCGACGAGCGACGCCTCGGCGCGACCCCGGAACGCCTCGAGGTTCCGCTGGCCGCGAAGGGAGGCAAGCTGCCCCTCGACGATGAGCTTGTCCTCGGTGAGCTTGGCGATCTGCCCCTCGAGACGGCGCTTGGTCTCGCCGGCCTGGTTGCGCTCCTTCTCGAGCGAGGCGTCGATGCGGGCCTTGTAGCCGTCGGCACCGGAGCGGTACTGCTCGACCTCGGCCTTGTACGCCGAGACTTCCTTGTTGAGCGCGTCGATGGTGGCCTGGTGGCTGGCGAGCAGGCCCTTCACGCGATCGACCTCGTTCTGGCGGTCGGCCTGCGCCTGCGCCCGCGAACCCTCGGCCGACGTGAGACCCGACTCGAGCGCCGCGATCCGGGAGTCACGGTCGCCGATCAGCGAGAGCAGCGACGCGGTGTCCGCGCCCTTCACGCCCTCGAGCTTGCGGGTGAGTTCGGCGACGGTGTCGCGACGCGAACCGGTGACGCGCGACATGATCGACGACTGCCCGTCGATGATGTAGCCCACCAGGCTCTTGCGCTCCTTCTCGGCCTCCTTGATCAGCGACAGCACATCCTCGCGGTTGCGCTCGTCGGACTTGACCACCTTGACCTGGTCGGCCTGCAACGTCTCGACCGTCCGCTGAAGCTCGAACGACTTGTTGTAGAAGATCGCCGCCGTGACGAAGAAGCCCAAGGAGCAGACTCCCAGGATCGTGATCGTCGCGGCGACTCCGAAACTCGTGCTGGTGCGGCCGGCCATGTGTGTTCCTGTTCCTGACGTGCACTGCCACGCGACGGACACGACGCCTCGCCGCGGCTTGGTCTACGCCGCCTCGGCCTGCCGGGTTGCGACACCCGACGAGGCTCGGACGGACTGCCAAGGGTGGTAGCATACGGCCACCCGTCCCCGGATTCCTCCCTGCCGCCAAAGGCGTTTGTTAGGAAAGCCCCGAAGGGCCCGGGTGCCTGTTGGCGGCACGTCGCCGCCGGGCCGCGAGCACCTCGTCGACCGCCTCGCGGATGGCGTCCTGCACGTCCCTGTTCACGATGAAGCGGTCGTAGACGCTGCCGGCGCGGGCCGCCTCGATCTCGGCCTTGGCCTGGGCGAACCGCTTGCGGATGAGGTCCCCGTCCTCGCGCTTCCTGGCCTCGAGGCGGTTGAGCAGCTCCTGCTCGCCGGGAGGCAGGATGAAGACGGCGAAGGCGTCGGGGAGCTTGGCCTTGACCTGGGCGGCACCCTGCACGTCGATCTCGAGGATGACCAGCCGCCCCCGCTTGAGCTGCTCGACGACCCACTCGCGTGGCGTGCCGTACTTCTTGCCGTAGACGCCCGCGTGCTCGAGGAACTCGTCGCGGGCCTTCATCCGCTCGAACTCCTCGTCGGCGATGAAGTGGTAGTCGACGCCCTCGACGTCGGCGGGGGTCTTGGCGCGGGTGGTGCACGAGACGGAGAAGACCGAATCGGCGATCGACCGCTCCACGCCTCGCGTGATGGTGGTCTTGCCGACGCCCGAGGGGCCGCTGATGATCAGCAGCATGCCGTTGTCGGTGTCGGTGGGGAGCCGATGATGACCTGTCGCGTCACGCATGGCGGGGGGTTCGGTGGCGGTGGGCATGGGGTTCAGGGACCGACGCGAGGCGGCCTGGCGTCACTGGCCGAAGAGGTTTCGCTCGCTGAAGTAGCCGTTCTCCTCGAAGTAGGAGAGGGCCTCCTGCGTGCTGCGGAAGATGCGGGTGGCGGTCTCGGTGATGAAGGGGCTGGGGGCCTTGCGGGGCTTCCACACCACGAAGACCTCCTTGGTGTGCTCGAAGGCGTGGTGGAGCTCCCGCTCGACGCCGCTCGAAAGGCCGGGGATGCCCCCCGGCAGTTCGGGGATGTACGACACGATCATGTCGGACTGGTCGACGAGCTTGAAGTCGCGCATGTAGATCTGGCCGTCGATGTCGCCGGCGATGTCGAGCACCTCCCGCACCCGCACCCGGATGGGCTCGGCGCTCGCCGACCTGCTCCCGCCGAAGGAGTGCGGGGCCAGGTCCAGCCAGTCCTTGCCGTCCTTGGCCGCGGCGATGGCCCGGTCGAGGAGCAGCTTCTCGTCGACGTCGCCCGGATCGAAGGTGATGAAGTGCTCGGCGAGCTCCGCCCGGAAGGCGTCGATCTCCGCCAGCACGTCGGGCATGTCCACCACGTGGCTCATCGGGAAGCTCGGGTAGACCTTCCGCATCCCGGGCCGACACACCAGCCGGAAGAGCGTCCGCGTCGTCATCGCGTGACGCCCGCGGGACAGGATGTAGAAGCGGCTCCCCGGGATCGCCCGGCTCATCAACTCGGTGGCGAGGATCTCCTCCTCGCGCCACACCATGCAGTCCTTGAGCGTCGCGTCGATGTCGTGCTCGGCGTGAAGCCGGTGGTTCACCACCTCGATGTTGTCCACCAGGCAGATGAACAGGTCCGGCTTGAGCTGCTCGATCTGGTCGTAATCGAAGGCCGAGAAGAGCCCGTGACGCCAGCGGAAGGTCGCGTGCGTGTTCACGACCATGTTGTCGAGTTCGCGACTGTCGGCCAGGATGTCCTTGAAGGCCGCCCGTCGCAGCGAGTTCAGGCGGCTGATCGGCAGGTCGAGGATCTTCCCGGGACGCACGTCCAGGGCTTCCTTGTACATCCGGTCGCCCACGTGGAAGACGTGCAACGCCTCGCCCTGCTCTCCACTGAACGCCGCCGCGGCGTTGATGAAGGGCTTCTTGTCCATCCCGATCTGACCGGTCACGATCGCTCGCATGGCCGAGGGTATGCAGCACCCGCGGCCCCTCCGGGCGGTCCGCCGCGGGACGCCTGCCGTCGATTCACTTCGAGGCGGGCGAACCTTCGGCCGCCGGCGCTGGACGCAACACCACCTGCAGGGCGTTCTCCTTGACGTGGTACTTGACGAAGGCCGCCTTGACGTCCGAGGCCGAAATGGCCTCGAACGCCGCGGGCGTCGCCAGCACGCGATCGAGGTCGTTGTCGTTGAAGGTCATGCTCGCGATCTCGCCCATCCAGAACGAAGGCTCCTTCATCGCCTCGTCGAGGGTGTTGGCGATCTGGCCCTTGGCCACCTTGAGTTCATCCTCGGTGGGCCCCTGGGCCGCGAAGGCGTCGAACATCTCGGTGATCTTGGCCACCAGCGCGTCGGCCTTGCCCGGCTGGGTCGGCGCGCCCGACCGGAAGAGCCCGAAGCCCGGGTAGACCTGCCCCGGCGTCGACGCCGCCGCGATCGAGTACACCAACTGGGCCTTCTCGCGGATCTCCTGCACCATGCGGCTGGAGATCACCCGTGCCGCGAGCTGCATCGCCCTCGCGTCGGCCACGTTGGTCAGATCGGGCCCGTAGAAGCCCACCATCACGTTGGCCATGTCGGTCTTGGTGGCGATCGTCTCGGCCACCACCTTCGGGCCCTTCTCCCGCACCAAGGCCCGCTTCTCGGCCAGGTACTCCTTCGACACGCGCGCCCGGGTCGGCAGCGAGCCGACATAGCGGGCGACCAACTCGATCGCCTGCTCGCGGGACACATCCCCCACCACCGCGACCTCGACGGGCGACGTGGCCACGAGGTTGGTCAACCACGCCTGCGAGGCCTCGAGCGTCAGGGCGTCGACCTGCGCCTTGGTGAGCGGCTGCGTCCGCACCTCGCCCGCCGGATAGACGGCCTTGGCCATCAGCTTGCTGAACAGCTGCGAGGGGTTCTTCTCCATCCCCTCGAGCGCCTGGACCTGCGCCGTCTTCCAGCGGCCGAAGGCCGCCTCCTCGATCTTGGGGTCGGTCAGCAGCAGGTGCGCCAGCTGCATGCCCGTCTCGAGCTCGTCGGGCGTGCCCGACACCATCAGCGACACGCCCGCGGGGCCGGCGTTGCCCCCGACGTTCACCTTCTTGCCCGTCATGAGCGAGCGGATGTCGTTGGACGTCAAGGAGCCGGTCGCGGGCTGGCCCCACGCCACCATCGCCGCCGACGTGACGCCACGGTTCTGGGCCGTCTCGAGCAGCGGCGCGCCGATCAGCGTGATCGACACCGTCGCCTCGTTCTTCCGCTGGTCGTTGAACTTGTGGTGCACCCGCACGCCGTTGCTCAGCCACGCCGACCACACCGCCGACGCGGCGTGCTCGGCCTGCTCCGACACCGCGCCCGGCGCCGGCAACGTCTCCATCATCGTCTCCGCCCGCTTGGCCTGGACCTCCTTCTCCGGGGTCACCGCGAAGGCCTTTTCACCCGCCGCCAGCAGGTCCGCCTCGCCCGGCAGGTCGCCCGTGGCGGGCAGCTGCGCGAAGAACATCACCTTGGCCGGCTCGAACTCCGTGGCGAACCACGCCGAGCACTCCTCGGGCGACACCGACGGGAGCAGCGACCTGGCCGACTCGAGCCGCTGGGCCGCCGAGCGAATGGGCTCCCCCGCCGCCAGGGCGTTGTTGATCCGCGTCAGGTGCGCGCGGGCCGGCAGCGTGGGCTCCTGCTGGGCCTGCTGCTCCGCCGACGCGAGCAGGTCGCGACGCGCCTCCTCGATCGCCGCGGCGTCGAAGCCGTGCAGCCGCGTCCGCTGCACGCACGTGGCCAGGTCCGCCAGCATCTCCCGCCACCGCGCCGGCTCGCCGCTGGCCTGCGCCTGCGCCGTCCACATCGCGTTCGACATCGGGCTCGCGAAGGCGATGCCGCCCAGGAACGACACCGCGCCGTCGCTCACCTTCTCCTGGATCGAGCGGTTGAACGCGCTCATCGCCAACGCCTGCACGAACTCCTCGCGCAGCTGCGCCTGCGTCGTCACCGGCGGCCGCGGGAGCGACACCTTCATCATGCCCACCGTCGCCCGCGTCAGCTCCGGATCGCTCGCCACCACCGCGAAGCTCTTCTCGTACGGCCTGACGCCCGCGTCCTGGTCCTTCGCGTGGGCCTTGGCCGGCAGGTCGCCGAAGGAGCCGATGATCTCCTGCGCCACCGCCTTGGCGTCGACGTCGCCCACCACGATCACCGCCGAGTTGCCCGGGGCGTAGAAGGCGTCGTAATACGCCGCGAAATCCTCGCGCTGCACGCCCTTGATCGTCTCCTCCGTGCCGATGGGCAGGCGATCGCCGTAGATCGAGCCCGGCGCCATCCGCGTGAACATGTACTCCATCACCCGCTGCCGCCCCGACTTGCGGGCCGTCTTCTCCTCGAGGATGATCTGCCGCTCGCTCTCGATCTCCTTGGGTTCGAGCAGCAGCCGCCCGTTCACGTCCGCCATGAAGAGGAACGCCTGCCGCAGCTTCTCCACGCTGTTGTCCGGAAGCGCGAGCTGATAGCACGTCTGCTCGAAGCTCGTGAAGGCGTTCTGGTGACGCCCGAACGTCAGGCCGAGCGTCTCGAAGTACTTCACCACCGTCCCCGGCGGGAAGTTCTTGCTCCCGTTGAAGGCCATGTGCTCGAGGTAGTGCGCGATGCCCCGCTGACGCTCCGTCTCGTTCAGCGACCCCGACGAGACGTGCATCCACACCGACGCCCGCTTGGGCGGGTTGTCGTGCGGCATGATGTAATACGTCAGCCCGTTCTCGAGCGTCCCCGTCACCACCCGCGGGTCCGTCGGCAGGTCGCCGCCGAAGGCCGCCGGGCCCGTGAGAGACAACATCGCGAGGGACAGGGCCCCGAAGGCCCCACGCACGAGGAAAGTGGTGCTCATGGCGACACCATCCTAGGGAGCCGCCCAAGACCGCCGTCACCCCGGCGTCAGTGCCTGAAGTGACGCAGGCCGGACATGAGGCACGTGATCCCCCGCTGGTCGCACAGGTCGAGCGTCTCCTGGTCGCGCTTGCTCCCCCCCGGATGCATGATGCACGCCACGCCCGCATCCGCCAGGATCGCCGGCCCGTCCGCGAACGGGAAGAAGGCATCCGAGAAGACGCACGCCCCCTTGGCCAACGCCCCGGCCTTCTCCGTGGCCAGTCGACACGAGGTCACGCGGTCCATCTGCCCCGCCCCCGCCCCGAACATCCGCACCACCCCTTCGCCGTGCTCGGGCGAGAAGCCGCCGATGACCACCGCGTTGCTGAAGAGGAACCGCCCCACCACTTCAAGGAACCCCGCCGCCCCCACCATCGCCGGCGCGGGCGCGGGGCCCGCCGCGTGACGCCGCTCCTCGCGCGTCGACCACCGCAGGTCCCGCTCCTGCACCAGCACGCCCCCGGGGATCGACTTGAACTCGACCGCGTCGGGCGCGGCCGCGGGATCGATGGGCCCCACCTTGAGCAGCCGCAGGTTCTGCCAGCGGGCCCGCAGCATGTCGAGCGCGCCGGGCGTGAAGTCCGGGGCGATGAGCACCTCGAGAAAGACGTCCTTCCCGCACAGCCGCTCCGCCGCCGCCTCGTCGATCGTCACGTTCACCGCGATGATCCCGCCGAAGGCCGCGACGGGATCGCCCGCGATGGCCTCCTCCACCGCCAGCCGTGCCGCCGACTGGCCCGGGCCCGCCTTGGTGACCATCGCCGCCCCGCACGGGTTGGTGTGCTTGACGCAGCACGCGCTCGCCGCCGAGGGGTCGAGCCGCTTGAGGGCCACGACGAGCTCGAGGGCCGCCGCGGCGTCGTTGATGTTGTTGAACGAGAGCTCCTTGCCGTGCAGCTGCTCGGCCCCGCCGATGGAAGGCCCGCTCGCGCCGGGCACCACGTACGCCGCGCCCGCCTGGTGCGGATTCTCGCCGTAACGGAGCAGTTGCGAACGCGTCCCGCGCAGCGCGAGCAGCGACGGGAAGCGATCCTCCTGCCCCAGGAGATACGAGGCGATCGCCGCGTCGTACGCCGCCGTGACGGCGAAGGCCTTGGCGGCCAGCTGGGCCCGCAGATCGGGCGACGTGCACCCCTGACCCGTCTTCATGGCCTCCAGCACGCGGGGATAGTCCGCCGGATCGGTGACGACCGTGACGTACGCATGGTTCTTGGCGCCCGAACGGATCATCGACGGCCCGCCGATGTCGATGTTCTCGATGGCGTCGGCCCGCGTGCACCCGGGCTTGGCGACGGTCTTCTCGAACTCGTAGAGGTTCACGCACACGAGATCGATGGCCGTGATGGCATGGTCCCGCATCGCGGCGGCATGCTCGGGGTGGTCGCGAAGGCCCAGCAACCCCCCATGCACCTTGGGGTGCAGCGTCTTGACGCGGCCGTGCATGATCTCCGGGAAGCCGGTGACCTGCTCGATGCCCACGACGGGCAACCCGGCATCGGCGAGGAGTTTGGCGGTGCCGCCGGTCGACACCAGCTCGACGCCCATCGCCGCAAGGCCTCTGGCGAACTCGACGAGCCCGGCCTTGTCGGTGACCGACAGCAAGGCGCGGCGGACGGGGAGGTTGGACGTGGTTGCCAGCGAGGGGGCGTGCAGGGCCATGGGACGCGGAGCGTAGGAACCCCTCTCGCCGCCGCGAAGGCCCGCCACTCGCTCACGAAATCGACAAGGTCGGCTTGACGGCCCCGCTGCGCATCTGGGCGAGCGCCACCTGGTTCTTGACCTGCTGGACGACGCCCTCGAGGGCCTGGGTCAGCCGCGTGCCGGCCGGATCGGCGCCGGTGAAGTTGGCGGTGGGATTGCCCTCGTCGCTGTTGGCGCGAAGCGACATGGTGATGGGGATGGCGCCCAGGAAGGGCACGCCCAGCCGCTGGGCCATCATCTCGGCCCCGCCCCGCCCGAAGATGTCGTACACCTTGCCGTCGTCGCCCACGAAGCAGCTCATGTTCTCGACCACGCCCAGCACCTCGATGCCCAGCTGGCGGAACATCTTGGCCGCCCGCACGGCGTCGTCCTGCGCCACCTTCTGGGGCGTGCAGACCACCACCGCGCCGGCCAACTGCATCATCTGCGCCATCGTGAGGGCCACGTCGCCCGTGCCCGGCGGGAGGTCGATGATGAGGTAGTCAAGCTGCCCCCAGTTGGTCTGTTCGGTCAGCTGCTTGAACGCCCCGTGGGCCATGGGCCCCCGCCAGATCAGCGGCTGGTCCGGCCCCACCAGCTTGCCCATCGTCATCGCCTTGATGCCGTGCGTGCAGAAGGGCTCGAGCTGCTTCTCGCGGACGATGGCGTCGAGCCCGTCGAGCCCGAGCATCGTCGGCATGCTCGGGCCGTAGATGTCGGCGTCGAGCAAGCCCACCGCGTGCCCCTGGCGGGCCAAGCCCACGGCGAGGTTCAGGGCCACGGTGCTCTTGCCCACGCCCCCCTTGCCCGCGCCCACCGCGATGATCTGCTTCACGCCCGGCAGGGCGTGGGCCTTGCCCTGCGGGTTGGGACTGGGCTTGAGGCCGGGAATCGGCTCGTGGCCAGCCCCGCCGGCCGGCGGCGTGGTCGTGGCCGGAGGCTTGGCGGCCGTGCCCGCTGAACCTCCGCCGCCCGTCATGCCTCCGTACTTGAACTGCTTGACGATGGTGCCCGCGTGGTCGACGAAGTCGACGATGAACGAGTCGAGCGTGGTCTCGATGGCCGCCCCCGCCTGGGTCACGGCCTGCCGGGCGGCCTGAGCCACCCGCTCGAGTTCGTCGGCCGCGGCTCCGGCCCGCCACTGGAGTCGGACGCTGGCGTAGGTGTCGCACGCGCTGACCCAGAGCACGTGATCGCCCGTGACGAGGTTCGACCCTGCCGCGGCCCCCGGCACGGTGGCCAGGGCCCGCTTGACGATGTCCTTCGAGATGCCCATGGGACCGCGAAGGTAGGCCCGCCGCGGGGCGATTCGGGACCCGCCGGGCACGAACGCCGGACGAACCGAGGGCCTTTGGGACATTCCGAGGGCACTGACCCCGTACCATCGCGTCTCACAGGGCGAAGGGCCGCCGGATTCGATCCTCGGAGACCCCGCGGACGTATCAGGGCGGCGGCCCCGTGCAGGGACGCCCGACGCAGGAAACCGACCATGAAGATCCGTCACACCCGTCTGTTCACGACCCTGACCGCCGCCGCCGTGGCCCTTGCCGCGGGGCTGGCCCATGCCGACGACATCAAGCGCGAGGGCGAGGGCGCTCGTCGGTCGGCCCTGAACGCGTTGGAGCTCAAGCCGTTCGACCTGGGGCTGCTGGGCACGATCACGGAGTGGAACAAGCAGCCGGGCGGGGGCGACCTGTCGGGCAAGGTGATCGTGGTGTGCACGTGGGCCGACTGGTACGCCCCGTGCAAGCGGGTGATGACGCAGACCCGCAAGCTGGCTGAAAAGTACGGCAAGGACGGCCTGGTGGTGATCGCGGTGCACAACGCCAAGGGGTGGGACGCGGCGAAGAACCCGAAGTTCGACGCGGCTGTTCCCTTCTTCGCGGGCCTCGACGCCACCGGCGAGTTCCGCAAGGCCATCAACTCGGACCAGGACCCCGACGTCTACGTGATCGACCGTGCCGGCCAGATGCGGTACGCGGACATCGACAAGTCGTCGCTCGAGTCGGGCATCCAGCTGCTCCTCAAGGAGTCGGCGCAAGAAGCCGGGAACATCAACCAGACGCTGGCCGACAAGAAGAAGCAGGCCGACGCCGACCTCCGCCGCTCGCAGGCGATCAACCAGAGCGTGGACATGACCTCGCTCCCCGAGCTCGACTTCCCGGCTCCCTCGCCCGACGCGTACAAGAAGGCCAAGTGGCCCAAGATGCCCAAGGACCGCCGGGGCAAGGACCTCCTCAACCCGCAGCAGGCGAACCAGGAGGACACCAGCACCAAGGAGGAGCCGAAGGTTCAGACCATCGCCTTCAACGACGCGCAGTGGCTGGTCAACAAGCCCGCGACCAACGGCCGCGTTCGCGTGATCTACCTCTGGCACCCCGACTCCCGCTTCACGCACGGCAACATCCCGATGGCCGACATGATGCAGCGCCAACGCGGCCGCGACGTCGCGGTGGTGGGCGCGGTCTCCGGCATCACCGACGGCACGACGGACAAGAAGCTCGAGGACGTCGAGATGGACCCCGTCAAGATCAAGAAGCGCTTCGACGAGTTCCTCGCCACCCGCACCTTCTCCCACGCCGTCTACTTCGACGCGGGCAACTCGCTCATGAACGCGGGTCTTGACGAGGAGAACCCCACCAGCAGCAGCAGCGACCCGATCCCCAACCCCTTCATCTGCATCGTCAGTTCCGACGGCGTGCTCCGATGGGCGGGCGGCGCGTGGTTCCCCTCGTACGAAGCCGCCCTCGAACAGGTCATCCGCGAAGACCCCGGCGTGCAGGCGCGTCGCAAGGTCGAAGAGGCGTACATCAAGGCCAAGCAGGGCAAGTGATGCCCCGCCTCGAGCGTCCGCTCTTCGACGTCGTGCTCGTCGAACCCGAGATCCCCAACAACACCGGCAACATCGGCCGCACCTGCGTCGCCACGGGCTGTCGACTCCACCTCGTGCACCCCTTGGGCTTCGACACCGACGAAAAGGCCTGTCGCCGCGCAGGCCTCGACTACTGGCCCCGGCTCGACGTCACCCACCACGACTCCGCCGACGCGTGGCTCGCCTCGCTGGGCGGCCGGACGCCCTGGCTCTTCACGACCAAGGGCACCCGCGACGTCTACGACGTCGAGTTCCGCCGAGGCGACTCGCTCGTCTTCGGCCGCGAGACCCGCGGGCTCGACCCCGCCTTGCTCGCCCGCTTCCCCGATCGGCTCGTCCGCTTCCCGATGCTCGAGGGCGAACGCTCCCTCAACCTCGCCACCGCCGTCTGCGCGGCCGTCTACGAAGGACTCCGCCAGGCCATCACGCGGGGCGACGTGCGGACGCAGGCCGGGTTGCTCCGCTTGTGATGCCGATCGTCCGCTCGCTGCGGGCGGGACCCGGGGGACTCACCGAATCTTGCCCTCGTACGCCGCGGGGTCGGCGAGGAACATGCCCGCGCACTTCGTGCAGCAGAATCCGACGGCGCGGCCCTTGAGCACCACGACCACGTCGGGATCGATCGGCTTGCCCGCCACCGGACACAGTGCGTTCACCGCCCTCGGCGTGACCGTCGCGGCGGCGACGGGCGGCGCACCGCCCCCGAGCGTCGGCGCCGGCTCGGTCTCGAGCGGCTCTCGCGACGGCGGTTCGCCCAGGTCCACCCGTGCGCCCCGCGACGTCAACGCCGCCACATCAGCGCCCGTGAGGCCCGTCCGCCACGCGTACACCTCGCGGAGCGTCGACATGGCCCCAAGCAGGTCGGCCGACTTGGGCGACAGTCTCGTCTCGACCGCCGTCAGCGTCTCGAGCCGCGTCGTGGGCGCGATGATCGCCAACTGCTCGTCGCCGAACGCCGTGTGCGACACGTTCAGTCGCGTGAGCGACCTCATCGCCGCGACGCGACGCATCACCTCGTCGTCGAGCTTCATCCGCGACAGGTCGAGCGCGCCGACCTGAGGCGTCACCGGCCCGAGCAGCGACACCAGCCGCGGCGTCTCGAGCCCGTCCGCCCCGCCCGTCGAGATCGACAGCAGCGTCGATCCGGGTTCGAGGGGCTCGACATGGAGCAACGCCTCGCGCAACGCGACGATGGCCTCGGGCGGCGCTGGAGGCACGCTCGGAATCGCCCGGCTCGGCGGCGACTCGGGCGTGACGGCCGACACGGGCGTGGGCGGAGTCCCCGTCGACGCGCCATCCGCGGCATCGTCGTCCATCGGCGCACCTTCGACGATCCACGCCTCGATCAACGCCACCTGCGCCGCCGTGGGCTGGGGCTTGTTCTTGGGGGGCATGTGGTCGTCATCCTCCAAGGGCAGCTTCATGCGCACCAGCAGTTCCGACGCGGTCACGTCGCCCGGCACCACCGCCGGCCCCGTGTCGCCCCCGCGTCGAATCGCCGCCACGTCATGGAGCGCGAGGCCTCCCCTCGACTTGGTGGCGTTGTGGCACGAGACGCACGTGGCCTCGAGCACCGGCATCACCTGCTCGCGGAAGCGAGCCGCGCCGGCGAGCGCGACGGGCGCGTCGACCTCGCGCCCTTCGCCACCGCGAGTCCCGCCCGCCTTGCCCGCCGCGACGCGACCGGCCCGCAGCGGTTCGGTCAGGAATCCCTCGCCGTGCGTGATCGTCGCGCCCAAGTGCCCCGAGACGACCATCGCGAGCGTGCAGCCGACGAACATCGAGCGGTACGCCGCCGACCGGCCGGTGGCGCAGGCCCACAGCAGCAGCAGCGTGCCCGCGCCGAAGGCGATGCCCGACACCTTGTGGCGGTCGATCGTCGTGCCCCCGTATCCCGGTTCGGAGGCGAGCACCAAGCCGCTCGCGACCGACCACGCGCTGGCGAGCACGAGCGTGCCGACGAGGGCGGTTCGGACGTGCGCCTCGAGCCGACGCCCCTGGAGCCACGCCAGACCCTCGAGCGCGGCGAGGCCGGCGAAGATGCCGATGGGCAGGTGCAGCGCGAGCGGATGCGTGCGGCCGATCAGGGCAATGAGCATCTCGAGCATGGCGTCATCGTAGTGACGCCCGGGCGGGGCTCACCAGATGAACCGCATGCGCCCGAAGTCGGGCACGGGGATGCGCCCGGCGTGGAAGGGCGCGGGGAAGTACACGAAGAAGGCCTTGCCGATGAGCAGTTCCCTCGACACCACGCCGATCGACGGGTCGATCTCGGCGATCCACGGGTGCGGACGGTCCCACAAGCGGCTGTCGAGACTCTGCGCGCTGTTGTCCCCGCAGAGGAAGTACTCGTCGGTCGCGAGCGTCGGCGTGTTGAGCGGGTGCGTGGCCAAGGCCGGCCGCCTGGCCTGCGAGTGGACTGTCACGCCGTCGCCCGCGTGGTAGCGGTAAAGGTCGGCCTGGTAGTGCACGTCGCGGTCGAGCGCGACCCGCGAGAGCGTGAAGGCCCCGCCCTCGAACTCGAGGAACATCTGCGGACGCCGGTAGTTGTCCTCGACCACGAGGAACTCGTTGCCCGCCGCGATCCGCTCGATGGGCTCGCCCGTCACGTGGAGCATCCGCTCGCCGGGCGTCCATTCGTACGCGGCCGAGGCGATGCGTCGTCCGTCGCGCCACACCTGCAGCGTTTGATCGACGAACCAGAACTCGAGGTCGGTGGTGCGACCGGGCGCGAACTGCAGCTCGCCTTCGCCCTCGACCGCCAGGGGCTTCAGGGGCGCGTCCTGCCCCTTGCCGGGCCCCATCGACATCAACAACGCGCCCCCGCCCGCGTCGATGCGGAAGGTGTGCCCGCGGGCCTCCAGGAAGGCCGTCACCCGCTGCCCCGCCGTCGCCGGGCGGAACCCCATCGACATCCGCACGTCGCTCACCGGGAACTGCAGGCTCGCCCGCACCGGCGACTCGTTGTACGCCAGCGAATCCGTCACCGGCCGCTCCCGCGAGTTCCACGCCAATCGCGTGGGCCCCGGCCCCGCGTACTCGTACTCGCGCCGACCCTCGATCCGCCAGTCCGACGCCGCCGGCCCGGCCCCCACGCCGATCCACGGCGACACGAACCACCGACGACCCACGTCGTCCGTGTCGTTCAGCGGCGTGTGGTCGCTGCTGAAGAGCCGTTGCCACATCGCCAGCTGCGCCCGGTCCGGCTTGCGGCAGATCCGCCAGCCCGGCAGCGACCAGCGGTCCGCGGACGCGTCGTCATCGCTCCGCGGCGTGCGGGCGAAGACGTCGCCGTCCACCAACGCCACCATCTCGCCCGGCAGTCCGAGCAGCCGCTTGATGTAGTTCACCGACGGATCACGCGGGTTCTTGAAGACCACCACGTCGAACCGCTGCGGATCGAAGATGCTGTACAGGTACTTGAAGACGAAGATGCGGTCGCCCCACCGCGTGCGGATGTTCGTGCCGCCGACCTCTTCGCCCGTCATCGGGTCGTGCACCACGATCGGGCGGCTGTCCGAGTTGCCGCCCTGCACCGGCAGCGGGGTGATGCCGTCGGCCTGCAGGTCCCACGGCCCCACCGTCCACGAATACCCCGACTCGCGAGACGCGAATCGCATGTGCGCCCCCAGCAGCGTCGGCGCCATCGAACCCGTGGGAATCAGGAAGGCCTCCATCACGAAACTTCGGAAGACGAACGTCATCACGAAGGCGATGATGACCGCCGTCACCGTCTCCTTGATGGTGTGGCCCAGCGACAGGTTCGACGCGACAGCCTCGACCCCGTTCCGGGGCGTCGACGCCTGCTGCTTGGTCTCCGGCGTTGTTGGCCCGCTCGTGTCGTCCATGCGTGGGGGATGCAGCCCCTCCTGGGTGCATTGCTTGATATCGGCCCGCGGCGACGACGCCTTTCAGCGTTCCCCGCCCGGGGGGCCGCCGCCTCGCTGACCGCCACCACCGGGCGGCCCGCCACGTCGGCGACGACGACGACCGCCAGGCCGCGGCCCGCCTTCGCCACGCGACGACTCGGGCCCCTGAGGGCCGCCCTCGTCCGCCGGCCCCGCATCGGGCCCTTCACGCACGCCGCCCTCGGGCGACACGGGGCGCGACGGCGGTCGATCTCCGCGTCCCGCCGGCGATGCACCTCCGCTCGCGTCCCTCGCGGGCGGACGACCGCCCCCGGGGCCACGGCCCTGAGGAGCACCTTGGGACGGGCCCTGCCGACGACGCTCGTCCCCCGAGCGGGGCGGCTGACCGTCGCGACGCCCGCCCTCGGGACGCTCGCCACGCGGCTGAACCGATGGCTGGCCCTGCGGCGGCGTCGGAGCGCCGGCGACCGGACCCCGCGGCGGCGCACCGCCCGGGCCCCGGGAAGGCCGGCCATCGGACATGCCGCGACCCGTCCCTTCGCCCATCGCGGGCGGGGGCGGCGGGGTCTTGCTGACCGGGGGCGTGAGATCCTCGACGGGCACGGCGATCTCCCACGTCTTGCCGTCGGCGGCGACGTTGTCGAGCCGCACGAGGACGAGCTGCGTGAGGATCTGCGAGTCGATGACGGTGGCGTCGCCTTCGGGGGTCCCCACGCGCGACTTCTTTCGAGGGAGGTTCTTCTTGAGATCCTCGTAGGTCTGGTCCTCGTAACGCAGGCAGCACATGAGCCGCCCGCAGCGGCCGCTGATCTTGAGCGGATCGAGCGTGGCCTTCTGCGTCTTGGCCGACTTCATGGAGACCGGCTTGAGCACCTTGAGGAAGTTCTTGCAGCAGCAGTACTGCCCGCAGCGTTCGTAATCGGCCGAGATGCGGGCCTCGTCGCGGGCGCCGACGTGCCGGAGCTCGACGTGCTGGCGGAAGTCGCGGCGAAGTTCGCTCAGCAGGTGGCCGAGGTCGATGCGTTCCTCGGAGAGGTAGTAGAAGGTGAGCGTCTCGCCTCCCAGGATGGGCTCGGCGTCGACGATCTTGACGTTGAGGCCGATCCGCTCGGCGGCGGCCTTGGCGGCAAGTCTCAGGCCGTGGCAACTCTGCTCGAGTTCCTGCTGCTTGAGCATGTCGGCGGCCTCGGCCACGCGAAGCACGCGGCCGTCGGTGCTGAAGGGGTATTCGCGGCCGCCGCTGTTGCTGATGTACTGGAGCATCTCCTTGCGGGAGACGCTCTTGGAGCAACCGGAGTTGGGGCAGGTGCTGGTGAGCATCTCGCCCAGTTCGGTGCCGCGATGGGTCTTGACGACGATCTTGCTCCCGCAGCCGGGCTTGACGGAGCCCGAGTAGGGAAACTCGCCGACCATGCGCATGACGCCGAAGCGGACGACCATGGTCTTGGGGGCCTTGAGGGCCTCGTAGGCCTTGCGGTCCTCCTCGTCGAGGTGGGCCTTGAGGTCGGCTTCGAACTGTGGGAGCGGGAGAATGGGCATCGGTGGCGTCGCGGGAAAGGGGGGGCGAAAAGCGCGCCCGGACAGATTCGAACCGTCGACCTGCGGTTTAGAAGACCGCTGCTCTATCCAGCTGAGCTACGGGCGCCCTCACTGGAAGGGTAGGGCCTTCCCGTTGGTGGCACGGTTGGACTTCCGGGGGGGGGGGCGTTGCGAAACCCGCGCCGCGGGCCACTCGGCTCATCGCACCCGAATCACGGGCCCGGCTCCGACCACTCCGATGACCGGTTCGGGCATGATGGTGACCGGTCCGCGGCCGTCGTCGACGACGACGATCAATCGGTCCTGCCCCGGCGCTGTCGTCACCACGTTCACCCGGTACCGCCCGTTGCCCAGCGCCGAGATGGGCCCCTCGATCCGAGCATTCGCCTGGCCGTCGACGCGAAGTGCCGCCTGCACCAGTCGCGGCGGAGCGGTCACCAACGCGCCGGCCGCATCACGAATCTCGACCGTCGCGACGATCCGCTTGCCGACCGTCACGGGGGCGTTTGCCGTGCTCAGCGTGATGCGCGACCTTGTGGCGTCGGGCATCCCCGCCATCGACGCCCGAATGACGTCGAAGGCCGCCTGCATCTGAATCACCGGATCCGTCGCCGTCGCCGGCTGGTTGGCGATGTTGATGTTCATGAAGTAGCGACCCGCGGCGAACCCGGCCGGGTTGACGAAGGCCCCTCCGACATTGCCCATCACCAGCGTGGTGCCCGTGCTCACCACGGCCTCCGGCAGCCGGTCGCGATTGAGATCGGCGACTACCAGGCCGCCGCCGGAGGTCGGCACTGGCGTGCGGCCCGCCACCGCGAACGTTCCGGAAGCGTCCGCGAGCATGGTCACCGTCCGCACCCCGCTGTCGAGACAGGCCAGATCCATGCGACCGTCGCGATTGATGTCCGCCGCCACCAGCGAGGAACCGATGGCGCCCAGCGACAGTGTCTGCTGCGTGACGAATCCCGCCGGCGTGTTCCGCAGGACGACCACCGAGGAGACCGATGACGACGTGACCGACGCGATGTCGATCCGACCGTCGCCGTCGAAATCGTGCAGCGCCGTGCCGCGGGCGGTCGCGGGCAACGCGATGGTCGCCGAGGCGGCGAACGTGCCGTCGCCCCGTCCCGCGAAATACCGAACGCCCGCGAATCCGGCCCCCACCACCACATCGGCCAACCCATCAGCATTGAGGTCCGCCACGGCGAGGGCCGAGGGGGTGACGGAATTGCCCAGCACGACCGCCTCGCCGAAGCCACCGGTGCCGTCATTGAGCCGGACCAGCACCTGTGACGACGTGCAGTACGCCAAGTCGGGTCCGTTGGCGTTGTCGAGGTCGGCGATCGTCACGCCCGTGACCCGACGGGACGCCGGAAGATCCTGCCGCGCGACGAACGTCCCATCCGTGCTGCCACGATACAACGTCAGCGATCCCGCGGCTCCGGCGGCCGTGGAACCGCCCGCGACGACCAGATCGATCCGGCCGTCGCGGGTGAAGTCGCCCGTCGCAGCCGCGAGCGGATTCATCACGCACGGGTACTCCGTCGACGGCTGGAACCACGGCATGCCGCTGCCCGGCTCGCTCCGGTTCCGATGCACGAGGATCGACGCCCCCATGGACGTCGCGGAGATGGGCGTGATCAGATCGGGCAGGTCGTCACCGTCGATGTCCGCGACGGTCGCCGCGGTGTTGGAGGAGGTCGGCAAGGTGAACGCGGCGAGATCGGCATCCCCGGCACGACTGACGATGAAGTACGCGCAGTTGGCGGTGCGCGCGAAGGAGGGCGGAGGGGAACCGCAGGAGGTCGCCGAACCGCCCGTGCATGAGCAGCGACCATCGCCGCCCATTCGGCGGGCCGCTTGCATGCCCGCCATCAGCCGCTGCGGAAGATCGCCCGCCGTGGTCCGCACCGCCTCGATCGCTGCGTCGACCACCGGCTGGCCCGTGAGAATGTTGCCCTGCACCGCGTAGTGGATCGTTCCCGATACGCCCCCGTGCACATATCCGAACGATCCCGTCGCGCCCCCCGCCCACGCCAGTGCCTCCGCGCCGGTGAAGGTGACCATCCCCCCATGCACGTCGACAAAGCCGTATTGACGCGTCTCGTGGCCGCCGTCCGCCACGGAGAGTTCGGCGAGGATCGCAGCGGGATCGACCCCTTGCGAGAGCCGTGTCCTGATCAAGGAGCGGTTGGTCCCCCCGACGTCGACGTACGACTGCGCCGCCGCCGCACCCCTGCCTGCCACCACCACGGGGCTGTTCGCCTGAAGATCGAAGTTCGCTAGGCACGTGGCCGAGGCGATCCCGAACTCGCCCGTCCGCGTGTCGACCAGCAGGATCGACCACGTAGCGTGCGAAGCGGGCGCAGCTGCCATGACCAACGCGGCGGCGAGGAGTGATCGCATTCGCAATGGTAGTGACGGACACGAGGTCGATGATCTCGACGGATGTTCCGGGAAAAACGACGCGGGGCGGGCCCCAGTGGAGGGCCCGCCCCGCGGGATCTCATGCGAATCGGTTCCGGCTCAGCAGCCGCCGGCCTCCCACGCGACGAAGAAGACGTCGCTGTCGCTGCCGTCGACGCCACCGTCCTGGTTGACGTCGGCCGAGGAGTCACCCGACTCCCAGGCCATGTAGAAGGAGACGACATCGTCGCCGTCGACGCCGCCGTCCTGGTTGAAGTCGGCGTAGCAGGGGGGTGCGGCGTTCACCGTGAGGTCCGCGCCGTTGGAGACGTCGGAGCCGCAGGGCGTGGAGACGACGCACTTGTAGGTGCCCGCGTCGGCGGGGGTGGCGGGGTCGATGGTCAGCGTGGGGCCGTTGGCGCCGGAGATGGAGCCCCCGTTGACCAGGGGCACGCCGTTGAGCCGCCACTGCCACGAGGTCGCGCCGCCGACGACGACGCTGAAGGAGGCCGGCTGGCCTTCATCGACGGTGACGGGCGAAGGGTGCGAGGAGAAGGTGACGTCCGAGCCGGCGCGACCGGCGACGGCGTTGCCGGTGATGTTGCCGCAACTGCTCTGGGCGATGACCCAGTAGAAGGAGGTGACGCCGGGGGCGGCGGTGGAATCGACGTAGGAACTGGAGGCCGAGGTGCCCAGCAGGGTGGATGTCGAGAAGTTGTCGACGCTGTTGCGGGTGATGCGGTAGGACGCGGCGCCCGGCGAGTCGGTCCACGTCACGACGACGCTGTTGCAAGTGGTGCCGTCGGAGGCGGCGAGGTTGGTGACCCGGTCGGGCATGCCGCCGCGATTGCCGATGTCGCCGACGCTGTAGTCGCTGGACGCGCCGCAGGCGTTGTTGGCGCGGACGTAGTAGATGTACTGGGTGTTCGAGAAGGCGGTCGAGTCGAAGAAGGTGGTGGTCGCGTAAACGACGCCCAAGACCTCCATCGGGCCGACGCCGACGCGGTAGCGGGACACCGTATAGCTGGCGGCCAGCGACACCTCGTCCCACGTGACCTTGGTGGACGCGGCGCAGGTGACGTTGTCGATGGCGTTGACGTTGACCGGGGGCGAGAGCGTGCCGAGCCTCGATCCCGCGCGGACGAGCGACGCGCTGTTGCCGCTGATGCCGCAGATGTTGCTCGCGCGGACCCAGTAGTAGTACGAGACGCCCACGGTGGTTGAGGAGTCGCGGAAGGACGGTTCCAGTGTGGAGCCCACGAGCGAGGCGAGGAGACTGTTGTTGGAGGTGGCGCGGTAGACGCGATAGCTCGTGGCGTTGGAGACGGCGTTCCACGTGACATTGACGCCAAAGCAGTCGTTCGCCGAGGCGAGCACGCCGGTGGGCGCAACCGGAGTGATCTGGCGATACCCGGTGTTGGAGAGCGAATAGCCCGTGTTGGCGCACTCGTTGCCCGCCCGCACGAAGTAGTGGTAGGTGGTTCCCGCGGTGGCGGTGGTGTCGGTGAAGGTGGTCGTCAGGGTGGAACCCAGGTAGGTGCTCGTCGCGGTGGTGTTGCTGATGTTGCGATAGACGTAGTAGACGTCCGCGCCGACCATGCCGTTCCACGTGATGGCGACCTCGGTGCAGCTCGTGCCGTCGGCGGCGCTGACGCCGGTGGGCGTGCCGCTCATGGGCGTGGTGCGGAAGCCGTAGCCCGCGGCGCTGAAGGCCGTGCCCTCGCCGCAGCCCGTGACGGTCCTCACGTAGTAGTAATATCCGGTGCCCGCGGCGGAGGCCGTCAGGTCGTCGAAGAGCGTCGACGACACGGTGCCCACGAGCGTCGCCCCCGCCGAACTACCGGTGGTGTTGCGGTACACCTTGTACTGCGTTGCGTCGGTGACGGCGTTCCACGTGACGCGGACGCGGTCGCAGAACTCGGCGTCGGTGGCGATGACGCCGGTGGGCGCGGACGGCAGCAGGCACGACTGCACCGTGATGGGCTGCGCGTCCCAGAGGTCGGTGTCGTTGTTGCCGCTGTTGCCGTCGGTGGCCGAATCGATGATGATGCCCACGAAGCGGGTGCCGGTGGGCGTCCCGAAGGGCACCGTCGTCGCCGGGATGTTGAAGCGGATGGAGCTCATCGCCCCGAAGTCGACGTTGTTGTAGGTGTAGGTGCCGATCAGCGTGTCGCTGGTCGAGATGTCATCGTTCGACGAGAGGTAGACGCGGAGCGTGAAGCTGCGGGCCGCCGGGTTGTTGTTCGTCGTGTTGGCGATCAGCACCGAGCCCGCGGGGATGTCGTTGCCTTGGCGAACCAACGGCTGATCCGAGCCCACCGTGAAGTCGAGCGCCTCGACGTCGAAGGTCGCGCCGCGGGTGTTGGTCTTGAAGGTTTCGAGATCGATCGTGAACTGCTCCCACAGGCCGCAGTAGTTGCCGCTGGTGGAGCGGTTGGACGTCGAGCCGACCGCGCCGACGAAACGGTCGCCGCCGCTCAGGTAGTACATGCCGCTGCCGCTCATGCCGCCCCAGACGGCGTTGAGGCACCCGCCGGGCGTGTTGAGGCCGTACTGGTTGCCGAAGAGGCCCGGGCACCCGTCGGGCTGGTCGGCCCAGAAGTACATCTGCTGGCCCGTGTGGAGCCCGCCGCCGCACCCCTCGGCCGGATACGAGTAGTTGTAGTGCGTCGTCGAGGTGCTGCAGTTGCCCCACGACCAGCCGTACCACCCCGTGAGCATGCCCACGCTGCGGGTGTTGGTGCGGTTGAGGCGAACCATCGCGGCGTCACGGTCCCAGTTGCCGTTGTTCACGTAGTCGGTGCCCGCGACATACTCCGTGCTCGTCGCCCAGCCGTAGTTCTCGAGCGTGTCGCCCGCCGGATCCTGGAAGCCGTTGTTCCCCGCGCCGTCCCACGCGGGGATCACCCACACGCGGTCGGCCCAGTCGAAGATGTTCAGGCCGTTGGGGTTGCGGGCGTACACGCAGTGCGCCGCCGTCAGCACCACGCCCCCGTCCTGCATCGACCCCGAGCAGGTGAACATCTGCACCACCCCGCCCTGGTCGGTGAACTGCATGATCAACTTCACGTTCGCCCGCGCCGGATAGGTCGTGAGCGTCCCCGCGCTCACCGCCGACATCGTTGACGACCAGTCCGACGATCCGCCCTCGGTCGTCACCGGACCCTCGCCCCGGTACGGCGCCTCGCTCGTGTTGCTCGGCATGCCCGAGCCGGCCAGCGGCAGGCGGTGCACCCGCCCCGTCGACGCGTCGTACAGCGTCACCGTGTCGTCCACGTCCTGAGGCGGGATCGGCGGCGTCGGCCGCCACTCCGGCATCGGCATCGGGGGAATCGACTTGATGTCCACCTCGGGGAACTTCGGCCGGTTGCTCGGCGGATCGATCCCCTCCCGGAAGATCGGCGTCACCACGCGACCCGGCGACGAGGCGTCCGGATCGACGCTCCGCACCGGCACGTTCGCCGGATTGGGATTCAAGGGTTGGGCCCATGCCGCAGGCGCTGCCGCCGCGGCGGCCATCAGGACGCTCACGAGACCACGATATCGACGCATGTTCGGTTTCCTCTTTCCACCCCGCACTCCGCCGGCCACCGGAAATCACATTACCGGCCCCACCCGTCGGGTGCAAGGGAATTCCGCTGCGTCCGATCATCGAACGATGCCGCCGATCGTTGCATGCGAGTTTTCGGGCCTTGGGCCCACCCCGGGCAGGGGCGATTCCGACCCCGTTCATCCGCCGGACAGCCGCGTCGCCAGGCCCTTGGCCTCGTCCAGCGTGGTGATGCGTCCCTCGAGCTGCGCGTCATACAGCGTCTCGAGGAGCTTCTTGAACGCCGGACCTGGCTTGAGGCCCATCCGGATCAACTCGTCGCCGTCGATCAGGGGCGGGGCGTGGATCCCGCCGGCGTGGGCGTCGAGTTCGCGAAGCCGCCGCCGCAGCCGCTCCCCGCGGTCGACATCGCGAAGGCACGCCAGGGCGAGGGCCTCGGGGAACATCCACTTCTGCGCCGCCCGCTTCTGGGCCGCCACGCCAAGATCCAGGAAGCCCCCCTCGAGCAGCTCGAGCGAGGTCAGCGCATGCCGGATCGCCGCCTGCTCCTCGTTGCTCAGGCAGAGCGCGCCACGCCAGGCCGCCACCACCTCCGCCGCGCCCGCGGCGGTGGGCGACACGCCCAGATCGACCGCATACGCCGGCAACGCCGCCAGCAACGTCGCGCGCGGGGCCAACCCGCACAGGAGCGGGAACCCCGACCCCGCCGGCGGCGAGAGGTGCAACGCCGGCGCCTCGAGCGCCAACTCGCGCATCAACCTCGCGGCGTCCGCCCGCGACGGGTGCGCCAGCATCATGCGAAGTTCCTCGCCGATCCGCTCGCGGCTCACGCCGGACAGTTCGCCCGCGTGCGCGCGGATCGCCTCGGCTGTCGCCTGCTCGACGGTGAACGACAACTTGGCCGCCAGCCGAGCCGCGCGCAGCGCACGAAGGTGATCTTCCGCCAACCTCGCGTGCGGGTCCCCCACCGCCCGAATGACACGGGCGCGAAGGTCGTCGATGCCCCCGACGTGATCGATCACCTCGCCCCGGGCGCGGGGCAGGTTGGGCGCACCAAGCGGATCGAGGAAGAGGGCGTTGACGGTGAAGTCGCGTCGACGGGCGTCCTGCTCGGGCGTGCTGAAGGCCACGGCGTCCGGACGCCGCCGATCCGTGTAGCTGCCGTCGGTGCGGAAGGTCGCCACCTCCACCATGACGCCCCGTTCGCGGACGATCACGACGCCGAAGTGGGCCCCCACGTGCGACGTGCGGCTGCGGAAGAGGTCGCCGATGACGTCGGGCGTGGCGGTGGTGACGACGTCGTAGTCGTCGGGTTCGCGGCCGAGCAACTCGTCTCGCACGCAGCCGCCGGCGAAGAGGGCCACGTGCCCCGACTCGCGAAGGCGGCGGACGATCGAAAGCGCAGCCTCTCTGGGCGAAGTGTCCGCCGCGGTCACGAAGGTCTCCACACGGGCAAGGGCCGATCGCCCCGCCCCGTTCACTTGCGTCCGGCCTTGTAGGTCTCGAGCGCCTGCACGATCTCCTCCACGGCCGCCGCGGGCAGTCGCGGGTCGGCCTTGGCCGCGGCCACCGCGCGCGTGGCCGTCTCCACGGCCTTGGCGTCGTCGCCCTTCTCCCAGTGCGCCCGTGCCAGCGTGTCGAGCATGGGGCCGTCCTTGCCCTGCGTGATCTCGACCGCCCGCGTCGCCATGGCCATCGCCAGGTCGAGGTCGCGGTTCTTGATCGAGGGCTCGGTCAGGATGGTCCAGGCGATCGTGTTGAGATCCTGCTCGCTGTCCTTGAGCGGGCCGGCGAAGACGTCCCTGGCGAAGGCGTAGGCCAAGTCGACCTCGCCGAGGTTCACCGCCACCTGCTGGAAGCCGATGCCGCAGGCGTTGGGGAAGAGCTTGGGATCCACCCGCAGCATCTCGCGGCAGACCTCGAGCGCCTCCTTGGCCCGCCCGCCCTGGAGCGTCTGACGGAGCTTGGCGCCCAGCTCCCGGGCCTTGGCGATCTGCTGCTCCTTCTTCTTGGCGGCGTCCTGCGCGGCCTTGGGATCAAACGCCCCGCTGGTGACGGCCTCGAGCGTCTCCTCGAGCCCCTCCATCGGGTGCCCGATCCACGCGATGCGTCCCGCCTTGTCGACCACGAAGGCCGTGGGAATGCTCACGCGGTTCGCCGCGTTCATCCACGTCCGCACCATCTCCGCGTCGTCGCCGCCGTAGGCCACGCCATAGTCCATCTTGTCGCCCATCTCGGCGACGAACTTCTCGATGTCGGGCAGCGGCGAGCGGTACGTCTTGCCGTCCTTGTCGACCGTCTCTTCCCAGATCGACACGCCGATGACCTTCACGCCCTTGTCCTTGTACTTGGCCGCCAGGCGGCCGACGTGCGGGATCGACTTGCGGCATGGCCCGATGGCGGTGGCCCAGAAGTCCACCACGTACGCCGTGCCCGGTTCGAAGGCCTTGATCTGCTCGCCCTTGACCCAGGACGCCACCGCGAGGGCCGGCGCCGGATCCCCGACCGCGAGCCGCTTCGTGACGGCCTTGTCGCCGGCCGCCTGCGCCCACGCCGTGGAGACGGGAGCCGCGACGCCCGCGATCAGGACAACGGACACAGCCGAGGAGACGAGCGAGCGGGTGACGTGAAGATGGTTCATGGGGACGCTTCCTCAATGCCGAGACGACAACGCGCCCGGGGCAAGACCCCGGCAGGCAGCCGTACTACGCCTCGATCATCGGCAGGTTCCCGCCCGCGACGCCATCGGGCGACGACATTCCGAACGGACGACGAACATTCACGGGGTCCGGTACCCCTGCGGGTGGCGGCTGAACCAGTTCCACGCCGAGCGGATGACCTGCTCGATGTCGGTGTGCACCGGGTTCCAGCCCAACTCGGACTTCACGAGCCGCGGATCGTTGTAGAGCATCGAGGCGTCGCCGGCGCGCCTGGGGCCTTCCTTGACGGGAATGGGCTTGCCGGTGACCAGGCGGGCGGCCTCGACGATCTCGCGGACGCTGTACCCGCGGCCGATGCCGACGTTGTACGCCTTGGCGTCGCCCGGCCGCAGCTTCTCGATGGCGAGGATGTGGGCGGCGATGAGGTCCTCGACGTGCACGTAATCGCGGACGCAGGTGCCGTCGGGGGTGGGATAGTCGGTGCCGAAGAGATCGATGTGCGACCGCTGACCCATCGCGACCTGCATGAGGATGGGCACGAGGTGGCTCTCGGGGGTGTGGTCCTCGCCCAGAAGGCCGCTGACGTCGCACCCGCAGACGTTGAAGTACCGCAGGAAGGCGAATCCGAAGCGCTTGCCGGCGCGGGCCCGCGAGGTGGCGAAGTCTCGGATGACCCACTCGCCCACCAGCTTGCTGCGGCCGTACGGGCTTACGGGGTCCTGCGGGCACGTCTCGGGCACGGGAATCATGCCCTCGGGCGGGTTGCCGTAGGTCGAGCAGCTCGACGAGAAGACGAACCGCTCGACGCCGTGCCGGGCGCACGCCTCGAGCACCCGCGACAGGCCGGTGATGTTGGCGTTGACGTACTCGAGCGGCTGATCGACCGACTCGCCCACATAGGCCAACGCGGCAAAGTGCAGCACCGCGTCGATCTTGCCCTTCGAGAAGGCGGCCTCGACCACGGCCGCGTCGGTGATCGACCCTTCCACGAACGAAAGCGCGGGGTTGGAACCCAGACCCAGCAACTCGAGGGGTCGGCGATGACCGCGGAACAAGTTGTCGACGACGACGACCGTGTGGCCGCCACGAAGCAGTTGCTGCACGGCGTGGGAACCGATGTAGCCCGCGCCGCCGGTGACGATGAGATTCATGGTGTTCAAGGGTAGGACGCAGGTCCTTCGCCTCCCTGTCGGCATGCATGGTCCGAGTTGCTACATTCCCCTCGTGACCGACGTTCCGCCGCCAGGGTCCTCACGCCTCTCGCCACGCATGGCCGCGTGGTGCTGCCTACTCGCGTTCTGGGGCTTCGCGACGCTCTTCTTCGGCGGACATATCGGCCCCTGGAACGACGATTACTTCTTCAACCTGCGGAACCCCGGAGGACCGGAACTCACGGGCTGGGCGGTCACGGCCCGCGAGCCGTATCTCCCCCCCACCGGCCAGTTGGGAACGTGGCGACCGCTCCTCTTCACCGCCATCACGTGGCTCATCACGCTTTCCTGGGACCACTTCCACGTCGCTCACATCGTGGGAGCGACGCTCCACCTCGCCAACGTCGTCACGCTCTACGCACTCCTGCGACGCCTGGGCCGCAGCGTGCACGCCGCCGCGGCCGCCAGCGGCCTGGTCCTCTGCTGGGCCGCCACCCATGAGGCGTGGCTGTGGCCCAGCGCCATGGGAAGCGTGATCTCGGCCCTGCTGCTCCAGTTCGCCATGCTGTGCATGACCGGCCTGGCCCTGCGGCCCGCCTCGAGCCCATGGCCGCGCCTGATGGCGATGGTCGGCCTCACCGTGGCGATGCTGGGGTTCAACGAGCAGGCCACCGGGGGTCTGATCGCTCTGCCCCTGATCTTCCTCGCCGTCGCCGGGACCGCCACCCCCGCTCCCGCCCGTCTTTGGCGAAGCCTGTGGCCCGCCGCCGTGCTCTGGACGCTCCCGCCCCTCTATGTGCTGCTGGTGCGAGCCACGGCGCAGCAAGGTCTGGGGGTCTCGGCCGAAAGCTACGTGCCCCTCTCGGAACTCGGACCCAGAATCATCGCCGTCTTCCGCGACATGGAGCAGACCATCACCATGAAGCGCTTCTGGTACCCCGCCTTCGCGCTCGGATGGCGCGAGTGGACGCGGACCAACGCCCTCTTCCTGCCGTGGCTGGTCGTGCTCGCGGCCGCAGCCACATGGGCGCTGCGTCACTGGGTGGCCACCCCCTCGCACGGACCTTCCGCCCCGCCTCGGACACGTGCCGCCGCGTGGCTCGTCGCGCTCGCCGGCCTCGTCGCCGCCGCCGGCGCGTGCATGCCCGTGGCCGTCATCGCCAACTACCCCGCGCTCTCCCGCGTCACGTACGTCGTCGTCCTCATGCTCGCGCTCCCGGCCGCCTGCCTCTTCGACGCTCTGGGCCGCGCGTCGTTCATCTCGCCCCGGACGGCCCGGGCGTGGAGCGTCGGCGGCGGCCTCGCGCTGCTCGCGTTGATGCTCTTCGGGAGCGTGATGAGCGTCGGCGCGCAGGCTCGCCTCAAGCGCGTGGTGGATCTTGATGCACGCAACGCCCGCCAACTCGTCGAGCAGGTTCCCAGCCCCGCTCCCGACACCGTCTTCCTGCCGCTGCGGCCCCGGCCCCCCGCCTTCACCGCCCGCGAGATCCTGCTGCTCCACCCATGGCTCACGGTCGATCGCATCCCCCGCGAACTCGAGATCCAGGGACCCGACATCGGCGGCTTCCAGTGGATGGTCCGCAGCGCGTGGCAAGGCCTGTGGTCCATGAAGTACTTCGTCAAGTTCGCCTACCGCCGCGACGACGTCTGGTCCCTGTACGCCGTCGAGGGCAAACAGCCCATCCTCGACGCCGACGACCAGGCCGTCCGATTCATCTGGCCCTTCGGCGTTCCCTACGCCGCACCCGACCCGAACCGGCCCGGCGAAACACAGGCCCGCATTCCTTGGGACAAGGTCGTCCCCATCACCTTCGACGAGGCGGGCAACCTGCAGGTCGTGACCCGCGTCCTTGTCCGCCGCGGCGGCGATGAACGCACCATCGCGATTCCTCAGCTCAAGGGACGACCCGAGATCACCGCGGTCATCGAACTCCCGCCACCCTCGCCCTGACCGGCGACCAACGTCGTCGACGACGCTCAGGGCTGAAGCCGCGTGCCGTACCACGGGCCGCTTGGCTCGCGAATCCACGCCGCTCGGTCGTGGAACCGTCCGGGGCCACCGAGCCACAACTCCACGCGCTCGGCCACCAGCCGAAACCCGCCCCAGTGCGGCGGCCGCGGAATCGACACGGCGTTGCCCTTGAGGGCCAACTCCGCGAGGGAGATGCCCAGGTCCTTGAGCGTCTGCCGGGCCTGGGCGATCAACGCCGCACGGCTGTCGAGCGGTTGGCTTTGGCGACTGGCCCATGCGCCAACACGCGAGTCCCAAGGCCGGGTCGCGAAGTAGGCGTCGCTCTCCGCCGCCGAGACCTGCTCGACGCGCCCCTCCACCCGCACCTGCTGCTCGGCGTGGTCCCAGTGGAAGCACGTGGCGGCACGGGGGTTGGCCAGCAACGCTTGCCCCTTGCGTCCCTGGTAGTTCGTGAAGAACGTCAGCGTGCCGGCCGCGACGTCGAGCCCCTTGCAGAGCACGATGCGACACGAGGGCGTGCCGTCGGCATCGATGGTCGCCAACGACATGGCGTTGGGGTTGGGCTGCTGCTTCGCCGCACGGGCCGCGTCGAACCACTCCTTCAGGATGGGAAAGGGGTCGGCCGGCAGCGGGTCCGGGAGGGTCCGCAGACTGGTCAGTACGTCAAGAAGTCGATCGAGAACGCCGGTGTCGGCCATGACGCCATCGTACGAACCGGACCGACGAGCGGATTCACGCCCGAGGCTCACGCAGGTTGGTGGCCGCGGGGGTCGTACTCGAGCACCTGCGCGAGGCGGTTGCGGTCGTCGACCAGTGCGGTGCGGGGCTTGTGCTGGGCGTACTCGGCGTCGGTCATCAGGGCGTAGTGCATGATGATGACGTGGTCGCCCACTTCGACCAAGTGTGCCGCCGCGCCGTTGACGACGATCTGCCCGGAGCCCTCTCGGCCCCAGAGGATGTACGTCTCGAACCGCTCGCCGTTGCGGCAGTTGGCGACGGCGACCTTGTCGCTCGCCCGCATGCCGGTGGCATGAAGCAGGAGCGGATCGATCGTGATGGAACCGACGTAGGCGGTGTTGGCCTCGGTCACCACGGCCCGGTGGATCTTGCTGTGAAGCACGGCTCGGAGCATCAGGCCCCAAGGATAGGTCCGTGGCGGGCGGATTCCGCAGCTCGTTCCACGCTCCGCCGCGCCGCGGAAAAAGAAAAGAACCCGGCACTCAGTCACAAACCCAAGTGCCGGGTCTCGTGGGGGTTGGATGTGTCTCCGGGGCCGTCCGCGGACACTGGTCGATCCGACACATCCGACCGGTCGGTTCCGTCGCCGCACAACAATTTTTCGCCGGCATGCGGACCCCTGGGGTGTCATCGCCGCGGCTGCGGCCTGGATGGCGGCGGCGACTGGGACGCCGACGGCGGCACGACCCGCACCAAGGTTCGACCCGGGAGCGAACCAGCCCGCACCACGGGCGGCCTGGTCAGCATCGGTGCGGTGAACACCCGCGCCTTGGTGGACATGGGACGCGGCGCCGAGGCCACTCCCAACCTTTTGGCTCCCAAGACCTTGGCTACAGGTCGAGGCGGCGGTGGGACCGGACGACCGGGGGCCGGCGGAGGCGGCGGGGCCGGGACTGGCGGAGGTGGCGGCGGCGATGGCGGGGCTGGCTCGGGCTCGGGCGTCAAAGGCGGCGAGGGCGGGTCGGGAACCGGCGGCTGGGGCGTCGGAGGCTCCTGGGGAAGTGGCAGGGGCGGCGAGGGGGGCGAAGGAGGCGACGGAGGGCTGGGAACCGGCGGCTGGGGCGTCGGGGGCTCCTCGGGGGGCGGCGCGGGAGGCTGAGGTGGCTGGGGCGGCTGGGGCGGGGTCGGGGGAGGTGCCGGCGGGACACCCATGACGCGACCGAGAAGGGGCAGGGCATGCGAATCGACGTAGGCCTGCGTGCGGTCGAAGCGGTCGCGACTGTCGATGTGGTCCCAGATCACCAGGCCGTCGAGGCCCGCCTGACCTGGGCCGATGAGCATGGTCTCGAGCGTCGAAGGTTCGAGGAAGTGCGACTCGTGGTTGGTCACGAACTCCTGATAGTTGAAGTGCACCAGCGCGTAGACGGGCTTGCCTTGCGAGGTCCGCTTGGCCTCGACGCTGTTGGACCGGATCCAATCCCTCGACTGCGCGACGGTCATCTCGCGGGCATGCCGCGGACGGACGCCTTCGGGCACGGTGTACTTGTCCTGATAGAGCACGACCAGCACGACATCCTGCAGCGCCGTCAACCAGGCGGCCTGATCGTTGTAGGCTCTCCACGGGTTGGGCTCGGGCAGGTTGTAGTGGTCGTGACGCGACCCGGCGGGAATCCCGTAGCGACAGAGCTTGGCGTGCGGCCGAAGTCGACGCACCGTGGCGTACTGACGCTCCGTCCATTCGCGAGCGGCGGACTCGTACGTGGTGCGAAGCACCTCTTCCATCTCGCGGCCGGCCAGGCCCTGGATGAGGTCGGGCCGATGGTCGCGGATGTACTCATGCCAGTCGTCGAAGGGCTTTCGGCCGACATCGAGCACGGGATAGATGCCCGGACCGCCCGTGCGGTCGCCCCAGAACAGGCACAGGAACTCGGTGTCGATCAGCAGCAGGCCGTTGAAGGCCGGGTTCGGCACGAAGCGATCGAGGGCCTCGGCCATGAGCCGATCAAACCGCTCCCAATAGCCGGGATCTCGCCGCGTGAGGCACAGACCCCGCTCGCGGACGTCGGAGGCGTAGAACTGCTCGTAGATCACCGCCGCGTCGCGACGCACAGGCAGGTCGCCGAATCGGATGCCATCGTGCCACTCGAACCCGTTCCGCCGGGCCTCGGCCTCGCTGCTGGTGGCCATCCACCAGACCGGCATTGCCTGCTGCGCCGCGGTCGTGCTCGTGATCGACGCCCACGCCGCGACCATCGCCCGCGTTAGGACGCCCATCAGGCCACGCTTCCGCGTGCGGCCGTCGCTTGATCCCGAACGTCGCGTCACGAGCAACCTCCCGCGACCCGCGTGCGAAGGACCGCGCGACCATGGACCGGACCGCGCGGCCGCCCTCGTCGCGTCGGCCGTACGACAAGAGTGTTCGTTCCGTTCCCCGGCCGAGTCCAGCCAACGGGGGACCTCGCTCGAAGCGGGGTTGGCCTTGCAACGCCTGAAACGGCGTCGACGCCCGAGAACTCGCGACGCCGAGTCGAACGCGGCTGTCGCTGGTCAGGCCGCCCGTCTCGAGGCGAGCCCCGCCGCCGCCGCGCCGCGCAGATAGCCCGATCGCCAGCACCAGCGTTTCAGGGGCAGGTGGCGCAGGTACGCCTCGGCGGGATCCATCGAGGCGGGCGTCCGCGTGTCCAGCGTAAGGAACCAGGGTCGGATCGACAGGGCCTCGCGTTCGCCGCGTTCCACCAGCGACGCCGCCTCCGCGATGCTCTCGCCGCTCGTGAGGTCGCGGCCGAACATCGCCATCGCGCACTCGGGAGCCCCGGTGGCGAACGCGAAGGCGCCCAAGCCAAGTTCATGTTCGCGCGAGAGATATTCCACCGGCGTCATGGCATGATCGTGCGTCACCGCCGCCTCGGGCCTCCAGAGCACCGGCATGGCCAGGTCGCGGGTCATGCGAAAGGCGAGCTCGTCGTCATCGCGGCCATAGGTCTTCTGGATGACGCGAAGGCCGCCGACGGCGCGGACCGACGCGGCGGGCGCGGAGAGATTGAGCAACCACGCGTGACGAAACCCCCAGTCCTTCTCGCGATCGCCGTCGCCCCGCATGTGATGGTGGAAGAAGACCATCGAGGTCTCGCGGAGCATCCGGGCAAAGAGCGAATCGGGATGCCGCCGCTTCCACGGCGCATCGCCGACGATGATGGCGGGACGCCCCTCGCGCTCGCGGTGGGCCTCGAGATGGGCACGCACGCACCCGGGCTCGGCCACGACGTCGTCGTTGAAGAAGATCAGCAGTTCGCCGCCGGCCCTGTCGATGGCCCGGTTTCGGGCCGCGCACGGGCCGAGACGTTCGCCCTCGACGTGCATCAGTCTGGACGGATCCATCGGCGCCCACGCCTCGCGGGCGACGGCGGCGGCCTCGGGCTCGACGCCGTCGACGGTCACGATGACCTCGAAGCCGTCGATGTCCTGCGTCGCCAGTGAGCGCACGAGGGCGGCGAGCTTCTCGGGACGCCTGAACGTGGTGATGATGATCGAGGCCAGCATGGAAACTCGAACGAGTATCGGCCGCGAGGGGCCGATAGAGAGAGAAGGGGAGCGGGTGCCGACGTCACCGCGTCCGCATCCCCCGTCGAGGGCATCGCCATGAACCGACATGTCGCTCCCGCCACGGATCGCCGCGCCGAGGCTCGCGCTCCGCTCTCGTGCGCCTGCAAGGTGCTGCACGAGGCGTCGGGCCGCTACTGGTACGCCACGGCACGGGACGTCTCGCCTCACGGCATGCTGCTGGGCGTCGAATCGACCCGGCCGCTCCAACCCGGCGACCGCGTGACGGTGCACGTGGCCTGGTCGCCCACCCCGCTGCTGGCGAGCCGCGACGGGGTCATCGCCGAGGTCAAGCGGGTGATGCCCAGGATCGACGGGGTGCAGTACGTGGGCGTGCGGTTCGCCGCCGCCCTGAACGGGGTGTCCCCCGCGGCCTTGGCGGCTTGAGCGAAATCCGGGAGTTTTCCCGCCGTGGGCCTCAAGCGACGCCGCGACTGGTCCGATCAGAAGGCATCGTGAACGTACGACGGCACTGGAGGCCGTCGTTTCCGGCCGGCGGACCCCTTGGGGTCCGCGAAGCGCGAGTCGTCCGCAAGGACGATGGGAAGGCCGGGCACTCGACACGGATGGACCAGACGGTTCCGCGCCGACTCGACCTCGAGTCCGGGCGCGATCCGCTTCTCCGCCCGCGGCATCGGCAAGAGTGCCCCGGCGAGGTCGCGGATCGATCCGGGCCCGCATCGTCGAATCGGCCACCCTCTCGAAGGAAGGTGGACCATGACGCTGCTCCAAACCACGCTTGACGCCCCCGCACCGACGATCGCCCCCGCCCGCCCCGTGCGGCTTCGTTTCCACGAAGCCCCCGCATCGCCGCCACCCGCCCCCGGACGCTCCGCGTCGACGTTCTCGCCCGCCAAGCGACGGCTGTGGTCGCTCAGCGCCTCGAGCGCGGCGCTCGACCTGGCGCTCGACCGCATGATCGATGAGGTGGCTCGCGAGCGGACCACCGGCCAATAGGCCATGCGGCCGCGTCGACCGGCGGCTCGCCTCGCGGCGCTATCCTCCTTGTCGCCGCATCCGCCGGGGTTTCGCTCCGTCGATCATGACGCCCACCCACCACAACTCGACGGACACCCTCCGAGCCGCCCCGGCGCCGCGGCGGATCAGCGTCACGCCGATCACGATGGTCGCCGCGGCGCTGGGTATCGGCGTGGGGGGTGTGGCGCTCGTGGGGTGGACGCTCGACATCCCGCGACTGACCACGGTGGGCGTGGGCCTGGACGACCCGGTGAAGATCCTGACCGCGGCAGGCCTGCTGGCGGCGGGGACCGGCCTGTTGGCAATGGCTCGCGAAGGTCGCGGCGACATGGTCGCGGGCATGATCGGACGGTTCAGCGGCCTCCTGGTGTTCCTGCTGGGCGCCTTCTCGCTGATGGTTCGCGTGATCGAGCACGACGGTGCGGCCCTCCCGCTGGCCACCAGCCTGCGGATGAGCCTCAACACCGCCCTCGCGCTGACGGCGCTGGGGCTTTCGTTCCTGACGCCCCGAAGCGGAACGTGCCTGTCAGGGCCCGCCTCGCGACGATGGTGGCTGTCACAGTGCGCGGCCCTGGTGGCGGCCACCATCGGCTACGTCGCGATCATCGGTCACACCTACAGCGCGGACCTGCTCTTCGGGTTCTCGCAGGACGTGAACATGGCCTTCCCCTCGGCCGTCAGCGTCTTTGCGCTCGGGCTGGCGGCCTTGTGTCGCGAGCGGGAGGCGGGGCTGGCCGCGGAAGTGACCAGCCGCATGGCGGGCGGCAACGTGCTGCGGTGGGTGGTGCTGGCCGCGTCGATGGTGATTCCGGCGATCGGTTGGGTGCGTCTGCACGCCCAGGATCGCGACCTGGTGGACTACCGCCTGGGCGCGGCCCTGTTCGCGGCGACGAGCGTGCTGCTGCTGGCGGCGGGCATGTGGATCAGCGCTCGGCGGCTGAACAGGGCCGAAGCGTCGCAACTCGACGCGCAGGAAGCCCTCAAGTCGTTCGCCACGACGTTGGAGCAGCGGGTCGCCGAGCGAACGTCCGAACTGCAGACCTCCGAGCAGCGATTCCGGCTGCTGGCCGAGACGACGCCCGCGGTGGTCTTCATGGCCGACTCGGGCTTTCACTTCGAGTTCCTCAACTCGACGGCGGCGGCCTTCTTCGGATCGCGCGAGGCGGCGCTCGGGCTTCGCTGGTTGGATTCGGTCCATCCCGACGACCGGGAACTGGCCGCCAAGCGACTCCGTGAGGCGATGGCGGGCGCCGATGAGTTCGAGTTCGAGGTGCGCCTCCGCCGCATCGACGGTGAACACCGCTGGATGTACCTGCACGGCGTGCCTCGACGTGACGCCAAGGGCAACCTGCTGGGCTTCATCGGGGCGGGCCTCGACACCACCGACTCGCACCGCGACCGCGAAGCCCTCCGCGACGCGCTCTCCAACCGCGAGGAGGCGCTGGTGCGGGAGCGATCCCTCCGACGCGAACTCGACCATCGGGTGCGCAACAACCTCGCCGGACTGGTGGGCCTGGTGACGTTCTACGAGTCGTCCATGCGAGCGGCCCCCGAGGCGGCCAAGGTCGCCGCGATGATCCGGGGCAAGATCCTCGCGATGAAGGAGGTGCACGACATCATCGCCAAGGCGGGCGGAGGGAGCATCGACCTCCTCGACCTGTGCACGCGGCTCACCCGCGCCATGCTCCCCGACCAGCGGCGAGCCCACCTTCGACTCCTCCCCTCCGACGGCCTTCGGGTGGGCCCCCAGCAAGCCGCCGCCCTGGCCATCATCGTGCAGGAACTCATCACCAACAGCCTCAAGCACGGCGCCATGCATCACGACGAGGGTCGCATCGACCTCTCGTGGGGCCGCCCCGCCGCCGACCGGGGCACCCTGGCCATCGAGTGGACCGAGTCGTTCCCGGCGAGTGCGGCGGCCGCGTCCGACCGCCAGGATCGCGACGGCGGGCTGGGGCTCACGCTCATCGAGGGATTCGCCCGCACGGACCTTCGGGGCGGGTGCTCCTTTCACGCCGGTCCGGGCGTCTGGCGGTGCTCCATCACCGCCCGGCTCGAGGAATCGAACGGAAGGGTTCCGCCCGCTCCGGTCGGGTCGTAACGTTTGGCATGCCCACCGCCGCCCCTGCCGTTCCGCTCGCGGCCGCCGCCAAGCGCCTGCCGCTGGCCGATCAACCCTCCCGCATCCTCGTGGCCGACGACGAGTTCCTCGTGGCGGCGCAGGTGACCCACGATCTGGCCACGCTGGGCTTCGTCACCGTCGGCCCCGCCGTCGACGGCGAGAACGCGCTGACCATCGCCAAGGCAACCATGCCCGACCTTGCGCTGCTCGACGTGCAGATGCCCAAGCGCGACGGCATCGCCGTCGCCCGCGAGATCTTCGCCGAACTGGGCATTCCCGTCGTGATCATCTCGGCCTACTCCGATCCGCACACGGTCGATTCCGCTCGCGACTCGGGCGTCTTCGGCTACCTGGTCAAGCCCGCGTCGATCGACCAACTTCGCGCGGCCATCCATGTCGCGTGGAAGCGGTTCTGCGACGTGGCCCGGCTCGCCGACGAGAACGACTCGCTCCGCAAGCGCCTCGAGGAACGCCGCGTGATCGAGAAGGCCAAGTGGATTCTCGTCTCGCGACGCGCCATCGCCGAACCCGACGCCATGACGCTCCTGCAAAAGAAGGCCCGCGACACCCGCCGCCCCCTCGTCGAAGTCGCTCAGGGCATCATCGATGCCGAGGAACTCATGGGCTGAGCCGCTCCGACGACAACGACGCCCCGGCCGAATGGACCGGGGCGTCGTGAGTCGTGAGTCGTCGAGCGACTTCAGGAAGCAAGGAAAGCGACAAGGGAACACGCCACAGGCGACTTGGCGACCGGGTTCGGATCCGACAAGGATCCGCCCGGTGGGCGACGCCCGAACGGGCACGCCCACCCAGATGATGCACGCGAACCGAACGATTCGGCCGTGACCCTCCGGGCCACTCGCCCTGCCGAACGCGGCTCGGGATGCATGTCGGCGACGAGGACGAACGCCCAAGTCGCGGAAACCGCACCCGACGCCGCAGGAACTCGACAGGTCGCCAAGCCGACCACCATCCCGTGCATCCGCCGATCGTCCGCGGCCGGGACGGGCTTGTCGATCTCAGGCCCCCCGATCGCCGCGACACCTGCACCCAGAGTCTCCAATTCGGCCACGGCGAATGCAAGCCCGCGGCACGGAATTTCTCGACCGCCCGACCCTGGCGGGCTCAGCCCCCCACGCCCGTCTCCTCCTCGCCGATCACCACCGTCGGCTCGCCGGGCTTGAGCTCGATCAGCCGCTTCTCGCCACTGCCCGCCACCACGCTTCGCTCGTGCACCGCCGCCTCGCGGCCGTCCTCGGTGATGCGGTACACCACGCCGATGGTCGTCTCGGGCTCGCCCAGCACCAGCCGGTTCACGCACTCGACGCCCTGCATCAGCGAGTGGTCCGTGTTCGCCACCTCGTACTTCCACATGCCGAAGCGCCCGCGGCTGTAGATCCCCCGCTGCTCGAGCCACGGGATCACCCTCGACAGGATCTCGTCACGCTCGACGCTCGGCGTCGGGTACGAGTACTCCGCGTAGTGGTGCCACAGGCTCACGATGTCGCGGTGCTCCTCGGGCTCGAGCAGCCCCGCCGCCTCCAGCCCCCGCACCGTCTCCTCGACGATCGTCGACGCGTCCACCGGCTTGTGCGCGCTCGTGCTGGTCTCGCACAGCAGCGAGTAGTAGGGCGCATCGCCCTTGGTGTTGTCCGCCGGCGTCATGAAGGGCGAGTAGTTGGACAGGTACGTCACGCGGTAGAAAGGACAGTTGGATTCCGGGAAGTACATCCAGCTCTTGGTCGATGGGCACGGCCGCTTGATGCCCACCCCCACCATGTGCCCGCCGCTGTGCAGCAGCCGCGCCGATTCGGTCCGGAGCCACTCGGGCACCTCGCCCGTCAGCGTGTCGTTGCACAGCCGATCGAGCGGCTTGGTCGAGATCAGGTGGTCGTAGCGGTCGCTCGTGCCGTCGGCGAAGTGGACGATCTTCGCGTCGACGTCGATCCGCGTGACCTTCTTGTTGAGACGCACATGGCTCTCGGGCGTCTCGCTGCCGTCCTCGCGAAGGCCCAGCACCGGCCCGAAGCGGCGATAGAACTCGCCCGTGCCCCCCTTGAGCGGGAACTTGAAGCGGTTGTTGGGACCCCAGCCGTAGTCGTCCTGCTCGAGCACCAGGTTCCGAAGCGCCCGCTCGAAGTCCAGCACCGCCACCCGCTCGCCGATCCACTGCTTGTTCATCATCTCCGGCGGGTGCGCCCACACCTTGAAGTTGTACGGACGCATGAAGCACGTGGCGATCCCCTCGCCGAAGACCGCGTCGATGAACTCGCCGAAGTTCCTCGCCTCCTGGTGGCTCTTGATCGGCCCCCGCCCGGTCTGGGCGCGGATCAGGCCCACCATGCACTCGTACGCCAACTCCTTGGGCAGCCGCCGGATGTTGTTCTGGAACGGGTACGGGATCCACCGGTCGCACATCCGCACCCAGCTCTCGCGGTCGTTGAGGGTGAACTCGTTCCCCATCAACTTCTCGAAGCAGGTGTCGTAATAGGCGTAGTGGCTGAACATCACGTGGCCACCAATGTCCCACGTGAAGCCCACGTCGTCGCGGAAGCTGTGCGACAGCCCGCCGATGTACGGCAGCGACTCGTAGAGCGTGAAGTTGCCGTAGCCCAGTTCCTTGAGCCGGTACCCCGCGCCCAGGCCCGTCGGGCCCGCGCCGATGATCACGATGCGGGGTTGACTCGTACGATCGGTCTTGGTCGTCATGAACGTCGCTTCTCGCTGGTGCTGCTCCCCCGCCGGAAGGGGCCAATCCTAGCGACCGCACCGGCCCACCCACCTCTCCAAAGACATTGGCCGCGTCCAATAACAGCCCGGCGATCCCGGGTCGACCTCCCTTGCGGCGAGAAACCGTCACGACGGAGGTCCACAAGGCCGCCGCTGCTCTAACCTGTTGCCAGGGCGTCCCCTCGCCGTTCGCGACGCCCAGCAGGTTCGTCGAACCCCTTTGTCGGAGTCGCGCCATGAAGTGGTCCTCACTGCCCGTTCGGTCCCTCGCCGCGTTGTCGATGCTGATGGTGGCCGGGACCGCCATGGCCCAGTGGTCCAGCGATCCGACCGTCAACACGACTGTCGCCGACGGTGCCGGGAGCCAAGGCACCCCCATCATCCGCGCCGCCGCGGGCGGCGGCGTGTGGATCTACTTCTGGGAAGGCAACGCCGGCCCCGGACTCCGCCCCGCCATTCAACGCCTCAACGCCGACGGCACCAGGGCTTTTACTGGCAACGGCGTCGTCCTCGCCGCCCGCACCAACACCGCCTCGTTCACGACGGACATGCGGTCGGACGCCGCGGGCAACGCCTACGCCGCGTTCGACGACAACAGCACGGGCACGCAGGTGACCCGCGTCCAGAAGATCCTTCCCGACGGCACGCTGGCGTGGAACGGCGGCGCGGGCGTGGTGATGCCGAACAGCGCCAACTCGCTCAACTGCCGCTTGGCGGCGTGCGCGGACGGCACCGTCGTCTGCATGTACCAAGGCCCGACCTCCACCCAGCTCAACCTGCAGCGCATCAACGCCGACGGCACGCTCGGTGCGGCGTGGACCATCATCGAAGCCAGCCGCGCCCTGAGCTCGAGCGACCTCCAGCCCGGCGACGCCGGCGGCGACGTGATCGCCATGTGGGTCCGCGGGGAGGGCACCAGCTTCCTCGCCCGCAAGGGCCTCAAGATCCAGAAGTTCAACAGCGCGGGCGCGGCCCAGTGGAACGCCGGCACGCCCATCGACGTCTACGCCTCGGGCACCACCCCCTCCACCCGCAGCTTGGGCAACGGCTACTTCCCCTCGATGGTCTCCGACAGCGCGGGCGGCGCGGTGATCGCCTGGTACGACGGCGGCGCGACCCGCAATGCGTGGCTGCAGCACGTCGTGGCCGACGGCAGCTTGCGATTCCCCGCCAACGGGCTGGCCATGTCCTCCACCACCTCCGCCACCGAGTACCGCCTCTCGGCCTCCGTGGGCTACGACCCCGTGCAGGGCGACTACGTCGTCGCCTTCGAGACCAGCAACACGCTTCAAAGCCAGTTCGGCCTCTCCGCCCAGCGAGTCTCGAGCGACGGCACCATCGAATGGGGCCCCGTGGGCACCGTGCTCTCACCCGTCGCCGCGGGCTCCAACCACAAGTCCTTCGTCAACGTCCAACCCGCCGCGGGCGGCACCGCGCTGGTGACGTGGCTCGACTACCAGGGCGCCAACTTCCCCATGCACGTCAAGTCCGCTCGTCTCGACGACACGGGCGCCAACATGTGGAGCGGCTTCTTGGGCGTCGCCACCTCCAACAGCTCCAAGGGCCGCCTGGGCGTGAGCCCCGCGGGTGACGGCATGTTCGTCGTGGCCTTCAGCGACAACGGCTCGGGCACCGACGATGTCAAGGCCCAGAACATCAACATCGACGGCACCATCGGCCCCGCCGCCACCTGCTTCGCCGACTTCAACAACGACGGCGGCATCGACGGCAACGACATCGAGTCGTACTTCGTCGCCTGGGAATCGGGCGGCGGCTCGGCCGACGTCAACCAGGACGGCGGCGTCGACGGCGCGGACGTCGAGGTCTTCTTCGCCGCGTGGGAAGCCGGCGGCTGCTGAGACTCGCGTCGCCCGTCGCCCTTTTCCCCAATCGCGAAGCGATTCCCGGCGATAGCCGGGGGTTGCGGCGTTTCGCCGCTACCCCCGGTCACGCGGCGCAAACCACCACGACCCCGAAGGGGTCGC
>JBBAVG010000028.1:0-14723 GCA_040397805.1 Phycisphaerales bacterium
CGCGTAGGCCGACTCGAAGCGGACCTGGTCGTTGCCCTTGCCGGTGCAGCCGTGGGCGACGGCGGTGCAGCCGGTCTTCTTCGCCACCTCGACCTGCGCCTTGCCGAGCACGGGGCGGGCGATGGCGGTGCCCAGCAGGTAGCGGCCCTCGTAGATCGAGCCCGCGATGATGGTCGGGAAGACGAACTCCTCGACGAACTCGCGCTTGAGGTCGACGACGTGGCACTCCTTCGCGCCAGAGTTGATGGCCTTCTGCTCGACGCCGACGAGCTCCTCCGCGCCCTGGCCCACGTCGCCGACGACGCAGATCACCTCGGCGTTCATGTTCTCGACGAGCCACGGGACGATGCAGGAGGTGTCAAGTCCGCCGGAGTACGCGAGCGCGATCTTCTTCTTCATGGTGTCGGGTCGTTGCTGGAGGGTGCGAACGGGAATCGTGAACGGGGACGAACGCTCAGGCCTTGCCGAAGAGGTGGAGCAGCAACGCGTTTTGGGCGTGCATGCGGTTCTCGGCCTGGTCGTAGACGATGGAGGAGGGCGCGTCGATCACCTCGTCGGTGACCTCGACGCCCCGCTGGGCGGGCAGGCAGTGCATGAAGAGCGAGCCGTGCGGGAACCGCTTGCCAGTCACGCCCCCGCTCACGCCCTTCGAAGCCCTCGCCATGAGGGCCGCATCGATGCAGTATTCGGCGAAGACGGTGCGGCGCTCGTTGGCCTGGTCGGACTGGCCCATCGAGACCCACACGTCGGTGTAGACGGCGTGGTGCCCCTCCACCGCCGCGGGGTCGTGGCTGAAGGCCAGCGTGCTGCCCTGCGTGCGGGCGTTGGCGAGGCACTCCTCGACCACCGAGGGCGTGGGCTCGTAGCCCTTGGGGGTGACGACGGTCATGTCGACGCCCAGCATGGTGGCGGCGTGCATCAGCGAATGGCAGACGTTGTTGCCGTCGCCCACCCACGCCAGCCGCACGCCTTCGAGCCCGCCGGGACGCTCCCAGAGGGTGAAGAGGTCGGCGAGGCCCTGGCAGGGGTGGTAGAGGTCGGAGAGGGCGTTGATGACGGGGATGTCGCACCATGCCGCGAGTTCCTCGCAGGTGCGGTGGGCGTAGACGCGGGCCACGACGCAGTCGACCCAGCGTTCGAGGTTGCGGCCGTAGTCCTTGACGGCCTCGCGTTCGCCGATGCGCTGGGCGGCGTGGTCCATGTAGAGCGAGGTGCCGCCCATGGCGTTGATGCCCGTCTCGAAGGAGATGCGGGTGCGCAAGCTGGCCTTCTCGAAGAGGAGCACGATGGTGCGGCCGTCGAGGGCCTTGCGATAGGGCTTGATGTCGCGCTTGCAGCGCTGCGCGGTGCGGAAGATCGCGAGGATGTCGTCGCGCGTGAGGTCGGAGAGCGTGAGCAGGTCGCGACCGGCCAGCGACGTCTGCGGGGCCGGGCGGCGGGCGGCCTTCTTGCCTGTGGGCGTTCGGCCCGCGGGCTTGCGGCTCGCGGGCTTGCGGCTGGCGGTCTTCTTGGATGCCTTCTTTGCCATGGGGATGACCTGCCTGCTGCCGCGTGTGCCGAATGGGGAGGGGCCGGCCGGAACGCTCCGGCGTTCAGCCCACGCCGCAGGTGCGTCGGATGCTGCGACGCGTTCAACCCCGGCGAGGGGCCCCAAGAATACGCGTCCCGACCGGCTTGGCGTCGATCCACGCCTCGAGGGCGGCGGGCGCGTTGCCGTCGAGGATCACCACGGGTGCGCCGCTGGCCGAGGAGGCCTCGCGCGCCGCCCGCACCTTGGGAATCATCCCCCCGCTGATGACGCCTTGCTGCACGAGCGACTCGATCGCCGCCGCGTCGAGTTCCGGGATGACCCGCTTCTCGGCGTCGAGCACGCCCGGCACGTCGGTGAGCAGGACCAGCGCCGAGGCCCCGAGCAGCGTCGCCGCACCCGCCGCGGCATCGTCGGCGTTGACGTTGAGGAACCCGCCCTCCCGGTCGATGCCGATCGAGCAGAGCACGGGCAGGAACCCCTCGCGGACGAGCGTGCGGAGCAGGCGGCCATCCCCGTCGCCGGCCATCTCGCCCACGCGGCCAGGGTCGAAGGCGTACCGGGTGGCCTTGCGGGTGGGCACGGCGTTGCCGTCGCCCAGGCACAGCCCCACGGGCATCGCGCCAGCCGCCAGCAGGGACCCCACCAGCGACTTGTTGACGCTGCCCGCGAGCACCGCGGCGATCTGCTCGACCTGGTCCTCGGGGGTGATGCGGATGCCCTCGCGGCGTTCGGTGGTGAAGCCGAGCTTGGCGAGGTGGCGATCGACGGCCTTGCCGCCGCCGTGCACGAGGATGACGCCCCCGGCGTGGCGGCGGGCGAGGGCGGCGACGGACTTCCACAGCCCCGGCTGCGAGCGTTGCTCCTCGAGGGTGGTGCCGCCGATCTTGATGATGATGGGCCCGTGGCCGAGCGCGGTGGGCGTGGTGGTCATGACGCGGCCTCGCACGAGAGAAGGCCCAGCCGCTCGTCGAGGCCGAACCTCGCGTTCATGGCCTGCACGGCCTGCCCGGCCGCGCCCTTGACGAGGTTGTCGACCGCGCTGGCGATGATCATGTGGGGCTGGCGGGGGTCGATGGCCCAGCCGAAGTCGCAGAAGTTGGTGTGACGCACGTCGGCCACCGAAGGCCACACGCCCGCGGGGCAGCGGCGCACGAAGGGCTCGTCGCCGTAGGCCTCTTGGTAGAGGGCCTCGATGCGGGCCCGGTCCCAGCCCGGCGCGAGGTCGACGTGAATGGTCGAGAGGATGCCCCGCTCGTACGCGCCAAGGTGGGGCGTGAAGAGCGTGGGCGTGTTGGCGTAGGCGTCGATCTCGGGGTTGTGGCGGTGCGAGAAGACGCCGTAGGGCTGGAGGCTGACCTCGCAGAAGAGCGAGCCTTGCTTGAGGGCGCGGCCCGCGCCGCTGACGCCGCTGGTGGAATCGATGATCACGCGACGGGGCGTGCCGGAGGCCTCCGCGGCGATGGCGCCCGCCCGGGCGAGGGGCGCGAGCGGCAGGATGGCCGACGTGGGGTAGCACCCCGGCACGGCGATGAGCGAGGCCCCGCGGATCTGGCTCCGGAAGAGTTCGGGCAGGCCGTAGACGGCCTGCGCGAGCAGGTCGGGATGCGAGTGGATGAATCCGTAGTGAGCCGGGTATGCCGCGGGGTCCTTGAACCGGAACGCGGCGGAAAGGTCGAGCACGCACGGCGCGGCCTTGAGGAGCGGCGCGGCGAGCGACTCGCTGACTTCGTGGGGCGTGGCAAGGAAGACGGCGTCGGGCTCGAGCTTGGCGATGGCGTCGACGTCGGTGGCGAGCACCGGAAGGTCGAGCCGCCCGCGGAAGCGGGTGAAGACCTCCGAGAATCGCTGCGACTTGCCCCCTTCCTCGCGTTTGGCCGAGCCGAAGAGGCCCACGACACGTGCGGCCGGGTGCGAGAGGAGCAAGGCGACGAGTTCCGCGCCGCTGTAGCCCGCGGCACCGATGACGGCGACCTTGAGGGGCTGGGTTCGAGCGGCGTGGTGGGAAGGCTGGACGGTCATGGATGTGGCTCTGGGTGGCCCGCGGCCACGCCGCGGCATGTCATCCCCGGGACCGGGGGCGGGAGTGTAGCGAGGGGCCGCCCGCCCGCATGGTCGTCACAGACGTCACAGACGGCCGTCACCGGGCGGCAGGGTGCGATCCGACGGGAGAGGCCGAACTCGAGCCTGCGTCGGGCCGATGCAAGCGACGAGGAGCACCCCGACCATGAGCACGCCCACGCCAACCCCCAACGCCTCCGCCAGTCCGACTGCCGCGGGCGGCCCGCCCGTGCGGAGCCAGTTCTCGAGCGATCCGGAGATGCGGGAGCTCGTGATGATGTTCGTGGAGGAGTTGCCGCAGCGGATGCAGGCCCTGACGGAGGCCCTCAAGGCCCAGCAATGGGACGTGGTGCACCGGATCTCGCACCAGCTCAAGGGCGCGTCGGCGGGCTACGGCTTCCCCACGGTGGGCACCGCGGCGGCGAAGGTGGAGGACGTGGTCAAGGCCGGCCCGATCACCACGCAGCAGAGCCTGACGCAGCTTGTCGAGTCGGTCAATCAACTCACCGGCCTGTGCAAGCGCGTGATCGCCTGAGTCGGTCGTTCGCCCGAGTGTTGGTCAAGCCCCGGTTCGCTCGTCCCCGATGACGCACGACGCACCACCACAACCCGAGGCTCGCCCCAGGGTCCTCATCATCGACGACCTGGTCGACGTGCATCGACTGATCTCGGTGCGGCTGCGCGCCGAAGGGCTCGACTTCTTCGGTGCGCTGTCCGGCGAGGAAGGGCTCGCCAAGGCCGCCGCGGAATCGCCCGCGCTGATCCTGCTCGACCTCGAGTTGGGATCGGTGCACGGCCTGGCGGTGCTCAGGGAACTCAAGGCCTCGGCGGCGACGCAGGACATCCCCGTCATCATCATCTCCGGCAACCAGCACGCGCACGAGAAGGTCAAGGCCTTCGACCTTGGCGCGGTGGACTACGTGACCAAGCCCTTCGAGATGACCGAGCTTCGGGTCCGCATCCGCCAGGCGCTCAAGATGCGTCACCTGGTGCAGATGCTGGCCCAGCGGGCGCAGGTCGACGGCCTGACCGGCCTGTGGAACCGCGCCTTCTTCAACAAGCGGTGGGCGGAGGAAGTCGAACGCTCCGCGCGTCACGGCCACACGCTTTCGGTGGCGATGCTCGACATCGACCACTTCAAGTCGATCAACGACACCTACGGACACTCCGCGGGCGACACCGCGTTGCAGGGCGTGGCGAAGATCATCCAGCGGTGCTGCCGCAATCACGACCTGGTCTGTCGCTACGGCGGCGAGGAGTTCGTGATCGTCATGCCCGAAACGTGCCCCGCCGACGCCGCCATCATGGGCGAACGCATCCGCCACGCCATCGAACTCGAGCAATGGCCCCGCCACCCCCAGCGGCGGCTCACGGCCTCCATCGGGATCTGCGGCACGACGAGCGCGACCGTCGGCTCCGCCGAATCGATCGTCGAGCAGGCCGACCAGAACCTCTACAAGGGCAAGCACTCGGGCCGCAACCGCGTCATCTGGACGGACTGGAAGGCCCCGCCCGCCGTCGGCGGCATGGCCGCCTGACACCTCCGGTCGCCTCGGGGAAACGCCCCGAACGCCCCAACCGGGCCGATCGCCTCACCCGCTGCGACCAACGGTGACCTGCTGCACCTGCCCGGCGGCAACCTTCTCCCACCCACTGCCCAACTCGCCCATGGGGTCGGGTGGAATGATCTCGACCTTCTTCTCGCCGAGTTTGGCCTCGCCGGAGAGCACCTTGGCCTGGAAGGCCAGGCACTCCTCGAGCAGCTTGCCGAGGATCTGGTCCTCTGGCACGTTGGCGACGCGCTCGCCCTGCACGTAGATGATGCCGCGACGATCGCCCGCGAAGACGGCGACGTCCGCGCCCTCGGCCTCGCCGGGCCCGTTGACGATGCAGCCCATCACGGCGACCTTCATGGGCACCTTCACCTCGGCGGCGAGCTTCTTGCGGACCTCCTGCACGAGCGTGAAGAGGTCGACCTGGATGCGGCCGCACGTGGGGCAGGCGATCAGGTCGACGCCCTTGCGGGGCCGGAGCCCCAGCGAGTAGAGCAGTTCGAGCCCGTCCTCGACCTCGTACACCGGGTCGCTCGCGTAGGAGATGCGGAGCGTGTCGCCGATGCCGTTGACCAAGAGGCCCGACAGCGCGGCGATGCTGCGGATGGTCCCGGTCTCGCGGGGACCCGCGTGCGTGACGCCCAGGTGCAACGGATGCTCGAAGCGACGCGAGATCTCGGTGTACGCGTCGACGACCAGCGAGGCGTCCATGCTCTTGGCCGAGATGGTGATGTCGCGGAAGTCCTCTTCGTAGAAGATGTCGAGGTATTCCTCGAGCTTGGCGATCATGATGGCGAGCATGGAGCCGTGCTTGTGCTCGCTGAAGACCTTGCCGAGCTCGCGCATCCGCTTCTGCTTGTCCTTGCGCTCGATGATCGAGCCCTCGTTGACGCCCACGCGGATGGGCAGGCCCTTGGCCTTGCACGCGCGAATGACCTCCACCACCTGCGCCTTGTCCTGGATGTTGCCGGGGTTGAGTCGGATCTTGTGGACGCCCGCCTCCACCGCCTCGAGGGCGCGTTGGAAGTGGAAGTGCACGTCGGCGACGATCGGCACCATCACCTGCGGGAGGATGTGGCGGAGCGCGTCGGTGTCCTTCTTCTCGGGGACGGCCACGCGGACGACGTCAGCGCCCGCCGCCGCGAGCTTGTGGATCTCCCGCACGCAGGCGTCGACGTCGTGCGTGTACCCCGCCGTCATCGTCTGGACGCTCACGGGCGCGGGCGTGGTCGGGCGGCCGTCGGCGCCGGGAAGCCCGCCGCCGAGCGCGACGCGGCCGACGCGGTCATCACCCAAGATCACTTGACGAGTTGGTCTGCGAGGTTGCATGGCCCCAGAAGGGTATGGGGCCGGTGGCAAAGGTGCACCGCTCGTACACTCAGGGCATGTCGCGATTGCTCGCCTGCCTCGTCGCCGTGGCGGCCCTTGCCGCCGACACCATCGCCGGCCCGGTCTTCCGCGTCACGCTCCCGGCCACGGCCGAGGGCCCCGTCTCCGGCCGGCTCGTGATCGGATTCGTCAGCGACGCCGCCACGGAGTTGAAGGACGAGGACCCCAACAACGCGCCGTTCTGGGACAATCCCCAGCCGCTCCTTGGCGCCGACGTCAAGGACCTGGCCCCGGGCACGAGCGTCGAACCGACGGCGTTCGACGTGGCGAACCTCTCCAAGGTCGAAGCCCTGTCGGGCACCTATCGCGTCGCCGCCCGGCTGATCACGACGCGGCAGTCGAGCTCATGGCGGCGGGATCGCGGCAACCTCCAGGGCCCTGCCGTCACGGTCACGTTCAAGCCCGGCACGTCGCCGGTGGTCGAGCTCACGCTCCCACGCGTCACCGAAGGGCTCGAGTGGCCCGCCGCCCGCGCCGCCGAACTCGGCGTCTCGCTCGTCGAGGTGAAGTCGACGCTGCTGAGCGAGTTTCACGGGAAGGCCGTGACGCTCCGAGCCGCCGTCACGTCGCCCGTGAAGCCCCGCGAGGGGGCCAAGCTGGGAGCGATCTACGTGGTGCCGGGCTTCGGGGGCCGCTACGTCGACGCCATCAGCGCGGCCGCGGCACGGGCCGCCTCCACCGGCGTCGAGGCGGAGGTGGCGGCCGCCACCCGGCTGGTCATGCTCGATCCCGAGAGCCCGAACGGCCACACGCTCTTCGCCGACTCGGCCACCAACGGGCCATGGGGCCGGGCGCTCGTGGAGGAGTTGATCCCCGCCATCGAGGCGAAGTTCCCCGACCTTGACCGCAGGCCCGAGGCCCGCATCGTGACGGGTCACTCCAGCGGCGGCTGGTCGTCGCTGTGGCTGGCGATCTCATACCCCGGCACGTTCGGCGCGTGCTGGTCGACCGCCCCGGACCCGGTGGACTTCCGTCGCTTCCAACTGATCGACCTCTACGGCCAGAAGTCCGCGTATCAACTCGTGGAAGCGGATGACTCCTTCGCCAATCCGATGCGAGAGAGCCGGTTTGTGCCAGCGAACGTCGGGGACCGCGGCGAGGTCCGCGTGCAGTTCGGCGGGCGGCCCCGCGTGGTGGCGCTGGGCAGCTACAGGGCCGGCGGCCGCTGCATCATGACCGTCGAACGCGAGACCAGGCAGGAGGACGTGCTCGGTCCCGACAACACGTCAGGCCAACAGTGGGACTCGTGGATGGCCGTCTTCACCCCTCGCAACGACCGCGGCAACCCGGCCGCGCTCTTCGATCCCGCGTCGGGCCTGATCGACCGAGGGGTCGCCGAATCGATGCGGGCCTATGACATCTCGGCCCGCCTGATCGCCAGCCCCGCCACCATCGGCAAGCTCTTCCGCGAACGAATCCGGCTGGTGGTCGGCGAGGCGGACAACTTCTACCTCGACGAGGCGGTGCGGCTGCTGAAGACCGAACTCGACCGCCGTTATCCGCCGCAGGCGCCCGACGTCGAGTTGGGCTCCATCGAGCTGGTGCCGGACGCGGACCACTCCTCGATCCTGCGCAGCACCCGCGTCCGTCGGTTCCCGCTCGAGATGCTCATGCACCTGCAGCGTCACGACCTCGCGCCGCGGGCCGCTCCCTGAGCGATCGTCTCGCTCGCGACGTCGACCACCAGCACCCGCCCCCCGGGAGTGTCGATGCGTCGGAACGGGGCGTCGTAGAGCCGTCCGATCCGCTCGCCGTCGAGCAGGTCGTCGGCCCGACCGGCCCCCGCCATTCGCCCGCCCGCATCGATCAGCACGGCGTGCGTGGCGAACGCGCCGGCCAGCGAAAGGTCGTGAAGGACCACCACCACGGTCACGCCGCGGGAGGCCAGTTCGGCGAGCAGTCGCATCGTCTCGACGGCGTGGCGAGGGTCCATGGAGGCCACCGGCTCGTCGGCCAGCAGCACGCAGCGGGCCGGGTCGATATCGCCGAGCTGCACCAACGCCCGGGCGACCAGGCCCCGCTGCTGCTGCCCTGCGCTCAGCGAGCCGAACGAGGCGAGGGCCAAGGGGGCGAGCCCGACACGCTCGAGGGCCGAGTCGACATCGGGTCGACGGGCGCGGCCGTGTCCCATCGCCACGATCTCGGCGAGCGAATAGGCGAAGATCGCCTCGCTCCGCTGGGGAATGAAGGCCAAGAGCCGGGCCCGATCGGCCGGCCGCATCTCGTGCACGCGTTGATCGCCCAGGAGCACCCGGCCCCGGGCTGGCGTCAACGAGCCCATGAGCGTCCGCAACAGGGTCGACTTGCCCGCGCCGTTGGGCCCGAGCACCACCGTGACGGCCCCGGGAGCGAAGGCGTGCGACACCCCGTCGAGCACGAGTCGGCCCGGCACGTGTGCCACGCACAGGTCGATCGCCTGGAGCATCGTCCAAGCGTAGACCCGGGCGACATCGGGTCGGTGAGCGAGCAAGGCCCGCGACGCGTCCCGTGGCGTATCCTTGGGTTCACGCACCCGGACAACGACCACCCATGAGCACCTCCTCCGACTCGATGCACGCTCCCGCCGCCATCACCACCGTCGCCGTCACGGGCGCCACCGGCTTCGTGGGCCGGGCGATCGTGGCCGAACTGGTCGCCAAGGGCTACTCGGTGCGGGCGCTGGTCCGCGACCGCGAAAAGGCACGCCGCACGCTCCCCTCGCTGGGCGCGTCGGGCAAGGTGCACCTCGTGGTCGGCGACGTGCTCGACGCCGCCAAGGTGGCCGAACTGGTCAAGGGTGCACAGGCGTGCATCAACCTCGTGGGCATCATCCGCGAGACGCGTCACGTGGCCACGGGCGCGGCGGTGACCTTCCGCAAGTCGCACGTCGAGGCGACGCGGACGCTGGTGCAGGCGTGCGAAGCCGCGGGCGTGCGCCGCTACGTGCAGATGTCGGCGCTTGGCGTGACGCCCAACGGCGTGTGCGACTACCAGAAGACCAAGTTCGAGGGCGAGACGATCGTGCGGATGTCGACGCTCGACTGGACGATCTTCCGTCCGGGCCTGATCCACGGCAAGGACGGCGAGTTCGTGCAGCTCATGAAGAGCATCCTCCGCCGCGAGCAGCCCCCCTACTTCTTCGCGCCGTACTTCCAGCGGGGCGTCGAGGACAAGCGGGTGCCCCTGGGCGGCGTCACCTACGTCGACCCCAAGGTGCAGCCCGTCGCCGTCGAGGATGTCGCCACGGCCTTCGTGTCGTGCCTGACCAACGTCGCGACCGCAGGCGAGACCTACAACCTCGTGGGCGCCGAGGCGCTCGACTGGCCCGCCATGCTCTGCTTCATGCGGGACGCCATCCACGCGGACAAGATCCACCCCTTTGGCATTCCCGCCGAAGCGGCGGCGATCGCCGCGACCGTCGCGGGCCGCCTGGGCCTTGGCGACGCGGTGCCCTTCGACGCGGGCATGGCCCGCATGGGCGCGCAGGACGCCACGGCCTCGCTCGACAAGGTGCGTGCCGAGTTGCACCTGTCGCCCAAGGGGTTCCGCGAGTCCTTCAAGGCGTACGCCGGCTCGCTCTGAGCCAGTCCGCTCTGGGCCAGTCCGCTCTGGGCCAGTCCGCTCTGAGTCGATTCGGCCGTTGACCGCTCATTCGACGTCGAGGTTCGCCAGGTACTGGTCGAGCGCGGTCCGCGCCGCGATCAGGTCCTTCTCACTCTGACGCTGCTCGTCGGCCATGGCGTCGAGCCGCGTCTCCTGCTCGGTGAGCTTGGCCATGTACTTGGCGTACAGGGGGCTCGCCCGGTCGATGCTCGTCATGTTGCTCCGCAGGCGGTCCTGGTCGACGGTGATCGACTGGCGTTCGGCGGCAAGGCGTGCAAGCCGCTCCTCCACCTCGCGGATCGCCGCCGACAACTGACCGGCGCGACGGACGGCGTCGACGACCTTCTCGGAGACGGCCGCGCCCTGCTGGCGATAGGCCAAGAGCGACTCCACGTTGGTGGTGATCACCTCGAGCTGCTGCCAGATCGTGCGTTCCTGCACGACCTTGAGCTCGGCGGACTTGCCCGGCTCGAGATCGATCGCGAAGCGGTACATGGAATCGGTCGTCTCGTAGGGCTTGGCGGGCTGCTTGAGGGTCCAAGAGGGATCGCGGGGCGATTCGACGATCAGCGTGCGGCCCTGCTTGGCGTCCTTGTTGGTGAAGCGATGCACCGACGCGCTGGTGGCCAGCGAGGTCATCTCGATCATGCCGCGGACGATGCGGAGCTTCTGCACCTGCGCCGCCTGCGTGGACTCGACGCGGCCGTCCACCTCGAGGTCGACGCTGTAGGCCAGGAGCCGCTTGTCGCCCGCGGGCACATGGCCGATCTGCGCGTCGCCGGCGTAGGTGCCGCCGTCGTACACCGCGATGGGACCGGGGAGGAGCTCGATGCCCGCGTCGTTGAGGAGTTCGACGCCGTGCATGGGGTGGGTCGAGCCCGAGCCGACGGTGAAGATGCTGACGCGACGGCCCGACATGGGCGAGCCGATGATCGGCAGCATGGCCGAACGCTGACGCTCGACGGTGACGGGGTGATCGAGGCGGAACTCGAAGATCTCGCCGGTATCGGAGGCGGTGGCCTGCGGGGCCGCGCCGTACTCCATCAACTCGCCCGCGGAGAGCATCATCGACTGCGGGGCAGCCTCGCCGGGAAAGCCCGGAGAGGCCGCGACAGCAGGCATCGCGGCTTCAGCCAGCTCGCGGCGGCCGCGAACCGCCTTGCCGAGCATGTTGGCATCCCTGCCGCCCGGCATGCCGCCCGTCCCGCCGATGGGCGAGCCCGCCTTGTCGGCGCCCGTGCCGCCCTCGAAGAGGCGCGGCGACGCGCCCTGCACCGTGGGCACGGGCAGCATCGGCCGTGTCGCGTACAGGGGCTGGTAGAGGTCCATGCGGAAGCCCACGGGCTGACCCGAGACCAGGGCCAGCTCGACATCGGTCCAATCCTCGTCGGTGGTGTTCTCGACGATGGCCCACCCCTGCATCGAGAGCTTGCTGTTCAGCCGCTCCTTCGAGGAGGCGTCGCCCTCGGGCTTGCCCTGCTCGGCCTCGGGGAGAATGAGCCGATAGCTGGCCTTCCACACCGGGGTTTCCTGAACGTAACCGACGACGACCTCGCGCCGCCCCTCGCCGTTGAACGTCACGTCGACCGCCTTGCTCCGATCGGCGCGGTGCTCGGCCACGGCGGCAAGGGCCCGCTGGAGTTCCTTCGCGAGGTCGGCGTCGAGCACCTCGATGTTGGTGGCCACGGAGAGGTTGATCGACTTGATGCCCTTGTCGGTGAGGATGTTGAGGAAGGACACGGGCACCGGCGTGGTGGCCGCACCCAGGGCCTGGGGCCGCGACTCGCCGCCGATGACCGTGCCGCTGAAGGTGCCGTCGGGGGTGGTGACCGACACGGGGGCGCCGCGGAGCCGACCGAGAATGGCGCTCAGGGAGGGCTCGTCGGCGATGTTGATGCCGAAGCTGGCGAGTCGCTTGATGAGCGGATCGCGGGAGGCGTAGCTCACGCCTCCGACGCGGCCCTTGCCCGAGAGGTCGAGCACGACCATCGACTTGAGCAGGTCGTTGATCTGGTCGGTGTCGAAGCGGAGCTGGACGGTCGTGGACCCCTCCACCTGTCCGCGTCGTTGAAAGGACCCGACGCCCGAGCGGTAGAGCGTGATGGTGCGGATGGGGAGTTGGCTGGGCTTGACCTCCCCGGCGGCGGCCGTGGCGGGGAGCGTGGCGGCGGCCGCCAACGACGAGGGGAGGGCCCCCCCGGTGAGCACGGCGAGCAGGACGAGGGCGGAGGCGGAGGCGGAGGCGGGTCGGAACATGGGCGGGAACTCCCCTTTGGTTCGTGCGTCACAGCGGACGCCGGGCATGGCCGGACGGCGCGTTGCCGTCCAGTATCGACCCGGTTGTACTCGGCGCATGAAATGCGGTTCTCGCGTGTTGCGCGGCGGTGACGAAGCGGGTCCGGGCGGCGAACGCCCGGGTGTGCTCCAGCCCTCGCGTCGCGTGCCGGCGAGGGCCGCTGCGTACGATTGGCTCGCACGCGACGTCCATGGAAGGGCGGCGCGTCGAGCACGATGTCGGACCGGCGAGGTGCGCCGTTCCCTATGGAGCCCGATCGATGAACGTCCAGACCCTCCTCCGTTCGACCTTCCTTGCCGCGTGCGTGTGCACGACGGGCGCGATGGCCCAGGCTTCGGCCCAGCCCCCCGTCACGCCTCCGGCGCAGGCGCCCGCGGGCGAACCCGCGACGCAGGAAGCCCCCAAGACCGACGCCAAGCAGGAGGCCCCCAAGGCCGACGCGCCGGCCAAGGCCGAGCCCGCGAAGGAGCCGCTCGTGTACATCCACATGAAGACCTCGATGGGCGACATCTACATGGAGCTCAACGGCGAGAAGGCGCCCATCAGCACCGAGAACTTCTGTCGCTACGTCGACAAGGGCTTCTACGAGGGCACCATCTTCCACCGCGTGATCAACGGCTTCATGATCCAGGGCGGCGGGCTGACCGCCGACCTCAAGCAGAAGCCCGGCGACCCGCCGATCAAGAACGAATGGCAGAACGGCCTGAAGAACGTCCGCGGCTCGGTGGCGATGGCCCGCACCAACGTCGTCGACAGCGCGACGTCGCAGTTCTTCATCAACGTGGTCGACAACGGCTTCCTCGACCAAGCCCGTGACGGGGCGGCCTATGCCGTCTTCGGCAAGGTGATCGCGGGCATGGACGTCGTCGACAAGATCAAGGCCGTCAAGACCGGCGCCGGCGACGTTCCCGTCACCCCCGTGGTGATCGAGAAGGTCAGCCGCATCTCCAAGGCGGAGGCCGACAAGGCCGTCGCCCCCGCGGCACCGGCTCCGGCCGCTCCCGCCGCCAAGTGAACCCCGGCCACGGTCTCGCGTGACTCATCGCCCCCGTCGATCTCGGCGGGGGTTTTTCATGCGCTGCGCCGATCGCGTGGCTCGCCCCCGCCGCGCTACCATCGGCCCGCTCCGCACACTCCACAGGAACACCCCATGAAGCTGCTCATGAAGACGTCCAAGGGCGACATCCACCTCGAACTCGACGAGCAGGCCGCGCCCGTCAGCGTCGCCAACTTCTGCACCTACGCGGCCGAGGGCCACTACGACGGCACGATCTTCCACCGCGTCATCCCCGGCTTCATGATCCAAGGCGGCGGCTTCACGCCCGACATGCGCCAGAAGTCCGTCAAGCAGCCCATCCGCAACGAGTGGCGCAACGGCCTCAAGAACAAGCGCGGCACCATCGCCATGGCGCGACTGGGCGGCAACCCCGACTCGGCCACCTCCCAGTTCTTCATCAACGTCAAGGACAACGCCTTCCTTGACCAGCCCCAACCCGACGGCGCGGCCTACGCCGTCTTCGGACAGGTCACCTCCGGCATGGAGGTCGTCGACGCCATCGTCGCCGTCAAGACCAAGTCGCACGGCCCGCACGGCGACGTGCCCGTCGAGGCCATCCTCATCGAGAAGATCTCGCAGATTCCCGGCTGAGCCGGACTGCCACCCCATCACGCGGAGCCGTCACCCCATCACGCGGAGCCGTCACCCCATCGCGCGGAGACGTCACTCCGGCTCCGCGGCCTTGCGCCGCTGCTCCATCATCCGCTGCATGGTGGCCCGCATCGACTTGGCCTGCGCCGCCGCACCCGGCTGCGACGCCAGGTCGAGTTCGATGGCGCGGAACCAGCGGTCGTGGTCGAAGGTGAAGCCCATCTCCTCGACGAGCCGACGCTCCATGTCGGCCAGGTGCCCCGCGCCGTAGAAGATGGCGATCGACGTGAGCCCGGGCTCACGTTCGAGCACGGCGTCGAGGTCCTTGAAGACCTCGATGTTGCGGTCGACGACGATCACCTTCATCATCGCGTCGAGCCCGCTCGCCTTGGCCTGCGACTCGAGCATGTGATCGGCGTTGGCCAGCGTCTCCACCAGCATCACCTTGACCGACATCGCCATCGGCGGGCTCGCCTTGACGAAGCCCAGCAGCACCGACACCAGGCGGCTGGCCATCGACGTGCCGTCGAGCAGGCTGAAGAGGGCGTCCCCCGACGCGCCCGACGCCGCCAGCCGCTCCTGCACCTGGTCGATGCTCATGTCGCTGTTCCGCCACGTCGGCCGCGTCGAATCGATCGCCTCGAGCTGGAAGCTCAGCCCCAGCGC